>NZ_CP061080.1:2293000-2999000 GCF_014495845.1 Aquibium microcysteis
AGAGAGGGATAAGGGCGCGTGTTCTGGATGCGGACGGATGTCTTGTCCGTCGCACGTCCCGTCTCCGGAAAATCGCGAATGTCGCGGAGGACCTGCAGCAACCTCTCTTGGAAGCCGGCACGCGCGGACGGCGACTGGATTGGAAGATAACCATAGATGTCCCGAATCTCGTCGCTGGCCGCGCGCGTGAGCCTGATCTTCACAGGCGGCGATTCGACAGAAGGGCCGCGACCTCATCGTCGGAAGCGAACTCGCCACGCTCGGCTTGCGCCAGCCCTTCTTCGACGGCCGCCCGCTCCTCCTCCGAAAGCACGTAGACGCTCTCATTCGCCCCGCCGACGACCTCCATGATCGTGCGCGCGAGTTCGTCCTGCTCGGCGGGGTCGAGCTGGCGGGCCGCCTCGATGGCGATTTCGAGAAGTCGGGTCATGACGGCATCCTACCATTTCGAGAGTCGGTTCGCCATGCCGGCCGCGCAAGCCTGCCGCCTCCGTTCCGGGAAAGCTGGGCCGGCCGCTCGACATCGCGCGGTCCTTCAGGTGTCGGATGCTCGAGCCGGCAGAGTCCCGGCAGAGCGTCATCGGCCGAACACCTTCAACTCGTCGGGATGCCTTGCCCCATGACGGAAGGCATGAACCACGACTTCGCCCTGATGAACCTCGTAAAGGATGAGGTATCGATACGGAGACAGGTTGACGCGCCGGACTCCGTCCTCCGACGTCTTGACTCCGGTTTCGGGAAAGTCCCGCAATCGCAGCAGGATTGCATCGATGCGCCTCGCAAGCCCGCTCGCCGCCTGCGGTGCCTCCTGCTTGAGACCGACAAGGATTTCCTCGATCTCCAGTGCCGCCGGGGGCGTGACCCGCACACGCATCAGCGATACTTGGCAAGCATCGCTTCGAGTTCCTCTTCGGAAACGAACTCGCCCCTGCGAACGCAGTCACGGGACCGTTCCACGGCCGCCCGCTCCTCCTCCGAAAGCACGTAGACGCTCTCATTCGCACCGCCGACGATCTCCATGATCGTGCGCGCGAGTTCATCCTGCTCGGCGGGGTCGAGCTGGCGGGCCGCCTCGATGGCGATTTCCAGAAGTCGGGTCATGGCCGCACTCTACCATTTCGAGCCGCCCTCTGCCACGGGTCACCGGTCCGCGCTTCGCCGACGCCACCCTTGCGTGCGTCGATTCAGGCGCACGGATGCGCCGCGCCGCCGGCCTCACTGGCAATTGTAGCGGCTCAGCACCAGCTCGCCGTCGGCCGACAGGAAATCCGCCACCTTCCATTCGCCGTCGACGCGCTTCAGCCGCCATTCCATTCGATGCCGCTGGCCGCCGGCCGTGAAGGCGGCGATCACCGTCGCCTGGTCGCCGCGCACCGCCTCCACCGTCCGGACCGCGTCGCCGGTCTCCGACGCCGCCGGTTCCGCGAAGGCGAAGGCGAGATTGGGATCGAGGCATTCCCCCTCGCCGGAAGACTTCAGCTTGTCGTTGTCGTCGAGGATCGTCCGGGCCGGATCGGTGAAGTGGGAGCGCAGCGCCGGGTCCGTCTCGGCCCCCGGCCTCTGGTAGAACAGCCTGACGATCTCCTGCGGCGTCGCAGCGGCGGCGGCAGTGGCCGGCAGAGCGAGCGACGCTGCGATGATGGCGGGGGCGAAAAGACGAGACGGCATGGTCGTCCCTCCGGACGGGCGCGGGGTTCAATACCACGCATCCTCCACCGCCGCCTTCCGGCGCGCAATGAAATCCTTCAGTGCCTCGTCGATCCCCTCGTCGAGCGGCGGTGCCTCGTAGTCGGCCAGCATCTGCTTCCACTTCGCGTTGGCGCGTGTCGCCGCGTCTGCCGATCCGGCCGCCTCCCACTTCTCGAAGGGTTCGTTGTCCGCGATCGCCGAATCCCAGAACGCCGTCTCGTAATTGGCCATGGTGTGGGCGCAGCCGAAGAAGTGACTGCCCGGACCGACCTCGCGGAAGGCGTCGAGCGCGAGCTGGTTGTCGTCGACCTTCACCCCGTCGAGATAGCTGTGCAGCGCGCCGCAGAAATCGGCGTCCATCACGAACTTTTCGTAGGACATCGACAGGAGCCCGTCGAGGAAGCCGGCCGAATGCAGGATGAAATTGGCGCCGCAGTGCACGGCCGCCAGCATCGACATGGTGCTCTCGTTCATCGCCTGCCCGTCCGGCAGCTTCGACGTCGTGAACGAGCCCGAGCAGCGCAGCGGCAGGTTCAGGCGCCGCGCCAGCTGGCCGATCACCATCGAGCCGATCGCCGGTTCCGGCGTGCCGAAGGTCGGGGAGCCCGAGCGCAGCGACATCGACGACAGGAAGTTGCCGAAGATCACCGGCGCACCCGGCCGCTCGAGTTGCGTCAGCGCACAGCCCGCCATGGTCTCGGCCAGCGACTGGGCGATCGCCCCCGCATTCGTCACCGGCCCCATCGCGCCGCCGAGGATGAACGGCACGACCACGGCCGCCTGGTTGGCGCGGGCATAGGCGCGCAGCGCCGTCGTCATGGTCGCGTCCCAGACCAGCGGCGAGTTGACGTTGACGTTGCCGAGGATGACGCAGTTCTCGTCGGTGAAGCGCTCGCCGAAGACGATGCGGGCCATCGCGATCGACTCCTCCGCCCGGCTCTCCGCCGTCACCGACCCCATGAAGGGCCGGTCCGAATAGCGGATGTGGGCATAGACCATGTCGAGATGGCGCTTGTTCACCGGCACGTCGACCGGCTCGCAGATCGTCCCGCCCGAATGATGCAGCCAGGGCGAGGCCTGCGCCAGCTTGATGAAGTTCTCGAAGTCCTCGATCGTGCCGTAGCGGCGGCCGCGATCGAGGTCCATGACGAAGGGCGAGCCGTAGGCCGGCGAGAAGACGACGGAGCGGCCGCCGATCTCCACCGATTTCGCCGGATTGCGCGCGTGCTGGGTGAAGCTGGCCGGCGCCGTCTTCAGCACCGCGCGCAGCAGCCCCGGCTCGAACCGCACCAGCACGCCGTCCACCCGGGCGCCGGCCCGCCGCCAGTGGTCGAGCGCCACCGGATCGTCGCGGAACTCGATCCCGATCTCGGCCAGGATCCGGTCGGCCGCGGCCTCGATGCGCACGAGGTTCTCTTCCGACAGGATGTCGTAGGTGGGAATGTTGCGCACGATGTAGGGCCGCCCGAGCCCGCGCTCGCCATGGCTGCGCTGCTCGCGCCGCGCCTGGCGGCCGGAGCGCTCGCGTCTGGTCCGGCTCTCCTCGACCATGGCCATCGTCGCTCCTCCCGATATCCTCGCCCGGAGCCTAATGTGCCGGGCATGCCGCCCGATAGGCCGCGCAGCGCCGTCCCCCGGCCTGTTTGCGCCTCGCTGCGCTTCGGCCCTCGTCCGGCCACCCGAATCCCGCTAGAAGCCCCGGATGCCGATCCGCCAGCTTCCAGAGACCGTGATCAACCAGATCGCCGCCGGCGAGGTCATCGAACGGCCGGCCAGCGTCGTGAAGGAACTCGTCGAGAACGCGCTCGATGCCGGCGCGACGCGCATCGAGATCGCCACCGCGGGCGGCGGGCTGAACCTGATCCGCGTCGTCGACGACGGCGGCGGAATTCCGGCGTCCGAGCTGTCGCTCGCGGTGTCGCGCCACTGCACCTCCAAGCTGTCCGACGACATCCACGACATCCGCTCGCTCGGCTTCCGCGGCGAGGCCCTGCCCTCGATCGGCTCGGTCTCGCGGCTCACCATCCGCTCGCGCACGGTCGAAGCCGACGAGGCGATGGAGATCGCGGTGGAGGGCGGCCGGGTCTCGCCGCTGCGGCCGGCCGCCGCCAACCGTGGAACGCAGGTCGAGGTGCGCGACCTTTTCTACGCCACGCCCGTCCGGCTGAAGTTCATGAAGGGCGAGCGTGCGGAATCCACCGCCATCACCGACGTCGTCAAGCGCATCGCGGTCGCCTTTCCCGCCGTCCGTTTCACGCTCTCGGGCACCGATCGCACGCGGCTCGACCTGCCGGCCGAGACCGACGACGAGGACGGCCGGCTGCGCCGCCTGGCGAAGGTTCTGGGCGAGGAGTTCCCGAAGAACGCGCTGCCGCTCGACGCACTGCGCGAGGGCGTGCATCTCGGCGGCCAGGTGTCGATCCCCTCCTTCACGCGCGCCAACGCGCTGATGCAGTTCGCCTATGTCAACGGCAGACCCGTGCGCGACCGCCAGATCGCCGCGGCGATCCGCGCCGCCTATGCCGACGTGCTGCCGCGCGACCGCCATGCCATCGCCGCCCTGTTCCTGACGCTCGATCCGGGGCTGGTCGACGTCAACGTCCACCCCGCCAAGGCCGACGTACGTTTCCGCGATCCGGGGCTGGTGCGCGGGCTGATCATCGGCGCGATCCGCCAGGCGCTGGCGCAGGCCGGCATGCGTCCCGCCACGTCCGGCACCGCCGGCATGATGGCCGCGTTCCGCCCGGGCGGCGCGCCCGCGCCGCATGCGGGCCCTGCGGGCGCGCACCGCAGCGACGATGCCGCGCGGCGCGGCTGGCCGTCCGGCGGCTTCGACCTCGACAGTTCGCCGAGCCGCCCGCTCGACGGCTTCGGCGAGGCCGCCCAGGCCGCCTTCGCGCACCGGCCGGGTGCCGACGCACGGGGGGCCGCGGAACCGGCGCCCGAGACGCTGCGCCATCCGCTGGGTGCGGCCCGCGCCCAGGTCCATGCCAACTACATCGTCGCGCAGACCGAGGATTCGCTGGTCATCGTCGACCAGCACGCCGCGCATGAAAGGCTCGTCTACGAGGCGCTGAAACAGGCGATCCATGCCCGTCCCCTGCCCGCCCAGATGCTGCTCCTGCCCGAGATCGTCGACCTTCCCGAGGAGGATGCCGAACGGCTCGCATCGCACGCCGGCACGCTCGCCCGCTTCGGCCTCGGTCTCGAGCGCTTCGGCCCGGGCGCGGTGGCGGTGCGCGAGACGCCCGCCATGCTCGGCGAGACCGACGTCCAGGGCCTCGTCCGCGACCTGGCCGACGAGATCGCCGAGACTGATTCGGCCGACGGGCTGAAGCAGCGGCTCGACGCCATTGCCGCCACCATGGCCTGCCATGGCTCGGTGCGGTCGGGACGGCGGCTGAAGCCGGAGGAGATGAACGCGCTGCTGCGCCAGATGGAGGCGACGCCCGGCTCCGCGACGTGCAATCACGGTCGTCCGACCTACATCGAGCTCAAGCTCTCCGACATCGAGCGGCTGTTCGGCCGTCATTGACAGCGCCGAGCGCGCGGAAGCTTGACCGGACGAAGGTTTTGTGGCGCTAAGGACGCGGCAAGTGAGAGAGCGATGAACAGGTTCGAAGGTCCGGGCGCGAGGGAAGCGCGGCTGCGGTATCTGGACGGCGATTTCCAGGTCGCCAGCCCGGGCGCGTTCGTGCGCTGCGCCGTTACCGGCGAGAGCATCCCGCTCGACGAACTCAAGTACTGGTCCGTCGCGCGCCAGGAAGCCTATGTCAGCGCGTCCGTCTCGCTCGCGCGCGAGCTCGAGGCCAATCCGCATCTGCGTCGGCGCGGCTGACGCCTCCCGCGCCAGCAGCCCCTGCGCCTACCGCCTGGTTCCGGGCGCATAGCGCCGCTTCTCGAACTCCCGTATCGCGTTGTCGATCAGGCGTCGCGGCACCACCGGATCATCGAAGACGAGGTCGATCGGCAGCGTCAGCGTCCGCTCCGCCAGAGCGCGCGCAGCCGCCGTTCCGCTCCTCAGGCGCATGACATCCTTCTCGGTCGTCACGAGGTCGAGACCCGACGCATCCGCATCGCGGGCGAGCTCGGCGATCTCGCCGTCGGTGAAGGGATGGTGGTCGCCGAACACCCGCCGCACCACGATCGTCCCGCCGGCATCCTCGATCGTGCCGAAGAACTTCGCAGGGTCACCGATACCGGCGAAGGCGAGGAGGCGGCGGCCGGCAATCGCCGCCGCGTCGCGCGGCTTCACCCGCGCCCGGTAGGCCGGCCGGCCGGCGCGCGCAGCCTTGCGGATGGCGGCGGCGGCTCCGTCCCCGGTCCCGATCGCCAGGACGGCATCGGCATGGCGGATCTGGCTCACGAAGGGCGCACGCATCGGTCCGCCCGGCACCACATGGCCGTTGCCGAGCCCGCGCCGGGCGTCGATGACCAGCAGCGAATGGTCGAAATGGATGCGCGCGCTCTGGAAACCGTCGTCCATGATCAGGAAGTCGCAGCCGAGGCCGATCAGGATGCTCGCTCCCGCCGCCCGGTCCGGCGACACCGCCACAGGCGCATGCTGGGCGATCAGCAGCGGCTCGTCGCCGACATGGCGTGCGGTGTCGTGGTGAAGGTCGACGAGATGCGGTTCCGCAACGCTGCCGCCATAGCCGCGCGACAGGACGCCGGGCTTCAGCCCCATCCGCTCGGCCTCCTGCACCAGGGCCACGACCGTCGGGGTCTTGCCGGCGCCGCCGACGGTGAAGTTGCCGACGCAGAAGACCGGAACGTCGAGCGGCTCCCGCCTGGCCCCGATCATGCGCCGCGCGGCGGCGAAGCCATAGAGGGCCGATGCCGGCCAGAGCGCCCAGGCGCGCCAGTCCGGCTTCTCCCACCAGAACGGCGGCGCTTCGCTCGTCATCGCCTCAGCGCCTCGTGCCTTCGTCGAGCCGGGCCTTCACGATGAGCGGATTGATGTAGGGCTCCAGCGCCTTCAGCGTCGCCGGCAGCGCCCCGCGCATCTCGTTGACGGTCGCCAGCGCAGCGTCGATCATCTCGCGCCGCTTGCCCTCGTTGGCGAGCAGGAAGTTCACGGCACCCGCCAGCATGTCGCGGTCGGTCACCAGTCGGGCCCCGCCACGCTCGATCAGCCTCTCGTAGGAATCGCGGAAGTTCTGGACGTTCCGACCCGCGAGGATCGCCGTCTCGAGAATGGCCGGCTCCAGCGGGTTCTGTCCGCCCTCCGCCGTCAGCGACCGGCCGACGAATGCGATCTCGGTGACGCGGAGGAAGAGACCCATGTCGCCGATCGTGTCGCCGAGCAGCACGTCGACTTCCGGCTCCACCGGCTCGCCGAGGCTGTGGCGCGCGACCGTCAGCCCGGCCTCGCGAAAGGCGCCGAGCAGTCCCTCTGCCCGTTCCGGGTGGCGCGGCACGATGATCGACAGGATGCCGGGGTAGCGCCGCTTCAGCAGCCGGTGCACCTCGATCGCGATCGCCTCCTCGCCTTCATGGGTGGAGATCGCCGCCCAGGTCGGACGCTTGCCGATCTGCGAGCGAAGCAGCCGCAGTTCCCGCTCGTCGACCGCCGGAGGATCTGTGTCGACCTTGAGGTTGCCCGAAACCGTGACGGGCCGCGCGCCCAACTGGCGGAAGCGTTCTCCGTCGGTCTCCGACTGCGCCACCACGTGCGACAGGTTCTCGAACAGGGCTTCGGCGAGATAGGCGCGCTTCGTCCACGCCGCGAACGACCGGTCGGACAGGCGCCCGTTGACCAGAACCTGCGGCACGCGTCGCGCGCCGAGCTCCAGGATCGTCATCGGCCAGATTTCGGATTCGGCGATGATGGCCAGATCCGGCTTCCAGTGGTCGAGGAAGCGGCTCACCGTAGGCTTCAGGTCGAGCGGCACGTACTGATGCAGCACGCGTTCGTCGAAGCGCGACTGGACGATCTGCGCCGAGGTCACCGTGCCGGTGGTGAAGACGACGTTGATGTCGAATCCGGAGATCCGCCGCACCAGCGGGATGACGGCATAGGATTCGCCGACGCTCGCCGCATGGATCCAGACCAGCGGCCCGGGCGGCCGCTTCACGACGGCGTATCCGTAGCGCTCGCGGCGCCGCGAGCGCTCTTCCTTGCCGCGCGTCGTCCGCCAGGCGATGTAGCCGCCGACGAACGGGTAGGCGGCCGCTCCGGCGAAGCGATAGGCCGTCAGCATCGCGCGTGCCCAGCGTTCGCTCATGAGGTTCGATCGACCAGCCCGTAGGCCTTCGCGGTGGCGGCGTCGAGACTCGCCGTCACCTCCCGCCGCTTCTGTTCCAGCAATGCCTCGTTCGCATCCGCGGGCACGTAGACCGGCTCGCCCACCACGACCGCCTTGCGTCCGAACGGCAGGTTGATCGTCGTCCTGTCCCAGCTCGACGCGATCACCTTGCGCCGGCTCGTGGCGAGCGCGACCGGCACCACCGGCCGCCCCGAGAATTTGGCGAGCATCACGATGCCGAGCCCTGCATCGCGCGGTGTTCCGTGCGGGATGTCGGCGATCATCGCCACGGAGCGCCCGGTATCGAGCAGCCGCTTCAGCATGATGAGCGCGCGCGCGCCGCCCTTGTCGGCATTGTGCGCGTTGGCGCGTCCGCCCGATCCGCGCACCGTCTCGAAGCCGAAACGCTCGGCCACGCGCGCATTGAGTTCGGCGTCCCGGCTCTTCGAGAACAGCGCCGCCATCTTCAGCCACCGCGGCTTCAGGCAGGGGGCCATCAGATGCTGGCCGTGCCAGAACGCCGCGATTCCCGGCGCCAGGCTGGCATAGGCCTTCTCGAGACTGTCAGACCCCTCGACGGTGCGGTTGGTCAGGTAGATGAAGCGGAGCGCCGCCGCCAGCGCGAAGGCGACCAGATCGGCCACGAAACGTGATTCGGCCAGCGGCGTCCGGATGCGACGCCAGAAGGCCTTCAGAGGGCCGGGCCGGGCAGATCTCGACCGTCGCCGGCCGTCCATCTTGCTGGCGGAAGCCACGGGAGGCACGTCGGTCATCCGCCCTCGCCGGTCCGGGCGGGCTTGTCGCTTCCGGGGTCGAGAAGACGATGCAGGTGGACGATGAAGTAGCGCATGTGCGCGTTGTCGACGGTCGCCTGCGCCTTCGCGCGCCACGCCAGCTGGGCCGACTGGTAGTCGGGAAAGATGCCGACGATGTCGAGGTCGTCGAGATTGCGGAAGCGAACTTCGCCGAGCGACTTCAGTTCGCCGCCGAAAACGAGGTGCAAGAGCTGCTTGCCGTCGGCGTTTTCAGTCATTTTCCCGTCCGCGGATGTCGGTTGAGCCGAGCCTGATTAGACCATTCCGCCGGTGTTGGAAACCGGCGCGACGCGCCTCGAGGCGAAGGCGTCCAGGATTTCCGCCAGCAGCGCGCCGCTTCCAGCCACCAGCATCTCGTGGCGTACGTGTTCGCCGGCGTAACTCAGCGCCCGGCCGTGCTCGTCCACCACCTGCCCGCCGGCCTGCCTCAGGATGAGGTCGGCCGCCGCCAGATCCCAATCATGCGAATTGGGCTTCACGAGGGCCGCATCGAGGCTGCCGCGCGCCAGCAGCGCCAGCCTGTAGGCGAGCGAAGGGACGTAGCCCGTCACCGCGAAGCGGTCGCGCAACGCGTCGGGCAGCATGGCGAAGATCGTCTTCGGTCCGCCGACGCGCGGCTGGCCCTCGGGCGGCCGCACCCGGATCGGACGGCCGTCGAGGAAGGCGGGACCGGTCGAACGCGCCCAGTAGGTTTCCCTGAGCGCCGGACACACCAGCACGCCCGCCACCGGCGTCCCCTGCTCCACCACCGCCACGCTGACGCACCAGGTGTCCCGCCCCTCGATGAAGGCGCGGGTACCGTCGATCGGGTCGACGACGAAGGTGCGCTCCGCGCCGAGCCGTTCGGGCGTGTCGGCCGTCTCTTCGGAGAGCCAGCCATAGGACGGACGCGCGGCCGAGAGGGACTCGCGCAGGAAGCGGTCGACGGCGAAGTCAGCCTCGCTGACGGGCGAACTTCCCTCCTTCAGCCAGACCTCCGGCTTGCGGCCGAAATAGCCCATGGCGATGTCTCCGGCCTGCCGGGCTGCCGACAGGACCAGGTCGAGGTCGGCGGCATCGCGCGTCTCGTCAGCTTCCGGCAAGGGTCATTCCTTCGACGAGCAGGGTCGGCGCGGCCGTGCCGAAGGTGCGGTCGATGTCGTTGGCCGGCGTCATGGCCATGAACATGTCCTTCAGGTTCGAAGCGATGGTCACCTCCGACACGGGGTAGGACAGCGCGCCGTTCTCGATCCAGAATCCGGAAGCGCCCCGGCTGTACTCCCCGGTTATCATGTTCACGCCCTGGCCGAACACCTCGGTGACGTAGAATCCGCTGGACAGGCCGGAGATCAGGTCCTGCGGGCTCGCGGTGCCCGGCTCGATGGCGAGATTGGTCGAGCTCGGGTTGACCGACGTTCCCGAACGGGCGCCGCGTCCGTTGGTGGCGAGGCCGAGTTCGCGCGCCGTCGACGTCGACAGGAACCAGTGCCGCAGCACGCCGCGGTCGATCATGGTCAGAGGTTCGCCGGCGACACCCTCGCCGTCGAAGGGCCGCGACGCGGTGCCGCGCGGTTTGCGCGGGTCGTCGGTGACGGTGATGGCGGCCGATGCCACCGGCTGGCCCATCCGGTCGCGCAGGAAGCTCGTCCTGCGTGCCACCGAAGCACCGTTGATGGCGCCGGCGAGATGTCCCGCGATGCCCCGCGCCACGCGCGGATCGTACACCACCGTCACCGGCCCGCTCTTGACCTTGCGGGCGCCGAGACGCCGCACCGCCCGCTCGGCGGCACGCCGACCGATCGTCTCGGGCGTCTCCAGCTCGTCGAAGAACAGCCGGGACGAAAACTCGTAGTCGCGCTCCATCGCCGTCCCCTCACCCGCGATCACGCTCACCGAGCGCGAGAAGCGGGAGGCGACGTAGTGGCCGAGGAAACCGGCGGATGTCGCCAGCACGAGCCCGCCCAGCCCGGCGCTCGCACTCGATCCGCTGGAGTTGGTCACGCCCCGCACCTCCATGGCGGCCGCCTCCGCCGCCAGCGCGTCCTGCCGCAGACGTTCGGCCGCAACCTCGGTCGCGTCGAACAGGTCGAGGTCGAGAACGTCCTTCACAAGCCGATCGGGATCGGCCAGACCCTGGAACGGATCTTCCGGCGAGACCTTCGCCATCGCCACGGCGCGCTCCGCCAGGGCGTTGACGTCTGCGTCGACGGTGGCCGACACGCTGGCCACCCGCTTGCCCACGAACACGCGCAGCGCGATGCTGTCGCCTTCCGATGCCTCGGTCGATTCGACCTTGCCGAGACGCACCGTCACGCTGCCGGATCGCCCGCGGACGGCGACCGCATCGGCTTCGTCCGCTCCGGCGCGGCGCGCCGCATCCACCAGCGAACCGACGAGATCGGTGAGTTTGTCTGTGTTCAGCGACATGCGATAGTTCCGGTTGGGTGCCGTGACGAATCCGGACGCATCGGCTTGGCGCGCCGGTCCGTCTGCTGGTGCATCTATGGCTCCGGAGGAGCCTGTGCAATGGGTGGCAGCGTGCAGCCGGGCGCAGACCGGCAAGGAGACGCGGATGGCGACGGAACACGGTGCCCAGTTCACGGAGATCCTGGTGCTGCTCGGGGCGGCCGCCGTGTCGGCGCCCCTCTTCAAGCGCATCGGGCTCGCCACCGTGCTCGGCTACATCGCGGCGGGTGTCGCGCTCGGGCCGGTTGCCACGCTCATCACCGGCGGCGACGACCTGCTCGACTTCGGTGAACTGGGCGTCGTCCTCCTGCTGTTCGTCATCGGCCTGGAACTGAAGCCGAGCCGGCTGTGGTCGATGCGCCGCGACATCTTCGGCCTCGGCGCCGCACAGGTGATCGTCACCGGCATCGTCCTGACCGCGCTGGTCCGCTCGGCCACCGGTTTCGGCTGGGAACAGGCGACGATCATCGGCATGACGCTGGCGCTCTCCTCCACCGCCTTCGCCCTCCAGCTGCTCGAGGAGAGCGGCGACACGAACCGCCGCTACGGCCAGACGTCCTTCTCGATCCTGCTCTTCCAGGACCTTGCGATCGTCCCGCTGCTGGCGCTCGTGCCTTTGCTGGCGCCGGGAACGGACGGCGCGGACGCCTTCGGTGCGGGGGATTTCGCCGTCGCGGTCGTGGCCGTCGCCGCGCTGATCGCAGCCGGACGGTACCTGCTCAACCCGCTATTTCGCATCATCGCCAACACCGGCGCGCGCGAGGCGATGATCGCCGCCGCCCTCTTCGTCGTGCTCGGTGCCGCCACCCTGATGCAGTCGGTCGGCCTGTCGATGGCGATGGGCGCCTTCGTGGCGGGCGTGATGCTTGCCGAATCGTCCTACCGGCACGAACTCGAGACCAGCATAGAGCCCTTTCGCGGCATCCTGCTCGCGGTCTTCTTCATGGCGGTGGGGCTGTCGCTGGATCTCGGCATCATCCTGTCCGAGTGGCTCGTCATCCTCGTCGCCGTGCCGGTGCTGATGCTCGTCAAGGCAGTGATCTGCTACTGTCTCTGCCGCGCGTTCGGTTCCACCCATGCCGACGCCGTGCGGGTCGCGCTGCTGCTGCCGCAGGGCGGGGAGTTCGGCTTCGTCATCTTCTCGGCCGCGACTGCCGCCTTCCTGCTGCCGCCCGAACTCACCTCGTTGCTCATCGCCATCATCACCGTGTCGATGGTCGCCACGCCGCTCGCGGTGGCGCTCGGCCGCTTCCTCATTCCCGCCGAGAAGGAGGAGACGATGGAGGAAGACTTCGACGGTGCCGGCTCCGACGTCCTGATGATCGGCTTCTCCCGCTTCGGCCAGATCGCCTCGCAGGTGCTCCTGTCGGGCGGCGCGCGGGTGACGATCATCGACCATTCCGCCAACCGGGTCCGCGCCGTCGAGAAGTTCGGCTTCCGCATCTATTTCGGCGACGGCCGGCGCAAGGACGTGCTCGAGGCCGCCGGCATCCGCCAGGCCCGCATCGTCGCCGTCTGCACGCATGGCCGCGAGGCGACGGACAGGATCGTCGACCTGATCCAGAGCGAGTTCCCGCACGTGCGCCTCTTCGTGCGCTCCTACGACCGCGACCACACCCTGACGCTGCGCGCCCGCGACGTCGAGTACGAGATCCGGGAGACGCTGGAGTCCGGCCTGACCTTCGGCAGACGGACGCTGGAGGCCGTCGGCCTCGACGAGGTGACGGCCGCCGACATCGTCGAGGACGTGCGCCACCGCGACGAGGAACGGCTGTCGATCCAGGCGGCGGGGCTCAAGGACCCGGGCGTCTCGATCTCCAGCCCGGAGCCCCTGATCCGTCCCAGGCACGAGGGCAGGCGCATCGACCGCGTGCCCGACATGCCCGACACCACTGCGCCCGTGAGCGGCTGACCGGCCGGACGCACGATCGACACTCGCCTTTCACGGGTCGGGCGCTATTGCATGAACGGGACGCGGTCGCGCGTCGATGCCGGAGGGACGACGTGATGACCGAGCCCGATAGTCCAGCCACACCAGCGCCGGCGAAGTTCACCACCGGTTCCACCCTGCGCCACGTCGTCGTCATGACCGCGACCGGATCGATCGGCCTCATCGCCATCTTCCTCGTCGATGCCCTCAACCTCTTCTACATATCGCTTCTGGGCGTGAAGGAACTCGCCGCCGCGATCGGCTTTTCCGCGACGCTGATGTTCTTCACCGTCTCGGTCGGGATCGGCTTCACCATTGCCACCTCGGCCCTCGTCTCGCGCGCGCTCGGCCGCGGCAACCGGACCGATGCGGCCGCCATGGGCGGCGCGGCGGTCGTCATCATGGCGCTGACGCTGGCCGTGCTGTCGGCGATCGTCTGGCCATTCCTGAACCCGCTTCTGGCGATGCTCGGCGCCACCGGCGAGACGCTGGACCTCGCCACCCGCTTCATGCAGATCGTGCTGCCGTCCTCGCCGCTGGTCGCCGTCGGCATGTGCACGACCGGCATCATGCGCGGGGCGGGCGATGCGCGCCGTTCCATGTACGTGACGCTGGCGAGCGGGCTCGCCGCCGCCGTCTTCGACCCGATCCTCATCTTCGGGTTCGGACTCGGCCTCGACGGCGCGGCGATCTCGACCGTCCTGGCGCGGCTGGTCATGGTGGCCGTCGGCCTGCACGGGGCAATGGTCGTCCACGGTCTCGTCGCCTGGCCGGACTGGACCCGCCTGCGGATCGCGGCCCGCCCCTTCTTCGTCATCGGCCTTCCTGCCGTCGCCACGCAGCTCGCCACGCCGGTCGGCAACGCCTATGTGACGGCCGAGATCGCCCGCTTCGGCGACGACGCGGTCGCGGGCTGGGCCATCATCGGCCGGCTGGTGCCGGTCGCCTTCGGCGCCATCTTCGCCTTGTCGGGCGCGGTCGGCCCGATCCTCGGCCAGAACTACGGCGCCCGCCGCTACGACCGGCTGATGTCGGTGATGCGCGACAGCCTGCTGGTCACACTGGTCTACGTCATCGGCGCCTGGGCGCTGCTGGCGGTCTTCCGGCACGGCGTCGCCGACCTCTTCGGTGCCACCGCCGCCGCGCGCGATCTGATCGAGTTCTTCTGCCTGTTCGCGGCCGGAAGCTTCCTGTTCAACGGCGCGCTCTTCGTCGCCAATGCCGCGTTCAACAACCTTGGCTATCCCGGCTATTCGACGATCTTCAACTGGGGCCGCGCAACCCTCGGCACCATCCCCTTCGTCTGGGCAGGCGCGCATTTCTACGGCGCGGCAGGCGTCATCGGCGGCTGGGCGCTGGGCTCCGTCATGTTCGGAACGGCGGCGCTGGTCTGGTGCTTCCGGATCGTCCGCGACGTGGCCGACCGCGCCCCGCCCGGTCCGCCCCTGCCGGCGCCGCCACCCGCCTCCCACTCGCCCTTCTCGACGGGCAAGGCCTCGACCATGCTGGAGTGACCAGGCCGCCGCTCAGACGGGCTCGAATGTCTCGTGCGCGGCGAGCGCGGCTTCGATCGAGCGCTTCAGCTCGTCCTTGAGCGGCGCCGTCTGTGCCATGATCGCCTCCATGCGCAGGAAGTCGAGGACCCTGAAACGCGACACCGGCGGGCGCAGGAAGATCGTCGGCCGGCAGGTCTTGAGCTTCATCTGGATGATCGTCTGCATCATCAGCTGGGTCGAGCCGAACACCAGTTCGAGCGAATTGAGGATGCGCCGGTTGTTCGGCGACGGCGTCCCGACGACGTCGATGGCGATGGTGATGTCGGCCTTGCCCTCGATCAGGTCGAAGGGCACCGGATTGCAGATGCCGCCGTCGATCAGGATCCGCCCGTCGCGACGCACCGGACGGAAAACCGCCGGTATGGCCGCGGAGGCCCCGATGGCCGACGGCAGATCACCCTCGGCAAAGACCACCTGTTCGTGCCGGTAGAAATCGACTGCCGTCACGCTGAGCGGAATGTCGAGCTCCTCGAAGGTCTGCGGGATCGCGGCGGGCAGGAAGGCTCCGAGGATGCGCTCGACGTTGAACTG
The DNA here is from genome assembly GCF_014495845.1 of Aquibium microcysteis. NCBI lineage: Bacteria > Pseudomonadati > Pseudomonadota > Alphaproteobacteria > Hyphomicrobiales > Phyllobacteriaceae > Aquibium > Aquibium microcysteis. The sequence continues at coordinate 2,308,215 of NZ_CP061080.1, forward strand.
GGTGAGCCGCAGCCCGCCATCCATGAATTCGGCGAACGTGCCCGGGCGCGCCCGCCACATCCGCGCCGCCACCTCGGCGCGGCGGCTCAGGATCGAATGGGCGTAGCGGTGGATCTCCCGGCCCGACATGCCCGCTGCCATGCCCGCGCCCATGATCGCGCCGATGGAGGATCCGGCGATGGCGACGGGCCGGATGCCGAGTTCGTCGAGCGCCTCGATGGCATGGATGTGAGCGAGTCCCCGCGCGCCTCCGCCGCCGAAGGCGATGGCGAAGGTCGGCCCCGACCGCGTCGAAGCGTCATGCGAAGCGGGGATTTGCCCGTGCATCGGCGTGATCCTTGTCCGTCGGCGCGCTACTGGCCCCCGGCGGATGCATCCGGTCCAAGGATCATGATGGCAGGTTGCGCCGACAGCAAGTCCTTTGCCGCTGCCTTCACCTCGTCCAGCGTCACGGCCGCGATGAGGTCGCCGCGCCGGTCGATGTAGTCGATCCCGAGATCGTCCATCTGGAGCTGGACCAGCGTCCGCGCGATCGCTCCCGACGAATCGAGGTTGTTGATGGCGTAGCTGCCGATCACGTAGGCCTTCGCATCGGCGAGTTCCTGCTCCGTCGGCCCCTCGGAGGCCATGCGGGCGATGACGTCGCGGATCACCGACAGCGTCTCCGCCGCCCGGTCGGCGCGCGTCGACGTACCGATCATCAGCGCCGACGAGTGGTCGCGGTTCACCAGCGACGACCCGACGCCGTAGGCGAGGCCGCGCTTCTCGCGCACCTCGTCGAACAGCCGCGACGAGAAGGTGCCGCCGCCCAGGACGTGGTTCATCATGTAGGCCGCGAAGAAACGCGGATCGTCGCGATCGACGCCGGGAAAGGCCAGGCGCAGGCTGGCCTGCGGAACGGGGAACGACACCGCGATCTCCTGGTCCAGCTTCGGCTCCACGCGCGCGACGGGGCGCAGGTCGGGCGTCTGCGGCAGCGCGCCGAAGACGCGGTCGAGTTCGGCCTTGAGCGTTTCCGCATCGATCGCGCCGACGACGCCGACGACGAGATTGTCGCGGGCGAACAGGTTCTCGTGCAGCGCCTTCAGGTCCTCGGCGGTGATCGTGGCCAGCGTCTCGGGCGTCCCTTCGCTGCGGCGCGCATAGGGGTGGTCGCCATAGATCGCGTTCGCCCAGGCGATCGAGGCCGCCTGGTCCGGATCGTTGGCGCGCGCCTCGATGCCGGCGATCATCTGGGCCCGGATGCGCGCCAGGGGTTCCGGGTCGAAACGCGGCTGGTTGACGGCGAGCCGCAGCAGGCGGAACGCCTCCTCGCGATCCTCCGCCAGCGTCCGCAGCGACCCGAAGAAGGCATCCGGGCTGACGTTGAACGACATCTCCGCGCCCGACAGGTCGAGCGCCTCCTGGAACGAAGCGCGCGGCATGTCGCCGGCCCCCTCGTCGAACAGCCCGCTCATCACCTCGGCGAGCCCCTCCTTCCCGACCGGATCCTGCGTGCTGCCGCCCTCGAAGGCGAAGTTCACCGCGATGATCGGCACGGTGTAGTCCTCGACCAGCCAGGCGGTGACGCCGCTTTCGCTGGTGACTTCCTGGATCTTCACCGCCGCCTGAGCAGGCGCGACCATCGCGACCGCGGTGAGCGACAGAGCCAGGAATGCAGCGGTGACCGGTTTCATGATGATGTCCGATGAAGGGGTGGCGAGTACGAAGCGCCTCATGAGCGGTCTCCTCCGGCCGGCAGCAGGTAGCCCGTCACCGAGCGGCTCTGGTCGAGATGGCGGCGCGCGGCGTCGCGCACCTGTTCGGCGGTGACGGCCTCGATCCGCTCGGGCCATTTCTCGATGTCCTCGATCGTGCCGCCCGTGGTCAGGGTCGAGCCGTAGATCCGAGCCATGCCGCTCTGGCTGTCGCGGGCGAAGATCAGGCTGCGCGCGTAGCGCTTCTTGGCGGCGGCGAGTTCCGCCTCCGTGACGCCCTCGTCGGCGATCCGGGCGATCTCTGCGTCCATCGCCTTTTCCACATCCTGAAGCGTCGCGTCGCCGCGCGGCGAGGCGTAGATCTGGAACGAGGTCTCGTCGAGCGCGTCGGACTGGTACCAGGCTCCCGCCGACGAGGCGATGCCCTGTTCCACCACCAGCGCCTCGTAGGCGCGCGAGCGGGGTCCGCCGCCGAGGATTTCCGACAGGAGGTCGAGCGCCTCGGCCTCGCCGTCCGCGCCCGTCGTGTAGGACGGCACGACCCAGGCCTTGCGGAAGCTCGGCGTCGAGACACGCGGATCCGAAAGCGTCACCGTGCGCGCCGTGTTCTGCTCCGGCTCGCTCGGCCGGATGCGCGGCGGCAGGTCGGGCCCGCGCGGCACCTTGCCATAGGTCTCCTCCGCCATCAGCCGGACCTCGGACGCCTCGACGTCGCCGGCCACGATCAGCACGGCGTTGTTCGGCGCATAATAGCGCTGATAGAAGTCGATCGCGTCGGCGCGGTTCAACTGTTCGATCTCGTGCATCCAGCCGATCACCGGGATGCGATAGGGATGGTTCTGGTAGAGCGTGGCGTCGAGTTCCTCGCCCAGCAGCGAGCCGGGCTCGCTCTCCACGCGCGAATTGCGCTCCTCCAGGATGACGTCGCGCTCGGGGCCGATCACCTCGTCGGTGAGGATGAGGTTGGTCATCCGGTCCGCCTCGAACCGCATCATGTCGGCCAGGGCATCGGGTGCCACCTGCTGGAAGTAGGCGGTGTAATCATAGGATGTGAAAGCGTTTTCCTGGCCGCCGATCTCGGCGATCCGGCGCGAGAACGCGCCTGCCGGATGGTTCTTCGTGCCCTTGAACATCAGGTGCTCGAAGAAATGCGCGATGCCCGACTTGCCGGGATCCTCGTCGGCGCTGCCCACCTTGTACCACAGCATGTGGGTGACGACCGGAGCGCGGCGATCGGGGATCACCACCACCTGCAGTCCGTTGTCGAGCACGAAGCTCGTCACGTCGCTGGACTGCTGCTGTGGCGCCGACGCGGTCTGCGCGGCCATGGCCGCCGGAGACAGGGGAGCGGCGCCCGCCATGAGCGCGATCAGCAGCGCCGGGATGATCCTCCGTCCCCGCGTGCCGTGGCGTTTTTCGTCCATTCGCAATCACCTCGGATTGTTGATGCCGCTGACATGGGGCGGCGGGCCTGGCCTGTGAAGCGCCTGGCGGATGAATTATCCGTCATGTCGCCGCAGGCGGAATCGATGCGGCCGAGCCGGAGCTCAGTCCGCTTCGATGAAGCGGATGATCGTGTCACCATAGTGGCGCTCGTCGACGACCGCGAAGCCCTCGACCCGCCCGAAGGCCGCGGCCGCGGCCTCTTCGACCACGCAGAGCGCGCCGGGCTTCAGCCAGCCTCCCGCCCGTGCCGAGGCGAGCGCCTGCTCGCCGAGGCCCTTGCCGTAGGGTGGATCCGCAAAGACGAGGTCGAACGGCGCGATCGTGCCGACGCTGCCGAGCGACGTCGCGTCGCGGCGGAAGATCCTGGTCCGGCCCTGCAGGCCGAAGGCCTCGACATTGGTGCGGATGAGACCGCGTCCCTCCGCGCTCTCCTCGACGAACAGGCAGTGCGCGGCGCCGCGCGAGATCGCCTCCAGCCCAAGCGCGCCGGTGCCCGCGAACAGGTCGAGCACGCGCGCGTCTTCCAGCAGCCCGCCATTGCGATGGGACAGCACGTTGAAGATCGACTCGCGCGTGCGGTCGGTCGTCGGGCGGATCGCCTGGCTCTTCGGCGTCGCGAGCGTGCGGCCGCGAAACGCGCCTCCGACGATCCGCATCGGCTAGTCGTCCCGGCGCGGCTTGCGCGGGCCGCGGCCGACCCCGCCTGCCGGCCCCTTGCCGGGGCCGTTGCGCGACGGAGCGGGACGCGAATCGCCGCCGGCCTTGCGCGGCGCTGGACGCGACGCCCGCTTGGGCGCGGCCTCGGTCTCGTCCGTCTTGCCCTGGGGCCGTGCACCGGGTGCCATCCAGACGTTGGACGAGCGCGCCCGCGGCGACGTATAGGCCTTCTCCTCGCGCTCTTCGCGGTTCTCGCGCTTCTTGCCGAAGGACGGCCGCGTGGTCTGCAGCCGGCCGAGCACGGTCTCGCGATGCGCCTCGCGATCGCGCTTGCGGTTCTTGATCAGCCCGCCCTCGCCCGGCTCCGAACGGGCGCCGCCGCGCTCGGGACGGTCGGACGCGGGTTCCGGGCGTGCAGCGACGGTCGGCTTGTTCGAGAACGGCGTGATCACGGGCGCATCGAAATTGGCTCCCGATTCCTCGATCAGCCGCTCGCCGAGCTGGTCGCGCAGCATGCGGCCCTTGATCTCCTGAACCGCGCCCTCGGCGAGTTCGCCGAGCTGGAACGGACCGAAGGAGATGCGGATGAGCCGCGTCACCTCGAGGCCGAGCGAAGCGAGGATGTTCTTCACCTCGCGGTTCTTGCCTTCGCGCAGCCCGATCGTCAGCCAGGCGTTGGAGCCCTGCTCGCGGTCGAGCGTCGCTTCGACGGCGCCGTAGAAGACGCCGTCGACCGCCACGCCGTCGCGCAGCGCGGCGAGCTGCGTTTCGTCGACATGCCCGTGCACGCGCACGCGGTAGCGCCGCAGCCAGCCGGTGGCGGGCAGTTCCAGCAGCCGCGCCAGCCCGCCGTCGTTGGTCAGGAGCAGCAGGCCCTCGGTGTTGATGTCCAGGCGGCCGACCGTGATCAGCCTCGGCAGTTCCTCGGGCAGCGCCTCGAAGATGGTGGGCCGGCCTTCGGGGTCGCGGTTCGTGGTCACCAGCCCGCCGGGCTTGTGGAACAGGAACAGCCGCGTCCGCTCGATCTCGGGGATGGCCTGACCGTCGATGGTGATCCGGTCGGAAGCGGTCACGTTGAAGGCCGGGCTCGTCAGAACCGTGCCGTTCACCGCCACCCGGCCATCGGCCACCAGCGATTCGGCATCGCGGCGCGAAGCGACGCCCGCGCGGGCGAGCCGCTTGGCGATCCGCTCGGGCACGGCGCCCGCCTCCTCCGTCGCAGCCGAGGACCGGTCGCCGCCGCGCCCTTCCGCCGATGCGCCGCGCGGGCGCTCCCGGAAGCCGGGCTTCTCGCCGCGGAACGGCTTGTCGGTGCGGAACTGCCGCTCGCCGCGCTCCTCGCGCGGCTTGCGGTCGCCGAACGGCTTGTCGGCCCCGAAGCGCCTCTCCGGACGCTCCGCCGCACCCTCGCCTTCCGGCTTGCGGGCGCGATAGGGCCTTGCGTCACCCTCGGGCCGGGGACGGTACGGCTTGTCGCCGCCGGGCGCCTTCGAACGATAGGGCTTGCCCTCGCCGGCCGGGCCACGCGGCCTGTCGCCGTCGAAGCGCCGCGCCGGGCGTTCGCCGGCCGGCCCGTCTCCCGCGGGAGCACGCTTCACGTAGGGCTTGCGCGGGCGATCGTCGCCCGAACGCGTCTCGTCGCGGTCGAACCGGAGCGCCGGACGCTCCGCCGAACCCGCCTCGCCGTCCGGCTTGCGGGCGCGATAGGGCCTGGCATCGCCCTCGGGGCGAGGACGATACGGCTTGCCGCCGGCCGATGCGCCGCCGGACCGGAAGGGCTTGCCCTCGCCGGCCGGGCCGCGCGGCCTGTCGCCGTCGAAGCGCCGCGCCGGGCGTTCGCCGGCCGGACCGTCGCCGGAAGGCGCACGCTTCACATAGGGTTTGCGCGGACGATCGCCGCCCGAAGAGCGCGTCTCGTCGCGGTCGAACCGGCGCGACGGACGCTCCGCGGAGCCTGCCTCGCCGTCCGGCTTGCGGGCGCGATAGGGCCTGGCTTCGCCCTCGGGACGGGGCCGATACGGCTTGTCACCCGCGGGCGCCTTCGAACGATAGGGCTTGCCCTCGCCGGCCGGGCCGCGCGGCTTGTCGCCGTCGAAGCGCCGCGCAGGGCGTTCGCCGGCCTTCGCACCCGCGGCCGCCGGCTTTTTCGCTCCCGCATAGCCATCGGTCTGCGGCCTGGAGGACCGCTTGCGCGGGGCGTCGCCGCCGCGCCGGCCCTTGCCGCCCTTTTCGTTCGTATCGTCGTCCATGTGGCCTTTGCCTTTCCGCGCGGCTAACTAACAGCAACGCCAGCCCGGCGCGAGTGGAATAGTCAGGAAGGATGAGCGTTGAAACGCCCGGAATTCATGAGTGAAGCGATGGCCGAGGCCCGCGCGGCCGCCGAACGCGGCGAGGTGCCGGTCGGCGCGGTCGTCGTGGTCGACGGCGTCATCGTCGCCCGCGCCGGCAACCGGACCCGCGAACGCGCCGATCCGACCGCCCACGCCGAGATCCTCGCGATCCGCCAGGCCTGCAGCGAAGCAGGCTCGGAACGCATCGGTTCGGCCGATCTCTACGTGACGTTGGAGCCCTGCGCAATGTGCGCGGCCGCAATCTCCTTCGCGCGCATCCGCCGCCTCTATTTCGGCGCGGACGACCCGAAGGGCGGCGCGGTGGTCAACGGCCCGCGCTTCTTCACGCAGCCGACCTGCCACCATGCCCCGGACGTCTATCCGGGAATCGGGGAACGGGAGGCTGCGGCCATCCTGCGCGACTTCTTTCGCGCGCGCAGGCAGGAAAACTGAAGGGCCGGCGCGATGACCGCGCGCGTTCCGGTCGACCTCCCGCCAGCCGACCGAGCCGGGTCAGAAGCCCGGGATAAGGTCGCGCCAGCTGAACGTGCTGCCGCCGCCGGCAGCCGCCTTGCGGCGCTGTTCCTTGCGCCACTCTTCCTCGCCGACGTCGCCCACGGGCGCGGTTTCGACCGGCTTGCGATACTCCGTCGGCGGCTCGCTGAGGTAGCGGCGCGTGGTGGCGCTGCCCTGCTGGTTCTCGGCGAGGCGCCGGTTGAACTCCTTGCGGGTCTGCTTGCCGTTGCCGGTGAACGTGTCGACCACGTCGCCACGCGCGTTGCGCACGGGCGCCGGTGCCGATACGGCGGCCGTATCCACCACCTCGGGCGAGAAATCCATGTTGTCGCGGTTGGCGGTCGCCTCGGCGCGGATGCGGGCACGGCGCTGCTCGGGCGATTCGGGCCAGTCGGGGTTGGCCGAGGCCACCACGCTGTCCTGCGGCGTCGGCAGGGTTGAAAGCGAGGCGGGCTTCACCAGTTCCGGACGCGGCTTGTACTCGATGCGCTGGTCGTTCTTCGGCGCGAGAGACAGGACGCCGGTGATGTCTTCCAGAAGCTGCTGGTCGGCAGGCTTGTCGGTGCCGTAGGTCGGCGAACCCATGCAACCCGACAGCGTTGCGATCGTCGCGGCCAGCACCAGCCCCTGCGGTGCCTTCCTGCGAAGCGCGTGTGTGACGCCAGACTTCATCCGTAATTCGCCTTTCCCGACGGCCGTTCGCTCGCCGCGTCGTGGTTGCCGACTGTTGGGTCGGAAATCCGGCAACAAGATGACGCGCGAGCGCTGACGTCGTGTACAGCAACCGGCCCGGCACGGCAATGCGCGGGCCGGAGTGGATGGCAGGCGGGCGGTGGCGGCCGCCCGCCAAGCCGTCAGATCCGCCCCAGCGCCTTCAGTTCCTTCAGCGCCGCCGCGTCGCGTGCCGAGACGTCCGGATAGTCCGGATCGGAGCCCACGTCGTCGGTATAGCGCCAGGAACGGGCGCATTTCGTCCCGCCGGCCTGTGCGAACATCACCCCGACGCCCTTCACCTCGTCCAGCGTGAAGGCCTCGGCCGGCGCCGCGCCGGCGCGCAGCGAGATGCCGCTGGTGATGGCGATCTCGGCCATGTCGGTGCCGTCGAGCGCAGCCATCAGGGCCTCGTCGGCCACATACACGATGGGTGCCGCCTCCAGCGAGGAGCCGATCGTCTTGCGCGCCCGCTCCAGTTCGAGCGCGCCGGTCACGACCCGCCGCACCTGCCTGATCTTGCGCCATTTCTCGGCCAGGGCATCGTCCCGCCAGCCGGCCGGAACCTCCGGAAACTGTTCGAGATGCACGGAGGTCGCCTGCGGGTGGCGGTCGAGCCAGGCCTCCTCCATGGTGAAGGGCAGCATCGGCGCCAGCCACGTCACCACGCAGTCGAACAGGTGCCGCACCACCACGATCGAGGCCTTGCGGCGCAGGCTCGAGGGCGCGTCGCAGTAGAGCGCATCCTTGCGGACGTCGAAATAGAAGGCCGACAGGTCGACGACCATGAAGTCGATCAGCGACTTGGTGATGCGCTTGAAGTCGAAGGCGTCGTAGCTCTTGCGCACCACCTGGTCGAGTTCGGCCAGCCGGTGCAGCATCAGCCGCTCGAGTTCGGGCATGTCGGAGAGTGCGACCTCTTCGCCCTCGTCATGGGCGAGCGTGCCCAGCATCCAGCGGATCGTGTTGCGCAGCTTGCGGTAGGCGTCGATGTTGGTCTGCAGCACGTTCTTGCCGAGCCGCTGGTCCTCCCAGTAGTCGGTGGTCATCACCCAGAGCCGCAGGATGTCGGCGCCGGACTTGGCCATCACGTCCTGCGGGACGACCGTGTTGCCGAGCGACTTCGACATCTTGCGGCCGTCCTCGTCCATGGTGAAGCCATGGGTGATGACGGCATCGTAGGGCGCCCGGCCGCGCGTGCCGCAGGACTCCAGCAGCGAGGAATGGAACCAGCCGCGATGCTGGTCCGAGCCCTCGAGATAGACGTCGGCCGGCCATTTCAGGTCGGGCCGGTCCTCCAGCGTGAAGGAATGCGTCGAGCCCGAATCGAACCAGACGTCGAGGATGTCCCGAACCATCGTCCACGGCTCGCCGGCGCGGGAACCCAGGAAACGCTCGCGCGCGCCCTCCGCGAACCAGGCGTCGGCCCCCTCCTGCTCGAAGGCGTCGAGGATGCGGGCGTTCACCGCCGCGTCCTTCAGCACGGTGCCGTCCTCGGCCACGAACACGCAGATCGGCACGCCCCAGGCGCGCTGGCGCGACAGCACCCAGTCCGGCCGCTCCTCGATCATCGCCCGCAGCCGCGTCTGCCCGGCAGCGGGCACGAAGCGCGTCGCGTCGATGGCGGCGAGGGCTCGGGTGCGCAAGGTGTCGGGCTTCGGCGACTGGCCGATCTCCCCCTTTGAGGGGGAGATGCCCGGCAGGGCAGAGGGGGGTGCCTTGGCGCCGACCTCCCCCACCGTCGCCATCTCCCCCGCAGGGAAGGAGGAAAGCCCGTACCCGCCGAGTTCCTTGTCCATGTGGACGAACCATTGCGGCGTGTTGCGGAAGATGACCGGCTTCTTCGACCGCCAGGAATGCGGATAGGAATGCTTCAGCCGCCCGCGCGCAAACAGCATGCCGCGCTCGATCAGCGCCTCGATGACGACCTTGTTGGCGTCGCCCTTCTTGCCGTTGTCGTCGATCACCCGCGCCGCCCCGCCCGGCCGGTCCGGCCCGAAGCCGGGCGCGTCCTTCGTGAAGAAGCCGGCATCGTCGACCGTGAACGGGATCGCGGTCTCGATCCCCCGCGCCCGCAGCTCCTTCGCCGCATCCATCCACGCGTCGAAATCCTCGCGGCCATGGCCCGGCGCCGTGTGCACGAATCCGGTGCCGGCATCGTCGGTGACGTGGTCGCCGGGCAGCATCGGGACGGGGAACTCATACCCTCCGCCGAGACCGCGGAGGGGGTGGGCCAGAACGAGGCCAGACAACTCAGCATCGTTAACTGAACTCAATTTTCTGAACGACAGCTTGGCCTTGGCAAAGCTCTCCTCGGCAAGCGCATCCGCGAAGATCAGCTTCTCGCCGGCCTGCGGCCCGAAATCGTTCTCCGCCGCCGTCACCTCGTAGAGCCCGTAGGCCACGCGCGGGGAGAAGGCGACGGCGCGGTTGCCCGGCATTGTCCAGGGCGTAGTCGTCCAGATGACGACGGACGCGCCGATCAACATGGCCGGAAATTCTCCACCGGGAGCCGCACCTGCCTGCTCAACCACCGGAAACTTCACCCAGACCGTATCCGACTCGTAATCGTGATACTCGACCTCCGCCTCCGCCAGCGCGGTCCGCTCCACCACGCTCCACATCACCGGCTTCGAGCCGCGATACAGCTGGTCGCTCATGGCGAACTTCAGCAGTTCCCCGGCGATCCGCGCCTCCGAATGGAAGGCCATCGTCGTGTAGGGGTTGTCGAAATCGCCCTCGACGCCGAGCCGCTTGAACTCGCCCGCCTGCACCGAGATCCAGTGCTGCGCGAACTCGCGGCACTCGCGGCGGAACTCGTTGACCGGCACCTCGTCCTTGTTCTTGCCCGCCGCGCGGTACTTCTCCTCGATCTTCCACTCGATCGGCAGGCCGTGGCAGTCCCAGCCCGGCACGTAGTTGGAATCGAAGCCGCGCATCTGGAACGAGCGCGTGATGACGTCCTTCAGGATCTTGTTCAGCGCGTGCCCGATGTGGATGTTGCCGTTGGCATAGGGCGGCCCGTCGTGCAGCACGTATTTCGGCCGGCCGGCGGCATCCTCGCGCAGGCGGCGGTACAGCCCCATCTCCTGCCAGCGGGCCACGATCTGCGGCTCCTTCTCGGGCAGGCCCGCCCGCATCGGGAAGTCGGTCTTCGGCAGGTAGAGCGTCTTGGAATAGTCGAGCGTGTCGGTCATGGTCTCGCCATTGCATGGACCCGGGGCATGACGCCGCGCCGGGCCGGTTCCTTCGAACTGGAAATGCGCATCGCGCGCGTAGACTGTCCCGGACCGTCCGGCGGCTCAGGCCGCCCGGAAGGCCGGGCCGGTAATTCGGATCGCGAAGGGGCGAAGGACCGCGCTCGGTGTCATGGCGCACCCTGTAACCGACGAACCGCGCGGAAGAAAGGGGGTTGTCGCGAGGGAACCGGCAACCGGCGCTCGCTGCACTCGTCACATCGAAAAATCGAACCGGTACGTCGCCGAGACGCCGAGCAGGAACTGGTGCTCGGAGCCGCGTTCCTTCACCAGGCTCGAATCCGCCGCCGTTCCCATCAGCCGCGAATACTCGCCGAACAGGCTGGTCTCGATCGTGTCGGTGGCCTTCCAGGTGATGGCGCCGCCGAAGCCGACGGATTCGACCCCACCGTCCGGATCATAGGCCGACAGGCCGGATGCGATCGATTCGTCGGGCGACACGCCGTACCAGGCGTCGAAATAGTCGTCGGAGCCGAAGGCAAGGCGCGGACCGCCCGAGATGCGGATGGCGGGCGTCACGTCCATGAAGGCGTCGGCGGCGAGATCGCCGGTGATGCCGTCATGCGAGCGGATGCCGTGGCGCACCTCGCCGCGCAGGCGCAGCCAGTCGACCGGGTAGAATTCGGCGAAGACGCCGAGCTCGCCGCCGAAGCGCACCGGGTCGAGGCCGGCGAGATCGTCCGAATCGTCGTCGTCACGGCCGAACACGAGCTTGCCGGTCGGGCCGGCGCGGAAATAGCCCTGGTCGATGAGGCCGATCGAGATGTTGTCGTTGCGCGAGGAGAAGGGCGTCGAGCTGCCCTGCCGGCCGAACGAGATCAGCGGCTGGCCGCGCAGGCGGTAGTCGTCGTCGCCCTTGAACTCCGGCGCGACGAAGCCGGCGCCGCCCACCTTCAGGTACCAGTCTCCGGAGAACCAGCTCTCGGCCTGCGCTGGCACGGCGGAAACGGCGATCGCCAGGGCGGGCAGGGCGGCAAGAAAGGCTCTCGGCATGGTCACTCTCGGATCGAGGGGCGGACGACGGGTGAAGGTGAAGATGCTGCTTCTACGCAGCCGATCCTACACCGGACCTGTGGTTGACGAAACCTGTACCAGCCGGGTGAATCTTTCGTGAACGGTCTCACCAGACCTCCCGGTCGAGCCGGTCCAGGATCAGGCGGCGCATCTGGCGGATCATCGTCCCGGGAAGCAGCGTGCCGGCGAGCGCGGCGAGCCGGTTCGTCCGGCCAGGCACCACCAGCCGCCGCCCCGCGAAGGTCGCGTCGAGGATGATGCGGGCGGCGAGGTCCGGCGGCATGCGCCGGCCGGCATCCGCGCCAGCCGGCGCATGCCGCTCGGCATGTTCCGTCCGCAGCGGTCCGGGACAGGCGAGCGTGACGGAGACGCCGCGCCGCGCGAAAGGCTTGCGCACGCTCTTCGCATACACGGCGATCGCGTCCTTCGTGGCCGCGTAGACGGCGGCGCCCGGATAGCCGGTAAAATGCGACAGGGACGAGACGAAGCACATCGGCCCCGCGAGATGTCCGGTCCGCACGAGGTCCGCGGCCAGGATCATCGGCGTCTCTGCATTCACCGTCGTCAGCCGCCGGTAGGCCTCCGGCGGGATCGCCTCGAAGCGGCCCGTGGCGCTCACGCCGGCATTGAAGACGGCGAGCTGGAACGGACCCGCAGACGCGAGCCTGCCGCAAAGCGCGTCCACGGCCGGCCGGTCCGAGAGGTCGCAGGTGATCCGTTCGAGATAGGGCATCGCCGCGCCTTCGGCCCGGTCGACCGAGACCACCCGCCAGCCCTCCGCCAGGAGTCGCTCGACGATGGCGCGGCCGAGACCCGCGCTGCCTCCGGTAACCAGCGCGCTCTTCACCGTCCGCCCTCGCCGCGTCCGAGGAAGCGCGCGAAGCCGATGCTCTCCACCGCCCTCCCCCGCTCGATCGCCCGTTCGATCAGCCGCGCCATGGTCCCTGTGCGGGCGAACAGCCGCAGCAGCGGGCCGGGGTCGTGTCCGGCGCGGGCGTGCATCCCGGTGTCGGTCGGGCCGGGATGGATCACCTGCACGGCGATGCGCCCCCGCCATTCCTCGGCGAGCGCGCGGCCGAATCCGTGCAGACCGGCCTTGGCGGCGGCGTAGCTGGCAAAGGCGGCCGCCCCCTTGCGGGCGGTCGAACCGATCAGCACCAGCCGCCCCTGCCCCGCCTCGAGCCGCGGCCGCAGCGCCTGCGAAAGCACGATCGCGCCGAAAAGATTGACGTCGAGCACGGCGCGCAGCATCTGCGGCGTCTCCTCGGCGGGATCGACGGCATGGCCCGTGCCGGCATTGAGGATGGCGAGGTCGAGGCCGTCCCAGCCGAGCTCGTCCAGCGCCGAGAGGACCGCAGCAGCCGCCTGCTCCGGCTCGTGCTGGTCTGCCTGAACGTAGACGACGCCGTCGGGAAGCACCTCGCGGGCCTCCGCGGCCGGTCTCCGCCCCGCCGCCAGCACCGTCGCATGCAGAGCGTGCCGGCGGGCGAGCGCCAGGCCGATGCCCGACGTCGCCCCCGTGATCAGGATCCGCTTCTGTCCCGCAGTCTGCCCCGTCTTCCCCATCTGCCGGAGCTTTGCCAGAACCCCGGCACCGCGTCGATAAACAGCCGCGTGATCGTCAGCCCGAAAAGCACAGCTCCACGTCGACGGCCGAAAGCGGACGCACGCCCGCCAGCAGCGCCCGCGCCTCGGCTTCGTCGCGCTTCATCTGGGCCACCAGCGCGTCGAGTCCGTCGAACTTCTCCTCCCCGCGCAGGAAGCCGAACAGCGAGACGCGGCAGGTCTCGCCGTAGAGACTGCCCGAGAAGTCGAAGACGAAGGTCTCCAGCAGCGGTGCGCCGTCGGCGTCCACCGTCGGGCGCCGGCCGAAGCTTGCCACGCCGTCGTGGAGCGACCCGTCCGGCCGCCGCAGGCGCACGGCATAGATGCCGTATTTCAGGCCCGTCTCCGGCGGCAGGGCCATGTTCGCCGTCGGATACCCGAGGGTCCGGCCGAGCTGTTTGCCGCCGACGATCTCGGCCTCCACCGTGTACCGGTAGCCGAGCAGTCCCGCCGCCTCGGCCACGGCGCCCTCTTCCAGCAGCGTGCGGATGCGGCTCGACGAGACGACGTCGGCCCCCTCGTCGCGCAGCGCGTCGACCAGCGTGACGCCGAAGCCATGCCGCTGTCCGGCTTCCATCAGATAGGCGGGTCCGCCCTGGCGATTCTTGCCGAAATGGAAATCGAATCCGGTCACCGCATGGGCGATGCCGAGGCCGTCGGTCAGCACACGGCCGACGAAGTCCTCCGCGCTGAGGCCTGAGAATTCGCGCGAGAACGCCTGCTCCACGACGGCATCGAAACCCGCGCGGCGGATCAGTTCGGCCTTCAGCGGCGCCGGGGTCAGCCGGAACACCGGCTTCTCGGGCCGGAACACCGACCGCGGATGCGGCTCGAAGGTCAGAGCCAGGGCCGGTGCGCCCATCCGTTCGGCCAGCGCCCGCGCCCGATCGAGCACCGACACGTGGCCGCGATGCACCCCGTCGAAATTGCCGATCGCCGCCACCCCGCCGCGCAGGGAAGCAGGCAGGGCTGCCGGATCGGCGATCCGCTGAAAGGGCTTCGGGCTCATCGCGCTCTTCGTCCTGGCGATTTCTCAGCGCAGCCGCGGGATGACGGCCGCCGGCGCGTGGCCGTGCCTGTCGAGGAAGGCGGCCAGCCGCACCGGATCGGGCGACAGCGTGTCGCCGTAGTCGCGGGCGTGGATGCCGCCGGACACGTAGAGGGCGTCGATGTCGTTCTGCGTCGCGCCTTTCAGGTCGGTCAGCGCGCCGTCGCCGATCGCCAGCACGTCGGAGGGTCCGATCGTCCGACCCAGCACCTCTCCGGCGGCCTTCAGCGCAGCCTCGTAGATCGGGCGATGCGGCTTGCCCGAGATCAGCGTGCGGCCGCCGAGCTGCGAGAAGTCGCGGGCGAGCGCGCCGGCGCACCAGATCAGCCGGTCGCCGCGCTCCACCACGATGTCGGGATTGGCGCAGATGAACGGCAGGTTGCGGGCGCGCAGCCGCTGCAGGAGGTCGGCGTAGTCGTCCGGTGTCTCCGTCTCGTCGTCGAACAGTCCCGTGCAGACGACGCTCGACGCTTCCGGCTCCTCGCAGAGTTCGACGTCCATGCCGTCATAGATCGACAGGTCGCGATCGGGTCCGATATGGAACACCCGCCGCGAGCCTTCCGCGATCAGGTCCCGCGTGACGTCGCCCGAGGTGACGATCCGGTCATAGGCTTCCGTAGGCACGCCGAGCGCGCCGAGCTGCGCCTCGACATCCGGAAAGGGGCGCGGCGCATTGGTGATCAGGACGACCGCGAGGCCCTTCCCGCGCGCCCGCACCAGCGCTTCGGAAGCCTCGTCGAATGCCCGGATGCCGTTGTGAATCACGCCCCAGACGTCGCACAGCAGGGCGGCGTACCCGTCGGCCACCTCGTCGAGCGATGCGATCATTCTCGGCTGGTCGGGCATCGGCGCTCCTCGCTGGGCCGTTGATCCTGCCGCCGCCCGCCGGGCCGCGGCGGCCCCGGCATTAACTGAAGCCGTTCACCCTGTCATTATGTTTCGCTTCACATTCGCGGTGCAGAATGGCTTGCAGTATGATGGACGAGACGTGTGACGGCGGGCGCCCGGCGAGGGAGCGTCCGCGTCACCGACCCCAGGGACGGGTTATGCGACAGATCGCCTGTGCCGCCATTGCCGCGGCCGTTGTTGGAACCGCGCTTCATGCCGCGGCGGCTTCGCCGGCTGCGGCAGGTGCGGGTGGCCCTGCCGCGGCGCCGGGCATGGTCCTCGTCAGCCTGCTGCTGGCGGCCGTCGCGCTCGCGGCCGCGGGGCTCGCCACCTGGACGGCGTGGAAGGCGAGGTCCGAGCTGGCGCGGCTGTCTCGTGGTCTCGATGCGGCGCTGGCCGCGCTCGACGCCCGCACCAAGGCTGCCGACGCGGAGCGGCTGCTGCTCGAGGAGCGCCTGCGCACCGAGATCGACACGGTCGCCCTGCGCGGCGCGTCGGCGGCGGCCCCCGCCCTCGCCGCCGACGTCATCCCACACCCGGTGATGGCCGGCAGGCGCCGCCTGCCGAAGACCGATCCCGCCGACGCGACCGAGATCGCCCTCGCCCGGATCCTGGACGACGGCGAACTCGAGCTCAGCCTGGAGCCGATCGTGTCGGTGTCGCGCAACGCCGGCGTCGCCTTCGACGTCCACGCCTGCCTGGAGATCGACGGCAGGACGCTCCACATCCACCGGCTGTCGTCCGCCACAAGGCATGTCCGCCGCAATGCGTTCGAGAAGGCACTGGTCCTGCGCGCGGCCGAGATCGCGCGCCGCCGGCTGGGGTCGAAGGGCGACAGGCTGCCCCTGCACTGCCCCGTGTCGGAGGAACTGCTGCTCAATCCGAAGGACTGCGCCGAGATCGCCGCGCTCGTGACCATCAATCCCGCTCTCGCCGACCAGCTCGTGCTGTCGGTCCCTGCCCCGCTGCTGGCCGCCTCCACCGGTGCCGTCGCCGCCGGCATCGACACGCTCGCATCCTGCGGGCTTGGCTTCGCCGCCGAGGGCTGGGACAAGCCGGCCGAAGGCATCCGCATGCTGCGCGACCGCGGCACCGTGGCGCTGAAGGCCGACGCCGACCGTCTGCTCGACCGACTGAAGATCCGCCGCGGTGCGGCCATGGGCGCCGAACTGGTCGCCATGGCCCGGGCCGAAGGTCTGGCGCTGGTCGCGCGCGGGATCCGCAGCGACGAGGACGCGGTCGAACTGCTCGACCTCGGCATCGACCTGATGGTCGGTCCGCGTTTCGCCGAGCCGAAGCGGTTGCGCCCGGGGCCGGCGAACACGCCGGGCGCGATGGCCGACGCACAGGCCGGTTAACACCCGGTTGACGCGGCACCCGGCATTCGAACCGTACCGCAAACGGGACCTTAGCACCGCTCTGGCAGGATGCGCCGGCATGATGGTGCAGGGGTGCAGGATGTTCCGCAGATTTCTTGAGGACCGGCGCGGCAATTTCGCGATCGCGACGGCGGTGTCGATCGTGCCGATCCTCGGGGCGCTGGCGCTGGCGGTCGACTACTCGGAAATGAGCCGGCAGCGTTCGCTGGCGCTGAACGCGCTGGATGCCGCCGGCATCGCCGCGGCCCGCTTCTACATCGCCGGCGGCACGGCGGCCGATACGGAGACCTATGCCAAGGACTTCTTCCAGGCGAACATGAACGGCATCGACACCAGCAGCGCGGACTTCAACCTGACCCTTCCGAGCAGCGACACCGGCGGCGGGCTGCTCACCATCGACGCCACCTTTTCGTTCCAGCCCTTCTTCTTCGACACCTTCGCCTCCCTCCTCTCGCTCGACGAGACCGCGCTGGAGATTTCCGCGCAGACCAAGGTGCGGCTCAAGAACACGCTGGAGGTCGCGCTCGTCCTCGACAACTCCGGTTCTATGGACTTCACCGGCTCGGGCTCGGGCAAGAAGCGCATCGATCTCCTCAAGACGGCTGCAAAGCAGCTGGTCGACACGCTGGCCGGACAGGCCGCCCAGATCAAGCAGGTCGACAAGCCGGTGCAGTTCTCGCTCGTCCCTTTCGCCGCCTCGGTGAACGTGGGACCGACCAACGCCTCGGCGGCATGGATGGACACGGACGGCCGTTCGCCCGTGCATCACGAGAATTTCGACTGGTCGACCATGCCGTCGAACAGGCAGGTCACGTTGTCGGGCGGCATCTACTACAAGGCCGGCAGCGGCTGGGGTAGCGCCGCCGGCCAGAAGGTCACACGCTTCAGCCTCTTCAACGACATGCAGCGCGTCACGAGCCAGACCTGGAACAGCGACTGGCAGTATGTCTGTACGCGCTACCGCAGCAGCGGCAGCTGCCGGAACTATGGCTGGGTCGACTACGGTTCCTACAGCTACACCTACGGCAGCTATGCCAGCTGGCAGGGCTGCGTCGAGGTCCGACCGCATCCCTACAACCTCAACGATGCCGCACCGACGACCTCGACCCCGGCGACCCTCTTCGTGCCCATGTTCGCCCCGGACGAGACGGACCTGAGCTCGAACGGAAGCGCGCCGAACAGCTACTGGGCCGACCAGACCTCGTCGTCGAGCAGCAGCACACGCCAGAAGTACATGCCGAAATACTTCGAGCCCAACGACACGTCGGCGGCGGGCAGCGGCGCGGGACCGAACGAATCCTGCACGACGAAGCCCATCACGGCCCTGACGGACGTGACGACCGTCGCCGGCAAGACCGCCATGACCAACGCCATCGACGCCATGTCGCCGCTCGGCGCCACGAACGTGCCGGAAGGCATCGCCTGGGGCTGGCGCACGCTGTCGCACGCGGCGCCCTTCACCGAGGGACGCTCCGAGGCGGAGAAGGGAAACGACAAGGTGGTGATCGTGCTCACCGATGGCGCGAACACCTACTACACGCCGAGCTCGCTCGGCTATGCCGATGCGGCGGGCAACAAGTCGATCTACTCGGCCTACGGCTACACGGCCGTCAACCAGTCCGGACAGTCGAAGTCGCGCATCTTCATGGGGACGACGGCGAGCAGTTCCACCTATTCGAATTCCAATTACACCACCGCGATGACCCAGCACATGAACGCCATCTGCGAGAACGCCAAGTCCAGCGGCGTCACCGTGATGACGGTGGCGCTCGACCTGAGTTCCAGCAAGACCGACGAAGCCGGCCAGATTACCGCGCTGAAGGCCTGCGCCTCCGATTCGAAATTCCGCAAGGACGCCGACGGAAACGCCGCCAAGCTGTTCTGGAACACCACCGGCGGCGAGCTCGAAAAGACCTTCAAGGAAATCGCCGACGAACTGTCCAACCTCCGCTTCGTCGGCTGACGCGGCGCATGCTCCGGGCAAGGCCGGCGGACACGCGCCGGCCGTCCCCCTCGTCGTCCTGCGGCGTGCGGTCGCGCGAACGGTCGCGGGCGTCTTGAACGGCGACCGGCGGATGGCCATCTGTAGCCCGCGCGGTGCCGGCGTGAAGTCCGGTTCCGTACGCGGCGCAGGGGGGCCTCGCCCCCTCCGGACGCTCTCCACTTTCCCTTGACAGCGCGGATCGATCCGCCTATCTGAGCGGCGCGTTAGCACTCCCTTCGGGTGAGTGCTAACGCGGTCCGGTTCCGCCGGACGGGACAATTCCATCATCCGCATCGAGGATACCAACATGTCACAGACGAATTTCCGCCCGCTGCACGACCGCGTGGTGGTCCGCCGGGTCCAGTCGGAAGAGAAGACCAAGGGCGGCATCATCATCCCGGACACCGCCAAGGAGAAGCCGCAGGAAGGCGAGATCATCGCCGTCGGCTCCGGCGCGCGCGACGAGTCGGGCAAGCTGGTTCCGCTGGACGTCAAGGCCGGCGACCGCGTGCTCTTCGGCAAGTGGTCGGGCACCGAGGTCAAGCTCAACGGCGAAGACCTGCTGATCATGAAGGAATCCGACATCATGGGCATCATCGGCTGAGCCGAGCCCCTGATTCAAACCGATCCACGGCCAGGCACGACGACCGGCCGAAACTGTTGAGGAGCTGAGACATGGCTGCCAAGGAAGTACGTTTTTCCCGTGATGCCCGCGAGCGGATGCTGCGCGGCGTCAACATCCTCGCCGACGCGGTGAAGGTGACCCTCGGTCCGAAGGGCCGCAACGTCGTCATCGACAAGTCGTTCGGCGCTCCGCGCATCACCAAGGACGGCGTCACCGTCGCCAAGGAGATCGAGCTGGAGGACAAGTTCGAGAACATGGGCGCCCAGATGGTGCGCGAAGTGGCCTCCAAGACCAACGACATCGCCGGTGACGGCACCACGACCGCGACCGTTCTGGCCCAGGCGATCGTCCAGGAAGGCCACAAGGCCGTGGCCGCCGGCATGAACCCGATGGACCTGAAGCGCGGCATCGACCTCGCCGTGACGGAAGCCGTCGCCAGCCTCGTCAAGAGCGCCAAGAAGATCAACACCTCCGCAGAAGTCGCGCAGGTCGGCACCATCTCGGCCAACGGCGAGAAGGAAATCGGCGAGATGATCGCCGAGGCCATGCAGAAGGTCGGCAACGAGGGTGTCATCACCGTCGAGGAAGCCAAGACCGCCGAGACCGAGCTCGAGGTCGTCGAAGGCATGCAGTTCGACCGCGGCTACCTGTCGCCCTACTTCGTCACCAACCCCGACAAGATGGTGGCCGAGCTCGAGGACGCCTACATCCTCCTGCACGAGAAGAAGCTGTCGAACCTCCAGGCGATGCTGCCGGTGCTCGAGGCGGTCGTCCAGACCTCCAAGCCGCTGGTCATCATCTCCGAGGACGTCGAGGGCGAGGCTCTTGCGACGCTCGTCGTCAACAAGCTGCGTGGCGGCCTGAAGATCGCCGCCGTCAAGGCTCCGGGCTTCGGTGATCGCCGCAAGGCCATGCTGGAGGACATCGCGATCCTCACCGGCGGCCAGGTGATCTCGGAAGACCTCGGCATCAAGCTCGAGAACGTCGGCCTCGACATGCTCGGCCGCGCCAAGAAGGTGTCGATCTCCAAGGAGAACACCACCATCGTCGACGGCGCCGGCAAGAAGGAAGAGATCCAGGGCCGCGTCGCCCAGATCAAGCAGCAGATCGAGGAGACCACCTCGGACTACGATCGCGAGAAGCTCCAGGAGCGCCTGGCCAAGCTCGCGGGCGGCGTCGCGGTGATCCGCGTCGGCGGCTCGACCGAGGTCGAGGTCAAGGAGAAGAAGGACCGCGTCGACGACGCCCTCAACGCGACCCGCGCGGCCGTGGAAGAAGGCATCGTTCCCGGCGGCGGCACCGCGCTCCTGCGCGCCTCGCTGGCCATTCAGGGTGAAGGCGCCAATGCCGACCAGAAGGCCGGCATCGCCATCGTCCGCCGCGCCCTGCAGGCTCCCTGCCGTCAGATCGCGTCCAACGCCGGCGCCGAGGCGTCGATCGTGGCCGGCCGCATCCTCGACAACGGCAGCGAGACCTACGGCTACAACGCCCAGACCGGCGAGTTCGGCGACATGATCGCCATGGGCATCGTCGACCCGGTCAAGGTCGTCCGCACCGCCCTCCAGGACGCGGCTTCGGTCGCCGGCCTGCTGGTCACCACCGAGGCCATGATCGCCGAGGCTCCGAAGAAGGAAGCGGCCGGCGGCGGCATGCCCGGCGGAATGGGCGGCGGCATGGGCGGCATGGGCGGCATGGACTTCTAAGCCTGTCCTCGGGCTTGACCCGAGGATCCGGCTCCTTCCAGCCAACCGGTCGGAAATGCGAGGGGCGGTCCGCAAGGGCCGCCCCTCTTGCGTATGGCCACGCCGTCGACACCGCCGACGAGGCGTGGAAGGCTCAGCGCACCGCTTTGACCGGGTGCGGCTCATGGTATACGCTGCATCCCATTGACATACGCTAGGATCGCTCATGAAGGCCGACGACAAGACACAGGTGTCCATCCGCGTCCCGGCTGCGATGATCGGCGACTTCGAGCGCATCGCGCGCGCGCTCGATCGCGACCGGACCTGGGTCATGCTCCGCGCGTTCCGGACATATCTGGACGGCGAAGGCCGGCAGGTGCTGGACGAGATCGAGGGACTGGATCAACTCGACGCCGGGGAAGGCATCGATCTCGACGACGTCCTGGACGAAGCCGAGACCCTCGCCGCGGCGGCGCGTTCGAACCGGCGTGCCAAGGCTGGCTGATGGCGCCGCGCCGGGCCCGCATGGCGCCGGCGGCCAGGCGCCGCTTTCTCGAGGCGATCGCCTACGTCGCCGAACGCAACCCCGCCGCCGCCGAACGCATCGTCCAGGAGATGCGCGCGCTCCAGGCGCGGCTGATCACCTTCCCCAATCTCGGCGTTCGCGGGGATATCCCGGGAACACGAAGGATCGTGATGGCGCCCTACGTGATCACCACGCGAACCCAGGGCGACACCATCGAAATCGTCGCCTTTCGGCACGGTCGCCAGGAGGATGCCCGGGCGCCTTCGGAACTCCTCGAAGACCTCGCCGACGATGCGCCACCGAAACCCGAGGGTATTCGTTAGACCGAGACGACGCCAGCCGGAGCGACGGCTACGACGCCCGGACCGGCGAGTTCGGCGATGTGATCGCCAGGGACATCGTCGACCCGGTCAAGGTCGTCCGCACCGCCCTCCAGGACGCGGCTTCGGTCGCCGGCCTGCTGGTCACCACCGAGGCCATGATCGCCGAGGCTCCGAAGAAGGAAGTCGCCGGCGGCGGCATGCCCGGCGGAATGGGCGGCGGCATGGGCGGCATGGACTTCTAAGCCTGTCCTCGGGCTTGACCCGAGGATCCGGCTCCTTCCAGCCAACCGGTCGGAAATGCGAGGGGCGGTCCGCAAGGGCCGCCCCTTTTCGCTTCGGCCGATTTCGGGCCGGTGCGAAGAAATGAAGAAAGGCGGTCCTCACGGGCCGCCTTTCTTCATTGCGCCATCGCGTTGCCCTTGCCTCCGGCGCACACCGGCGTCATCGGGCGGATCCCGACGCCTCGACGCGCACCGCCCTCCGGATCGGCGCGCGCCGATGGTCGTCCCCCGTTCAGGCTGCGCGCTTGCGATGCGGCACCTGCCAATCCTTCGGCGACGCGTTGACCGTCGGCACGGCCGCTTCGAACGAGCGGGCGGGTGATCCGACGCGGAACTGTCCGAGCAGTTCTCCCATCCTGATCGTCTCGGCGGCGAGTTCCGAGGAGATCGCCGTCGCCTCCTGCGCCATCACGGAGTTCTTCTGGGTCACCTGGTTCATCTGGTCGACCGAACTGTTGACCTGATCGAGGCTCATCGCCTGCTCTTCGGCCGAAACGGCGATGCCTTCCACGATGACGTTGATGCCACCGATCCCGCGCACGACGCTTTCGATGGCCGTACCGGTCTGGGCGACGAGATCGACGCTCTCGGAAACGTGGCGGGACGATTCCGCGATCAGGGTCTTGATCTCCTTGGCCGCCTCCGCCGAGCGCTGGGCCAGGGCGCGAACCTCGCTCGCCACCACCGCAAAGCCGCGACCGCTCTCGCCGGCGCGCGCCGCCTCGACGCCCGCATTGAGCGCGAGGAGATTCGTCTGGAACGCGATCTCGTCGACCGTGCCGATGATCTCGCTGATCCGGGTGGAAGAGTTCTCGAGGCTCTTCATGGCCGCGACGGTCAGCTTCATCACCTCGGACGCCTTGGCCGCGTCGGTCGTCGTCGTCGCGACGACGCCGCGCGCATTCCGGGTGTTCTCGCTCGTGCGCTTGACGGTCTGTGTGATCTGGCTGAGCGCCGCCGCGCTTTCTTCCAGGCTCGCCGCCTGCTCTTCCGAACGATAGGCGAGATCGTCGGAAGACGTGCGCAGCACGGTGGTGCGTTCCTCGATCGAGGTCGAGCTTCCGGCGATGGCGCTTATCGTCTTCTGGAGGGTCGACAGCGCCGCATTGAAGTCCAGACGAAGCCGTTCGAAGGCGGGCGACAGCGGCTCCGTCAGGCGCTGTTCGAGATCGCCATCCGCAAGTGCCGAGAGCGCGTTGCCGATATTGTTGACGAAACGGACGTTGTCCGTGATGTCGGTCGCGAACTTGACGATCTTGGTCACCTTGCCGTTCTCGTCCAGGATCGGGTTGTATGACCCCTGGATCCACACCTCGCGTCCGCCCTTGCCGATCCGACGGAATTCCGACGTCCTGTGCTGGCCGCGTCGGAGGTCGTCCCAGAACCGGTCATAGGCCGGATCGCTGGCGTCGGTCGGGTCAACGAACATCCGGTGATGCTGACCGATGATTTCCTCGCGGGCATAGCCCATCGTCTTCAGGAAGTTGTCGTTCGCTCCGATGATCGTGCCCTCGGGCTGGAACTCGATCACAGCCTGCGACCTGCCGATGGCGGCGATCTGTGCGGCGTAGTCGACGTTCAGGATCCGCGCCTTGGCATCCGCCCACTCGACCACGAAGCCTTTTCGGCGGCCGCCTTGCTTGAGGGGATTGACGACCAGATCGAAAGCCTGGCTGCCGACCCAGATCGTCGCCACGTGTGTCTGCTCGAGACGGGCGAGCATCGTTCGCTGATGCGTCGGGTTCTTGTGGAAGATGTCGATGTTGCTGCCGATGAGGGACGCGACGCTGAACCGCGGGAGTTCCCGCTTCAGTTCGGCTTCCGCCTTCTCGAGGAAGGATCGCAAAGCCGGATTGACGTAGACGATCGTCAAATTCTCGTCGGCTATCATGACATTGGCCCTCAGGGCCTCCATAGCCAGCGCTGCAGAGCGCATGCTGCCACTACGACGTAGCCTGCTGAACATCATTCCTCCGGATCAGGTCGGGTTTGGGGATTGTCTGCTTGCATTGAGCCCCACAACAATGAATAGGTTCTGAACAACATTCCGGTTTGTCGAAGGAGTTGAACGCTTCGTGTATTCCATGACTGCCGTCTGCCGTCTCACCGGCCTGAACGCATCCACCTTGCGGACATGGGAGCGCCGCTACGGGGTGCCGGCCCCGGAACGCAGCGAGGGAAACCGGCGACGCTATTCCGCCGGGGAGGTTGACCGCCTCGTCGCGATCGCGACTCTCCTCGGACGCGGCCATGCGATCACGACCCTTGCAGGGATGTCGTTCACCGCGCTGCTGGACCTCGTCGCGAAAGGCGAAGCGGAGAGCACCGAGAATGCGGCTGCTCAGGCGCTCTATCGGAGGGCGGTCGAGTCTCTGGAAAACCGCGACTTCGTCGGTTTCCGCGCGCGATTGGTCGAGGCCCTGACGTTGCTGTCGCCGCTCGATGCCATAGAGAGCGTATTCGCACCGCTATTGCGGCACATGGGCGAGGCGTGGTCCCGGGGCGATCTCCCGGTCCACGCGGAACATCTGGCGTCGGCGATCATGCGTCAGGTCGTATCGATTGCGGCCGCAACCCGGACGCCTGCCGAATTACATGTGCGTTTGTTGTTCAGCACCTTGGCCGGAGACCGGCATGAACTGGGCGCCATCTTCGCCTGGTACCTTGCCCTGGCGGCGGGACACGACGCCCTCTACCTCGGACCGGACCTCGATGTCGACGAGATCGTCGCCGGCGCGGAGGCTCTCGACGTCGACGTGGTCGTGCTGTCCGTAACCACGGATGCGACGGGGCTGGACGTGGCGCGCGAACGGCTGGAACGGCTGGGCGCAAGCCTCGGAAATCGTCGCGAACTCTGGATCGGTTCGTCTCCAGCCCTCTCGGTGAACCGTGAGGCCGATGAACAGGCAATTCGGACCTTTCACGACTACAGCAGTTTTGCGGGAGCCCTGTCGGACGTGCGGGAACGGCGCCGCAGACCTCGTTCCGCTTGACGGTATCGGCCGGCGCCCCGCCCCCTCACCGGTACAGCAGCGTCGGCAGCCAGAGCGTGAGCGCAGGGACGAAGGTGATCAGCGCCAGCACGATGCCGAGCGGGATCAGGAACGGCGCGGTCGCCACCACGCAGCGCTCGAACGGCACCTTCGACACCCGCGCCAGCACGTAGAGCACCAGTCCCACCGGCGGCGTCAGCAGGCCGATCATCAGGTTGAGAACCACGATCACCCCGAAATGCACCGGGTCGACGCCCACCTTGACGGCGATCGGCAGGAGCACCGGCACCAGGATGGTGATCGCGGCCACCGTCTCCAGGAAACAGCCGACGACGAGCAGGATCAGGTTGATCAGCAAAAGCACGATGATCGGGTTCTCCGACACCGTCAGCACCAGCGCCGCGAAGTGCTCGGGCACCCTGTTGGAGGCGAGGATCCAGGCGAAGATCGACGCCGCCGCCACGATGAACAGCACCACCGCCGTCGTCTCGATCGTGTCGAACGAGACGCGCAGGAAGCGCCGCAGCGACAGCGTGCGGTAGACCACGAGCCCGAGGAACAGCGCCCAGACGCAGGCGGCGATCGCCGCCTCCGTCGGCGTGAAGGCGCCCGACAGGATGCCGCCGACGATGATCACCGGCGTCATCAGCGACAGGAAGGCGCGCAGGAAGCTGGTGCCGAGCACCGGCAGCGAGAAGGCCTGGTCGCGCGGGTAGCCGTTTCGGCGCGCATAGATCGCCACCATGATCATCAGCGACACCGCCATGATCAGCCCGGGCACGAAGCCGGCGGCGAAGAGCTGGCCGATCGAGGCCCCCGCCACCACGCCGTAGATGACCATCGGCAGCGAGGGCGGGATGATCGGGCCGATCGTCGAGGACGCCGCCGTGATGCCGACCGCGAAACCCGGGTCGTAGTTGGCGTCGCGCATCGCCTTGATCTCGATGGCGCCGAGCCCGCCGGCATCCGCCACCGCGGCCCCCGACATGCCGGCGAAGATGACCGAGGCGCCGATGTTGACGTGGCCGAGCCCGCCGCGCATCCAGCCCACCAGCGCCTTTGCGAAATCGAAGATGCGCTCGGTGATGCCGGCTGAATTCATCAGGTTGCCGGCCAGGATGAAGAAGGGCACCGCCAGCAGCGGGAAGGAATCCACCCCGTTGATCATCCGGTGCACCACGACGACGTCGGGGATGCGCCCGTCGAGGAAGATGAACACCGCCGAGGCGCCGGCAAGCGCGATCGCCACCGGCACGCCGAGCATGAGCATCACGAGGAGGAGCACGAAGAGCAGGGTCAGGAGCATGATCGGGCGCCGCGCTAGAGGGTGGGGCCGGTGGCGGAGAACAGCTCCGGATCAACGAGGCGGCTGGTGCCGGTGCGGATGTGGCGCACGAGCACGACGACGCCGTAGAGGGTCATACCCGCGAAACAGGCCGCGACCGCCCAGTAGACGATCGACTTCGGCAGGTCGATCGCGCCCATCATCTGCTGCGTGCGCTGCGCCAGCCCCACGCAGAGCCATCCCGTGATGGCGTAGAAGGCGAGCGCCACGAGGTCGACGCCGATCTGCAGGGCAAGGCGGGCGCGGCGCGGCAGCCAGCGGTAGACGAGCTCGACCGCGATGTGGCTCTCCTTGCGCACCGCCATCACCGCCCCCACGAAGGTGACGCCGATCAGAAGGTAGCGCGCGATCTCCTCGGTCCAGCCGAGCGAATTGTTGAGCACGTAGCGCGTGAAGAACTGCAGGAACACGACGACGGCCAGCGTCCAGAAGACGACGAGCACGATGCCGTCCTGAAGCTTGATGTCGTCCAGCCGCTCGCTCTCGTCCGGCTCCGCGCCGGTGCCCGGGTCGTCCTGCCGCATCCTGGTCTCCGCAGAGGAAGGCCGGCGGCACGCAACTGCGCCGCCGGGAACCGCAAGGAAGGCCGCCGTCCCTGCCGCCCTTGCCCGCAAGGGCGGCAGCAGGCAGCCAGCGCCGTGCCGTCGCTACTGGATGGCCTGCAGCCTGTCGTAGGTCGCCTGGTCCCAGGTCGCGTCCGGTCCGTTGTGCAGCGTCATCGTGGCCTCGCGGAACGGCGCGCGGTCGACCTCGCGCACGTCGACACCCTGGTCGCGGAACCACTGGACGAGGTTCTTCTCGGCCTCGATGATCTGCTCGGTGGCGCAGACCGAGGTTTCGTCGAGCACGGTCTCCAGCGCCGCCTGGTCGGCCGCGTCCATGGCGTTCCAGGCCGGGCCGCCGACGATGGTCAGAAGCGCGTCGGTGATGTGGCCGGTCAGGTTGATGTGCTTCTGCACCTCGTAGAACTTCTTGGCCTGGATGGTGGGCAGCGGATTCTCCTGCGCGTCCACCGTGCCCTGCTGCAGGGCGAGATACACTTCCGCGAAGGCGATCGGCGTCGGGTTGGCACCGGCCGCCTTGGGGAACATCATGTAGAGCGGCGCGTCCGGAACGCGGATCTTCAGGCCGGCGAGATCCTCCGGCTTGTCGATCGGCTTGTTGGAGGTGACGTGGCGCTGGCCGTAATAGGTCATCGAGGTGATGTGGTTGCCGGTGGCGTCGGTATAGCCCTTGGCCAGATCCTTGAAGAGATCGGAGTTGCGGTAGTTGTCCCAGTGCGCGTAGTCGCGGAACATGTAGGGCGCGCCGCCGATGGCGATCGGGCCGTAGGACCGGCCGGCGAACAGCTGCCCGGTATAGATGATGTCGACGGTGCCGAGCCCGAGCCCCTCGTTGATGTCGGATTCCTTGCCGAGCGAGGAGGCCGGGAAGACCTCGACCGAATAGCGCCCGTCGGTCGCCGCCTTCAGCCTGTCGGACGCCGCCACCGCGCACGTGTGATACGGCTCGCTCACTTCGTAGACATGGGCCCACTTGAGCGCTGTTTCCGCCGATGCGGGCACCGTCGCCGCAAGGCAAACGGCAGCTGAACTGGCCAGAGCGGCCATCGTCTTGATGGTGTTCACGATCGTCTCCTCCCGAGAAATCTGTGGTTCGGTGCGGCTCCTCCCGCCCGATCTTTCTGTTTGTCTTGGCGCTGCCCCGGACCTCGCCGGGTGTACATCCTCCTGCCTCTCCCGATCCTCCGGAAGGAGTATCGACAGGATGGAACGGGAAATCAAGCGAAGGCTAAAATCGGGGGCGCGCGCAGGCGCGCTCTCACCCTTTCCGCGCCGCCAGCACCTTGTCGATGCGCCGGCCGTCGAGATCGACGATCTCGAATCGCCACGTCCCGATGTCGATCGCCTCGCCCGTGTCCGGCAGCCGCTTGAAGGCGTCGAGCAGGAAGCCGGCCACGGTCTCGTAGCCGCGCCGCGCCGGCAGTTCGAGCCGAAGCAGGTCGGCCATCTCGTCGGCCGGCATCGATCCGGCGAGCAGCCAGGACCCGTCCGCGCGCTGGTGCGCTTCCGGCTCGGCTCCCTCCTCCTCGTCGGAGCGGAAGGCGCCTGCGATCGCGTCGAGAATGTCGGCCGGCGTGATCACGCCTTCGAAATGGCCGAACTCGTCATGCACCAGCACCATCGGCACGTCGGCCTTCTGCAGGGTCTCGAGCACCGCCAGCGCCGACATCGTGTCCGGCACCACCGGCGCGGACCTGACGTGCTGGGCAAGCAGGGACTGCGGTTTCGACAGCAGTCCCGTCGCCACGTCGCGGACGCGCACCACGCCGATGACCGAATCGACGCTGCCCTCGTAGACCGGCACCCGCGTATGGCTGGTCGCCAGCAGCGCCGCGCGCAGCGCCTCGGCTGAAAGCGCCGTGTCGATGGCCTCGACCTCGGTGCGCGGCGTCATCAGCGCGCGTGCCGTCCGGTCGCCGAGCCGCATCACGCCCGAAATCATGGCCTGCTCGGCCGCCTCGATGACGCCGGCGCTTTCCGCCTCGGCGATCACGGTGCGGATCTCTTCGTCGGTCAGCGTGGATTCCGCCTCCGCACCCATGCCGCCCGCCCGCAGGATCGCCCGCGTGGAGGCGTCGAGCAGCCAGATGACGGGTGCTGCGAAGCGCGAGAACATCTCCATCGCCGGCGCCACCATGCAGGCGAAGCCTTCGGCATTCTTCAGCGCCAGATGCTTCGGCACCAATTCGCCGATGATCACGGACAGGAAGGTGATCAGGCCGATGACGATTCCATAGCCGGCGACCTCGGCGACGTTCTCGGCGAGGCCGTAGCCCATCAGGATCGCACTCATGCGCGCCCCGAGTGCGGCACCCGAGAAGGCGCCGGCCAGGATGCCGATCAGCGTGATGCCGATCTGGACGGCCGAGAGGAAGCGCCCGGGCTCCTCCGCCAGCCGCAACGCGGCCCTGGCACCGGCCCGCCCCTGCTCGGCCAGAACCGCCAGCCGCGGCTTGCGCGCCGACACGACCGACAGCTCCGACAGCGCGAAGACGCCGTTGAGCAGGATGAGGCACGCCGCGACGATCAGTTCGAACATGCCGTCAGCGGTAGAACGTCCGGGTTTCGGGGTCAACGACGCCACCCCGACGACGGTGCCGAAGGCGCGGCATCCCCTGGCAGGGTGCGCGCCGTCCAGGAAGCGATTCCAGTCCCTTGGCGGCCGTCATTGAATCGATTTGGCAGCCGCGCGCCCGCAATCTTCGCTTGAAGCGGTCCCGCCCCCGCGCTACCCGACCTCACCGCACACGAGGAGCACGCCATGTCCGACGCCCGCGCCACCCGCACCGAGACCGACACCTTCGGCCCGATCGAAGTCGCCTCCGACCGCTACTGGGGCGCGCAGGCGCAGCGCTCGCTCGGCAATTTCAGAATCGGCTGGGAGAAGCAGCCGCTGTCGGTCGTCCGCGCGCTCGGCATCGTCAAGCGGGCGGCGGCCGAGGCCAACATGGCGCTTGGCAGGCTGGACGCCACGATCGGCGAGACCATCGTGAAGGCCGCACAGGAGGTGATCGACGGCAGGCTCGACGACCACTTTCCGCTGGTCGTCTGGCAGACCGGCTCGGGCACCCAGTCCAACATGAACGCCAACGAGGTGATCTCCAACCGCGCCATCGAGATGCTGGGCGGCGTGATGGGCTCCAAGAAGCCGGTCCACCCCAACGACCACGTCAACATGAGCCAGTCGTCGAACGACACCTATCCGACGGCCATGCACGTCGCCTGCGCCGAGCGCATCGTCCACGACCTCCTGCCCGCGCTGAAGCACCTGCACGCCGCCCTCGACGCGAAGGCGAAGGCCTTCGACCACATCGTCAAGATCGGCCGCACCCACACGCAGGACGCCACCCCGCTCACCCTCGGTCAGGAATTCTCCGGCTATGCCGCGCAGGTCGCCTCGTCGATCAGGCGCATCGAGCTGACCCTGCCCGGCCTCTGCGAGCTCGCCCAGGGCGGCACCGCCGTCGGCACGGGCCTCAACGCGCCGATCGGCTTCGCCGAGAAGGTCGCCGAGCGCATCGCCGCCATCACCGGCCTGCCCTTCGTCACCGCGCCGAACAAGTTCGAGGCGCTGGCGGCGCATGATTCGATGGTCTTCAGCCACGGCGCCATCAACGCCGCCGCAGCAGCCCTGTTCAAGATCGCCAACGACATCCGCTTCCTCGGCTCGGGCCCGCGCTCCGGCCTCGGCGAACTGTCGCTGCCCGAGAACGAGCCGGGCTCCTCGATCATGCCGGGCAAGGTCAACCCGACCCAGTCGGAGGCGCTGACGCAGGTCTGCGTCCAGGTCTTCGGCAACAATGCGGCGCTGACCTTCGCCGGCAGCCAGGGCCATTTCGAGCTCAACGTCTACAATCCGCTGATGGCCTACAATTTCCTCCAGTCGGTCCAGCTCCTGTCGGATGCCGCCCGCTCCTTCACCGACAATTGCGTGGTGGGCATCGAGGCCCGCGAGGACAACATCAAGGCCGCACTCGACCGCTCGCTGATGCTGGTCACCGCGCTCGCGCCGACCATCGGCTACGATGCCGCCGCGAAGATCGCCAAGACCGCGCACAAGAACGGCACCACGCTGCGCGAGGAGGCGCTCGCCACCGGCCTCGTCACCGCCGAAGACTACGACCGCATCGTGCGGCCGGAGCTGATGACGCAGCCGGGCTGAGGTCGGCGTTCCCGTCCCGCATCACACCGCCAGAGGCTCGCTCCGCGCGCGCCTTGGGATGAGGACGCTGAGGACGAGGCGTTGGAGGCCTGCGCGCCCCCGCCTTCGTCATCCCGGAACGGCGTCCGAGCGCAGCGAAGGACGACGTATCCGGGATCCATGCCTCGCCGCCCATGCCTGCGATCCGGTCCACGACGAGGCCTGCGCCACCGCCGGCGCCGCTCCGCCGTCGCCCCTCATCCTCCACCGCCCCCCCTCCGTCGTCGCTGCGCGACGCCACCTCCGCCCCCACTTCGTGGGGTGGAGGATAGCCCGCCGCCAGCGCTGACGCCCATCCTCCAACCCCCCGCATTGGGAGAAGGTGCCGAGCGCAGCGCGGCGGAGGGGGGAACCACGCCGCCCCGAACCGGTAACCGCACAGGCCTGCCTCGCCCGGCATGCCCCCCGCCGCCTTCGTCATCCCGGAACGGCGTCCGAGCGAAGCGAAGGACGCCGTATCCGGGATCCATGCCGCGCCGTTCATGCCCGCGCTCCGGTCCACGACAAGGCCCGTGGCGCCACCGCCGGCGCGCCCCATCGCCGACGCGCGTCCGGTCGCCGGAGCGTCCCGGACATCGCTCCATGTCTCCGTCGTCCCGCCTTTCGACGACCGCCGAGGCATGGATCCCGGGTCTGCGCCTCCGCTTCGCTCCGGCTTCGCCCGGGTTGACGAAGGTGACGGGGGCGCCTCCCAGTCCCGCCGAGCGCGCGGCCTTCGACCGCTCCCCTCATCGTTCAACAATAGTGAACGTATCGTCGGCCCCCGCAGCGCTATCGGTTTCCGCCGATCCGGCTATGGTCGCCGCCACCACCCATCCCTCGGAGATACCCATGTCCAACAGCGTCATCCTCCTCATCGGCCGCATCCTCCTGTCGGTCATGTTCATCATGTCCGGCCTCCAGAAGTTCGGCGGCATCGACGGCACTGCCGGCTACATCGGCTCGGTCGGCCTGCCCGCGCCGGTCGCGCTCGCCTGGCTCGCCGCGATCTTCGAGACCGTCGCCGGCATCGCCATCCTCGTCGGCTTCCAGACGAAGATCGCAGCCCTCCTGCTCGCCGCCTTCTGCGTCTTCGCCGGCTACGTCTTCCACTTCCAGCCGGAAGACCAGATGCAGATGATCTCCTTCATGAAGAACCTGACCATCGCCGGCGGCTTCCTCGCCCTCTACGTGTCCGGCCCGGGCGCGCTCTCGGTCGATGCCCGCACCGGCAAGCTCGCGACGGCCTGACCTCCACGGCGCGCCGCTGAGGCGGCGCGTTTCGGCACGGCCGCGAAACGGAAAAGGCCCGGCTTTCCCAAGCCGGGCCTTTTCCGCATCCTGGCTCCAGGCGCCGTGCGGCTTCAGGCCGTCTTCAGTTCCGTGATCCCCAGTTCGTCCACCATCTCGTCGCGCATGATGAACTTCTGCGGCTTGCCCGTCACGGTCATCGGCAGCGAGGGCCGTATCCGCACGTAGCGCGGGATCTTGTAGTGCGCGATCTGGCCCTGGCAGAAAGCGCGGATCTCCTCTTCTGTCGGCACCTCGGCCCCCGGCACGATCCACGCGCAGACCTCCTCGCCGTAGCGTGGGTCAGGCACGCCGAACACCTGCACCTCGCGTACCTTGGGGTGGCGGTACAGAAACTCCTCCACCTCGCGCGGATAGACGTTCTCCCCGCCGCGGATGATCATGTCCTTCACCCGGCCGACGATGTTGCAATAGCCTTCGGCGTCGATGGTCGCGAGGTCGCCGGTGTGCATCCAGCCCTCCTCGTCGATCGCCTCGGCGGTCTTTTCCGGTTCGTCCCAGTAGCCCTTCATGACCGAGTATCCGCGGGTGCACAATTCACCCCGCTCGCCCGGCGGCACGGTACGGCCGTCCGCATCGACCACCTTCACCTCGACATGCGGGTGGACGCGCCCGACCGTCGAGACGCGCTTGTCCAGCGGGTCGTCGACGTCGCTCTGGAACGAGACCGGGCTCGTCTCGGTCATGCCGTAGGCGATCGTGACCTCGCGCATGTTCATCTGGCTCTGCACCTTCTTCATCACCTCGATCGGGCACGGCGCGCCGGCCATGATGCCGGTCCTGAGCGACGAAAGATCGAAGCCCCTGAAGCTTGGATGGTCGAGCATGGCCACGAACATGGTCGGCACGCCGTAGAGCGCCGTGCAGCGCTCTGCCGCCACCGCCTTCAGCGTCGCCTCCGGGTCGAAGCCCTCGCCCGGAAACACCATCGCGGCACCCTTGGTGACGCAGCCGAGCGTGCCCATCACCATGCCGAAGCAGTGGTACAGCGGCACCGGGATGCACAGCCGGTCCGCTTCGGTCAGGTTCATCGCCGCGGTGACGAAATGGGCGTTGTTCAAGATGTTGGAATGGCTGAGCGTCGCGCCCTTCGGCGCGCCGGTGGTACCGGAGGTGAACTGGATGTTGATCGCCTCGTCGCGGTCGAGGCCCTGCGTGATGGCATCCAGCCGCGCCCGTTCCTTCGCCGTCCCCAGCCCCACCACGGCGTCGAAATTGAACATCCCCGGCGATACCGCGTCGCCCATGCGGATGACGGTCTGCAGGTGCGGCAGCCGCGCCGCCTTGAGTTCCCCGGGCTTTGCCGTGGCCAGTTCAGGCGCCAGTTCGGTCACCATGCCGAGATAGTCGGAGGACTTGAACGCGGCCGCGGTGATCAGAGCCCGGCAGCCCACCTTGTTCAGCGCATATTCCAGTTCGTAGAGCCGGTAGGCCGGGTTGATGTTGACCATCACCAGCCCGATCCGCGCCGTCGCGAACTGCGTCAGCAGCCATTCCCAGCGGTTCGGCGACCAGATGCCGATGCGGTCGCCCTTCTCGAGGCCGAGTGCCAGCAGGCCTGCGGCGAGATCGTCCACCGCGGCGGCGAACTGCGACCACGTCACCCGCACCCCTTGTGCGCAGAACACCGCGGCCGGTCGGTCGGGAAAGCGCGCCACCGTCCGCGCCAGCGCCTGCGGGATCGTCTCCTCGAGCAGCGGCACGGAGCGGTCGCCCGTCACGTGCGACAGGCCGTCGATGGGCGCGAGCGAATGCGTCGCGCCGGCGTCAGTGGTCATGGATGGTCCTCCCGATGCACGTCGCCGGCAGACGTCTCCGCGCCGCCGGCGTCCTTCGCGCCAGTGTATCAGGCGGCCGGTCGAGCGCAATCGGAAGCGGCACAGGCAGCACGGCGCCGCCACATCCCGCCGCAGCGGAGCATGGGGCGGAAACCGCCCCCGCAGCCTCCGGCGGCGGCGCCCCTACGCCTCGCGCACCCGCCGGCAGACCTCGGCCAGCACCGCGGCATCCGCGGCCGGCCGCTCCCGCCGGGCGGCGACAAGGCAGGCCTGCGACTTCAGGATCACCCCGTCGTCGAGGATGCGCAGGTGGTTCGCCCGCAGCGTCGAGCCGGTGGTGGTGATGTCGACGATGATGTCGGCCGAGCCCGCCGCCGGCGCGCCCTCGGTGGCACCGAGGCTCTCGACGATGCGATAGACCTGGATGCCGTGCTTCTGCGAGAAGAACTGCTGCGTCAGACGCCAGTACTTGGTCGCGATCCGCAGGCGCCGGCCGTGCCGCTGCCGGAACTCGGCCGCCACGTCGTCGAGATCGGCCATGGTCGCCACGTCCAGCCAGATGTCCGGCACCGCCACAACCACGTCGGCCTCGCCGAAGCCGAGCCGCGCGGCGATCTCCACCTTCGCGTCCCACTCCGCCAGCGTCTCGCGCACCAGATCCTCGCCGGTGACGCCGCAATCGACATTGCCCTGGCCGAGCTCGCTGGCGATCTCGGAGGCCGACAGGAACGCCACCTCGATGTCGTCGCGCCCGCCGACCCTGGCGCGGTAGCGCCGCTGGTCGGCCGGCTCCTCCACCGGCAGCCCCGCCCGCGCGAACACCTCCAGCGCCTGCTCGCGCAGCCGCCCCTTGGAGGGAAGAGCGATGGTGATGCTCATGGGCGGGGTTCCGCTGTTGTCGCGCCGGCGGCCCTGGCAGAATTCCCACCTCCTGCAGCGCCGGCACCCCCTCCCCGCAATGCGTCCACCCGGTCGAGCCACACCGAAAAGCCCACCCCCGGGATCGGCGTCTTTGCGCCGAGCAGCGTCAGGAGCCGGTCGTAGCGGCCGCCGCCGACCAGCGTGCGCGTCGCGCCCTCGGCGGAGATCTCGAACACGAGGCCGGTGTAGTAGTCGAGCGGCCGGCCGAAGGCGGCGTCGTAGGTGATCGTCTCGCCCGGCAGGCCGTGTCCCGCCACCGCCGTCGCGCGGGCGGAAAACCGCTCCAGCGCCGCGCCGAGCGACACGCCCGCGCCATTGGCGAAGCCTTCCAGCACGTCGGCGGCGGCGTCCAGCGGCGCGCGGATGGCGAGGAACGCCTTCAGCGCCGAGAAGGCCTCGGCCGACAGCCGCACGCTGCGCAGCTCCGCCTTCTCGATCAGCCGCCGCGCGATCTCGTCGGGCGTGCGGCCGAGCGCCGGCGACAGGCCGCTCTCGGCCATGCCCTCGGCGATCTGCGCGGCGAGTGCTGCGCGGTCGCCGTCGGCGACGAGTTCCGCCACCCGCGCGGGCAGCACCGAGGCCTTCGGCGGGTTGGCGAGGTCGGCGAGCGCCGCTTCCAGCTGTTCGGCCGAGCCGAAGGCCCGCGCCAGCCGCATGCGCCAGCCGCGCGGCAGGCCGAGCGCGGCCAGCACCGCCTCGAAAACCGACTGGTCGCCGAGCGTCACGGCAAGCGCCCGCCCGGGCAGCGCCCGCGACAGGAGCGCATGCGCATCGGCGATCGAGCGCGCGTCGGCCATCGCCGCATCGAGCTCGCCCAGATCCTCGATTCCCGCCTGGAAGAACTCGTTGCCGCCCTCGCGCCGCTGCCGGAACACTTCGCCGAGATAGGCATAGCGGCGCGGCGTGCCGGCCTGGCTGGCGATGTGGTCGAGGCAGACCGGGATGGTGAACTCCGGCCGCAGGCACAGGCTCGCGCCGGTCTCGCTCTCGGTGAGAAAGATCCGCCGCCGCAGGTCCTCGCCCGCCATGTCGAGAAACGGATCGGCCGGCTGGATGATCGGCACGTCGACCACATGCGCACCCCGCTCGGCGAAGAGCGCGGTGATGGCGGGGGCGATGGCGGGGACACGGGTCATGGGCGGCACTCTGCAGCGGACGGTCCGGCCGTCGCTCCGTCCCGCATTGCGCCCCGGCTAGGGAAGGTTTCCCCCCCTCCGTCTCGGGCTTCGCCCGAGCCACCTCCCCCCCACTTCGTGGTGGGGCGGATAGGAGCCAGGCTGGACGCCCGTCCGCCACCCCGCAAAGCGGGGGGGAGGTGGCTCGGGCGCAGCCCGAGACGGAGGGGGCGTAGCGCGCTCGCAGGCAAACCCACCCCGGCACGGAGCGGCGGCAACGCTGTCGCGCTCGCGCAGATTTCAGGAAGGACGCGCCGCCGCCGGGCGCCAGCCCCCGCAATGACGAACGGTCCCCGCCACTGCGTGGGGCGGAGGACGCGCGCCGGGCCGCAGGCCCATCCGCCACCCCGCAAAGCGGGGGGGAGGTGGCTCGGGCGAAGCCCGAGACGGAGGGGGGGCAGCGCCCTCGCAGGCAAACCCACCCCGGGACGGAGCGGCGGCAACGCCGTCGCGCTCGCGCAGATCTCAGGAAGGACGCGCCGCCGCCGCCGGGCGCCAGCCCCAGCAATGACGAATGGTCTCCCCCACTGCGTGAGGCGGAGGACGCGCACCGGGCCGCAGGCCCGTCCGCCACCCCGCGAAGCGGGGGGGAGGTGGCTCGGGCGCAGCCCGAGACGGAGGGGGGGCAGCGCGCTCGCAGGCAAACCCACCACGGCACGGAGCGGCGGCAAAGCTGTCGCGCTCGCGCAGATGTCAGGAAGGACGAGGCGCCGCCGCCGGGCGCCAGCCCCCGCAATGACGAACGGTCCCCCCCACTGCGTGGGGCGGAGGACGCGCGCCGGGCC
The DNA here is from genome assembly GCF_014495845.1 of Aquibium microcysteis. Taxonomy (NCBI): domain Bacteria; kingdom Pseudomonadati; phylum Pseudomonadota; class Alphaproteobacteria; order Hyphomicrobiales; family Phyllobacteriaceae; genus Aquibium; species Aquibium microcysteis. The sequence continues at coordinate 2,345,235 of NZ_CP061080.1, forward strand.
GCAGGCCCGTCCGCCACCCCGCGAAGCGGGGAGGAGGTGGCTCGGGCGAAGCCCGAGACGGAGGGGGGGACCTCGCCGAGCGCCACCCTCCGACAGGACGAGCACCTCGAACACCCTAGCCCCGCTCCGCCGCCTGCGCGTCGATGATGCCGCGCACCGTGGCCACCAGATCGCCCTCGGCGAGGACGCCAGACCCGAACGCAGATGCCGCGCTCCGTCGCGCCCCCCTCTGCCTGCCGGCATCTCCCCCACGAGGGGGGAGATCACTCTCTCCGCCAACCTCGCCAATCGCCAGCGTTGCAAGACGAGCGCAGAGGCTCGAACCGCCGATCTCCCCCCTTGTGGGGGAGATGCCCGGCAGGGCAGAGGGGGGCGCGACAAAGCACCAACCCCGGACAGGACGAGCACCTCGAACACCCTAGCCCCGCTCCGCCGCCTGCGCCGCGATGATCCCGCGCACCGTCGCCACCAGCTCGCTCTCCGGCACCTCCACCTGCGCCGGCCGGCCCTCGCGCCAGGAGGCATTGTCGGTGATCTTTTCGGCCATCCGCGCGCCCTCGACGAGGTCCTTGACCTGCACGACGCCCTTGGCGCGCTCGTCGCCGCCCTGGATCACCACGCAAGGGGCGCCGCGCCGGTCGGCATACTTCATCTGCGGCTTCATGCCCGAGCCGCCGAGATACATCTCGGCGCGGATGCCGGCGGCGCGAAGCTCGCCCACCATCTTCTGGTAGCGGCCGAGGCTCTCGGTATCCCGATCCATCACCAGCACCACCACCGGGCCGGGCATTTCGGCCGTCTGCAGCTTGCCGAGGTTCTTCAGCGCCGTCATCAGCCGCGACACGCCGATCGAAAACCCCGTCGCCGGCACCGGCTCGCCGCGGAAGCGCGACACCAGCCCGTCATACCGCCCGCCGCCGCCGACCGACCCGAACCGCACGATCTGCCCGTCCTCGTTGGGAATCTCGGCCAGAAGTTCGGCCTCGTAGACCGGGCCGGTGTAGTATTCGAGGCCGCGGACGACGGAGGGGTCGATGCGAATGCGGTCGCGGAGGTACCCGGAGCGAACGCAGAGGCTTTGTATGTCCGCTAGTTCCTTGTCCCCTTCGATGAAGGTATTGTTCTCGAGAACAGAAAAGCGACTAAAAATCGGAAGCCCCCAATTCAGCAGCGGTCCAGTTCCCTCTTTGGATAACCGCTCTCGCTCCTTCAGCCGGTCCTCGGTCGGATCAGCGTTTACCGCAGCCGTAGGTCTTGTCATCGCCAAGACCACGTCGATTTGCTCCCGATCCAGCCCTGCGCCCTTGGTAAAGTCCCCAACGCCTATCTCGCCGCCGTCCCACCGCCCTTCGCCGAGCAGCTTTTCAATCTCTCGACGGGGGAATTTGTCGGCCTTGTCGATAGCTCTCAACACAGCCAGCTTCTGGCTAGAATCGACAATGCCAATACCCTCCAGCACGCCGTCCAGCACCTTGCGGTTGTTCACCCGGATCACATAGTCCCCGCGCGCGATCCCCAGCGCCTCCATCACGTCGGCCATCATCATCGCCATCTCGGCGTCGGCGGCGACGCCCGGCGTGCCGACCGTGTCGGCGTCGAACTGCATGAACTGGCGGAAGCGGCCCGGGCCCGGCTTCTCGTTGCGGAACACCCAGCCCTGGCGGTAGCTGCGGAACGGCTTCGGCAGCTTCTCGAAATTCTCCGCCACGTAGCGGGCGAGCGGCGCGGTCAGGTCGTAGCGCAGCGACAGCCACTGCTCGTCGTCGTCCTGGAAGGAGAACACGCCCTCGTTCGGCCGGTCCTGGTCGGGGAGGAATTTTCCGAGCGCGTCGGTGTATTCGATCATCGGCTGCTCGACCGGCTCGAAGCCGTAGAGTTCGTAGACGGCGCGGATCTTCGCGCACATCTCGTCCACGGCGCGGATGTCGGCCGCCTGCCGGTCGACGAAGCCGCGCGGCATGCGCGCTTTCATCTTCTCGCTCTTTCCGGTCATTTCCGTCGCATTTCCGGCCGGTTCGCGGTTGCCCCCGGCCCTGGAGAACAATCCTGCGCGCGTTTAGCCGATGGGGCCGGAAGCGGCAAGGGTTGGCGGCGGAGGTGAGGCTCCCGGCAACAGGTGCCGGGGGCCGGCCGCCTGCCCCGAAGCCGCCCGGATCGCGCCCAAATTGCGCCCAGCCGCCCGAACATCTTCCGCGGCATGTGAAATTCTTCGCCGCGCCGGCCGCGGCCGAAGACTAGGCATGGCTTCGAAAGGAACGGGACAAGGGTCCCGGCAAGACGCAGATGGACACGATGAGCCACGACACCCCCTCCCGGCCTCGGACCGGCGGCCTCAGGCCCGCCCGCGGCGGCGATGACGTCCGCAGCAGCAGCTCCGAAGGCGCCATGCGCGGCGCCACCATGACGCTGGTGATCGCGCTCTATCCGCTCGTCGGCTCGGTCACCGTGGTGATCGCCGCGCTGCTCCTCGCCGGCGGAGCGCTCGCGGGATGAGCGGCATGGACGACCGCCGCGGCCGCCCGCACGACCTGCCCGCGGAAGGCGCAGGCCTTCGCGCGGCCATCGCGGTGGCCGTCTTCACCCTGCTCGCCGCCGCACTGCTGCTCGGCTTCGGCGGATGGGAGCCCGAACTCTGCAGCGCCCTGCGCGCCGGCTATCCGCTCTGCGCATTGTAGCGCAGCCGTTAAGATTGAAGGCAAAATCTTAACGCACGTCATCCAATGATTTGAAGGGCAACCTTCCTTCGGTTCCGCGCTCGTCGGGACCAGCTTCGTCATTCGGGGGACGAGATGACTTTCCGTGCGATTTCCATTCGCAGCACGCTGTATGGCCTCGCCATCCTGCCGCTCGCCATCATCGCGCTGCTGGGCGGATATCTGGCCTGGACGTCCTACCGGGAGTACGCGGACCTGCGGCAGGCCATGCCGGTCAAGGATCTGGCAGAGGCAGGGTCGCAGCTCGCGCTGGCACTCCCCGCCGAGGCGCTCGCAGACGAGAAGACACGGGCCGCCGCGCGGACGCGCACCGACCAGGTGTTAAGGCAGGTGCTCGACGCGCATGCGGCGCTGCTGGCGAGCGGCCAGAAGGACCCGGTGATCGAGGAGACCATGGCGGTCATCCGCGACGGCATCGCCAAGGTCGGTCCGCACCGCGTCCGCATCGACGAAGGCAAGGCCGCCTTCAACGAGTCGCTCTACATCCTGCAGCCGGTCTCGGCCGCCGGCCTCAAGCTGATGGACCGCGCCGGCGCCGTCATTTCCGACCTCGCCATCGCCCGCTTCGTCTCCGGCTTCCACGCGCTGATGCAGACCAACGACGCGGCGCTGATCGAGAACAACCTCGGCATCACCTTCCTGAGCGGCGAAACGCTTCCAGCGCCCGCCTTCGCCTACATGATCCATGCGCGCAGCCTGACGGAGATCCACCGCCCGGCCCTGATGGACCTCCTCCCCGCCGGCATCACCCGGGGAATCCGCTCCTTCGAAGCCGGGCCCGGCGGCGGGACCCTGAAGGCGGCCCGCCAGGACGTCTTCCGCAACGACCAGGCCGCGCGGACGTCGGCCGTCACGCTCGAAGAGTGGACCAGGGCCAAGCAGGAACAGTATCCGGTCCTGCGCGCCGCGATCGGGCAGACGGCCGATGCTCTGGAAAGCCTCGCTCTCACCCGCCTCGCCGACGCGCGTTCGTCCTACCTCTTCTATGTCGCGCTCACCGCGACGGTGGTCCTGCTGGTGTCGGCGCTCTGCGTCCTGGCCGTCCGCAGCATCGGCACGTCCATCCGCGGCATCGCCGGCCGCATGCAGGCCCTCGCCGAAGGCGACGTCGAGACGGTGATTCCGCTGCGCGACCGCCGCGACGAGATCGGCGAGATGGCGCGGTCGGTGGAGATCTTCCGCGAGGCGGCGCTGCGCAACCGTCGGCTCGAAGCCGAAAACGCGCGCCAGCGCGAGGCGGCCGACCGCGAGCGTCAGGCCATGCAGGCGAGAGCCGAGGCCGATGCCGAGCAACGCCTCAACCAGGCGACCGGCTCGCTGGCGGCGAGCCTGAGACGTCTGGCCGCCGGCGATCTCGGATGCGACATCGAGGAGCGCTTCGCCGAGCGCTTCGAGCCGCTGCGCAACGACTTCAACACCTCGATACGCCAGCTGCGCACCGCCATGGCGGAGGCTGTGCGCTCGGCCGCCGTGGTCGGCAGCGGCTCCAGCGAGATCTCGCAGGCATCGAGCAACCTCGCCCGCCGCACCGAACAGCAGGCGGCCGCGCTGGAAGAGACCGCCGCGGCGCTCGACCAGGTCACGGCCAACGTCACCGCCACCTCGCGCCGCACCGCAGAGGCGCGCGACCTCGTCCGCTCGACCCGCGACAGGGCCGAACAGTCGAGCGCGGTCGTCCGCAACGCCGTCGGCGCCATGGAGCGCATCGACCAGTCGGCGCGCCAGATCACCCAGATCATCGGCGTGATCGACGAGATCGCCTTCCAGACCAACCTGCTCGCGCTCAATGCGGGGGTCGAAGCCGCACGTGCCGGCGATGCCGGCCGCGGCTTCGCCGTGGTCGCTCAGGAGGTCCGCGCGCTCGCCCAGCGCTCGGCCGAGGCCGCCAAGGAGATCAAGGGCCTGATCGCGAATTCGGAACGCACCGTCGGCGAAGGCGTCCAGCTCGTCACCGACGCCGGCGGCAGCATCTCGGCGATCGAGGAACTGATGCGGTCGATCGACGCCCACATGGACGCCATCGCGGCGGCAGCGGCGGACCAGTCCAACAGCCTCGGCGAAGTCAACATCGCCATGAACGACATGGACAAGAACACCCAGCAGAACGCCGCCATGGTGCAGCAGGTGAGCGCGTCGGGCGACGAACTGCGTCTGGAGAGCGCGCGGCTGGCCGAGATGCTCGGCCGCTTCCGCACCGGTGCGGAAGCGGGAGACCTGCGCCAGGCCGGTCAGGCCATGCGGGCACCCTCTCCCCGGCCGGCGCAACGCCAGGCCGCCGCACGCTCCGGCCGTCCCGCCACGACCGGCAACCTCGCCCTCGCCCGGCAGGACGAGTCCTGGGAAGAGTTCTGATGGCCTTGCAGCGGACGGAAGGACTCTGTCGCGAGGCTCCCGTTGTCGACCGCGGGCGCGGAAACGTGCCTGCGCGCATGCCGACCTCGGGTGTCAGCGCGGCCGGCTGAAACGCAGCCGCTCGGCCTCGACGCCCGCGCGGCAGGCGCAGCCCTCGATGTGGTCGTTCACCAGCCCCATCGCCTGCATGAAGGCGTAGATCGTCGTCGGCCCGACGAAGCTCCAGCCGCGCTTCTTCAGCTCCCTGGAGATGCGCGTCGACACCTCCGTCTTCGGATTGGCGGTGAGTGTCGGATAGTCCACCCGCTCCGGCCGCTGATGCGGCTGCGGCTCGAAGCGCCAGAACCAGGCCGCCAGCGAACCGAACTCGTCTGCCATCTCCCGGGCGCGCCTGGCATTGTTGATGGTGGAGACGATCTTGCCGCGGTGGCGCACGATGCCGGCATTTCCGAGCAGCCGTTCGACGTCGCCGTCCCCGAAAGCCGCGACGCGCTCGAACTCGAAGTTCGCGAAGGCCTCGCGAAAATTCTCGCGCTTCTTCAGGATGGTCAGCCAGGACAGTCCCGACTGGAAGCCTTCCAGGCAGATCTTCTCGAACAGGCGCCGGTCGTCGGCCACGGGCCGGCCCCATTCCTGGTCGTGATAGTGCCGGTAGAGCGGATCGTCGCCCGCCCAGAAGCAGCGTGTCACACCGTCGTCGCCGGCCGTCAGCCCCGTCTTTTCCCCGCTCATTGTCCCTCGATGCGATGGTTAACCGTCGTCGTCCGGCCTTAAGCGGCGCTTTACCAGATTCCTGAACCGCCCGGTAACCACGGCACGATCTTTCCTGACAATCGCGCCTTCGAGACAATTCGATTCACCTTTCAGACTCCCCGGTTAACCACAATCGCCTCCGACCCGGCCGTCCAGTTCCGGCTGCCGGCATCAGGCGATGTGTGGAGTGTACGTCCGATGAAGAAATCCCTTGCCCTCGCGGGCGTGGCGCTGGCCGCCGCGCTCGCCGCCCAGCCGTCCGCGGCGCAGGATCGCTACGGCCAGCGTCCGCCGCTGGTGGTCAGCCCCGACCTGACCGCGCCCTGGGTCATGCAGCTCGGTCGCGCGCCCGGCCGCCAGCTCGCCCGCCAGCCGCGCGCCGAGCAGCGCCAGGTCTACTATCCCGGTCGCGACAATGCCGCCGTCGACCGCGATGCGCTGCGCGTGATGGACAAGCCGCGCGGCCAGCGGTCCGCGCTGCCGGCGCCCGACCGGCAGATCCGCACCGCCGCCATCCAGCGTCCGGTGCAGCCGCAGATCAACCCGATCTACCTGCCGCAGGTCGTCGCCTATGACGGTCCCGAGAAGCCCGGCACCATCGTCATCGATACGACGAAGAACTTTCTCTACCTCGTGGAAAGCGGCGGCCAGGCCCGCCGCTACGGCGTCGGCACCGGCAAGCCGGGCTTCGAATGGTCGGGCACCCACAAGGTGACGCAGAAGCGCGAATGGCCCGACTGGCGCCCGCCGGCCGAAATGATCGCCCGCGAAAAGGCCAAGGGCCGGCACCTGCCGGTCCACATGGCGGGCGGTCCCGAGAACCCGCTCGGCGCGCGCGCGCTCTATCTCGGCTCGACGCTCTACCGCATCCACGGCACCAACCAGCCCTGGACGATCGGCCAGTCCGTCTCGTCGGGCTGCATCCGCATGCGCAACGAGGACGTGATGGACCTCTACGAACGCGTCGGCGTCGGCACGAAGGTGATCGTGATCTGATCCGGGCCGGCCCTCGGCCGGATCATGCCGGCGCCCGATCCCGGGCGCCGGAGACAGGAAGTTGGAGGACGCCATGAACCCGCTCGTCACCGTTCTGATGCCGGCCGCCTTGTCGGTCATGATGTTCTCGCTCGGCCTCGGCCTCACGCTCCAGGATTTCCGCAACGTTCTGCGCAACCCGAAGGCCTTCGCCGTGGGCACGCTGGCGCAGTTCGTCATGCTGCCGCTGATGGCCTATCTGATCGCACGGATCTTCGCGCTGTCGCCGGAGATGGCGCTCGGTCTCGTCATCCTGTCGCTCTGCCCCGGCGGCCCGACGTCGAACCTCATGACGCGCTTCGCACACGGCGACGTGGCGCTGTCGATCTCCGTCAACGGCGTCTCGAGCTTCGCGTCCCTCTTCACCATGCCGCTGCTGGTCGCCTTCTTCGTCGGCCACTTCCTCGGCGCGGCGGCACCCGACGTCCATCTGGGGTCCCTCGGCTATTCGATGTTCCTGCTCACCACGCTGCCGGTGGCCTCGGGCATGGCGGTGCGCTTCTATCTGCCGGCCGTGGCGGGCCGTCTCGACGAACCGATGCGCAAGATCGCCTCGCTGCTCCTGATCGTGTTCGTGGCCGGAACCCTGATCAGCAATTGGACCCTGTTCGTCGCCGCGCTGCCGACGCTTGGTCCCAGCATCGTCATCCTCGGCTCCCTGTTGTTGGCGACGGCGCTCGGGCTCGCCCGCATAGCGCGCCTCGGCACCGCCCAGGCCACGGCCATTTCCATCGACACGGCCATCCAGAACGCAGCACTCGGCATCGCCATCGGCGCGCTGGTCGCGGGTCCGGAGGTCGGCGTGCCCGCCTACAGCGTCCCGTCGGGCGTCTACGGCGTCACCATGTATCTGCTGGTCATCCCCTTCACCCTGTGGCGAAGGCGGCTCGCCGAGCGGAGCTACCCGGCGGTCGCGAGAGCCGCCGCCTGATCCGGCACGCCCTCCGGCCGCGGTCCGCCATAGGCCCAGTCGAGCAGCTCCACCGTATGCACCACCGGCATCCTCGCCGCCGAGGCGATCTGGGTGATGCAGCCGATGTTGCCGGTCGCCACGAGCGCCGCGCCCGTCGCTTCGAGGTTCTTCACCTTGCGGTCGCGCAGCGTCGCGGCGATCTCCGGCTGCAGGATGTTGTAGGTGCCCGCCGAGCCGCAGCAGAGATGCCCCTCGCGCGGGTCCTTCACCGTGAAGCCGGCCTTCGCCAGCAGCTGCTTCGGCTGACGCGTGATCTTCTGGCCGTGCTGCATGGAACAGGCCGAGTGATAGACGAGAGTCAGGCCTCCCGGCCGCTCCGGCGCCGGCAGGTCGAGCGTGGCCAGATACTCGGTGACGTCCTTGGCCAGCGCCGAGACCCTTGCCGCCTTGTCCGCATAGGCCGGGTCGAGCCGCAGCATGAAGCCGTAATCCTTGATCGTCGTGCCGCAGCCCGACGCGGTGATGACGATGGCGTCGAGCCCGCCCCTCTCGATCTCCGCCGTCCAGGCGTCGACGTTGCGACGCGCCGACGTGAGCGCATCCTCCTCACGACCCATGTGGTGCACCAGCGCGCCGCAGCAGCCCTCCCCCTCGGGCAGCACCACCTCGACCCCGAGCCGCGTCAAGAGCCGGATCGTCGCCTCGTTGATGCCGGGCTTCAGCACCGGCTGCGCGCAGCCTGACAGGAGCGCCACCCGCCCGCGCCGCACGCCGGCCGCCGTCCGCGTGCCGGGCTCGGCCGATGGCGACCGCGCCGGGATGGTTTCGGGCGCCAGCGCCAGCATGGCGGCGAAGGGCTTCAGCCCGATCGCGCGGAACAGCCCGGCGAAAGGCTTGCCGAACCGCGCCATGGCCAAGGCCGCGCGGAACCTTGCCGGATGCGGCAGCACGGCCGCGAGCACGCCGCGCGTCAGCCGGTCGACGAGCGGCCGCCGGTAGGTCTTCTGGATATGCGCGCGGGCATGGTCCACCAGATGCATGTAGTTCACGCCCGACGGGCAGGTCGTCATGCAGGCGAGGCAGGACAGGCAGCGGTCGACATGCGTGACGATCTCCTCGTCCGCCGGCCGGCCGTTCTCCAGCATGTCCTTGATCAGGTAGATGCGCCCGCGCGGACTGTCGAGCTCGTTGCCGAGCGTCACGTAGGTCGGACAGGTCGCGGTGCAGAACCCGCAATGCACGCATTTGCGCAGGATCGACTCCGCCTCCGCGACGTGCGGATCGGCGAGCTGGGCGGGGGAGAAGGATGTTTGCATGGCTTTCGGCTGTCATACGCCCTGAAGATGGGGCGTGGGGGTTCCCGCCACGCACCCATTGACGTCCAGAAGAACGAAATGTCCGGCAACCGGTGAAAGGAGAGCGTTTCGTATCGAATGTCCAATCGCCCGCACCTGCGGCAGCCGCGGACTGTGGAGCACCAGAACGGAAATCGCCCTGCCCTTCAGATTCCGCTGATAGGGCATCTTCCGGTCACCGGTGATCAGCCACCGGTAACCCAGTTGATCGGCTTGCCGAATGAGGTTGCCATCATCCAGACTCCTCCAAACGTCCGCAAACCGATCGACTGGAAAATCCGGGGTGGACAAGAGGTCTGCAATGTCTGCGGGAACGCCTTCGTCCACCATCGCAAATCTCACGCGGCTGCCCGGAACTTCTTCGCAGCCAGCATGATCGCCGCTTCGGCCCTCTCCCGTCCGACCGCCGGATAGTTTCGCAACAACTCGTCGAGCGACAGGCCTGCGGCGAGATTCTCGAAGAACGCTTCCACTGGAATCCGCGTGCCCTTGAAGACCAGAGCACCGCTTACGATGTCCGGGTTCGACTCGAAGAGATCCTTTTCGGTCACGTCTGCGCCACTCATCACACTTTTCCTGTCCTAGATCAGCCATCCGTCCGGATTCCGGATCGGCTCGTCGCGCGAGGCCGCCATCAGGCCGATCACGCATCGTACCACGAACCACGCGGCCGTCGCGATCATCAGCAGGAAGCCGACCAGCAGGATCGCCAGCATCAGCGAGATCAGCGAATAGAGCAGCCCGATCCAGAAGGTCCGGATCGCATAGGTGTAGTGCGTCGCCGCCCAGCCGGTGGCCTTGTCGCGGTTGACATGGGCCATGACGACGCCGATCAGCGGCGTGAAGGCGAAGGCGAAACCGGCCAGGTAGAGCACGTAGATCACCTGGATGTTGGTCTTGCCCGCTTCCAGCCATTTGTCCGTCTGGCGTCCGCCGGAGTTGGCGTCGCTCATGTCAGCCTCCTGTCGCTTCGAGAGCCGCACCGGCCACCGCATGCGCGGCGGCCATCCGGCCGGGATTGAGGATGCCCTTCGGATCGAACTCGGCCTTCAGCCGCGCCGACAGCGCCGCCAGCGCCGCCGGCTGCGGCTCGAACACCGGCACCGCGGCCCGCTCGGCGAGGCTCGCCCGCACCAGCGTCGCATGCCCCCCGCCATGCCGCCTGATCAGGCCGCGCAGCGCCGCCGCCTCGCTCTCGCCTTCCATCCGCAGCCACACCAGCCCGCCCTGCCAGTCGTAGAACGCATCGACCGCCGCCTGCATGCGCAGCGCCATCACCATGCGGTGGCCGTCCGACGGCGCCATCGACACGCGCCACACCGGCCTGGCAGAGCCGTCGGCGAAGGGCGCGACGTCGCGCACCTGGCGCCAGAGCCGCCGCGACGCGCTCTCGTCGATCGTGTCGATCGCGAGCATCGAGAACAGGTGCTTCAGCATCTCCGACCGGTAGACCACCGACGGCCCGAAACCCTCGACGCGCAGCAGCGTCGAGGCGCGACCCGACAAGGCGCCGTCGAGCACCTTTCCCGTCACCGTCTCCGGCAGATGCGCGGCTGCCGAAACCTCCGCGCTCGATCCCGTCGCCACCGCCATGGCCGCGACCGCCTGCTCCTCCGTCAGCCCCCGAAGCACCAGCGTGGTCTCGGTCTCCGATCGCGGCAGCACCTTGAAGGTGACGTCTGTGAGCACGGCGAGCGTGCCCCACGCGCCGGCCATGGCCTTCGACAGATCGTAGCCGGTGACGTTCTTCACCACGCGCCCGCCCGCCTTGAAGGCCTCGCCACGACCGGACACGGCGTTGATGCCCAGGATATGGTCGCGCGCCGCACCCGCCTTGAGCCGGCGCGGCCCGGCGAGATTGGCCGACAGCAGCCCGCCGATCGTGCCGCGCCCCGGTTCGCCGCCGAGCAGCGGTCCGTAATCCATCGGTTCGAAGGCGAATTCCTGATTCCGCTCCGAAAGCAGCGTCTCGATCTCGGCCACCGGCGTGCCGGCGCGTGCCGACAGCACCAGTTCCTCCGGCTCGTAGAGCGTCACGCCGGACAGGCCCGAGCAGTCGAGCACATGCTCGGTCTGCACGGGCCGCCCGATCCCTTGCTTGGAGCCCTGCCCGACGATTTCGATCGGCTCGCCCTCGCCGGCCGCCCAGCGCACGACGTCCAGCACCTCGGCCGATGTGGTGGGGGTAAAACGGGTCAAGAGCGTCTCACTTCGCCGGCGTCCCGCGATAGAGGTCGGCCACCCGGCACGAGAAGCCGAACTCGGGCAGCTCGATCAGGTCGTCTGGCGAACGAAAGACGCGCCCCTGCCAGCCGTTCGAGCGTGACCAGACTTCGACTGCGAATTCCTTCTGCGCGATGATCAGCACATGGAGGCAGTGTTGCGAGGCCGCATAGAGAAAGCGTTTGCGGCTGATCGATTCGCGCGTGTTGGAGTCCGATAGGATTTCGGCAGCGAGATAGTAGCGCGACCCATACACCTCGTTTTCGACCTGCCCGTCGACCACAGCGACATCGGCGACCGCGAGGAAATCCGGATGCTCATCGGACCTGATACCGACTTCCTGGAGTGCGGCGAGGTCGGACCTGTGCTGCTCCAGTGCCTTGTCCAGCAGGCGCGCGAGATTTCGACCGATCATCTGATGCGGATGAGTTGCCGGAGACATCATCACGAAAGCCTCCCCGTCGATCAGCTGCCAGCGTTCCTCGCGCGGACGGTTTTCGATGAAGGTGAGGAACTCTTCGGCGGTCAGCCTGCCCGGCGGTGGCGCGACATGCGTGTTCATTCAGACGCCCTCCTTGCTGGAGCCATCATAGCCCGAATCCGCCGCCCGGCCAAAACCGGCCCTGCGTCCGCGCGACCGACACCCGAGCAAGGCCGGCCCATCATCCCTTCACCGGCGTCCCGCGATAGAGGTCGGCCACCCGGCACGCGAACCCGAATTCCGGCAGCTCGATCACGTCCTCCGGCGAGCGATAGACGCGCCCCTTCCAGCCGCTCGATCGCGACCAGACTTCGACCGCGAAATCCTTCTGCGAGATGATCAGCACATGCTGGCAGTCCGGCGACGATCCATAAATGGTCCGCTTGCGGCTGATGAGTTCGCGCGTGTTCGACTCGGACAGGACTTCGGCGGCCATGTGGAACCCGGTTCCATAGACCTCGTCCTCGACCTCGGAACCGATCACCGCCACGTCGGCGATGGCACGAAAATCCGGGAAAGCGTCGACCCGCACCGCCACTTCGTGCATCGCGACGAGGTCGGGACGGTGCTTCCGAAGCGCGTCGTTCATGTGCAGGATGAGGTTGAGACCGATCCGCTGGTGCGGCAGCCTGGCCGGCGACATCATCACGAAAGCCTCCCCGTCGATCAGCTGCCAGCGTTCCTCGCGCGGACGGTCCTCGATGAAGGCGAGGAACTCTTCGGCGGTCAGCCTGCCCGGCGGTGGCGCGACATGCGTGTTCATCGACGCTTCCTCCTTCCTTGAGCCACCATAGCGAAAAACCGCCGATCGGCCAAAGTCAGAACCTCGGAATGTCGGGGAACGGCATCTGCCCCTTGTGCACGTGCATGCGCCCCATCTCGGCGCAGCGCCTGAGCTGCGGGAACACCTTGCCGGGGTTGAGCAGATGGTTCGGGTCGAAGGCGCATTTCACCCGCATCTGGTGATCGAGATCGTCCTGCGTGAACATCGTGCCCATCAGGTCCCGCTTCTCCACGCCCACGCCGTGCTCGCCGGTGAGCACGCCGCCCACCTCGACGCAGAGCCGCAGGATGTCGGAACCGAAGGCCTCCGCCTTCTCCAGCTCGCCCGGCCTGTTGGCGTCGTAGAGGATCAGCGGGTGCAGGTTGCCGTCCCCGGCATGGAAGACGTTGGCGACGCCGAGCCCGTAGCGCTCAGACATCGCCCGCATGCCGGCGAGCACCTTCGGCAGTTCCTTGCGCGGGATCGTCCCGTCCATGCAGTAATAGTCCGGCGAGATGCGGCCCACGGCCGGAAACGCCGCCTTGCGCCCGGCCCAGAAGGCAAGCCGCTCCTCCTCCGAGGTCGAGATGCGGCAGGCCGTCGAGCCGTTGCGCGCGGCGATCGCCTCCACCTGCCCGATCAGATGGTCGATCTCCGGTCCCGGCCCGTCCAGTTCGACGATCAGCAGCGCCTCGACGTCGAGCGGGTAGCCGGCCCGCACGAAGTCCTCCGCGGCGTGGATCGCCGGCCGGTCCATCATCTCCATGCCGCCGGGAATGATGCCGGCGCCGATGATGTCGGCCACGCACTGGCCCGCCGCCTCGCTCGTCGGGAAGCCGATCAGCAGCGCCCGCGCCGCCTCCGGCTTCTTCAGGATGCGGACGGTCACCTCGGTGACCACGCCGAGCAGCCCTTCCGATCCGGTCATGATGCCGAGCAGGTCGTAGCCTTCCGCGTCGAGGTGCTTGCCGCCGAGCCGCAGCACCTGGCCGTCCATCAGCACCATCTCGATGCCGAGCACGTTGTTGGCGGTGAGCCCGTATTTCAGGCAGTGCACGCCGCCCGAATTCTCCGCCACGTTGCCGCCGATCGAGCAGGCGATCTGCGAGGACGGGTCGGGTGCGTAGTAGAAGCCCTCCTGCTCCACGGCATGCGTGATGCCGAGATTGGTGACGCCGGGCTGCGCCGTCACGGTGCGGTTGGCATAGTCGATGTCGAGGATCCGGTTGAAGCGGCTCATGACCAGCAGCACCGCGTCCTCCAGCGGCAGCGCCCCGCCCGACAGCGAGGTCCCGGAGCCGCGCGGCACCACACGGATGTTGCGGTCGTTGCAGTATCTGAGGATGCGCGCCACCTGCGCCGTCGTCTCGGGCAGCACCACCACCAGCGGCAGCTGCCGGTAGGCCGTCAGCCCGTCGGTCTCGAAGGCCCGCATGCCGTTGACCGCGTCGACCACGCCCTCTCCCGGCACGATGATCTTCATGTCGGCCACGATCTCGGCCCGCCGCGCCAGCGTCGCGGCGTCCGGCTTGGGCATCGCCAGTCCAGTCATGTCGGGCCTCCCGTCGCCAAGTGGTCAAAACTCTTTACCAGTTCCCGGCGCCGCCGCAAAGGGCGGTTCGCAGCGAGGCGGAGGGAGGGGCCACGCTGCCCCGGGACGGTAACCGCTCAGGCTTGCCTCCCCCGGCATGCCCCCCTTCTCTTCGTCATCCCGGAACGGCGTCCAAGCGCAGCGCAGGACGCCGTATCCGGGATCCATGCCTCGCCGTCGATCCCCGCGATCCGGTGCGCGACGAGGCGCGTGGCGCCGGTCGCCGCCGCTGCCCCTGCCGCATCCTCCAGCGTCTTCCCCCCCTCCGTCGTCGCTTCGCGACGCCACCTCCGCCCCCACCGTGGGGTGGAGGACGAGGGGCCACCCGCAGCGCCCATCCCCCAAACCCACGAAGTGGGGCGAGGTGCCGAGCGCAGCGAGGCGGAGGGGGGGACCCCGCTGCCCCGGGACGGTAACCGCTCAGGCCTGCCTCCCCCGGCATGCCCCCCTTCTCTTCGTCATCCCGGAACGGCGTCCAAGCGCAGCGCAGGACGCCGTATCCGGGATCCATGCCTCGCCGTCCATCCCCGCGATCCGGTCCACGACGAGGCGCGTGGCGCCGGTCGCCGCCGCTGCCCCTGCCGCATCCTCCAGCGTCGCCGCCCCCCCTCCGTCGTCGCTGCGCGACGCCACCTCCGCCCCCACTTCGTGGGGTGGAGGACGAGGGGCCACCCGCAGCGCCCATCCCCCAAACCCACGAAGTGGGGGGAGGTGCCGAGCACAGCGAGGCGGAGGGAGGGGCCACGCTGCCCCGGGACGGTAACCGCTCAGGCCCGCCTCCCCCGGCATGGCCCCCTGCCTTCGTCATCCCGGAACGGCGTCCAGGCGCAGCGCAGGACGCCGTATCCGGGATCCATGCCTCGCCGTCCATCCCCGCGATCCGGTCCACGACGAGGCGCGTGGCGCCGGTCGTCGCCGCTGCCCCTGCCGCATCCTCCAGCGTCTTCCCCCCCTCCGTCGTCGCCTCGCGACGCCACCTCCGCCCCCACTTCGTGGGGTGGAGGAAGCCCGCCCCAAGCGCCGCCGCCCATCCTCCAACCCCACGAAGTGGGGGGGAGGTGCCGAGCGAAGCGAGGCGGAGGGGGGGACCCCGCCGGACCAGTCCGCGACGATGGACGGTCGGCACGACGGACGTGGCCAGGCCGTCCATCACGCTCCCGCGCATCGAAGGCCCGAGGATCCGACCCGTCGCGCCGCCCCACCCACCTTCGTCATCCCGGAACGGCGTCCAAGCGCAGCGCAGGACGACGTATCCGGGATCCATGCCTCGCCGTCCATCCCCGCGCTTCGTTGCAGGACGACCCACCGTTCGCCGCCGTTCCCTTCTGCCTCTTCCCGACAATGCCGCCGAGGCCTCGGTCCCGCGTCCGCGCCTCCGCTCCACGCCGGCTCCGCCCGGGGTGACGACGGCGAAGGGGCGCCGGGGCTCTGCCGCCGATCCAGAACGCTGCGACATAGTGCCTTCGGCGGGCCGCCGCCTGCTCCGGCACTTGCCGCGGCGCGGTGATCGGCGCAAGTCAGCACCGAGCCACGAAACGTTTCCGTCAGGGAGAGAAACATGACGAAGCTTTCCATCCTCGCCGCCACAGCCCTGCTGGCCCTGTCGGGCGCTGCGCTCGCCGATGGCGATCCCGTCGCCGGCGAGAAGGTGTTCAAGAAGTGCACCGCCTGCCACGCCGTCGGCGCCGGCGCCAAGAACAAGGTCGGCCCGGAACTCAACGGCATCGTCGGCCGCAAGGTGGCCTCGGTCGAAGGCTTCAAGTATTCGCCGGCCATGACCGAATTCGGCGCGGGCGACAAGGCCTGGGATGCCGAAACCCTGAACGCGTACCTCGCCGACCCCAAGAGCTACGTCCCGAAGAACAAGATGGCCTTCGCCGGGCTCAAGAAGGAAGACGAGCGCGCCGACGTCATCGCCTATCTGAACCAGTTCAACGCCGACGGATCGGCGAAATAGGCTTCGCGCCGGGCGCGCGGGCTGGCGGGGTCGCCGCGCGCCCAGCGCCCGCGGCCTCAGTCCACGCCTTCGCCGTGCCGGCTGCGGATGCGGCGCACCATCCACCAAACGCCCGCGACCACGGGGACCACCAGCGCCGCCGTCAGCACCTCCGGCTTGACCGCCCCGCCGAACAGCGACGCGCCCTTGGCCAGATAGCCGACGAGACCGACGACGTAGTAGGAGACGGCCGCCACCGACAGGCCCTCGACCGTCTGCTGCAGCCGCAATTGCAGTTTCGCGCGGCGGTTCATCGAGGCGAGCAGGTCGCGGTTGCCCTGTTCCACCTCCACGTCCACCCAGGTCCTGAGCAGCGTCGCCGCGCGGGCGAGCTTGCGCGACAGGTTGGCCTGCCGCTCCTCGATCGACCGGCAGGTGCGCATCGCGGGCGCCACCCGCCGCTGCAGGAAGGCCGACCAGCTCTCGCCGCCCGGTGCCGGCTCCTCGCCCAGCGCCGCCAGCCGCTCCTCGACGATGCCGTGATAGGCCCGGCTCGCGCCGAAGCGGTAGAGGCTCGCGGCCGCATCCGCTTCCAGTTCGGCCGCCAGTTCGGTCAGCTCGGCCAGCATGTCCTGGTTTCGCCGGCCGGCGGCATTGCGCATCTGCCCGGTGATCGAGGCCAGCCGGTCCTCGATCCGGCGCATGCGCGGCGACAGGGACTGCGCCAGCGGCAGGCCCAGCATGGCGAGCGTGCGATAGGTCTCGATCTCGATCAGCCGCTGCGCCAGCGCGCCGATGCGGGCGGGCGCCAGTCCTTTGTCGAGCACGAGAATCCGCGTCATCCCGTCGCCGTCCTGGCGGAAGTCGGTCACGGCCGCGGCCATGCCGCCGTCGACCAGCGAATGGCACAGGCTCGCCGGATCGAAGGCCGCTATCCGCGCCTCGTTGACGTCCGTCCACGGCCGGATCTCCAGCCGCACGCCCGAGACGACCAGTCCCGGCGCCGAGAAGCCGGCGCCGAACGGCGTCTCGTCCTCCTCGCCCGCCGCGGCCGGCGGTCCTTCCCAGAGATAGGTCGAAAACTCCGTGTGCCGCTCCCAGCGCAGCGTGCCCCGGCCCCATTTCATCGCGTGGTGGCGCGCCTGCCGGTCGGGCGGCGCCACCCCCAGCCGGCGCGACAGTTCGCCGAGCACCGCATGGTCGACCGTCGAGCCGCCCTCGGTCATGAAGGCGAGCTGGATCAGGTTGCGCGGCGTCTCGATCAGCGGATGCGGCCGGGCATGCACCTCGCCCACGGCATTCGCCCGCGCCTCATGCGCGCGAAACCCCATCACCGAGCCGGTGAGCGGCGTTTCCTGCGGTCTCGCCCCTGCATCGTCTGCCATCGTGCCCTCCCCGTCCTCCCGGCGGACGATGCAGAATACCGCAACGCGCGGCCACGTCCATGTGGCATCGCGCCTGCCTGCCAACTGGACAAGAAACTTGACCAGTTATAATGTCCGCGCCGGCCGGCATGCGCGCGGCCGGAGGAGCCCGTGGACGAGATCTTCACCCGCATCGAACATGCCCGCACCTCCGACGAGGTGGTGCACCGCATCGAGGGGCTGATCCTGGAGGGCATCTTCCGGGCCGGCGACCGCCTGCCGGGCGAGCGCGACCTGTCGCGCCGCTTCGACGTCTCGCGCCCGATCCTGCGCGACGCGCTGAAGACGCTGGAGGCGAAGGGCCTGCTGGTCTCGCGCCATGGCGGCGGCACCCATGTCGCCGACATCGTCGGCGAGGTCTTCACCAAGCCGGTGCGCGATCTCGTCGCCACCCACAAGAAGGCCGCGCGCGATTTTCTGGAATACCGCCGCGAACTCGAGAGCATCGCCGCCGACTACGCCGCCCGCAGGGCGACGGAAGACGACCGCTCGCTCATCGCCGGCATCGTCCTGCGCATGAAGGACGCACACGAACGCAGCGATTTCGAGGAAGAAGTCGCGCTCGACGTCGAACTGCACTCGGCGATCGGCGAATGCGCCCACAACGTCATCCTGCTGCACACGCTGCGCTCCTGCTACCGGCTGCTCGCCGACGACGTCTTCGTCAACCGCACGCTGATCTACGGCCTGCCCGGCGCCCGCGACGACCTGCTCGCCCAGCACCGGGCGATCGCCGAGGCGGTGCTGGCGGGCGATCCCGCGCGGGCCCGTGCGGCGGCGCGCGACCACATCGACTATGTCGAGCGCGCCAAGGACGAAGCCGAGCGCAGCCAGGACTGGCAGAAGGTCTCGCGGCTGCGCCGTATGCAGCGCATGGGTACCGAAACCGGCAAGACCGCAGGGAGCACGCATTGACCGTGGCGAGTGACAAACCGAAGGTGGGGCTCTTCGTGACCTGCCTCGTCGACCTGTTCAGGCCCGTCGTGGGCTTCGCCGCGGTGAAGCTCATCGAGGAGGCCGGCTGCAACGTCGACGTGCCGATGGCGCAGACCTGCTGCGGCCAGCCGGCCTACAATTCCGGCGACCGCCACGACGCACGCATGATCGCCGAGAACACCATCCGCGCCTTCGAAGGCTTCGACTACGTCGTGGCGCCCTCCGGCTCCTGCGCCGGCATGCTGAAGAAGCACTATCCGGCCCTCTTCAAGGGCGATCCCCGCTGGGAGGAGCGCGCGAAAGCCTTCTCGGCCAAGGTGCACGAGCTGGTCTCTTTCCTGGCCGACGTGCGCGGCATGGACCGCGTGACGGCGTCGGGCAGCGGCTCGGTCACCTACCATGATTCCTGTTCGGGCCTGCGGGAGCTCGGCGTGAAGGCGCAGCCCCGCGCGCTCCTCGCCTCCATGCCCGGCATCGAACTGCGCGAGATGCGCGACCCCGACGTCTGCTGCGGCTTCGGCGGCACCTTCTGCGTCAAGTATCCCGACGTCTCCAATTCGATCGTCGAGACCAAGACGCGGGCCATCGTCGAGAGCGGCGCCGGCACCCTGCTCGCCGGCGACCTCGGCTGCCTGATGAACATGGCCGGCAAGCTGAAGCGCCAGGGGGCGCCCGTCGAGGCCCGCCACGTGGCGGAGGTGCTCGCCGGCCTCACCGACGGCGCACCGATCGGCGGGAAGGACTGACCATGCAGATCACCTCCCCTTCCTTCAAGCAGAACGCCCGCCACGCGCTGGACGACGTCCAGCTGCAGAAGGCGTTGGGCAATGTCCGCGCCGGCTTCATCGACAAGCGCCAGAAGGCCGTCGACGCCCTGCCCGAGTTCGATGCCCTGCGCGACAGCGCCCGCGACATCAAGAACCACACGCTGGAGCACCTCGACCTCTATCTCGAGGCCTACGAGCAGAAGGTCACCGCGGCGGGCGGCCACGTGCACTGGGCCGAGACGGCCGCCGACGCCCGCAGCATCGTGCTCGACCTCTGCCGCACCCGCGGCGCCCGAACGGTCACCAAGGGCAAGTCGATGATCACCGAGGAGATCGCGCTCAACGATTTCCTCGACGCGTCCGGCATCGTCCCGGTCGAGACCGATCTCGGCGAATACATCATCCAGCTGCGCGGCGAGCACCCGAGCCACATCATCGCGCCGGCCGTCCACGTCAACCAGGACCAGGTCGAGGCCGACTTCCGCCGCGTCCACACCCATCTGCCCGCCGACCGCGACCTGACCGAACCCGAGACACTGCTCGACGAGGCGCGCAAGGTGCTGCGCGCCAAGTATTTCGAGGCCGACATCGGCATCACCGGCGCCAATTTCCTCGTCGCCGAGACCGGCTCCTCGATCATCGTCACCAACGAGGGCAATGGCGACCTCACCCAGATCCTGCCGCGCATCCACGTCGTCATCGCCTCGATCGAGAAGATCGTGCCGACGCTGAACGACGCCGCCCAGATCCTGCGCGTGCTCGCCCGCTCCGCCACCGGCCAGGACATGAGCGTCTACACCACGCTCTCCACCGGCCCGCGGCGGCCGGGCGACCCGGACGGGCCGGACGAGTATCACGTCATCCTGCTCGACAACGGCCGCTCGGCCATGCTCGGCACGGAGTTCCAGGAGATGCTGCGCTGCATCCGCTGCGGCGCCTGCATGAACCACTGCCCGGTCTATCATTCGATCGGCGGCCACGCCTATGGCTGGGTCTATCCCGGACCGATGGGCGCGGTGCTGACGCCCGCCCTGGTCGGCGTCGAGAAGGGCGGCCACCTGCCCAACGCGTCGACCTTCTGCGGCCGCTGCGAGAGCGTCTGCCCGATGAGGATCCCGCTGCCGAAGATGATGCGCCACTGGCGCGAGAAGGAGTTCGAGCGAGGCCTGAATCCCGCCACGCAGCGCTACGGCCTGAAGGCCTGGGCCTTCTTCGCCCGCCGCCCGCGGCTCTACGCGCTCGCCACCTCGATCGCCATTCCCGTGCTCGGCGCCGTCGGCAAGGCCAAGGGCCGCTTCTCCTGGCTGCCCTTCGCCGGCGGCTGGACGAAGCACCGCGAGATGCCCGCGCCCGAAACCCGTACCTTCCGCCAGCAATGGAGCCAGCGCGAGGCGCTGAAGCAGGGAGGCCGGGCATGACCCCGCGCGCAGCCATCCTGGGCAAGATCCGCAGCGCCCTGTCCGGTGCCGACGACGCCGCGCGCCGCGCCGCCGTCGAGGCCCGTCTGTCGAAGGTGCCGAAGGGCGTCATCCCGGCGCGCGGCCAGCTCGACGACGTCTCCCGCATCGACCTGTTCTGCGCCATGGCCGAGAAGGTCACCTGCACGGTCGCCCGCGTCCGCTCGCACGACCACGTTCCCAAGGCCGTCAGCGACTATCTGCGCGCCCGCAATCTCCCCCACGCCGTCCGCGTCGGCGACGACAAGCGCCTGAAGTCGCTGCCCTGGGACCAGATCAAGACGCTGGAAATCCGCCGCGGCGCCTCCGACGGCAACGACGAGGCGGGCCTCTCCCATGCGCTGGCGGGCGTGGCCGAGACCGGCACGCTCGTGCTGGCGTCGGGCAAGGACAACCCGACCACCATCAACTTCCTGCCCGAACACCACATCGTCGTCGTCGACGCCAAGGACATCGCCGGCGATCTCGAGACGGTGATGGGCAAGGTCCGGCGCAAGTTCGGCAAGGGCGAGATGCCGCGCACGCTGAACCTGATCACCGGCCCGTCGCGGTCGGGCGACATCGAGCAGAAGATCATCCTCGGCGCGCATGGTCCGCGCGCGGTGCATCTGATCGTCGTAGGATGAGCGTCCACTTTCTCGAGGCGGCGGGGCCGGAGGGCGTGCGGATCTACGCCATCGGCGACGTGCACGGCCGGCTCGACCTGCTGGCGCGCATGCACGACCTGATCGCCGCCGAGATCGAGCGCGACCGCCCGGCAGACTGGCGGGTGATCCACCTCGGCGACTTCGTCGATCGCGGTCCCGAATCGGCTGGCGTGCTGGACCTGCTGGCGCGCCGCGCGACGGAGGAGCCGCGTTTCCTCTCGGTCGTCGGCAACCACGATCTCGGCTTTCTCGACTTCCTCGCGGTTCCCGAGCCCGACGGCCTGTTCATGAACCATGGCGGCGTCGAGACCGCCCGTTCCTACGGCGTGTCGCTCGACGCCCGCGACCCGGTTGCCCTGGCGAGCGGCTGGACGGCGCTCGAGGCCGCGGTGCCGGCGAGCCACCGCGCGTTCCTCGCCGGACTCCCCTATTCGCTGAGCTTCGGCGACTTTTTCTTCTGCCACGCCGGCATCAGGCCGGGCATCCCGCTGTCGGATCAGTCGCGGGACGATCTCGTCTGGATCCGCCAGGCGTTTCACCATACCGGAGAGCTGCACCCCAAGGTGATCGTCCACGGCCACACGCCGAACGCCGAGCCCGAAATTCTCGCCAACCGTGTCAACGTCGACACCGCCGCCTGGCAGACCGGCAGGCTGACGGCCCTGGTGATCGAGGGTGTCGAGAAGCGGATCCTCCAGGCGGTCGCGCGGGCCTGACGGCCGCCATCGATCGCGTCTCCCGCAACGCGAAACGGCCTTCCTCCGCAACGGGAGAAAGGCCGCGCAAGTCCCGGACGGGATTCGGTGATCGGGGCAGCTCGAGCCCTGCGGCGAAGTCAGCGCTTGGTGGCGCCCACGCCGTAGCCGTCGACGACCTGATGGCCGGAGGCGGCATCGGCGGCATAGATGCCGGCGGCCCACATGCCGATGCCGGACAACATGAAGAACGACAGAAGGGCAGCTTTCACGGGAGTCATCTCGGTTGTCTCGTTGCGTCGCATTTGAATCGACCGCGGTTACTTTTCGGTTTCGTCTTCCACGCTTTAAGAACGTGCGTGGAAAAGACGACCGCAGGTCTCGGTTTCTTTTTTCGGCGGTCCCGGAAGCCCCCGTCCGGGCGGCGTCGTCATAGGGCTGTAGCCTCCGGCACGCCAGCGGTCCGTGAAGTCTTCCACACGGTTTCCCGGGCGCGTGCCCAAAATGTCACGCGGCATCATTCGGTTCCGGCAAAAAACGACCCTTCCCGAAAGCCGCGCGAAACCGGCGCGGGAGAGCTCAGACCATCGCCACCCAGGCGCGCGCGAGCGCTAGGCCCGCCGCATCGGCGACGGGGCCGTGCCGTGCCGATTCGGGGCCGAGCCGGTCCTGCCAGCCCGGCTGCCGCTCCGCCAGATAGTCTGAGAATTCTCCGCTCCAGCGATGCACCAGCTTCGTGTCCGCCTCGAAGTGGAACTGGATGCCGTAACCCGCGCGGCCGATGCGGAAGGCCTGGTTCTCGGCAACGTCGTTGCCGGCCAGCCTGATCGCCCCCCTCGGCAGCGTAAAGGTGTCGTCGTGCCACTGGAAGGTCGGAAACCGCCTTCCCGCCGCCCGCAGCACCGGGTCGGCCGCGCCCTCTTCCGTGAGTGACACCTCGCGCCATCCGAACTCGGGCGCCGCGCCGATCAGGTTCTTCGCCCCGAAGGCGCGGGCCAGGAGCTGCGAGCCGAGGCAGACGCCGAGCACCGCGCGGTCGGCCAGCGCGAAGTCGCGCATCAGCGCCACCAGCTCCGGCAGATAGGGGTGCTCGTCGTCGGCCAGCGCATTCTGCGCTCCGCCGAGCACGATCAGCCCGTCATGCCCGTCGGTCGTCGACGGCAGCGCCTCGCCCTCGTGCGCCTGCACCAGGTCGACCGCGGCTTCCGCTTCGGCGAGCGCCCTCGCGATCTGGCCGAGGCCGGTGCCTGCGTGGTTCTGGACGGCGAGGATGCGCATGCGGCGGTTTCCGTGTGGCGGATGGGACGGCCGAAGCGATAGCATGGCGGGCACGCCGCGCAAGCCGCAGGGAGACCGGGATGCCGCTCCAGAACCGCGTCGACCCTTTCGGAACGATCCGCGCCGACCCGGCCCGCGGGCTCTTCACCGGCAATCGCGGCATCCTCCACGATCCCGCGACGAAGACGCTCCTGTCCCGCCGCTGGACCACGAAGGCCTGGATCGTCTGCGCCTGCGTCTACAAGGGGCAGAAGCGCGAGCCGATGGGCCGCAACGCGCCGGGCGGCGGCGCCGGCTGGACCGAACTGTTCTTCCTCGACGAAGTCACAGCGCTCGCCGCCGGCCACCGCCCCTGCTTCACCTGCCGGCGCGACGCCGCAACGCGCTTTGCGACGGCCTTCGCCGCCGGGCAGGGCCGCGCGCGCCTGTCCGCGCCGCAGATCGACGCCATCCTGCACGCCGAGCGTCTCGCCTCGGCGCCCGACGCGCTGCGCCCGCCCTGCATGGATCCGGCCGCACTCCCGGACGGCGCGATGCTCGCCGAAGGCGACGATGTCTTCGCCGTCCGCGCCGGCCGTCTGCTGCCCTGGCGATTCGAGGGCTACGGCCCGCCCCTGCCGTCAATGGCCGCGACGGGGACGGCCGGCCTCACGGTCCTCACGCCGCCCGCCACCCTCGCCGCTCTCGCCGCAGGCTATGCGCCCGTCTGGCATGCGACGGCGCACGGTCGGGCCTGATGCGTCCGACTCTGGTCGCCGATGCAGATTTCAACTATATCTTCCCTCGCCGCGCCGGGCAGGCGACTGGAGCAGACCGATGGATGCGAAAGAAGCTGTTAAATCCGCCAAGAGATATGTCTCCGAGATGCTTTCGGAAGAAGGCATCGTCAATCTCGGACTTGAAGAGATAGAACGAGACGACGCCGAGAAGACGTGGAACATCACCGTCGGTTTTTCGCGACCATGGAACACCGCGAAGGGACCTCTTTCGACCCTGTCCGGCGAGATACCGGCACGGCGGGCGTACAGGGTCATTCGCATTCGCGAATCCGACGGCGAAGTTCTTTCGATGAAGCGGAAAGAGGCACTGGATTGAGCGGCCGGAGTTCCGGTGGCTGGGCCTGAGCGATACCGTCAACCTGCTTCTTGCCTCCAAAGAGACCCTGATCCTGACGTCGGATGTCGCCCTCTACGTGGCCGCGCAGAATGCCGGTCTTCCCAGCGAGAATTTCAATCACTGGAAAGACCGTCGGCCGGACTACCGGATGTGACGGGCGCTTGACGGTCTTTCCCTCCCGGCCTTGACCGCGCCACGCGACTGACGCAGGAACACGGCATGCGCGCAAACTACCGTATGCAGAGGCTCTTCGTCGCCACCGAACTCGTCCAGGGCCAGCCCTTCGAGGTCGACCCCGCCCAGGCGCACTACCTGCTGAACGTGCTCAGGATGGCCGAGGGCTCGGAACTTCTCGTCTTCAACGGCCGCGACGGCGAATGGCTGGCGAGCGTGGCCGCGGCGGGCAAGAAGAAGGCTTCGCTGGTGCCCCTCGGCCAGACGCGGGCCCAGCCGCGCCTGCCCGACCTGCTCTACTGTTTCGCGCCGCTGAAGCAGGGCCGGCTCGACTACATGGTGCAGAAGGCGGTCGAAATGGGCGCCGGCACGCTGCAGCCCGTCATCACCCAGCACACCCAGATGTCGAACGTCGGCGTCGAGCGCCTGCAGTCCAACGCGCTGGAGGCGGCCGAGCAGTGCGGCATCCTCGCCGTGCCCGTCGTCAACGAGGTCATCAAGCTCGAGCGGCTGCTCTGGGAATGGGAGGAAGGTCGCCGGCTGATCTTCTGCGACGAGGGCGTGGCCACCAACAACCCGCTCGACATCCTCGCCACCGTGCGCGAGCGCCGGCTCGGCGTCCTCGTCGGACCCGAAGGCGGCTTTTCCGACGAGGAACGCCGACAGCTGCGCGGTCTGCCCTTCGTCACCCCCATCCCGCTCGGCCCCCGCATCCTGCGCGCCGACACGGCGGCGGTGGCGGCGCTCGCCGTCGTGCAGGCGGCGATCGGCGACTGGCGCTAGCCGGGCGGAAGGCTGGAGTCACCCGTCGAGGTGCCTGGCGAAGTAGAGGGTCGTGCCGCCCATGAAGGGTTCTTGCTTCGTCACGCGAAAGCCCCGCCTTGTGTAGAACGCGACGTTCTCGGCGAAGTCGGCATTGGTCAACAGGCGCAGCTCCGACAGCCCGGCACGCCTCGCCTGGTCCTCGGCCGTCTCCAGAAGCCGTCGTCCCACGCCCCTGCCCTGGAACGACGGGAGAACCGCCAGGTTCTCGATCCAGACGTGATCGGCGAAGATCATCGTCTCGATGATGCCCGCAAGCGTCGTGCCGGCATGCGCCAGCAGCACGTCGTGCTCGGCGATGGCCTTGCGGTAGTCGACCGTCATCGGCCTCGGCTCGCGGCCGATCACGGGGATCCACTTCGCATAGGCCGCCCGCACGAGGTCCCGCACGGAATCGGCATCGCCGCCCTCGGCCGGCGTCAGGGTGAGCGGTTGCACGGGCGTTTCCATCCTTCGGTTCGAGAGCATGAAAAAACCCGCCGGCCGGATGGCGGGCGGGCTGCGAGGCCCGCGAACTCAAGGACCCGCTGAAATCTGGCGCCACAGGCTGGCCGGCTCGAAATCGATGCGCCGCTCCAGCCAGGACATGACGTCCAGCGGATGCGCGACGATCAGATCGACGTCCGCTCGACGATGTCGCAGGGCATGCAACTGCCTCGGACCCGCGGATGTCGCCACGATGCGCGTATCGACCCGTAGCGATTCCTTGGTCCGGAAATCCTTGAGATTGTCCGTCACGACGAGATGCGCGCGCGCGGCGAATGCCGTTGCAGGGACACCCGCATCCTCGACATCGGCGATCGCGAACTGTTCACGTCCGCCGAGCAGCAGATAGGGATCGAGTTCCTCGGGTCCGTGCTTCATGATGTCCCTCACGGCTTCGGAATAGGCCTGGGCGTTGACGGATGACGCCTCCAGGCGTCCGAGCACTTGCTCGAGGGTATCGAGCATATCGAGTGAGACGATGAGTTGGACCTCACGCCCCCCGTCTCCCCATCGTCCATTGGCAATCATGGAGACGATCCGCTGCGCCGTGGTGCCCCTTCGCCCCCGGCCGGTCGCCATCAGATTCGCGACCCAGATGTTGACGTCGAGAAGAACCCACAGGGGCGCGCTCATGGACGGGGCTTTATCTGCCTCGTGGCTTCGGTCAGTCGCGTCGCCTCCTCCAGGAGGTCGATCTCATCGGTCGTGTGCTCCAGGCTCGCGAAAAGCTGCTCATCGGCGAGGCGCTCCATCGCCGTTTCCAGACGCAGCCTGGAGACCGCCGCCATGATCACCCGCGACAGCCGTCTGATCCCTTCGGCATCCTGTCGCGACTGAAGTTCGAGCAGCGTATCGCGCACGTCTTTGGGGAGACCCGTAAACACCATCAGCGCGCTGGAAACGATGTTCGAGACGGACCGGTTCTCCCTTTCGGCGACCATCCGGACCTTCTGTGCCATCTTGTCGTCGATGTTGGTCGAGAGCGTCGTCGCCATTACAGCCGTCCTATAGAAACACACCATATCTATAGCGGCGAGAGCGCGGATCGGCAAGCAAGCCGTCGCTGTGCTGCCAGCACGCCCGCCCAACCCGCATCATCCCCCTTGCCATCCCCCCCTCTCCCGTGCGACCAGCGCGCCCTCATGCACGGGGGCGTTCGCGCCCTCCCCGCTCCGGGACGCCGCGCGTCCCTGCCAGCAAGACAGATCAGACAAAAGAAGGACGCTGCCATGGCACGCGCGCTCGGGCTCGATTTCGGCACGACCAACTCGGTCCTCGCCCTCGCGGATCCGGGCGGCGCGACGCACTCGCTGCCCTTCACCTCGCCCGCCGGCACCACCGACACCATGCGCACCGCGCTCGCCTACATGAAGCAGGGCCGCTCGACGCAGGATCTCGCCGTCGAAGCCGGTCAGGCGGCGATCCGCCTGTTCATCGACCACCCGGGCGACTGCCGCTTCCTGCAGTCGATCAAGACCTTCGCCGCCAGCGCCGCCTTCCAGGCCACCACGGTCTTCGCGAAGCGCCAGCAGTTCGAGGACCTGATGGAGACCTTCCTGCGGCGCCTCGAAGCCTATGCCGGCGACGGCTGGCCCTCCGACATCTCGCGCCTCGTCGTCGGCCGGCCCGTCCGCTTCGCCGGGTCCAATCCCAACGAGGACCTCGCCCTCGAACGCTACCAGGCCGCGCTCACCCGTTTCGGCTTCTCAGAGATCCACTACGTCTACGAACCTGTGGCCGCCGCCTACTGGTTCGCCCAGTCGTTGACCCGCGACGCCACCGTGCTGGTCGCCGATTTCGGCGGCGGCACCACCGACTATTCGCTGATCCGCTTCGAGCGCCACGCGGGCGAACTCAGCGCCGTCCCGATCGGCCATTCCGGCGTCGGCATCGCCGGCGATCATTTCGACTACCGGCTGATCGACAACCTCGTCGCGCCCGAGATCGGCAAGGGCAGCCAGTTCAGGAGCTTCGGCAAGCTGCTCGATCTGCCGGCGAGCTACTTCGCCAGTTTCGGCCGCTGGAACCAGCTGTCGATCTTCAAGACCACGCGCGAGTTCCAGGACCTGAAGTCGCTCATCCGCCACGCCGTCGAGCCCGACAGGCTGCAGCTCTTCGTCGACCTGATCGAGTATGACGAGGGCTATCCGCTCTACCAGGCGATCTCGGCCACCAAGATGGCGCTGTCGCAGGCCGAGGAGGCCGAGTTCCATTTCGCGCCGCTCGGCGCCGCCGGCCGCAAGACCGTCCGCCGCGCCGATTTCGAGGCCTGGATCGCCGACGACCTCGCCCGCATCGAAGCCGCGCTCGACGAGGTGCTGGACACGACGAACACCCCCGCCGACGGCGTCGACAAGGTCTTCCTCACCGGCGGCACCTCCTTCGTGCCCGCCGTGCGGAACATCTTCGAGCGCCGCTTCGACGCCGGCCGCATCGAGAGCGGCGGCGAGCTTCTCTCCATCGCCCACGGTCTCGCCCTCATCGGCGAGAGCGGCGACGTCGCCCGCTGGGCGGCTTGACCCCGCGGCGGCGGCCGGCGGTCGATCGGCCGATCAACCGGCCTTGATCCACCGCTCAGCATTTTTGGCTTGATCGGCCTGCCCCCTTTCGGCCATCACTCGCGCGCCGACGCCGGATCGGCCGCAAGTAGCCTTCAAGAGGACACCCCGATGGCGCGCGACACGACCGATTCCAGCCCGATCGAGGGGCTCGACGACCTGGTCGCCCACATGGCCGCCGGCAACAAGCCGAAGGACCAGTGGCGGATCGGCACCGAGCACGAGAAATTCCCCTTCTACGTCGACGGCAACGCGCCCGTGCCCTACGAGGGCCCGCGCGGCATCAAGGCCCTGCTCGACGGCATGCAGAAGACGCTCGGCTGGGAGCCGATCATGGACGCGGGCAACATCATCGGCCTCGTCGAGCCGACCGGCCAGGGCGCCATCTCGCTCGAGCCGGGCGGCCAGTTCGAACTCTCCGGCGCGCCGCTGGAGACGATCCACCAGACCTGCCGCGAGGGCAACGCGCATCTGGCCCAGTTGCGCGAGATCGCCGAGCCGCTCGGCATCCGCTTCCTCGGCCTCGGCGGCAGCCCGAAATGGTCGCTCGCCCAGACCCCGCGCATGCCGAAGTCGCGCTACGACATCATGACCGCCTACATGCCCAAGGTCGGCCGGCACGGTCTCGACATGATGTACCGCACCTGCACCATCCAGGTGAACCTCGACTTCTCGTCGGAAGCCGACATGCGCCGCAAGATGCAGGTGTCGCTGCGCCTGCAGCCGCTGTCGACCGCACTCTTCGCCAACTCGCCCTTCACCGAGGGCCGGCCGAACGGGCTCAAGTCCTGGCGCGGCGAGATCTGGCGCGACACCGACAACCAGCGCTCGGGCCTGCTGCCCTTCTGCTTCTCGCCCGATTTCGGCTTCGCCGACTACGTCGAGTGGGCGCTCGACGTGCCGATGTACTTCGTCATCCGCGACGGCCGCTACCACGACTGCACCCACGTCACCTTCCGCCAGTTCATGGACGGCGCGCTGCGCAATTCCGTGCCCGACGGGCTGCCCACCATGGGCGACTGGGCCAACCACCTGTCGACGCTCTTCCCCGACGTGCGGCTGAAGCGCTTTCTGGAAATGCGCGGCGCCGACGGCGGCCCGTGGCGGCGCATCTGCGCGCTGCCGGCCTTCTGGGTCGGCCTCCTCTACGACGACGAGGCGCTCGACGCCGCCGACGCCCTGACCCGCTCCTGGACCTACGAGGACGTGCTGGCGATGCGCGACGCCGTTCCGGCGCAAGGCATCGACATGCCCTTCGGTTCCGGCACCCTGCGCGACGTCGCCCGCGAGGTGCTGGCCATCTCGCGCCTCGGCCTGAAGAACCGCAGGCGCCTCAACCGCGACGGCTACGACGAGAGCACCTTCCTCTCCACCCTCGACGAGGTCGTCGCCCGCGGCACCACCTCCGCCGACGAGATGCTCACCGCCTACCACACCCGCTGGGGCGGCTCCATCGAGCCGGCCTTCATGGAATATGCGTATTGAGGGCAGCGACGCCCGTACCTTGATCGCTCCGACACCCCTTCGAGTGTCATTCCGGAAGGCGAGCCGCGCGGAGCGCGGCAGAGTCTGTCCGGAATCCATTCCGTGATGCCGAAGGTGTCGCCCCCTGCCGCGCAGGCCGCGGAACAGATTCCGGCTCCGGGTGCCTCCGCTTCGCTCGGCGCACGGTCCGGAATGACGCGCCCGGAGGGCGCTGCGTCCGTGCTTCGCCCTTTGCCGTGGCCCCGCTTCCCCCGTTGCGGCGCCCCTTCTCCTTCGTCATCCCGGGCGAAGCGGAGGCGCAGACCCCGGATCCATGCCTCGGCGTTCGTCAAGAGGCGGGACGACGGAGAACGGCGGCCGCGTCCCGGCGCTCCGTCGACGTCACGCTTGCCTGCGATGGCGAGGCATGGATCCCGGATACGTCGTCCTTCGCTGCGCTCGGACGTCGTTCCGGGATGACGAAGGCGGTGGAGGCCAGGCCGGGCGAGGCAGGTCTGTGCGGTTACCGCCTTGGGACAGCGGGGTCCCCCCCTCCGCCTCGCTGCGCTCGACACCTCCCCCCACTGCGTGGGGTTGGAGGATGAGCGTCGGCGCTGGTGGCGGGCTATCCTCCACCCCACGAAGTGGGGGCGGAGGTGGCGTCGCGAAGCGACGACGGAGGGGGGGAGCGAGGCCGGAGGACGAGGCCACGTCCGCGGAGCGGCACCGGCGGAGGGACGGCGCCACGCGCCTCGTCGTGGACCGGATGGCTCGGACGGTGAACGCCGAACCGGTCGCCGGATACCGCTCTGGGCAATTCCCCGTCACGGTGGCATGATCCCGAACGACATATTCGCGCCGCTTCGCCGGCCCGCCACGGAGACCCCGCCATGCTGCCCCTTTCCGACATGCTGGCCGCGCAGAACGGCCTCGCGATGGAGGCGCTGCAGCGTCAGTTCAGCCTGACGCAGCAGCAGACGAGCCAGGTGGTGCAGGCGCTGCTGCCGGCGTTCTCGACCGGGCTGAAGCACAACGTGGCCGATCCCTACGGCGTCGGCACCTTCCTGCAGACGCTGGCGGCGGGCAATCACGCACAGTTCTTCGACAACCCGATGTCCGCCTTCACGCCGGGCGGCCAGGCGGCCGGCAACGACGTGCTCAGCCGGATCTTCGGCTCCAAGGACCTGTCGCGCGCCGTCGCCGCGCATGCCGCCACCGCCACGGGCATCGGCCAGGAGATCATCAAGCAGATGCTGCCGGCCATCGCCGCCATGATCATGGGCGGCCTGTTCAAGCAGGCGTCGGGCCAGCTCGGAGCCGGCGTCCAGCCCAATTTCGGCACGGCCGGGCTCGGCGGCGCCACCAATCCGATGGGCGCCGTCCTGGCCGAGATGATGCGCCAGGCCGGCGCGCTGTCGGGCGGCCAGCCGCAGCAGCCCGACCCGATGGCCAACCCTTTCGGCAGGATGATGCAGGACATGTTCGGCGGCGCCCAGCCGGCGGCGAAGAAGGCGCCGGAGCCCGCCCCCGGGAACCCGTTCGATCCCTTCGGCCAGAATCCCTTCGGCAAGATGATGGGGGACATGATCGGCGCCTGGCAGCCGAAGCCGGAACCGGAGCCCGCGCCGACCAACCCTTCCGGCCGCCCGCGCACGCCCTGGGACGATCTCTTCGGCGAGATGTTCGAGACCGGCGCCAAGCAGCGCGACGAGGTCCAGAAGACCATGGAAAGCGTCGTCGGCGAATTCCTGAAGGGGATGAGCCGGCCGGGCTGACACCGTCGCACAGCGTCCTCTCCTCCCCTCCTTCGCGTCCCCGCGAGAACACAGGCTCGGGCAAGCCAGACCTCCTAGTCTGCCGGCGTCGCCGGGCCTTTCCGCTGGGATCGCCGTCCCCGCCGGGGCCGGGTGTCGCCGTTTCGCGACCGCGCGGGTCCGGGACGAAAGGCTGCGGGGGCTTGCGTCATGTCCATCTCATCGCTGTCGGTCATCCAGATCCGGGCGCTGCCGGCATCCACCATCGCAACCTGGACGGACGAAGACGTCGCCCAGCTGTCCACCGCCCAGATCCAGGCGCTGTCGTCGGGCCAGGTCGGCGCGCTGCAGCCCGACAGCGTCGCGGCACTCACCACCACCCAGGTCGGCGCCATCGCCCCGCGCGCCATCGTCGGCTTCAGCCTGGACCAGCTCGCCGTGCTCGCCACCGACCGCATCGCCGGGCTCGGCGGCGCGCAGGTCGCGGCCCTCACCGCCTCGCAGGTCGGCGGTCTCGCCACCGCACAGGCCGAGGCGCTGACGTCGTCGCAGGTCGCCAGCATGAGTTCGCGCCAGCTCGCCGCGCTCGACCCCGAGGCGCTGCAGACCTTCTCCACCGCCGACATCGCCGCCATCCGCACCGCCGCGATCCCGGGCCTGACGGCCGACGGCATCGCCGCGCTGAGTGCCGACCAGATCGCGGCCCTGACGCCGTCGCAGGTCGGCGCCATGAAGCCCGCCCAGGTCGCCGCCTTCACGACCGGCCAGATCGCGCTTCTCTCGACGGACCAGATCGGCGCGCTCAATTCCTCCCACGTCAAGGCGCTGAGCGCCGGGGCGGTGGCCGCCTTCTCGGCCGATCAGGTCGCCGCGCTGTCCGTGCGCGCCGTGGCGGGGCTGACGGCTGCCCAGATCGGCGCGCTGTCGACCGGCCAGGTGGGCGCGCTCTCCACCGGCCAGATCGGTGCGCTCAACGCCACGCAGCTCGCCGCCTTCCCAGCCGAGGCGCTCGCCGCCTTCTCCGCCAGCGACATCGGCGCGATCCGCACCACCGCCATCGGCGGCCTCTCCGACGAGAAGGTCGCCGCGCTCTCCGCCGAGCAGGTCGCGGGCCTGCAGCCTGCCCAGGTCGCGGCGCTGCGGCCCTCGCAGGTCGCCGCCCTGTCGACCGCGCAGGTCGGCGCGCTGACTGCCGCCCAGGTCGCGGCGCTCACGTCCCGGCAGGTCGCGGTGCTCTCCACCGAGGCGATCGCCGCCTTCTCGACGGACCAGGTGGCGGCACTCTCCGCCCGCGCGATCCCCGGCCTCACCACCGCCCAGATCGGCGCGCTCGGCATCGAGCAGGCCGACGCCCTCACCGCCGGCCAGATCGCGGCGCTCAACGCGCGCCAGATCGGCACGCTCGACGTCGCGGCGATCCAGACCTTCTCCACGACCGAGATCGCGGCGATCAACGTCACCGCGCTCGCCGGGCTGACGGCAGACGCCATCGCGGCCCTCGACGTCGGCCAGGTCGCCGCCTTCACGACCCGCCAGGTCGCAGCACTTCGCCCGGGCCAGGTCGGCGCGCTCGACGCCCAGCAGGTCGCAGCCCTCACCACCGCCCAGGTCAAGGTGATGACGGCAGCACAGGTCGCCGCGCTGCCGGCCGATGCGGTCGCCGGCCTCTCCCTGGACCAGTTCGCAGCCCTCGGCCCGAAAGCCATCCCCGGCCTCACCGCCGCCCAGCTCGCCGCCCTCGGCACCGCCCAGGTCGAGGCGCTGTCGACCGCGCAGGTCGGCGCGCTGACCGCCGCGCAGGTCGCCGCGCTCGGGGATGCGGTCGCCGAAAGCTTCACCACGCTGAAACTCGCCGCGATCAAGCCCACCGCCGTCTCCGGCCTGTCGGCCGACACCATGGCCGCGCTCTCCTCAACCCAGGTCGCCGCGCTGACGGCCGCACAGATCGCCGCGCTGAAGCCGGCCCAGGTGGCGGCGCTGCTGCCCGCGCAGGTCGAGGCGCTCGGCGCCACGCAGGTCCGCGCGCTGACCTCGTCCCAGGTCGCGGCCCTGGATGTCGAGGCGGTGGCGGCGTTCTCCACCACCCAGATCGCAGCCCTGTCTGCCGGCGCCGTCGCCGGCCTCACCACCGCCCAGATCGCCGCGCTGTCGAGCGCGCAGGCCGAGGCGCTGACCGCCGCGCAGGTCGCCGGCCTCGGCGGCACCCAGGTCGCGGCCTTCGGCGCGGCCGAGCTTGCCACCTTCACCGCGGCCGAGATCGCCGCGATCCGCACGACCGCCATCACCGGCCTGCCGGCCGACGCCATCGCCGCGCTCGGCGCCGACCATGTCGCCGCACTGACGAAGACACAGATCGCCGCGCTCACGTCCACCCAGGTCGCGGCGCTGACGCCGGCGCAACTCGCCCTGCTTTCCACCACCCAGGTCGCAGCGCTCACGGCGACCCAGGTCGCCGCCGTCGACGCGCAGGCCCTGTCCGGCCTGTCGGCCGAGCAGATCGGCGCGCTCGCACCGAAGACCGTCGCCGGCCTCACCACGACCCAGGTCGCGGCCCTCACCGCAGGCCAGGTCGACACCTTCACGCCCGCCCAGATCGCCGCGCTGTCTTCGGCCCAGGTCGGCGCCCTGGGAACGGCCGCACTGCAGACCTTCTCCTCCGCCGACATCGCCGCGATCGCCACTGCCGCGATCGCCGGCCTCTCCGCCGAGACCGTCGCAGGCCTCGCCACCGAGCAGGTCGCGGCGATGACCACCGCCCAGGTCGCCGCCCTGAAGCCGGCGCAGGTCGCGGCCCTCACGCCTGCCCAGTTCGACGCCCTGTCCACCGGACAGATCGGCGCGCTGGCCGCCGTCCAGGTCGCGGCGCTGTCCACCGAGACCGTCGCAGCACTCGCCCCGGACCGGCTGGCCGCCCTGTCCACGAAGGGGCTCTCCGGCCTCTCCACCGATGCCATGGCCGCCCTGTCGGCGACCCAGGTCTCCGCGCTGACGTCGACCCAGCTCGCAGCCCTCACGGCCTCGCAGGTCGGCGCCCTGTCGGGGGCGGTGCTGGAGAGCCTGAACCCCGAGACCATCGCCGCGTTCAGCCCCGCGGGCCTCTCCGGCCTTCCCGCCGCCAGCTTCGCCGGCCTCGCCCCGACCACCATCTCGACCCTGACCACGGCACAGGTCGCGGCGCTGAAACCGGCGCAGGTCGCCGCCATGACGCCGGAGCAGATCGGCGCACTGACCACGGCGCAGGCCGGCGCGCTCACCGGCACGCAGTTCCTGGCGCTCGGCGCCGCGCAGATCGCCGCCTTCGCGCCGCAGCAGGTGGCGGCGCTGACGACGGGCGTCGTCTCCAGCCTGAGTGCCGCCCAGATCGGCGCGCTGTCTTCCGCCCAGATCGACGCGTTGACCACCACGCAGGTCGCGTCCCTGAAATCCGCCCAGCTCGCCGCCCTCGGCGCCGAGACGATCGCCGCCTTCTCCGCCGAGGACATCGCCGCCATCGACGCCACCGCGCTGCAGGGCCTGTCCTCCGAGACGGTCGGCGCGCTGTCGCTCGAACAGACGGCGGCGCTGCGGCCGGCCCAGATCGAGAAGCTCACCTACTACCAGCTGCGCGCCATGAGCGCGGGCCAGCTCGGCGCGCTGTCCGCCGTCCAGGTCGGCGCGCTGAGCGCGCTGCAGGTCGCCTCGCTCGGCGCCGACCGGATCGGCGCCATCACGCCGCTGCAGATCGCCGCCATCGACGTCGACGCGATCTCCGGCTTCTCGACCGCGCAGCTCTCGGCGCTCACGGCCGAGCAGGTCGAGGCCTTCACCCCGGCCCAGGTGGCGGCCATGACCGCCGAACAGATCGGCGCGCTGGAGACCGGCGACCTCGCCCAGTTCTCCGCCGACGACGTCGCCGCCATCGCCGCGACCGCCATCCCCGGCCTGTCAGCATCGCAGATCCTCGGCCTCAGCCAGGTCCAGCTGCAGGCACTGACGTCGAGCCAGACCGCCGTGATGAGCTCCCAGCAGCTCGCCTCGATCATCGCCGCCTACGAATCCTTCGCCTGACCCGGTCGGGTCTCCCCGACCCGGTCGGGTTTCCCCGACCCGACACGCCAACGAAAAATGCCCGGCGGCTCCTGGGTGGGAGCGGCCGGGCAAGGTGGCAGGCATGGCCGGGGGGGACCGGCGGGAGTCAGAGCCTGCGGTGGGAGACGCCGGCGCCTGTCCGGCGCCGGGCGAATTCGTCCGGGACGGCTCAGCCGATGCGCCGCGCCAGCGCCTCGTAGGCGCGGATCCGCGCTTCCGAGATCTGGCCGAGCTGCTCGGTCGGGTCGACGCCGAAGGGCGACTGCCAGACCACGAAGAGGTCGCTGCGCGTCAGCCCGATGTCGGACAGCTGCGCGTCGCTCATCTCGCCGAGCCGGTAGATCTCGCGGCGGTTGCGCCAGGCGCGGTAGACCTTGGCGGCATGGTTGATCGCGGCCACGACGGCGTTCGCCACGCGCAGCCCGAGCGCCGGACGCACGGTGGCGGGCGTGAGGGTGGTGCGGGTGTCGAGGGCGGTCATGGTCGTTCTCCTTCGTGGCAGGCCGCGGAACGCACGAAGCCTCTGCGCGGGAGCTCATTCTCCGGCGCGTCTCGGTGTCTCGTGCCCGTTGGCGGAACGATGCTCTTCTCGCAGCCCCGGATTGATTAGTCGAACGAATGTTTTTAATCTTTGACATCAACCAAGCTGATGGATCATCCCCATGGCCGCTCCGCTCGACCTCGACCAGCTGCAGACCTTCATCGC
Source organism: Aquibium microcysteis (assembly GCF_014495845.1). Classification (NCBI taxonomy): domain Bacteria; kingdom Pseudomonadati; phylum Pseudomonadota; class Alphaproteobacteria; order Hyphomicrobiales; family Phyllobacteriaceae; genus Aquibium; species Aquibium microcysteis. The sequence goes on from NZ_CP061080.1 coordinate 2,381,703, forward strand.
CATCGCCGACACCGGCTCCTTCACCCGCGCCGCCGACGAGGTGTTCCGCACCCAGTCGGCGGTCTCCATGCAGATGCGCAGGCTGGAGGAGCGCGTCGGCAAGCCGCTGTTCGAGAAGGACGGCCGCACCAACCGGCTGACCGAGGACGGCGAGCGACTGCTCGCCTATGCCCGGCGCATGATGCGGCTGAACCGCGAGGCGCTGGCGGCCCTCGACGACAACCGGCTCGAAGGCTCGATCCGCATCGGCACGCCCGACGATTACGCCGACCGCTTCCTGCCCGAGATCATGGCGCGCTTCTCGCGCTCCAATCCGCGCGTCGAGCTTTCCGTCCTCTGCGAACCCACCGTCAACCTCGTCGAACTGATCCGCCGCGGCCAGCTGGACATCGCCATCGTCACCCATGACGACGAACGCTCGCCGTCCGAGGTGGTGCGCCGCGAACCGCTGCTCTGGGTCACCTCCGCCAACCACATGGTGCATGAGGAACCCGTGGTGCCGCTGGCCGTCGGTCGCCCCACCTGCCTGTGGCGGCGGGAGACGCTCGACGCGCTCGACCGCGTCGAACGCGAGCACCGCATCCTGTTCACCTCCTGGTCGGCCACCGTCATCATCGCCTCGGTGCTGGCCGGGCTTGCCGTCGCCGTCCTGCCCGAATGCGCGCTGCGCCCCGGCATGCGGGTTCTGACCGAAAGCGAGGGTTTTCCGGCCCTTCCCGACGGCCGCATCGGCATCCTGCGCGGCCATTCCAGCCAGCCCGAGATCGTCGAGGCGCTCGCCCGCCACATCGCCGAGAGCCTCGACAACATCTCGCTCCCCGGCCCCGAGGACCCCGGCAGCTTCGACTTCGCCGCCGTCGGCCTCGCCATGCGCGGCCGCCGCCACAAGCCGGGCCAGATGGCGGGCTGGTGACGCACGCCCCCGACGAAAGCCATCCGCGCGACGGTCCAGCCGATCCCCGCGACCCATTCGGGACCTGCGTCGCCCGAGATTGACGAAGCGGCCTGCAGACGCCCCCTCACCCGCCCCCCCACCAAGGCGACCCCCGGCATGGCCGCCCCCTCCGCTTCGTCATCAACTCTGAGCCGATTGTGCGTCTCTGAGCCTTGCATTGAGGGTGACGATGATCTTTCGCATGACTGCGGCGATTGCGACGATGGGGCGTTTTCCGTTGTCGACGAGGCGTTTGTAGAAGGATGCGAACTCGCCTCTGCCGGCGGCTGCGCGCAGTGCCGGCATGAACAGGGCTGTTCTGATCTGCGGCCTGCCGCCGCGTTGCCGCCGCCGGCCGGTTGCGGTTCCGCTCTCGTTGGGGTGGGGAGCTGTCCCGGCCAGGGCGGCGGCCTGCCTGCGCTGGAGGGAGCCGAGTTCGGGCATCTGGGCGATGAGGGTTGCGGCGCATGTGAGGCCGATGCCGTTCATGGCGGTGCACACGGCGATGCGTTGGCGCAGGCTCTGGCTGCGTGCGACGAGGGCGGCGATCGCCGCGTCGAGCTTGTCGATCTGTTGCTCGATGGCGGCCAGCATGGCCTTGAAGGAGGCTGCGAGTGCCTTGGCGCCGGGCGCCCTGGAGCGGTTGCGCTCGGCGACCCTGAAGGCGACGAGGTCGGCCCTACGCCGCACCAGGACCTGCAACTGCCTCTCGTCGGCGTCTTGCGCCTGCCACAAAGACAGCTTGGCCCAGCGCTCGCGCGCATAGGCGGCCATTTGGGCGGCGTCGATGGCATCGCTCTTGCCGAGCGTGCCAAAGGAGCGGATGAAGCTCTTGAGCTTCAGGGTGTCGGCACGGTGGCAGGCGATTCCGGCCTTGAGGCATTCCTCCAGAAGCAGCAGTTCGTAGCCGCCGGTAGGCTCGCAGACGACGAGGTCGGGCCGGGCTTTCTTGAGCATGGCGCGAATGGCGGATCGGCTGTTGTCGATGGTCGCGGCGGCCTGGCGGCCGTTGCTGACGGTGAGACTGTCCTTGGCGACATCGACGCCGAGGCAGCAGGCGGGCGGGTGGTGCAGAAAGGCCATGAGGGTGCTATCCTTTGCGGGCTTCGGATTGTTTGCGGGCGTGACGGCGCGTCAGGGGCCCGATCAACTCTCCAAGCGGTGGTGCAAAGGCGGCAGGGAGCCTTGATGACGTCGGGTGTCGGCCCGATCCCGGAAACGGTCGCCTGCCGCCGAGGCTGCGGGTGTTCGAGCCCGCAGCCTCATCCAACACTACCCCGTTCGGCTCAAACAATCCCGGAACGGCGTCCGAGCGCAGCGCAGGACGCCGTATCCGGGATCCATGCCTCGGCGGACATCCCCGCGATCCGGCCCACGACGAGGCACGTGCCGCCGGTCGTCGGCGCGGGCGCCGCATCCTCCAGCGTCGCCGCCCCCCCCTCCGTCGTCGCTGCGCGACGCCACCTCCGCCCCCACTTCGTGGGGTGGAGGACAGCCCGCCCCAAGCGCCGCCGCCCATCCTCCAACCCCACGAAGTGGGGGAGGTGCCGAGCGAAGCGAGGCGGAGGGGGGGACCCCGCCGGACCAGTCCGCGACGGTGGACGGTCGGCACGACGGACGTGGCCAGGCGGTCCATCACGCTCCCGCGCATCGACGGCCCGAAGATCGGAGCCATCGTTGCCCCCACCTTCGTCATCCCGGAACGGCGTCCAAGCGCAGCGCAGGACGACGTATCCGGGATCCATGCCTCGCCGCCCATCCCCGCGATCCGGTCCACGACGAGACACGTGCCGCCCGGTCGCCGCCGCGGGCGCCGCATCCTCCAGCGTCGCCGCCCCCCTCCGTCGTCGCTTCGCGACGCCACCTCCGCCCCCACTGCGTGGGGTGGAGGAAGCCCGCCCAAGCGCCGCCGCCCATCCTCCAACCCCACGAAGTGGGGGGGAGGTGCCGAGCGAAGCGAGGCGGAGGGGGGGACCCCGCCGGGCCTGGCCGCGACGACGGACGGTCGGCACGACGGACGTGGCCAGGCCGTCCGTCACGCTCCCGCGCATCGACGGCCCGAGGATCCGACCCGTCGCGCGCCCCTTCACCTTCGTCATCCCGGAACGGCGTCCAAGCGCAGCGAAGGACGCCGTATCCGGGATCCATGCCTCGGAGCAGGTCATCGAGCGGGACGATGGAGAAGGTCCGACCGGTGCGTCGCCTGCACCGCCCCGCCTTTCGACGACCGCGGAGGCATGGATCCCGGGTCTGCGCCTCCGCTCCGCTCCGGCTTCGCCCGGGATGACGAAGGTGAGAATAGCGCCGCCCCCCGCCTTCGTCATCCCGGAACGGCGTCCAAGCGCAGCGCAGGACGACGTATCCGGGATCCATGCCTCGCCATCCGTCCCCGCGCTCCGGTCCACGACGAGGCACGCGCCGCCGCCGCCCCCGTCGCCGCCACATCCTGCGCCGCCCCCCCTCCGTCGTCGCTGCGCGACGCTACCTCCGCCCCCACTTCGTGGGGTGGAGGACGGGTCCTTCCAGCGAAATCAATGCCTTGCGAAAATTCTGTCCACACCCCTGCCGGTCCACAACAGACTGGCCGCAGCTGAAGGAGGGCGGATATGCGCGGGGCGGGACTGAACGGGCGGAAGCTGCGGGAGACGATCACGCTCCTGCTGTCGCTCGCCGCGCATGCCGACGCCGCCGCCGGCCGTTGCTTTGCCGTGCGCTGGCTGGTGCTGTTCTTCCTGCGCCGCGGCGAGCGGGCCGCGCGGGTCAGCGTCGCCGACGCGCTGCGGATCGACGTCGCCGCGATCGAGGACGAACTGGCGGCCGCCGCGGGACCGGACGACGCCAGCCCCTTCGATGCCGCGCTGGTCGCCTGGCGCTACCGCTGGTGCGCGGCGATGCTCTCCGCGGTGCTGGCCAGCATGGGCGGCACCGCCTGGGCGCCCGGCCGCGACGCGGTCCCCGGACGCCGCGCGTGCCGGGCCGGTGCTTGTCCCGTCCTGCCCGGCCTGCCGCTGCCGCAGGTTCACGACACCTCCTGACGCCGACGCCGCGCCGATCCCATCCCGATGTCCCGCAGGCCGGGCGGCAGCGCCGCTTCCCGGCCCGCCCGTGCTGGCGGAAATGCGGGGACAGTTCACTGCATTCGACCTGAAACCGACCGCGAAAGGGCGGCGACCGGTGCCGGATTGAGGAAACCGTCCCCGGATTTCCGGCGGGCGCGGCATCGGCCTTTACGCCGCCGGACATCCGGTTTCGGCAAGCCGACCCGCCCTGAGCGCCAGATCCCGCATCGCCTCGCTGCCCCGTTCACTCGCCTTCCCTGCCCCGCCGCGCTAGAATCCGCCCATGACCGACCTCTTCGCCAGCGATTCCCCCTCCAACGCCGCCGAATTCACGGTGTCGGAGATCTCCAATGCCCTGAAGCGCACGGTGGAGGATGCCTTCGGCAACGTGCGCGTGCGAGGCGAAATTTCCGGCTATCGCGGGCCCCATTCGTCGGGCCACGCCTATTTCGCGCTGAAGGACGACCGCGCGCGGATCGAGGCGGTGATCTGGAAGGGCACGTTCCGGGGCCTGCGCTTCCGGCCCGAGGAGGGCATGGAAGTGATCGCGCAGGGGCGGCTCACCACCTATCCGGGCTCGTCCAAGTACCAGATCGTCATCGAGAGCCTGGAGCCCGCCGGCGCCGGCGCGCTGATGGCGCTGCTGGAGGAGCGCCGCCGCCGGCTGGCCGCCGAGGGCCTGTTCGACGCCACGCGCAAGCGGCCGCTGCCCTTCATGCCCAGGGTCATCGGTGTGGTCACCTCGCCCACCGGCGCCGTCATCCGCGACATCATCCACCGCATCTCCGACCGCTTTCCGCTGCACGTGCTGGTCTGGCCCGTGCGCGTCCAGGGCGAGACGACGGGCGCGGAGGTGTCGGCGGCGGTGACCGGCTTCAACGCCCTGCCCGCGGGCGGGCCGATCCCCCGGCCCGACGTCCTGATCGTGGCGCGCGGCGGCGGCAGCCTGGAGGACCTCTGGGGCTTCAACGACGAGGCCATCGTGCGCGCGGTGGCCGCCTCGCGGATCCCGGTGATCTCGGCCGTCGGCCACGAGACCGACTGGACCCTGATCGACCATGCCGCCGACGTACGGGCTCCGACGCCGACGGGTGCGGCGGAAATGGCCGTCCCGGTGAAGGCCGATCTCGAGGCGACGCTCGCCGCCCTCGGCGCACGGCTGCGGAACGGCGAGGTGCGCGGCATCGACCGCAAGCGTCAGGCGCTGCGCGCCGCCGCCCGTGCCCTTCCCTCCGCCGACCAGCTGCTCGCGCTGCCGCGCCGCCGTTTCGACGAGGCCGCCGCCCGGCTCGACCGCTGTCTCGACGTCGGGCTGGAGCGCAAGCGCGCCCGCTTCGAGCGGCTGCGGCTGACGCCGGCGACGCTGTCGCGCCGGATCGCCGAGGCGACGCGCCTGATCGACCGGCTCGGCACCCGCCTGCCGGCCGCCCACCTCGCGCTGCGCCGCGACCGCCTGCACCGGCTCGGCCGCGCCGATGCGCGGCTCGGCCTCGAGCCGCTCCTGCGCCGGATGTCGGCCTGCGGCGACCGCGTCACGAACCTCGCCCGCCGCGCCGACCGCGCCGCCGACGTCCGCCTCGCCCGGCTGGCCGACCGGCTGGCACAGGCCGGCCGCCTCAATGCCTCGCTGTCCTACAAGGCAGTGCTGGAGCGCGGCTTCGTCGTCGTCCACGACGCCGCCGGCGCCCCGGTGAAGCGTGCAGCCGGCCTGTCCCCCGGCGATCAGGTGACGCTGCAGTTCGCCGACGCCTCCACCAGCGCCCTCATCGCCGGCGACGGCGCCCCCCCCAAACCGCGCCCCCGTCCGGCAAAGGCAGGCGGCGGCGGTCAGGGGTCGCTGTTCTGAGGGGGCGGGGAAGGGGCGAATGGCGAATAGCGGGGGGGGTGAGTAGCGGCTGAAAGGCACAAGACCGCGCCCTCCCCCTATTCCCTATTCCCTATTCCCTATTCCCTATTCCCTATTCCCTATTCCCTATTCGCCATTCGCCATTCCCTCCCCCCGCCTCCTTCGCAACCGCGAAACGCACCCTGCCCATTCTTTCATCGATATGCAAAAAACGCAGGCGATCCATGCGTATGGCGCTCTTGCGGCACTGCAACATGGCGACTATCTGAGCCGCATCAGATTGCAATTGCCCGAAAGAGAGACAGAGATCATGAGCATCCTGAAGAACTACCGCAACTGGCGCCGTTTCCGCAGCGCGATCGACGAGCTGTCGCGCCTGTCCAACCGCGAGCTGGACGACATCGGCATCACCCGCGCCGACATCCCGCACGTCGCGCGCCGCGGCCGCTGAACGACAGGAAAGTGCGGCAGGGCTCCCTCCCGCCCTGCCCCCGTCGGCCGCCCGTTCCCTCCCGTGAGGGCAGCCGCATCCCGAAGGCCCGCAGGTTCGTCCGGCGGGCCTTTCGCGTTTCGGCCGGGCGGCTCCGCCTGAGAGGATGCGAGAGAGTGCCCGTTTCCGCTCGGCTCAAGCCTCGAATCCCGAGGTCTTCAGCGGGCGTTCTTTCGAATCCTCGATTGATTCACACGTTCTGGGCGTCAGTTGCCCGACGGGTCCGCCACCGGTGGTCGACCGTCGTCGGCCAGCAGTTCCTCGAGGAACAGGCTGACGAACTGGCCCCGGCCGTCGACGCCCGCCTTGGCGTAGATCGCCGCCGACTGTGCCCGGACCGTGCCCTTCGCCGTTCCCCGCATCGCCGCGATCGTCTCCGTGTCGATCCCCTTGAGGATCAGCAGCGCGACGTCGCGCTCGGCCGGACTGAGCATCCAGCGCTCGAAGAACATCTCCACGATCGCCGCCATTTCGCCGCGGGCGGAGCGCAGCCCGATCTCCATCCGCTCCATCCGGCCGAGCAGGCGGCGCAGTTCGATCATGAGGAAAGCGACGCCGCCGATGAGCGCCGCGGTCGCGACCGCCTCGGCGATCACATGCGCACCTTCGAGGCGGCCGTCATCGCCGAAGTCGACGATGACGTCGGCCAGAAAGAAGACTGCGCAGAGGGCCTGCACCACGATCAGCGCGGCGAGCGTGGTCGCTCGCCGCTCCGTTCCTTCAGGCATCGGCAGTCTGACGATCATTCCACCTCCGCCCCGTCCGGTATGCGCTTGCGGCCGGTGATCATGGCGCGGACGAGCGGCACCTTCGTGCGCCAGCCGTCGAGCAGGACGCCGCCCACGTGAAGCGCCACGGACACGAGCAGCCAGTCGTAGGCGAGTTCATGGCCTTCCTCCACCCATTCCACGCCGAAATAGCGCATCGTCCCCATCAGATAGCCGGTGGCGGCCAGCACGGCGATGGTCGCCCAGATGTTGTAGACCATCAGCGCGCCGAGCGGATTGTGCGACAGGTGAATGCCGAAGCGGCCGCGGATCATGCCTCCGGCATGCCGCAGGGCTGCGGCGGGATCGGGTGGAAAGGCCGCGAAGCGGGCGGCCCGCGGTCCGACCACCGCCCAGACGAGCCGAAGCGCCACGAGGCTGGACGCCACATAGCCGACCCAGTGGTGGAACGCCTCCTCGCCGTCCGCGAACGAGTTCACCAGGACCGCGACCGCGACCGACCAGTGGATCAGCCGGACCAGCGGGTCCCAGACCGCCACCTCGCGGACGCCGGCACGTCCGGATCTTGCAATGCCGATCGACATGGAGGGCTCACTTCATCGAAATGCGGGTCGGCTTTCCGGTCTCGGGGCTGACGTAGACTTCGCCCATCTTGCCGTCGCCGACGAAGTAGACTTCGATCTGGCCGTCCTCGATCTCGGCCTTGCGGACCTCGAAGCCCAGCCTGGTCAGCGACGCCTTTACCTCGTCCATCGTGGTCCCGAGCACGGTCGACAAGGTGAGGTCCTCCGCGAGGGCAGGCATCACGAGAGCGAGGGCGGCAAGCGTGGAGAGAGCAATTCTGCGCATGGTTGGTTTCCTTGGGGTTCGAGGGGAACGCCGGACCGTCCGGCCTCCGCGGTCTCCACATGGCGGACTTCCCGCTCCGCCTGAATTGGCGAAAGGATTAACGGGCTGCCGATAAGCACGTGCTTACGAGCCGTCCGTCGAGGTGGCGCCGTCGGGCGGCGCATGTGCGGCCGTTCTCCCTTCCGGCCGCCATTGAACGGAACCGCGCCGGCGGCTACCAGTCGTTCATGATCAGGACCGTTGTCATCACCGGCGCGGCCCGCGGCATCGGTCGCGCGCTGGCCGGCCTTGCCGCTCGCCAGGGCTTTTCCGTCGTCGGGCTCGTTCGGCGCAGGCCGGAGGGCATGGTCCAGAGCGGCATCGACCTCCTCGAGGGCATCGACGTCACCGACGCGGCCGCCCTCGCCCGCGCGGCGGACATGCTCGGCGGTCGGCCGGTCGATCTCCTCGTCAACAATGCCGGCATCATCGGTCCGGCGCGCCAGTCGACCCTCGACATGGATTTCGACGGCTTTCGCGAGACGCTGGAGGTCAATGCGCTGGCCCCCCTGCGCGTCGTCCAGGCCTTCCTGCCCAACCTGCGCGCCGCGCGCGAGCGAAGCGGCATCGCCCGCATCGTCACGGTTACCAGCGCCATGGGCCGGATGAGCTACGCCAAGTCGGACCAGATCGCCTACCGCGCCTCGAAGGCCGCCGTGAACAAGATCATGCAAGGCCTGGCGACCGATCTCGCCCCGGAAGGCATTGCCGTTCGACTCGTCCATCCCGGCTGGGTCCGCACCGACATGGGCGGTCCGGACGCGGACATCCCGGTCGAGGAATCGGCTGGCGGCGTGCTGGCGCAGTGCCGGGAGTTCGGGATGGCGCAGAGCGGCAGCTTCGTCGACCATCGGGGCGATACCGTCCCCTGGTAGACGGGTCACGGTCGCGGGGGACACCGAGCCGGGCCGCTTTTTCGGGGCCCTTCGAAGGCGGCCCAGCGGGAGCGCTGCGATGTTGCCGGCAGGATGCAGCAGCGAAAAAATGGGGAGATGGTACGGTTGCTCGGGATCGAACCGAGGACCTCCGGATCCACAATCCGGCGCTCTAACCAGCTGAGCTACAACCGCACGCGATGCTGAGAAGCGAGTGTGCAATACGGTCAAACGACCACGATTGCAAGTCCGCAAACCGCAAGCGCGGACCGTTCCGGCCGGGACGCTGCCGCGGGCGCCGCCATGCGGTGGACGGCGGGCCGGAGGGGGGAAGGCCGGAGGGGGGAAGGAAGAGGCCGGCCCGCAGCGGGCCGGCCTTTTCCGCACAGGGCGCGCGGGAGGAAGGTGCGCGCCCCTACACTTGCGCCTTCAACGGATCAGGCGACCTTGAGTTCCTTCATCGTCTTCTCGAAGGCGTCCTTGGCGGGCTTGGAGATCTCCTCGGCCATCTTGGTGGAGGCTGCCTGCATGTCCTTCGCCTGGTCGACGAGCATCTCCATGCGCTTGCGCATGTAGCCGGTCTGCAGCTCGATGACTTCCGACAGCGACCTGGCCTTCACGAGAGACTCCATGTACGAGAAGTCAGCTTCCGCGCCGGCGCGCAGCGCGCCGATGCCCTTCAGCGACATTTCGCTGCCGGCCTTCTTCATGGTCTCCATCGCGGTCTCGACGGTCTTCTGGGCCTCCTCGGCGGAAGCCTTCATCTTGGAGTAGACTTCCTTTGACTGCTCGACGCCCTTCTCGGCGAAGGCGCGGAACTGGTCGGTGGCCTTGGATGCGTCGAAGGTGGGGAATTCGATGGTTTCGGCAGTCTTGGCGGCTTTCGACATCTGCATCATTCCTTTCTGGTGGGGCGGGCTGACGCGAACCGTTTGCGCGTCATATGCCCACAATATAGGCATCCATCTTGTGCGTTGCAACATTTTTCTTGCAACGCACCATTAAGGCGATCCGGTTAACCACGGAGGCAGAAAACGGTCGCAATGCCACCCGCAATTGTGGACCTTGGCCGCGGAGACTTTTATTTAACAAAGCGTTAAGGTCAGGCGGGGCGGCGCCTGCAGATCGGGATCATCCGGGACATGTCAGCTAGCGAGTATTCGTTCATCGACATCGCCGTGCTCGACGACGTGCGCGGACGTTTTGCCGCAGGCGACGCGCTGGCGATCCTGTCGAGCGATCTCGAGGAGGTGATCTGGGCGAACGGGCCGGGCGCGCACATGTTCGGCTACCCCGACATCGAGGCGATCATGGGCGCGGCGGCAGGTCTCGGGCTCCCCCAGAAGCGCCAGATCGCCGCCTCGCCCGGCTTTCCCGACATCGGGACCGACCGCGCGCTGCTCCTGCGCCTCGCCGCCGGCCACACCAGCCGCGCCGTCAGCCTGCTGGCGAGCGCCGTGCGGCTGCCCGACGGAGAGCGGGCGATCCTGCTGGCGGCGCCGGCCGCCGCGGCAGGCGCACGCGACCCGATGGAGGTTGCCGCACGCGCGATCTCCGGCTTCACCGAAGCCGGCTACTATGCCGCCTACCTGCGGGCAGGCCGGATCGTCGCCTGCACGCCGGGCTACGAGGAACTTGGCATCGCCGCGACGACCGTGGCGGCGATGGTGACCGACGTGGCCGACGCGTCCGATCGCCTCGTGAAGCGCCGCATCGCCGCCGCCAGCGGCCGCATTCCCGCGGGCATCGCCCGCCTCTCGGACGAGCCGGCGGTGCACCTGCTCGTCGTGGTGGACGATCCGCAACTCTACCGCGCCGCGGATTTCCCCGAAGAGGCGCCGGCCAGGACGCCCGATCGGGCATCGCCGGGCGCGGTCGCGGAACAGGAGACGGCTGCCATCGAGAGCGAGGCTCCGTCCCGGCAGCGGCACGACCCCGCCGCACCGCGCCACGACGCGCCGACAGCCGCGCAGCCGCCCTCCGCCCATACCGACGACGAGGCGGCGCCCAGGCCAGTCGTCGCTCCCTCGGCGCCGGAGGCGCCCGTGGACGACGGTGTGCAGCGGCATCCGATCGATCGCTGGTATTTCGAAGCCGACGCGCCCGCCGGCAGCCGCAAGGCCGACGAAGCCCCGGTCGCGCCCGCAGCGGTTGCGCCGGCCGCACCCGCGCCTGACGGGGGCAGCCCCGAAGCGCGCGCCATGCAGGCGCCGGAACCGGCGGCCGAGGGCGCGGCGGACGACGCTCACCCGACCGCTGCTGCGGAAACCGCCGGTTCGTCGCGACCGGTCGAGTCGGCCGACCTGCCCTTCACCCGCGCCGCCGGCCCGGTCCGCTTCGCCTGGCGGACGAATGCCGAGGGCCGCTTCAGCGCCATGTCGCGCGATTTCCTGGCGGCGGTCGGCGCCGATGAAGCGGCCGTGATCGGCCGCTCCTTCGCGGACCTCGCCGGCGAACTCGGCATCGACCCGAAGGGCGAGATCGAGGGCCTCCTGGCCCGCCGCGACACATGGTCGGGCAAGACGGTGCTGTGGCCGCTCGCGGGCACGGGATGGCGGGCGCCGGTCGACCTTGCGGCACTGCCGGTCTATTCCCGGGACCGCAGCTTCGAGGGCTTCCGCGGCTTCGGCATCGCGAGACTGGCCGATTCGGTCTTCGTGCCTTCGGCCAAGCCGGCGCCCGAGGGGCCGGTCGATGCGCGTCGGCAGGCGCCGGAGGAAGCGGCTGCGGACGCGCCGCCGCCGGACCGCGAGGGCCATCTCGTCGTCGCCGACCGTGGGCGCGAGACCGGACGAAGGGAAGACGCCTCTGCGAGCGCAGACCCCGCTTCCTCTCCGCAGGAAGCCGCGCCTGGTCAGGAGATGGGCGGATCGACCGTCATTCCGCTCGACGAGGCCCGCTCGCGGCGTTTCTCGGACAAGATCATCCGGCTGGCCGAGCACCGGCCCCCGGCCATCGAGCGCAATCTCTCGCCCGGCGAGCGCAATGCGTTCCGCGAGATCGGCGACCGGCTGAAGAAGGTCACCGAGCCCCGCGAGGAAGGGCCGGACGGCGCCCGTCCGAAGAGGCTTCCGCAGACGCCCGGCAAGCCGGCCCCGGATCGGGAGGCCGCCGCGCCCCGCACCTCCGCAGGATCCGGACCCGCGGAAGAGGCGTCTCTCCCGTCCCGCCCGCCCGCCCCGGCCGGCGAGCCCGTCCGACCGCAGGCGCCGGCTCGTCCCGAGCGGCCCGAACATCCCGGCTCGAAGGAGGATGGGCATACCCTGCCGCGCGCCGCGAATCCCTTCTTCATCGAAGTGGAGGAGGAACTGTCGGAGGAACCGATCGCTCCCGATGCGCAGGATGCGGTTAGCGGCCGGACCGGAAGCGCGGTCGTCGAGGAGCCCCTCGCGGAGGTTCCACAGGAGACCGCCGCACGGCCGGAGGCTGCGACGCCTGCTGCCGGTGATCCGCCGCGCGACCGCGACGCAACGCCGCCGATGGCGCAACAGCCGCCGGCCGCGCTGGGCTCGATCGAACGCCAGCATCCTCCGGCAGCCGATGATGGGGACGCCCCGGCTGCCGGAAACCGTACCGGGGAAACTCCGCCCGCCGCGCAGCCGCTCGAGGCATCCCGCGCAGCCGAGAGCCCGGTCGCGGACGGGGAACAGGCAGAGGCTGAGGAAGCGCCGGCCGAGACCGGCTCCGTTCGTTCGATCCTGACACGCCTGCCCCTGCCGATGCTCGTCCACGCAGGGGACGTGCTCCACTTCGCCAACCGGAGCTTCCTCGACTTCACCGGATACGCGGCGCTCGCCGATCTGGAGCAGGCCGGCGGGCTGGGCGCGCTGTTTGCCGAACGAAGCGACGATGCCGAACCGTCCGACGCGCCGGCGCACGCCACGATGCTGCGACGCCAGGACGGCTCGACGCTGCCCGTGCGCGCGCATCTCCAGTCGATCGCGTGGGAGCGCGGCAAGGCGCTGCTTCTCGCGCTGCGCCCCGCCGACGGCGCGCAGGAGCGGGTCGAGGAACGTCCCGCTTCAGACCTCGCCGGACGTGTCGAGGAGATGCGCACGATCCTGGACACGGCCACGGACGGGGTCGTGGTGATCGCACCGGACGGCACGATCCGCTCGATCAACCGTCCGGCAGAAGCGCTGTTCGGCTATGACGACCGCGAGGTGGCGGGCAAGCCGTTCGTGGCGCTGCTCGCGGTCGAAAGCCAGCGCGCGGCGCGGGACTACCTGCAGGGCCTCTCCGACAACGGCGTGGCGAGCGTTCTCAACGACGGCCGGGAGGTGATCGGCCGCGAGGCGCAGGGCCGCTTCATCCCGCTCTTCATGACCATCGGGCGCCTGCCCGGCGGCAACGGTTTCTGCGCGGTGCTGCGCGACATCACGTCCTGGAAGCGGGCGGAAGAGGAACTGACCAAGGCGCGGACGCTCGCGGAGCGGGCCTCGTCGCAGAAGTCGGAATTCCTCGCCCGCGTCAGCCACGAGATCCGCACGCCGCTGAACGCCATCATCGGATTCTCGGAACTGATGATGGACGAGAAGTTCGGCCCGATCGGCAACGAGCGCTACCGCGACTACCTGCGCGACATCAACCGGTCGGGCAATCTCGTGCTCGACATCGTCAACGACCTGCTCGACATCTCCAAGATCGAGGCGGGCGAGCAGGAGATGGCCTACGAGGCCGTGGCGCTGAACGACGTGCTGGCCGAGACGGTGGCGATGATGCAGCCCCAGGCGAACCGCGAGCGGGTGATCATCCGCTCGAGCTTCGCCTCGCGCCTGCCCGAAGTGGTCGCCGATCTCCGCTCGGTCCGGCAGATCGGCCTCAACCTTCTGTCGAACGCGGTGCGCTTCACGCAGCCGGGCGGCCAGGTGATCGTGTCGACGGCCTACGAGGCGTCGGGCGACGTCGTCATGCGTGTGCGCGACACCGGCATCGGCATGTCGAGCGCCGAGATCGAGCAGGCGCTGAAACCGTTCAAGCAGATCAACTCGCTGAAGCGCACGCGCAACGACGGGACCGGGCTGGGGCTGCCGCTGACCAAGGCGATGGTGGAGGCCAACCGCGCCCGCTTCACCATCAGTTCCGCTCCCGGCGAGGGCACGCTGGTGGAAATCTGCTTCCCCTCGACCCGCGTGCTCGCCGACTGAGAATGACGTCCGACGTTCGCGCAGGCGATCACGAAAACGTGATGTCCTGCGCGCGGCTAATTGTTGAGCGTTTGCCTCTGATTTGGCTCCACAAATCCTGATCGTCGCAGTTTAGAATTCTTCTAAACTCCTGATATTGCTTCGCAATACCCTTGACCTCACCGGGGGACGTGGGACATGCAGCGGCGGACGTCGCAGACAAGAGGAGCTTCCATGTCCCGCCTCACCGCCAGTCTCTCCCGCTTGGGTGTCGCCGCAGCCGCGCTCGCATCGACCTTCGCCATCCTGCCCGCCGCGCAGGCCGACGGCGTGGTCAACGTCTATTCCTACCGGCAGCCCGACCTGATCAAGCCGGTGCTCGACGCCTTCACGGCCGAGACCGGCATCGCCACCGAAGTCCTGTTCCTGGACAAGGGCCTGGAGGAACGGATCGCCGCCGAAGGCGCGAACTCGCCTGCCGACGTGATCCTCACCGTCGACATCGCCCGGCTCGCCGCCGCCAAGGACAAGGGCATCACCCAGGCCGTCGACGATGCCGACATCAACGCGGCCCTGCCGGCCGAGTATCGCGATCCGGAAGGCCACTGGTTCGGCGTCACCAAGCGCGGGCGCGTCGTCTACGCCTCCAAGGACCGCGTCACCGACACCGACATCTCCTATGCCGATCTCGCCGACCCGAAATGGAAAGGCAAGATCTGCATCCGCTCGGGCCAGCACGACTACAACCTCGCCCTCTTCTCGGCCCTCATCGCGCATTGGGGCGAAGCGAAGACCGAGGAGTGGATGAAGGGCTTCAAGGCCAACCTCGCCCGCAAGCCGGACGGCAACGACCGCGGCCAGGCGAAGGCGATCATGTCGGGCGAATGCGACCTCGCGCTCGGCAACACCTATTACGTCGGCCTGATGATGACCAACGAGAAGGAGCCGGAGCAGAAGGACTGGGCGAACGCCATCAACGTCGTTTTCCCGTCGATCGACGATTCCGGCACGCATGTGAACATCTCCGGCATGGCGATGGCGAAGAACGCGCCGAACCGCGACAACGCGATCAGGCTGATGGAATTCCTGGCGAGCGTGGAGGCCCAGAAGATCTACGCCGCCGAGGTGTTCGAATATCCCGCCTCGCCGGACGTCGAGCCCTCCGACGTCGTGAAGTCCTTCGGCACGCTGAAGGCCGACACGCTGCCGCTCTCCGAGATCGCCAAGCACCGCAAGGCGGCATCCGAGATGGTCGACCGCGTCGGCCTCGACGACGGTCCGGCCAGCTGACGCTGCCGCGACCAAGGTCGCTTGCATGACGGGGTCCGCACGGGTAACCGACGCGGACCCTTTTTCTTGAGCGCCTGATGCAGGAAACCAGCCGCAGAGACACCGCCCCCGGCATCGCCCTTCCCGCACGCGCGCGCCGCGAGCGGCATCCGGCGGCCTTCGTCCTGGCGCTCGTCATCGCCGGGGTGGTCTTCGTTCCGGTCGCCGTGCTCGCTGCCATCGCCGTCACGGGCACTGGCGCCGACTGGCCCCACCTCGCCCGCAACGTCCTGCCGGGATCCGCCCGGACGACGCTCTGGCTGCTCCTGCTGGTGGCGGGCGGGACCGCCTCGATCGGCGTGACCACGGCCTGGCTGGTGGTCGCCTACGACTTCCCGCTGCGGCGGCTGCTGGCCTGGGCGCTGGTGCTGCCGCTCGCGGTGCCGACCTATCTCGCCGCCTACGCCTTCGGCGAGTTCTTCCACTATACCGGTCCGGTGCAGAGCGCCGTGCGTGCGCTGTTCGGCTTCCAGACGATGCGCGACTACTGGTTTCCCGACATCCGGACGACCGGCGGCGCGGCCGTGGTTCTGTCGTCGGTGCTCTACCCCTACGTCTACCTGACGGCGCGGGTGGTCTTCATCATGCAGGGCCGCAACATCGCCGACGTGGCGCGCACCCTCGGCGCCGGCCCCGCCAAGGTGTTCTTCCGCATCCTGCTGCCGGTCGCCCGCCCCGCGATCCTCGCCGGCGTGGCGCTCGTGCTGATGGAAACCGTCAACGACATCGGCGCGGTCGAATATCTCGGCGTGCGCACGCTCACCTTCTCGGTCTATTCGACCTGGCTCAACCGCGGCAGCCTGGAAGGCGCGGCCCAGATCGCCATGCTGATGCTGCTGCTGGTGCTCGGCCTCGTCTGGGCCGAGCAGTGGGCCCGCCGCCGCCAGCGCTTCCATGGCGCCCGGGCCACGCAGATGAAGGCCAGGCCGCCGCGGGTGCGCCTCGCCGGCTGGCGCGCCGGACTGGCGACGGCCGCGGCCATGCTCCCCGTGCTGGCGGGCTTCGGCATCCCGCTCGCCGTGTTCGGCGACTATGCGAGCCGAAGGCTCGACCAGATCGCGAGCCCCGCCCTGCACGCCGCCTTCGTCAACAGCATCCTCACCGCCGGCGCGACGGCGGTTCTGACGGTGGCAGCCGCGCTCGCGGTGATGAACGCGGCGCGGCTCTCCCGCTCGGCGGCGATGACGGCGGTCGCGCGCGTCGCGGCCGGCGGCTATGCGGTGCCGGGCACCATCCTCGGGCTGGGGCTGCTGTTCGCGCTGACCCGCTTCGACAACACGCTCGACGGCTTCGCCCGCGACCATTTCGGCGTCTCGACAGGCCTGCTTCTCACCGGCTCGGCGGGCGCCGTCGTTCTCGCCTGCACGATCCGCTTCCTGGCGCTGGCCGAAGGCGCCATCCGCTCGGGCCTGGAGAAGCTGCCGCGCAACATCGACGAGGCCGCCCGCAGCCTCGGCCGCCCGCCGCTGGCGAGCGCGCGCGAGATCCTGCTGCCGCTTCTGCGGCCCGCCCTCTTCACCGCCGCCGTCCTCGTCTTCGTCGACACGGTGAAGGAACTGTCGGCGACGATCCTGCTGCGTCCCTTCGGCTTCTCGACGCTCGCCACCCACGTCTACGAGAACGCCTCGCGCGGCGTGGTGGAGGACGGCGCCATCGCGGCGCTGCTCATCATCGTCACGGCGCTGGTGCCGGTGGTGCTTCTGTCGGGCGCGCTGATGCGCGACGGCGACGCGGCGCTGTAGCGCCGTCCCGCGGCGAGCGCCCCGGGTCGCCGCAGCCCTGGCCGCGCGCAAAAAAAAGCGGGGCGTTCGTGAGAACGCCCCGTCGAATTGGGATTGCTGTCAAAACGAGGACTTGAGCGAAACGAAGCCTGGAACAGGCGCGGGATTTCTCCCTCAAGTTAACGAGGAGTATCGGGGCCAACCCTTAACGAAACCTTACCTGGTTAAGGAAAAGTCGAGAGACTGGATGGGTCACTTCCAACGAGGTAAATTTCCCCGGTCATCCTTCGTTAACCCTCGCCCCGCGCCGGCTCAGACCTTCAGCTCCGGCAGATCGCGGAAGAGATCGAGCGCCTCCGGGTTGGCAAGCGCCTCCTTGTTCTTCACCGCGCGGCCGTGCACCACGTCGCGCACCGCGAGCTCCGTGATCTTGCCCGACTTGGTGCGCGGAATGTCGCTGACCGCCACGATCTTCGCCGGCACGTGGCGCGGGCTGGCGCCGGTGCGAATCGTCGTCCTGATACGCTTCTCGAGGTCGGCATCGAGCACCACGCCCGGCGCCAGCCGCACGAACAGCACCACGCGCACGTCGTCGTCGAAATCCTGGCCGATGCAGATCGCCTCGACGATCTCCTCCATCTGTTCGACCTGGTTGTAGATCTCGGCCGTGCCGATGCGCACGCCGCCGGGGTTGAGCGTCGCGTCCGAGCGGCCGTGGATGATGAAGCCGTCATGCTCCGTCACCTCGGCGAAGTCGCCATGGCACCAGACGTTCTCGAACCGGTCGAAATAGGCGGCATGATACTTGGCGCCGGCGGGATCGTTCCAGAACATCACCGGCATCGAGGGGAAGGCCTTCGTGCAGACGAGTTCGCCCTTCTCGCCGCGCACCGGCTGGCCGTCGTCGTTCCAGACCTCGACCGCCATGCCGAGCCCGGCGCCCTGGATCTCGCCGCTCCAGACGGGACGCGTGGGCACGCCGAGCACGAAACAGGACACGATGTCGGTTCCGCCCGAGATCGAGGCGAGATGCACGTCGGACTTGATGCCGGAATAGACGAAGTCGAAGCCTTCCGGCGACAGCGGCGAGCCCGTCGACGAGATGACGCGGACCGACGACAGGTCGTGCGTGCGGATCGGCTCCAGGCCCGACTTGCGGACCGCGTCGATGAACTTCGCCGAGGTGCCGAAATAGGTCATCTTCTCGGCCTGGGCGTAGTCGAAGATGACGTTGCCGTCCGGATGGAAGGGCGAGCCGTCGTAGAGCAGCAAGGTCGCGCCGGTGGCGAGGCCGGAGACCAGCCAGTTCCACATCATCCAGCCGCAGGTGGTGAAGTAGAAGAAGCGGTCGCCCTCGCCGATGCCGGCATGCAGCCGCTGCTCCTTGAGATGCTGCAGGAGCGTTCCGCCGGCCGAGTGCACGATGCATTTCGGGATGCCGGTCGTGCCGGAGGAGAACAAGATGTAGAGCGGATGCGAAAACGGCAGGCGCTCGAAGGTCAGCGGCTTGTCGTTATGCGCGGCGAGCGTGGCCGCGAGCGTCCGGGCGCCGGGCACGGCAGCTGCGACTGCCTCGGCACCGCCGAGATAGTCGACCACGATCGTGCGCCGGACCGTCGGCAGCTTCGCCACCACCTTGGCAACCTTGTCGCCGACCTCGATGTGCTTGCCGGCATACCAGTAGCCGTCGACGGTGACGAAGACGACCGGCTCGATCTGGCCGAACCGGTCGAGCACGCCCTGTTCGCCGAAGTCCGGCGAGCAGGACGACCAGATCGCGCCGAGCGAGGCGGCCGCGAGCATGGCGGCGATCGTCTCGGGCATGTTGGGCATCATGGCGGCAACGCGGTCGCCCGCCTTCACGCCCTCGGCAGCGAAGGCCTGCTGCAGCTTCGACACCATGGCGCGCAGCGCGTCCCAGGACAGGCGGTAAGCGACCTTGTCCTCTCCGCGGAACACCAGCGCGTCGCCGGCCCCCGTCTTCCGGAGCAGGTTCTCCGCGAAGTTGAGCCGCGCATCCGGGAAGAAGGACGCGCCCGGCATCCTGTCACCATCGATCAGATCGCGCTCCCCGCGCGCGCCGATCACGCCGCAGAAATCCCAGACCAGTTTCCAAAACCCCTCACGATCTGTTACGGACCACGCATGAAGTTGTTCATAGGTTGAAAGGGTCCCACCGGAGCGCTTGGTCGCCTCCCCCATGAATGCCATAAACGGCGAGCGCGCGACGACGTCGGGCGACGGGGTCCAGAGCGGCGCGGATCGGGACATGGACATCCTCCTGATGGGCGATGCGTTATGCATATTGCGCGGCGGGAGGGCAAGACGGCCGCAGGTTGCGCACCAGCGCCATCTGCGGGCCACAATGGATTGAAATGGCTCGCAGCGCGGCCTTCGCGAAGTGGCCGTCACGGCGCGAGCAGCGCGGGAAGCGACGAGGCGCGATGCCATCCAAGGGGGCGAAACGGACGATCTGGGCCATCGCGACGCTGGCGATCCTCTGCCTCGCCGTCATCGCGCTGATTCCCTACATCGCCTCCACCCAGATCGTGCGCAACCGCATCGCCGCCGAACTCAGCGCCTGGAGCGGCTATCGCGTCGTCCTGAGCGGCATTCCGCGCATCCACGTCTGGCCGTCCTTCCATGCGGAACTGGCCGACGTCTCGCTGCAGGAATGGGGAAGGCCGGAAGCGCCGCCGGTGCTGCAGTCCGAGCGGGTGCAGATCGAACTGTCGGCCATCGCCGCGCTCCGGGGCGACATCACCTTCACCAAGGTCACGCTTCTGCGGCCGGTGCTGCGGGTATCCCACCAGGACGGCGTCGTCCCCTTCCCCGTTCCGCCCCGTGGCGGCCGCATGCTGCGCGCCATCGAGGCGGCACGCACGGTCGTGGACGAGAACCCTGCCAAGCCCGATGCCGCGCGCATGCCGTCTGACCCGCTGGGTTCGCTCGAACTGCTGGACGGACGCGTCGTTCGCCTCGATGCCACAGGCGAACACGAAGTCCTTTCCAGCATCACCGGCCGCGGGTCGTGGCCGACGCTCGACCGGCCGGCGTCGATCAGCATCAAGGCCATCTGGCGCGGGGAGAGCATCGCAGCGGAAGCAAGCGTCCAGCAGCCGCTGGCACTCCTCGCCGGTGGCAATTCGCGCACCTCCGTCTCGCTCGTGTCGACGCCGCTCAACGGCAGCTTCGAGGGCCTTGCGACCTTCTCCAGGCGAGGCTTCCTCGATGGCGTCATGAAGCTGTCCTCGCCGTCGCTGCGCAGGACCCTGGAATGGTCGCGGACCGACATCACCACCGGCGTCATCGCCGGAAACGCGTCGATTTCCGGACGCCTGATCGGCGACGCCCAGCGCCTGAAGCTGGAAGAGGCACAGCTGGCGCTCGGCGGTCACCCAGGAAACGGCCTGCTGGAGGTCTCGTTCGCCGGAAAGACGCCGGCCCTGTCGGGCACGCTGGCCTTCCAGTCGCTCGACCTCCGGGCCTTCCTCGGTACCTTCGTCCAGATTCCCGGCGACATCGGCAACTGGGCCGGCCCGATCGAGCTGGACTTCGCCCGGAAGCTTCAGCTGGACCTGCGACTGTCGGCAGCCCGCGCGACCGCAGGTTCCCTCGAACTCGGCCAGCTCGCGGCAACGGCACAGATCAACGACGGCCTGGCCGCCTTCGACATCTCCGACGCCAGCGCCTTCGGCGGCACCATCCAGGCGGGGCTTCGGATCGACCGGCGGACGGACACCGACAGGGCGGAACTCCGCTTCCTGGCGAGCGACGTCGACTTCAACGCGTTCGGAACCGCCATGGGCTTCGGAAGCGCCCTGCCCCAGGCCCGCGCGACCCTATCGGCACTGGTCGGCGGCCCGGCAAGAGGATGGGACGCCATGCTGGCGGGGGGCGAGGGCTCGATCTCGGTCAAGCTCGGTCCGGGTTCGGTGGCCTGGTTCGACCTGGATGCCTTCCGCGAGCGGGCTGCCGAAGGCGGCTTCTTCCCGCTCAACGAGGTCGCCGCCGGCACCATCGCCTTCGAGGCGGCCGAAGTCCGGTCCACCGTCACGGGCGGGGTGGCGAGGCTGGACGTCGCGAAGGTGATGCAGCCGCGCCAGGTCGTCAGGTTCAGCGGCATCCTGCCGCTGGTCGGACAGGGTATCGCGCTGTCCGGCACGATCATGCCGCGCGATCCGCCCGCCACCGACGGCACCACCGTCCCGTCCGGCGCCGCACCACTGGCGGCCTTCTTCGTCGGCGGATCCTGGCGGTCGCCCTTCGTGTCGCCGCTGCTGGGCGACTTTCCGATGGAATAGGCCATCCGCGCCCGCATCGACGGGCGAGATACTCACGCGGCACGAATCGCGCTACGCTCCCGACCGCGGCGGCTGTCAACAGGCCCGAAAGGCCATGATCGATGCCGCTGACGACCAGCGTCTCGGAGGGCGGATTGCTGCGTTACGTGTCGGCCGTGCTGAAGATCCTTCTCGTGTCGCTCGTGACCGGCGCCGCCCTGTCTGCATTCGACATCACCGCGGCGCAAGTGCTCGCCGAAGTCGGCCTGACGCCCGAGAACGTCCTGGACATGCTGCAGCGCGGGGGCGCCTGGGCAATACCGAACATCGTGCTCGGATCGATGGTGATCCTGCCGGTATGGCTGGTGATCTACCTCCTGCGGCCGCCGCGCAGCTGATGCCCGTGGCACGACGGCCCGCCGTCGTGCCGGTCCAGGCCTGCGTCAGGTGCGCTGCGCCGCCTGCTCGTCGCGCTGGCGCTGCACTTCCCGGCTCTTGTTGACGACCGAGGCGATCAGAACGCCGGCCGCCACGATGCCGATCAGGATCGTGCAGGCGGCGTTGATTTCCGGCGTCACGCCCAGCCGCACCTGGCTGTAGATCTTCATCGGCAGCGTGGTCGCGCCCGGTCCCGAGGCGAAGCTCGCGATGACCAGATCGTCGAGCGACAGCGTGAAGGCGAGCATCCAGCCCGACACGATGGCCGGCAGGATGACCGGCAGCGTGATGGCGAAGAAGGTCTTCACCGGCGTCGCGCCGAGATCCATCGCGGCTTCCTCCAGCGAGCGATCGAAGGTGATCAGCCGCGACTGGACGACGACGGCGACGAAGCACATGGAGAAGGTGATGTGAGCGAGGGTCACCGTGAGGAATCCGCGGTCGAGCCCGATCGCCACGAACAGCAAGAGCAGCGACAGGCCGGTGATGACCTCGGGCATGACCAGCGGCGCGAACACCATTCCGGAGAACAGCACCCTGCCGCGGAAGCGGGTGTAGCGGGTCAGCGCCAGTGCGGCGAGCGTCCCGAGAACCGTGGCGACGCTCGCCGACAGGAAGGCCACCCGCGCCGTCACCCAGGCCGCGTCGATGAGGCCCTGGTTGCGGAACAGCTCGCCGTACCATTTCGTCGAGAAGCCGGACCAGACCGTGACGAGTTTGGACTCGTTGAAGGAAAAGACGACCAGCAGCACGATCGGCAGATAGAGGAAGGCGAAGCCCAGCACGATCGAGACGATGTTGAAACGGGACCAGGTGGTGTTCATCGCGCCGCCCTCACCTGCCCTTTTCCAGCGCCCGCGCCTGCGCCTGCTGGAACAGCATGATCGGCACGACGAGCAGCAGGAGCAGGATGACGGCGACAGCCGACGAGACCGGCCAGTCACGGTTGTTGAAGAACTCGTTCCAGAGCGTCTTGCCGATCATGAGCGTCTGCGAGCCGCCGAGCAGATCCGGAATGACGAACTCGCCCATCGCCGGGATGAAGACCAGCATCGATCCCGCGACGACGCCGGGCAGCGCCAGGGGGAAGGTGATCTTCCAGAAGGCCGCCATCGGCGGGCAGCCGAGATCCTGCGCCGCCTCGATCAGCGAGTAGTCCATCTTCTCCAGCGCCGAGTAGAGCGGCAGCACCATGAAGGGAAGATAGGAATAGACGATGCCGATGTAGATGGCGGTGTTGGTGTTGAGGATGAGCAGCGGCGTGTCGATGGCGCCGGTCCAGATCAGGAACTGGTTGAGGAGGCCCTCCGGCTTCAGAATGCCGATCCAGGCGTAGACTCGGATCAGGAAACTCGTCCAGAACGGCAGGATCACCAGCATCAGAAGCGTCGGGCGCAGCGCGGCCGGCGCACGCGCCATGCCGTAGGCGATCGGGAACCCGACGGCGAGCGTGATCAGCGTCGAGACCGCGGCGATCGAGATGCTGGAAACATAGGCGTTGAAGTAGAGCGCGTCGTCGGCCAGCCAGAGATAGTTGTCGAACGTCAGGTCGCGCAGTCCGGCGACGAGGCCGGAGAGACCCTCTTCGAGCGAGAACACCGGAAAATAGGGCGGCATCGCGATCGCCGTCGTCGACAGCGAAATCTTGAACACGATCAGGAAGGGAACGAGGAAGAAGACGAACAGCCACAGATACGGGACGATGATGACGAGGCGGTTGGCCAGGGCCTTGCCGAGCCCGCCAGTGCGCGCTGCGGGAGCAGCGTCCAGCCGGTCGGAAGCAATCGACTGTGCCATGGCGCTACCTCGTCAGAACGACGCCGGCATCCGGCGCGAAGGACACCCAGGCGCGGTCGTTCCAGGTCAGCTGGTCTTCGCTGACGCGCGCGCTGTTGAGCGCGCTCGCCTTGACCACCTGCCCGTCGGCCAGACGCACGTGGTAGACCGTCATGTCGCCGAGATAGGCGAGGTCGAAGATCTCGCCCGGCATGACGTTGGGCGTTCCTTCCGCGGGCTGGCGCGGTGAAACCCGGATCTTCTCCGGACGGATCGCGAAGGCGACCTCTCCCGAACTGACGGCGTCGGGCGCGTTCTCGACCAGGATTTCCGCGCCGCTGGCACCCTTGATGCGCAGCGTCGCACCCTCGCGTGCCATCACGCGGCCTTCGAGCAGGTTGACCGTACCGACGAAGCCGGCGACGAAGCGCGACGCCGGGGCCTCGTAGATTTCGGCCGGGGTTGCGACCTGCATCACCTGGCCCTTGTCCAGGATCGCGATGCGGTCGGCCATGGTCATGGCCTCCTCCTGGTCGTGCGTGACGACCACGAAGGTGAGGCCGAGATTCTGCTGCAGATCCATCAGCTCGAACTGGGTTTCCTCGCGCAGCTTCTTGTCGAGCGCGCCGAGCGGCTCGTCGAGCAGGAGCACCTTCGGCCGCTTGGCGACTGAGCGGGCGAGCGCGACGCGCTGGCGCTGGCCGCCCGACAGCTGGTGCGGCTTGCGCCGGGCGAACTGCTCGAGCTTGACCAGCTTCAGCATCTCGGCGACGCGTTCGGCGATCTGTGCCTTCGGCATGCCGTCCTGCTTCAGGCCGAAGGCGATGTTCTGTTCCACGCTCATGTGCGGGAACAGCGCGTAGGACTGGAACATCATGTTGACAGGCCGCCGGTAGGGCGGGATGCCGCGCAGGTCCTGGCCGTCGAGCAGGATGCGCCCCGACGTCGGCTCCTCGAAGCCGGCCAGCATGCGCAGCAGCGTGGACTTGCCGCAGCCCGATGCACCCAGGAGGGCGAAGAACTCGCGCTCGTAGATGGCGAGCGACAGGTCGTTCACGGCGACGAAGTCGCCGAAACGCTTGGTGATGTTCTCGAAGGAGATGTAGGGCTTGGCGGCCGGATCGGCCCAGGGCGCGAAGCTTCTGCGAATGCTGCCGAGCGATTTCATGTGGTCCCCAGGTTACCCGCTTCCCCAAAAGCGAGGCCCCCGGCGCTGCCGCCGGGGGCCGGATCGTTCGCCTATTGACCCGTCACGACCCGGGTCCAGATCCGCGTCACGAGGCGCTGCGTCCTGGCATCGAGGGGAACGGTGGTGAAGAGCTTGTTCATGGTCTCGTCGTCCGGATAGACCGCCGGGTCGCCGATCACCGCCTCGTCGAGCAGGTCCTTCGAGGCCGCGTTGCCGTTGGCGTAGAAGACGTAGTTCGACGCCTTCGCGATGACGTCGGGCCGCATCATGTAGTTCAGGAACGCATGCGCTTCCTCGGGATGCGGCGCGTCGGCTGGAATGGCCATCTGGTCGAACCACATCTGCGCGCCCTGCTTGGGGATCGAATAGGAGATCGCCACGCCCTGGTCCGCTTCGGCGGCGCGGTCACGTGCCTGGAACATGTCGCCGGACCAGCCGACGGCCAGACAGATGTCGCCATTGGCGAGCGCGTTGATGTATTCGGACGAATGGAACTTGCGGATCGACGGACGGATCGACAGGAGCAGTTCCTCGGCCTTGCCGAGATCGTCGGGACTGGTGGTGTTCGGGTCGAGCCCGAGATAGTTGAGCGCGGCGGGGATCATCTCGGCCGGCGCGTCCAGCATGTAGACGCCGCAGTCGGCGAGCTTGGCGATCATCTCCGGATTGAAGACGACGTCCCAGCTGTCGATCTTCTCGATCCCGAGCGCGTCCTGCACCTTGTTGACGTTGTAGCCGATGCCCGTGGTGCCCCACATGTAGTTGATCGAGTACTCGTTGCCGGGATCGTACTTGGCCGTCCGTTCCGACACCACGTCCCACATGTTGGAGAGGTTCGGCAACTTGGACTTGTCGAGCTTCTGGAAGACGCCGGCCTGGATCTGCCTGGCGAGGAAGGTGCCCGTCGGCACGACGACGTCGTAGCCGGTGCCGCCGGCGAGCAGCTTCGTCTCCAGGATCTCGTTCGAATCGAAGACGTCGTAGACGACCTTGATGCCGGTTTCCTTCGTGAAATCTTCCAGGATCGTATCGTCGATGTAATCGGACCAGTTGTAGACGTTGACGGTCCGGTCCTGCGCCGATGCCCCGGACGAGACGAGCGCGGCAAGAGCCGTCGCCGCCAGAAGATGTGTCTTTCGCTTCATCGCGATTTCTCCTCTTGTTATGCCCCGTTTCCCGGCTCGCGCGAGTGATGCAACGCGGCCAGGTTTCAGTCCTTTGAGACTATTGGCGTTTTCGCACTGCGACAAGCGCCAATTTCCCGTCATCCCTCAAAGGTAGGTTGTCCGCTCCAGAGGCGTGATCTCGCCCCAGAAGGCGACGATCTCGGCTCTCTTCAGATCCCGGTAGACCTTGGAGAGCAGAGGACCGAGCGCCCGGTCGACGAAAGTGCCCTTCGCCATCAACTGCAGCGCGTCGTCCATGTCGTCGGGAAGCGACAGTCCCTCCTCGTCGTAGGCGTTGCCCTGGATCGGCGGCGGCGGGACGAGTTCGCCCTCGATCCCCTCGACCATGCCCTGGATCAGCGCCGCCATCACCAGATAGGGATTGGCGTCGGCGCCCGCGATACGGTGCTCGACCCGACGGTTGGCATCGTTGGAAACCGGGATGCGCAGCGCAACCGAACGGTTGTTCTCGGCCCAGACCGCGCGCGTCGGCGCATAGGAGCCCGGGGTGATGCGGCGGAATCCGTTCCAGGTGTTGATGAAGAGCAGCAGCGATTCCGGCATCGTCTGGAGCAGCCCCGCCACCGCCGCCTCGAGCGTCCGGCGTCCGTCCGGGCCGCCGAAGACGTTCCTGCCCGCGGCATCGAGCATGGACGCATGGACATGCATGCCGTTGCCCGCATATTCGAGGAACGGCTTGGCCATGAAGGTCGCCTGCAGACCGTGCGCCCGCGCGCAGCCCATGACGATGCGCCGCAGCATGATGACGTCGTCGGCTGCCCGCAGAGGATCGTTGCGGTGCTTCAGATTGACCTCGAACTGGCCGGGCGCCGCCTCCTTGATGATGGTGTCGATCGGCAGCTTCTGGGCATCGGCGGCGTCGCGGATCATGTCGAACAGCGCCGCATGCTCGGCGAGGTCGTCGAGCCCGTACATGCGCAGCCGGTCGGGACCCGCCGCCGCACCGACCGGGCCCGGCATCCCGTCGCTCCACTCGAGCTCCGGGTCGAGCAGATAGAATTCCAGTTCGAAGGCGACCACCGGGAAGAAGCCCTTCGCGTTGACCTCCGCCACCTTCTTCTTCAGCACCTGGCGCGGATCGGCCATGAAGGGCTCGCCCTCCGGTGAAAACGTCTGCAGCAAGACCTGCGCGGTACGGCGCTTGGCCCAGGGCACCATCGACAGCGACCCGCGTGTGGCGCGGCAGTAGCCGTCCATGTCCCCGGTTTCGATGTGCAGCCCCGTCTCGCTCACCTCCCGGCCCCAGACATCGAGCCCGTGCAGCGACATCGGGAAGTTGACACCTTCCTGGAAGGCCTTCTTCAGCGCATCGCCCGGCGCCCATTTGCCGCGCAGGACGCCGTTGGGATCGACCATGAGGAACTCGACCGCCTCGATGTCGGGATGTCTCTCGACGAAGGATCGATACTCCGCCTCGTGGTCTGGGGAGATGAAGCGGGAACTCTCGTCATTGGCGGGAAGGAGCGCTTCGGCGGTCGCGGAGAGCGAGGCGGCAGCGAGCGATGATCCGTTCTTTGTGCCGGCGAGCAAGGCGCCGGGTTCCGAGAGGGGCAAGATGAGCCTGTCTGGTTGTTGCCGATGACGACAGGCTGCCCCGGCCGTCACAATTCTGTCAATGGGGCGCGAACGCGCAACCACGGGCGCGCCATCGCCTGGTGCGCGGATCGGACGGGGTCAGTCGGGCAGCGGCAGGCCGGTGGTGCCGGGGCGCTGCGGCCGCATCTGGCGCCGGAACTCCAGCCCGATGTGGACGAGCAGCGCGGCGAAGACGATCGATCCGCCGATCAGCGTCCGCTGCGAGGGAACCTCGCCGTGAACCAGCCAGACCCAGACCGGGCCGAGCAGCGTCTCGAACGTGGCGAGCAGCGCGGCATAGGCCGCCGGGATCAGCCGCGCGCCGGTTGAGAACAGCGCCAGCCCGAGACCGAGATTGACCGCGCCGAAGGCGAAGAGGAAGCCCATGTCGACGGCCGAGACGGCGAGCGTGGCGGCCTGCGTCAGCGCGAAGGCGCCCGCCATCAGGGTGCCGAGACAGACGGCCGGCGTCATGCGCACGTCGGCGAAGCGGCGCGTCAGCACCGTGGCGAGCGAGAACACCACGACGATCAGCAGCGCCAGCCCGTCGCCGACCGGCGAGACGTTGCCGTCGAGCGAATCCGACACCATCACCGCCACGCCCGCGATGACGACCACGATGGCCACCCAGGTGGCGAGGGAGATGCGCTCGCGGAAGAACAGGAAGGCGAGCAGGGCCGCGATCAGCGGCGCCCCCGCCTGCATCAGGAGGATGTTGGCGACCGTCGTGTAGGAAAGCGCCACGACGAAGGCCGTGGAGGCCGTGGCGAAGCAGGCCGCGACGACCAGTCCCGGCAGGCCCATGGCGCGGAACAGCCCGAGCATGCCGCGCAGCCCGTCGCGCCACAGCATGAAGCCCAGAAGGAAGGCAGCGGCCCAGGCGGAGCGCCAGAAGACGTTCGTCCAGGCATCGTTCTCGCCCAGGAAACGGCCGATCGTGCCGCCGAGGCTCCAGGCGAGGGCCGCCAGGAAGACGAGCAGGAACCCGATGCGCTCCTCGTTCGCCGGTGCGGCGAAGGCAGGCGGAGGAGACGCCTGGCTGCTGGACATGGTCTTGCTCCCGGCGAGGCCTCCCGCCTCGATACGCCGTCGCATCCGCTAGCGGCAAACGGCGGCGCAGGCCTGATCCAGCCCCGTCTTGTCGTTGGATCACGTCCGGTCGGGACGCCCCGTGCCGCGACCCGCCCGTCGCCCCGTCCCTCAGGCGCCTTGGCTGTCGTCAAGCCTTCGGATTTGGTCTACACCGCGCCGGCGCGAAGGCATGGATGCGATGGAACGCGCGCAGACAGCGGAGGATGACGATGAAAGCAGCCTGGTACGAACGCAACGGCGCCGCGCGCGACGTGCTGACCGTGGGCGACATGCCGCTGCCGGAGCCCGGCGCAGGCGAAGTCCGGGTCCGTCTGCACGTGTCGGGCGTCAATCCGTCGGACGTGAAGTCGCGGCGCGGCCGCCCTCCGGTGTTTCCGCGCGTCGTGCCGCATTCGGACGGCGCGGGCGTGATCGACGCGATCGGCGAAGGCGTCGCGCCCGGCCGCCTCGGCGAGCGCGTCTGGGTCTGGAACGGCCAGTGGAAGCGGCCGATGGGGACGGCGGCCGAGGCGATCGTGCTGCCGCAGGCGCAGGCCGTGCGCCTGCCCGACACCACCGACTTCGCCGCCGGCGCTTGCTTCGGCATCCCGGCGCTGACCGCCCTGCACGGCGTGCGGCTCGCCGAGGCCGCACCGGGCAGGACGATCCTGATCACCGGAGCTGCGGCGGCGGTCGGCCACTACGCCACGCAGATCGCGACGGCACGCGGCGCCCGCGTCATCGGCACGGCCTCGGCTCGCCGCGCCGACCACGCTCGCGCGGCGGGTGCGGCGGAGATCATCGACTACAAGACGGAGAACATCGCCGAACGCGTGAAGGCGCTGACCGGCGGCAAGGGCGTCGACGCCATCCTCGACATGGACCTTTCGACCACGGCCCCGCTGCTGCCGCAGGGCGTGCTCGCGCCATACGGCAGGCTGGTCTGCTACGGTTCCAACGTGCCGGCCGACATTCCGGTCTCGTTCACGGCGATGCTGTGGGGATCGCTGACGCTGCAGCTCTACCTGGTCTACGAACTGCGGCAGCAGGAACGGGAGGCGGCCATTGCCGAGCTGACGGCGATGCTGGAAGCGGGAACGCTGAAGCACAGCATCGGCGCCCGCTACCCGCTCGAGGACATCGCGGCCGCGCACGAGGCGGTGGAGAACGGCGACGTCGTGGGGAACGTGGTGCTGGACATAGGCTGAGACGGCGCCGAAGCCGCCTCCCCGCCGCTGCGGAAGCGGCTTTGGTTCGGCCGTCGCATGGCGTGCCGCCGCGATGCCGCGGAGCCTCTGCGTCCTGCGCGGACGTCGCGCAGGACGGAGCCGCGGTCCCGAGCACCCGGCCTTTCGAGTTTCCGCCGTCCGGTTCCCGCGGTGATCATGACGCCGACGGAGACGATGGTGCGGCAGCGAAGGGGGGCACGTCGACCGCCGCCGCTTCCGCGCGATGCCGGGTCCAAGACCGGCGTCCGTCGATTCATCCGGCCTGCGCCTTGTTTGGACCGCGATTGAAGCGCATATTAGTGTCGTCGAGATACGGTGCCCATCGACAGCGGGGCCTGCCCGTCGCGACCTTCTTTACGACCGTGACCGTATTCCGCTGAGCGGGCCCGGCAACCTGCCGCCTTTCGACCCAGGATCGTCCGTCTTTCGACTGCGGCTTGCCGCGGCCGGCAGTCGTCGCGGTCTGGCTCGGGCGGAGCGATGGCGATGAGCCCTCGCGGGACCGGACACATGACCACGCGCACCACCCGATCCACCGTCCGTTTTTCATCCCCCGTGCAACTGCCCGGCCTGGACGGGCCGCTGCCTGCCGGAGACTACCTCGTCGACCACGACGAAGAGACGATCGACGACCTGTCCCGGATCGCGTGGCGCCGAACCGGCGCCTTCATCCACCTTCCCGCGATCGGATCCGGGTCGCTGACCCGGCAGATGCTGCCCATTGCCCCTGCGGACCTGGAAGCCGCGATCGAAAAGGACCGAACATGACCGTCTCCCCCCTGAAGGTCGGCACACGCGAGGCGCCGACGGCGCGCCGCGAAGCTGCCACCCATCGCTTCGCCGTCGGACAGGCCGTCCGGTTCAAGGGAGGATATGGCCTCAAGGCCGATTCGACCGAGATCTACCACGTCACCCGCACGCTGCCGCCGCAGGGAAACTCGCCGCAATATCGCATCCGCAACGACGAGGAGCGGCATGAGCGGGTGACGTCGCAGGAAGATTTGGAAAGCATCCCGTCGTCGCCGGACCAGGAATCGCTCATCGAGCGGACCTTCGGGCGCGGGTGAGGATGCCCTCGTGGAGCCCGACCGGCCGTCTTCGTCGAGGAGAATGAGCCCATGAGCCTCGAATTTCCGAACCGGAGCCGCAGCTTCGACGACGCGCGCAGGGCCGTGCGCTTCAGCGGCTATGACGGCATGTTCGAGGTGCGCTTCTTCGTGGAGGCGGATGCGCTGTCGCTGCGGAACGTTTCGCCGGCCGGCGACGTTGATCTTGAAGACACATGCCTTGCCGCCTTCGACGCGCAGCGTCCATCCATCCAGGACGTCGCCCGTTCGATCTGCGCCAGCACCCGACGGGTCAGCTACACGCTCACGTCCGCCGATCTTCGATAGGACACGCCGCTTGTACATTCGCTATGGCTACGAGATCACCGTGACGTGCCCGCAACCGACGGCGCTCGTGTGCCTGCTGTCGCTGCATGACGATCGGGCCGCCGACATCCGCGTTCCCGAATCCACGTTCACCATGCCGGACGTGCCCACGAGCACCTATCGCGATCTGTTCGGCAACCGCTGCCTCAGGCTCGTGGCCCCCGTTGGCGACCTGACGATCTGGGGAGACGCCACGATCGAGGACACCGGCCTGCCGGACCCGATCCTTCCGTCGGCGCGCGAGCACCCGGTGCCGGACCTGCCCGACGATTGCCTCGTGTTCCTGATGGGCAGCCGCTATTGCGAGACCGACCGGCTCAGCCAGACCGCGTGGGACCTTTTCGGCAACGTCACCTCCGGCTGGACCCGCGTTCAGGCGATCTGCGACTTCGTGCACGGCCACATCCGCTTCGACTACATGCAGGCACGCTCGACGAGAACCGCTTTCGAGGCGTATCACGAGCGCGTGGGCGTCTGCCGCGACTTCGCCCATCTCGCGGTGGCATTCTGCCGCTGCCTCAACATCCCCGCCCGCTACGTCAACGGGCATCTCGGCGACATCGGCGTTCCGGTGGTGGATCCCATGGACTTCAGTGCCTGGATCGAGGTTTTCCTGGAAGGCGAATGGCACGCTTTCGATCCCCGCAACAACATCCCGCGCATTGGCCGGATCGTCGTGGCGCGCGGCCGCGATGCCGCGGACATCCCGCTGATCAACTCCTTCGGGCCCCATGTCCTGAAGGGCTTCCGGGTCTGGACCTATGAGGTGGACGCGCCTGGCGGGGTGCAGGCGACGGCCTGAGGGCGGACGTCGTCGAACGCGCGCCTCTCACCGGAAGTCGAAAGCGCTGAGCCCCGTCACCATCTCGTCGAGCCCCAGCGGGCGCGTCACCGGCGGCTCGGCACGGGCGAGGCAGCCGGAGCGCTCGCACAGGCGGCAGGCCGGCCCGACGGGCGTGGCCGGCACGCTGCCCCTGGCCATGCCCGGCGCCCCGCCGGGGAGCGCTGCCGAATAGACGATCTCGTCGCGGAACCCGATGTCGCAGCCGATCAGGAGCGCGGTGCGGCGCGGCCGCTCCGAGAACGCGCCCTGCGGCCCCTCCAGCGTGCGGGCAATGGTGAGGAACTCGGCACCGTCCGGCATTTCGACCGCTTCGACCAGGATCTGGCCGGGCTGCATGAAGGCGGCATGGACCGGCAGCTTGGGGCAGCCGCCGCCGAACCGGCTGTGCGGGAACCCCTGCGCCCCGGCCTTCCGGAACCGGTTGCCGGCATTGTCGACCTCCAGCATGAAGAAGGGCACGCCGGACGCCCCCTGCCGCTGCAGCGTCGTCAGGCGGTTGGCCGCATGTTCGAAGGAGACGCCGAAGCGCGACTTGAGCACGTCGACGTCGTAGCGCGCCCGCAGGGCCGCCGTCTGGAAGGCGGCATAGGGCATCATCAGCGCATGGGCGGCATAGCGGCCGAGTTCGAAGCGGGCGAGACGGCGGGCTTCGTCGGACGACAGTTTCAGCGACTGGATCTCGCCCGCCACCGCCACCGTCATGCGGATCAGGCAGGCCTCCATCGCGATCTCGCGCAGCTGGTCGAAGGGCGACAGCCGCTCGGAGAGGAACAGGCGCTGCGAATGGCGGTCGTAGCGGCGGCGCCAGTTGGGCATGGTGGCGACCGGCAGCACGCGCACGACGATGCCGTATTCGCGCTTCAGCCACGCCTTCAGCGCGCCGGAAAGGTCCTCGCCGGGATCGAGCAGCGCGTGGAAGGCTTCCACCTCCTCCTCGATGGTGGCGAAGTGGTTCGCGCGCCGCTCGAAGACCTCGTGCACCTCGTCGATCGGCAGCCGCGCCGAGGACAGCGCGGTCGCGCGCCCCTCGCGCGCCAGCATGTCGGTCAGATCCGACAGGCGCCCGGCCTGTTCGCGATAGGCGCGGAAGAGCTTGACGATCGCGGCGGCGGCATTGGGCGCCGACTCGGCCAGTTCGAGCATCTCCTGATCGCCCGGAAGCTCCCCGGCGAGCAGCGGATCGGCGAAGACCTCCTTCAGCGCGGCGATCGAGCCGCCCGCCTCGCCCTGCAGATCCTCGGGATCGACCTTGTAGACGGCGGACAGCTTGAGGATGAGCTGCACCGTGAGCGGTCGCTGGTTGCGCTCGATCAGGTTGAGATAGGACGGCGAGATGCCGAGCCCCTCGGCCATCGCCGTCTGGGTGAGCCCCCTGGCGTTGCGGATGCGCCGGATGCGCGGTCCCGCGAAGATCTTCTGCTCGGCCAACCGCTTGCCTCGTCTTTACAAGATTGACAGATTTACAGGAGCCCCCTGTCAATCGCAAGACAGCTTCACCCGAATTTTCTGAACGAAAAGCGGTATTTCCTCGTTCTCTTCGGCAGCGCAATGTAAATCCGGTCGCATCGACGACGGCACAGACAGCGCCGCCAGATTTACAACTTCGGCTTCGGAGACGGCCATGACCGACTTTTACAACCTCGTTCCCACGGCACCGGAAGGCCGCTTCGACGGCATCGAACGGCCCTATTCCCCGGCGGACGTGAAACGGCTTCGCGGTTCGGTGCAGATCAGGCATTCGCTGGCCGAGATGGGCGCCAACCGCCTGTGGAAGCTGATCCACGAGGAGGATTTCGTCAACGCGCTCGGCGCGCTGTCGGGCAACCAGGCCATGCAGATGGTGCGCGCCGGCCTGAAGGCGATCTACCTGTCGGGCTGGCAGGTCGCCGCCGACGCCAACACGGCCTCCGCCATGTATCCGGACCAGTCGCTCTATCCGGCCAACGCCGCCCCCGAACTCGCCAAGCGCATCAACAAGACGCTGCAGCGCGCCGACCAGATCGAGACGTCGGAGGGCAAGGGCCTTTCGGTCGACACCTGGTTCGCGCCGATCGTCGCCGACGCCGAGGCCGGCTTCGGCGGGCCGCTGAACGCTTTCGAGATCATGAAGGCCTTCATCGAGGCGGGCGCGGCCGGCGTCCACTACGAGGACCAGCTTGCCTCGGAAAAGAAGTGCGGCCATCTCGGCGGCAAGGTGCTGATCCCGACCGCCGCCCACATCCGCAACCTGACGGCCGCGCGCCTCGCCGCCGACGTGATGGGCACGCCGACGCTGGTCATCGCCCGCACCGACGCGGAAGCCGCCAAGCTGCTGACGTCCGACATCGACGAGCGCGACCAGCCCTTCGTCGACTATGATGCAGGCCGCACGGTCGAAGGCTTCTACAACGTCAAGAACGGCCTCGAGCCCTGCATCTCCCGAGCGGTGGCCTATGCGCCCTACTGCGACCTGATCTGGTGCGAGACCTCCAAGCCCGACCTCGATCAGGCCCGGCGCTTCGCCGAAGGCGTGCACAAGCACCACCCCGGAAAGCTTCTGGCCTACAACTGCTCGCCCTCGTTCAACTGGAAGAAGCACCTCGACGACGCCACCATCGCCAAGTTCCAGCGCGAGCTCGGCGCCATGGGCTACAAGTTCCAGTTCATCACGCTGGCCGGCTTCCACCAGCTGAACTACGGCATGTTCGAACTCGCACGCGGCTACAAGGATCGCCAGATGGCGGCCTATTCCGAGTTGCAGGAGGCCGAGTTCGCGGCAGAGGTGAACGGCTACACCGCCACCAAGCATCAGCGCGAGGTCGGTACCGGCTATTTCGACGCCGTGTCGCTGGCCATCACCGCCGGCCAGTCGTCGACGACCGCCATGAAGGAATCGACCGAGCACGACCAGTTCCGCCCGGCGGCCGAATAGGCCGCGCGCACCCGTCATCGAGGAAACGCCCGCAGGGCAGAAGAAGGACAGGAGGACGAAATGGCTCCCAACACGCGCGTCAAGGAACGGGCCGAGGAACAGGCCTCGGCGATGAACGCGGACCAGCAGGCGATGATCCGCATGGTCGCCAACGACCTGCACCGCCTCAACCAGTCGGTCATGAAGGCCGTCGAATCAGGCGTGTCGGTGGAACTGGTCCGCTCGGCCCGCCATCACGGCGGCAACGGGAACTGGGGCGATCTGCTGATCCCGGTGATCGTCACCCAGGGCCACGGCTGATCTTCAGGATCAGGGGTTGCATCCGAAGGGGCCGGACGCCATGGCGTTCGGCCCCTTTCTCGTTTCTTTCCGGGCATATACGGAAAAATACGCCGCCGCTCGTGCAGTCCCGGCAAGTGCGACCGCAAGTCGCGCCAACGAAAAGTTGTATAAGTTTGCCGATCCGGAGCCTGTACCGAACCTGAACTAAACTCTATAAATCAGGATAAGGCCGCATCTACTGCCCGCAGCTTGACGAGAACGCATGTGTTGATGGATATCGTTGACCCCAGATTTCGAGGACGCGCGGATCTCTTCACCTGCGTTTTCGACTTGCGTTTTGCGGGAAATGCCGCATAGAAGAACAGTAGAAACTTCAACCTGCCGTTGCTACCGCCCGTTAAATCGGGCGATCCAAAGAATATGTCCTACCATACCGATCGTCACGGAGCCTTCACGGATGTCGAAAACAAGCGGAGTCAATCGCTCGCTCGTCCTCGTCGTCGGCGAATCGACGATCAATTGCGTCGTCGTCTCGAGAGTGGTCGAGCGGATGGGCCTGAAGGTGAAATCTGAACGTCCGAACGTTGCCGCCGTGACGCTGCTGTCCATGGAACCGGCGATCGTTATTCTCGACGGAGGGGCGCAGAATCGCGATTGCGATGTCTTGCTCGACGACCTGCGCCAGCAGCGCGATGCATCGGCCGGGCTGTTCCCTGCCGTCATCCTGCTGTCGACGGCCAATCACGGCACGCAGGACATGCCGATCGCGCCCGTGGTCGACATGGTGGTCGCGAAGCCCCTCACCGTCGACCGGCTCCAGCCGGCGATCGAGAGCCTGCGTGCCCGCAACGGTGATTTCGCGCGGCCGGTGGCCTGAGCCCTTCCCAGACGCGGGGCCGAATGGCTATAGTCCGGCATTGCTCTTCAAGAACTGGTGATTGATGCCTCCCGAGAAGAAGGACGTCCGGAACGCAGGCCGCGGGGCCCGCGCACGCGCCCCTGCATTCGTCAAGAACCTGCGCGGCATCAAGAACTGGAAGGAAACCTCCACCTGGCTCGAATGGCGCCAGATCGAGGATATCGAGTGCATCACGCCCGACCAGGCCGGCGTGGCCCGCGGCAAGATGATGCCGTCGAAGAAGTTCACCTCGAACACCTCGCTCGCCCTCCCCTCCGCGGTCTTCATGACCACCATTTCCGGCGGTTATCCGGAGGACGGCAACGGATTCTCCTATCCCGAAGACGACGGCGACCTGAAGCTCGTCCCCGACCTCTCGACACTGTCGGTGGTGCCGTGGGAAACCGATCCGACGGCGCAGGTCATCTGCGATCTCGTCCACCAGGACGGCCGCTCCGTGGAGTTCACGCCGCGCAATCTGCTGCGTCGCGTGGTGGCCGCCTATGCGCGCCGCGGCCTGAAGCCGGTGGTGGCGCCGGAGATCGAGTTCTACCTCGTGCGCAAGAATCCCGATCCCGACTATCCGCTGACGCCGCCCGTGGGGCGTTCGGGGCGGCCCATCGGCGGCGGCCAGGGCTATTCGATCGCGGGCGTCAACGAGTTCGACGAACTGATCGACGACATCTATCATTTCTCGGAGGCACAGGGGCTGGAGATCGACACGCTGATCCACGAGGAAGGCGCCGGCCAGCTGGAGATCAACCTGCGGCATGGGGATCCGATCGAACTGGCGGATCAGGTCTTTCTCTTCAAGCGGACGATCCGCGAGGCGGCGCTGAAGCACGACACCTACGCCACGTTCATGGCCAAGCCGATCCAGGGCCAGCCCGGGTCCGCCATGCACATCCACCAGTCGATCCTCGACAAGAAGACGGGGAGGAACATCTTCTCGGCAGAGGACGGGTCGGAATCGGAGGCCTTCCTCCATTTCATCGGCGGCATGCAGAAGCACATGCCGAACGCGCTCGTCATGATGGCGCCCTACGTCAATTCCTATCGACGGCTGACGCAGGCTGCCTCGGCGCCCGTCAACACCAAATGGGGCTACGACAACCGCACGACGGCCTTCCGGATCCCGCGTTCCGACCCTGCCGCCCGCCGCGTCGAAAACCGCATTCCGTCCTCCGACGCCAATCCCTACCTGGCGCTCGCCGGCTCGCTGGCCTGCGGGCTGATCGGCCTGATCAACCAGATCAAGCCGGACGCGCCCATCGGCACCACCGCCAACGAGGACGAGATCGACCTGCCGCGCGGGCTGCTCGAAGCGGTGGAGCGGTTCGAGAGCGACACGACCCTGCGCGACATGCTGGGCAACGGCTTCGTCTCCACCTATGCCGCCATCAAGAAGGCCGAGTTCGAGACCTTCATGGAGGTGATCAGTCCCTGGGAGCGGGAGTATCTGCTGCTGAACGTGTGAGCAGGCCTTTCGCCGGTCAAGTCGCTTCGGGTTGACGCGAAGCACGAAGGAAACCTCGCAAGCTCCAGCATCGATTCCGGAATAACCACGCCGCGCCCGCCGGCCCGTCCGTCACGGCATGGGCCGGCCGAGCCAGTTGGTGGGGCGCTTGCCGAGGATGGCCCGGAGCAGCCTGGGATCGTCCCAGGGCACGTCGTGATAGGCCGACATGAGAGCGGGACTTGCGCTGTCCCGCTTCCATTCCTGAGGAAAGAATGCAACCTCGACGGTCCTGCCCGCGGCAGGCGGCGTCCATTCCGCACCGGCGAGGGCCTCCTTCAGCGCCCGCGCCGGATCGCTCCCCACCAAAGGCGCCAGATGGAGGATCTGCGTCGGGCGGGGGTTGCACTCGACGAGCTTTGCCGCCCCGTTCTCCGCGATGACGAAATCGAAGGAGATGAAGCCGCTCGCCCCCATGCGCGCGATCATGCGCGCGGTCGCCGCTTCGATCATCGGATCCCTGCAGACCGTCGTCACGCTGGCCGGCCCCATCCGTCCGGAGGTCGTGCTCACCCGGCCGGAGACGACGGACAGGGTGCGACCGTCGAGCGCGCTGGCGCAGCTCATCGCCGGACTGCCGGCGACATACTCCTGGACGAGGATGGAATGTCCCTCTCCGAACCAGTCGCGCCGCAGCAGCTTGCGGCGCAGCGACTTCGATTGCGTGTAGCGTGAGGTGAATTCCGCCCAGGTCGTCCGCAGCGCCGCAGGATCGCGGCAAAGCACGACCCCCGCGCCTCCCGCGCCGTGCGAGATCTTCAGCACCACCGGATATCCGAACGCCTCTGCGGCGGCTTCGCAGGCTTCGAGGCTGTCCACCACCGTGTCGCGCGGGCAATCGACTCCCGCCTCCCGTGCCATCTGCAGGGTCTCGATCTTCGAGTATCGCCGGGAGAAGGTCTCGAGCGAGCCGAGCGATCGCCGCAGGCACTGCATCAGGTCGACCGACAGCGCCGGTGCCTCGTCGCCCAGCCAGCTTCCGACCACGGAGACGGCGCGCTCGTCGCAGGGCACGACGATATCCGGACGGAAGGAACGGAAGGCCCGCTCGACGCTCGCCCGGATCAACGGCTCGAAGCGTCGCGCCATCAGCCTGAAGCGCTCGTCGGCATGCGAGGACGCCAGGATCAGGCTGCGGGGAAGCCCCAGCACGCCGACGTGAAAGCCCGCCGCCTTCAGGTACTTCGGCAACCGGCAACTGCCGGGGTGGCTGGTCTGGATCGTGAAGAGCAGGATGCGGGGCTGCCGTTCGACGGATGGCGCGTCGCTCAAGCTGTCATCTCCGGTCATGTCCTTCGGGCCGGCCCGCCCGCGAGCAGCCAGTCGATCACCGCGTCCGCGACCTCCGCCGGCCTGCCTTCGTGGACGAAATGGAACGTCGCGATCCCGGGCGCGGAGTTGACGTCCATGATCCAGTGGTTGCCTGCCGCGGCCGGCGTCCTGCAATCCGCCACCATCACGTCGAGGGCGGTGATGGCGAGCCCCGGGAACGCGTCGACCGCTCGCTTCGCCTCTCCGGCGTAGCTCGGATGAACATCGGGCGGCTCGCCGATGCTGCGCCCGCCCTTGGAGATGTTGGACACGAGGCTGAGAGGGACGTAGCGGCCGGCGTCCGGTATCGAGGACAGGTCGAGCCCCTGCCGCGCCAGCACTTCGGGCTCCCGCAGCGGCACCTCGATCATCCCCCATGACGGCACGTTCTTCGACGCGATCCAGGCGTTCTCCGCCGCGATCAGTTCCGCGACGGTGCTGCGGCCGTCGCCGGTCACCGCGCCGGGCCTGACGATGCGCGTTCCGACCAGCCGCCCGGCGACGAAGATGAAGCGGACGACGTCGCCCGACAGGTGGGTTTCGACGAAGACGTCGTCGCCCGACGCCGCGATCACGTCGAACGCGCGACCGAAACCGGCGCGGTCGCGAATCGCCGGGAAGACGTTGAGCCCGGCCCAGCCGTGGACCGGCTTCAGGCAGACCTCGGTACCCGATGCTTCGAAATGGGCGATTGCGGCGTCGCGTTCGGATGGCCGGAACGAACGTGAAGATGCGACGGAACATCCCGCCATGCGCAGGATTTCAGCCGACGCCGCCTTGTCGGACGTGACGTGCACCGTCTTTCCATTGACGTGCCGCCAGCGGCCGAACGGCACGCTTTCCCGATAGACGATCGCTGCGCGGCGCACCATGTAGAAGCGCCTGCCGATGCGCATCTCCAGCCATGGCGTCTTCGGCTCCTTCCATCGTCTGCGGAAGGGGACCATCCGGGTCCGGATGCCGCGTTCGGCGGCGACGAACGCGAGACAGCCGCAGTTCGGGTCCTGCGCCCAGGCGAGGCGATGCTCCAGCGGCATTCTCGAAGCAAGGCTGTTCAAGGGGCTCCTCGGAGGGACGGCGGGCTGGCTGCGGCTGGCGGAAACCGGCGCAAGCTATTGCGCCAGCCCGGCGCTTTTTCCAATCCCTTTTTTCGCCGGTCGATGGCCGCGACCGTCGGGCAGCACCCGCGCCGACGCCGACCGGCCTGTGCTGTGGACAGGGATCGGCACGGCCGCTATCGATGAGCCACCATGACCTATGCCTCCCCGATCTCCCCCGGCTATTCCTGGTACGAGGCCACCGTCGGCGCCCGCCCGCGCTATCCGGCACTGGACGGTGACCGGCGCGCCGACGTGGTGGTGGTCGGCGGGGGCTTCACCGGACTGTCCGCGGCCGCGCATCTGGCCAAGGCAGGCGTCGACGTCGTTCTCATCGAGGCATGCCGATTCGGCGACGGCGCCTCGGGCCGCAACGGCGGGCAGCTCGGCACCGGCCAGCGGGCCGGCGCGGAGGAGATGGAGGCCGAACTGGGCTTCACCCGCGCCAAGGCCCTGTTCGACGTGGCCGAGGAGGCCAAGGCTCACCTGCTGGAGTTCGCCGAGGTCAATGGCATCGACATCGACTTCCGGCCGGGCCACCTGAACGTCACCCACAAGCCCCGCGAACTCGCCGACTACCGCGTCCATGCCGAGGCGATGGCCGGACGATTCGGCTATCCGCACCTGACCATGATGGACGCGGCGGAAACCCGCGCGCGCCTCGGATCGGACCACTATGTCGGCGGCGTGCGCGACGCCGGCACCGGGCATATCCACCCGCTCAAGCTCACCGTCGGCACCGCGCGCGTGGCGGCGGCCGCGGGTGCGCAACTCTTCGAGGAGACGCCGTCGACCGGGATCGCCGCGAAGGGCGGCAAGGTCGTCGTCTCGACCGCGCGCGGCACGATCACCGCCGACAGATGCCTGCTCGCCACCAATGCCTACGGCAACGACATCGAGCCGAAGAGTGCGGCCCACATCATGCCGATCGGCTCCTTCATCGGCGCCACCGTGCCGCTCGGCGCCGACAGCCCGATCCTGCCCGGCGGCGAATCCGTCTCGGATTCGCGCTTCGTCGTGCGCTATTTCCGCCGGGCGCCGACAGGCGAGCTTTTGTTCGGCGGCCGCGAGATCTATGCGGTCGACGACCCGAAGGACATCCACAAGGGCATCCGCCGCCAGATCGCCGAGATCTATCCGGTGCTGAAGGACGTCGAGATCACCCATGCCTGGGGCGGCTATGTCGGCATCACCCTGCCGCGGACCCCCTTCGTGCGCGAGGTGATGCCGGGGGTGATTTCCGCCGGCGGCTATTCCGGCCACGGCGTCATGCTGTCGAACTTCGTCGGCAAGCTCTATGCCGAGACGATCGCCGGCAACCGCGACCGGCTGAAGCTGTTCGAGGATCTGAAGATCCCCCCCTTCCCCGGCGGCCGCCGCTTCCGCGCCCCGCTGCTGTTCCTGGCGCTGAACTGGTACGCGCTCAGGGACCGGTTCTGATCCGCAACGCGTCCTTGATCCGGATCAAGGCTGCGCGCACGCGCGCAATTCATGCTGTCCCCTGCGCCGCTCCGGCCGGCGCTGCGAGGGGGAGACATCATGACGAACGGGCCGCAGGAGGCGCCGCCAGCGCGGCAGACGACGGCGCCGGCCATGCCCAGGGTGCACGCGCTGAGAGCGGGCGACCTGCGCGACTGCCTGATGCTCGGCCTGTCCGACTTCGCCCGAGCGCCGCTCTACGGGCTGTTCTTCGGCGGCGTGTTCGCCGCGGCGGGCATGGCCATCGTGCTGGGGCTGACGGCGTGGGACATGCCGTGGATGATCTACCCCTTCGCCATCGGCTTTCCGCTGCTCGGCCCTTTCGCTGCCGCCGGTCTCTATGAGGTCAGCCGCAGGCTCGAAATCGGCCGGCCGCTCGACCGGGCGCAGATCCTGTCCGTGGTCTGGGCGCAGCGGCGGCGGGAAATCTCCTGGATGGCCTTCGTGATGCTCTTCGTGTTCTGGATGTGGATGTACCAGGTGCGGCTGCTGATCGCCCTGTTCCTGGGACGGATGTCGTTCGCCACGCTGGAGAAGTTCGCGACGATCGTCTTCACGACGCAGCAAGGCTGGATCTTCCTGGCGGTCGGCCACGTCGTCGGTGCGGCGCTGTCGCTGATCCTGTTCTCGATCACGGTCGTCTCGATCCCGCTCCTGATGGAGCGCGAGATCGATTTCGTGACCGCCATGATCACCAGCGTCAAGGCCGTGCTGGCCAGCCCGGGGCCCATGCTCGGCTGGGGCATCTTCGTCACGCTCGCGATGCTGGTCGCCTGCGCACCGTTCTTTCTCGGCCTGCTGATCGTCCTGCCGGTGCTGGGGCATGCGACGTGGCACATCTACCGACGAGCGGTACCGGTTTCAAACTAGCGGCGATCAGGCCGTGTCCCATTCGACCGGCAGGTTGAGAACACCGCGGAAGGCCCAGCCGCCGATCCGCACCGGTTCGTCGTCCCGCAGGCGAAGCCCCGGCAGGCGGGCAAAGAGCGTCGGCAGCGCCACCTCCGCGACCATGGCGCGCGAGGCCCAGGCGCCGGCGCAGAAATGCGGGCCGGCGCCGAAGGCGATCGACTTCGAGGTATCGCGGCCGACGTCGAACCGATCCGGCTGCGAAAAATGCGCCTCGTCGCGGTTCGCCGAGCCGAACATGAAGAACACCCGGTCGTCCGGCTCGAAGCGCACCCCGCCATAATCGTGCGCAGCCGCCACCCGGCGCGGCGACATGCCGATCGGCGCCATCCAGCGGCAATACTCGTCGAAGACCTGCATCCAGCCGGCTGCACCGCCGTCCACCTTGCGCCGCTCTTGGGGATGAGACAGCAGCGCCCAGACCGCACCGGCGATCGCATCGCGGGGCTCGTTCTGGCCGCCGCTGATGGCCAGCTTCACATTGGCCCGCACGCTGTCCATCGCCATGCCGCTCGACAGCAGCACCGACAGCAGGCTGTAGTCGGGCCTGCGCGTCAGGATCGGCGCCATCTCGTCGATGGCCGCGTCGATGCCGGCGGTCGCGGCGTGACAGCGCGCCGCCGTGCCCGGATCGCCGGCATAATTGGCGATGCCGTCGATCATCGCCTGCGACCAGGCGTCCATGTCCTCGAAGCGCATGCAGGCGAGGCCAGTGATGGATTTCAGGCATTCGGCCGAAAAGCGCAGGGCGAAGTCCCTGACGAGGTCGGCCGCGCCGCGCGGCGCGAGATCGTCGAGGACCGCGTCCGCATGCGCCTGGAACCGCTCGCGCCAGACGTCGCGCACCGTCTTCGGCGACACCGTCGGGAAGATCGCCTTGCGCTCGGCCATGTGCGCGTCGCCGTCCTTGCGCATCATGTTCTGCCCCATCAGCCGGTTCATCAGCCCGCCCGGCTGGTGCGACGAGAAGACCGCGACGTTCTTCTCGCAGACGAAGATGTCGTCGCGCCGCGTCATCAGCGTCGCGCCGAATTGCGGCACGAAGGCGATCGGTGCCTCCGCGCGCAGGTGCCGGAGCGCCGGATAGGGATCCCGCGCGAAGGCTTCGGGATCGATCGGGACATGCGGTGCATCGGACAAGTGGCGTTCCTCCCGCCGCCATGTTGCCGAGCGCGGAACGTCGTGCAAGCGCCAGGTCAGCCGGGCGTGAGCGGCCAGAAGTAGAGGATCGCTGGCACCGAGACCGCCAGGATCAGGATCTCGAGCGGCAGGCCCATGCGCCAGTAGTCGCCGAACCGGTAGGCCCCCGGCCCCATGATGATGGTGTTGTTCTGGTGGCCGATCGGGGTCAGGAAGGCGCAGGACGATGCCACTGCCACCCCCATCAGAAACGGATCCGGCGAAACCTGAAGCGCGTTGGCGACTTCGATCGAGATCGGCGCGGCGATCAGCGCGGTCGCGACGTTGTTCAGGAAGTCGGAGAGCGTCATGGTCACGACGATGATGATCGTCAGGATCGCCCAGGCCGGAAGAGCCGACGACTGCGCCACGATCAGGTCGGCGATGAGCTTGGTGCCGCCGCTCTCCTCGAGCGCGATGCCGACCGGGATCAGCGAGGCGAGGAGCACGATCACCGGCCATTCGACGGACTCGTAGACCTCGCGCGGCGACAGGATGCCGAGCAGGCCATAGGCGCAGACCGCCACGGCGAGCGCGATCGGCAAGGTGGTGAGGCCCGCCACCGTCACCGCGATCGCCGCGGCGAAGAAGCCGATCGCTGCCAGCGCCTTCTCCCGCTTGATCACGTCGAGACGGCGGTTCTCCAGCGGCAGGACGCCCAGCCACTCCATGACCTGGGCGACGCGCGCATGCGGCCCGAGCAGCAGCACGACGTCGCCGGGCTGCACGGCGAGCTGGCGCACCCGTGCGCGGAACCGCTTCCCCTGCCGCGACAGGCCGAACAGGGTGACGCCGCGCCGATACTGCAGCCTCAGGCTGTCGGCCGTGCGGCCGACCATGCGCGACCCGTCCGGCACGATGGCCTCGACCAGGGTCAGCGACTGCCCGGTGACGCCGCC
This sequence comes from Aquibium microcysteis, assembly GCF_014495845.1. NCBI lineage: Bacteria > Pseudomonadati > Pseudomonadota > Alphaproteobacteria > Hyphomicrobiales > Phyllobacteriaceae > Aquibium > Aquibium microcysteis. The sequence goes on from NZ_CP061080.1 coordinate 2,426,205, forward strand.
ATGCGTGTCCTCGGCATAGGGATCGAGCCCCGCCGCGCCGACGAAGCCTTCGATCGCCTTCGTGGCGCCTTCGAGAACGAGGAGGTCGCCCTCCCCCACGGTATGGGACATGGCGAAGCCGGGCAGGCGCTGGCCGTCGCGGACGAGCCCGAGCACGGTCACGTCGTGCTCGTCGCCGATCGTGTAGAGTTCCGCGACCGTCCTGCCGATGGACTTCGAACTGCCGGAGACCTTCGCCTCCACGACGAAGCGGTCGGCGGCCGCCTCTTTCGGCTCGGCGCCGGCCGGGCGCGCGATCAGCCGCCAGCCGACCGTCGCAACGAACAGGATGCCCGCGACGGCGCAGAGGAGCCCGACCGGCGTGAAGTCGAACATCCGGAAGGGCTCGCCCGTCGCGCGCTCGCGGATCTGCGCGACGACGATGTTGGGGGGCGTGCCGATCATGGTGATCATGCCGCCGAGGATGGTGGCGAAGGACAGCGGCATCAGGGTCAGTCCGACGGCACGCTTTTCCTTGCGCGCGGCCTCGATGTCGAGGTTCATCAGCATGACCAGCGCGGCGACGTTGTTGATGACGGCCGACAGCGCTGCGCCCATGACCGCCATGACGCCGACATGGACGCTGACCGAGCGCCCGGCAGACAGGGCGATGCCCGCGACGAGTTCGATGGCTCCGGAATTGATGAGCGCGCGCGAGACGATGAGCACGAGCGCGACGATGACCACCGCGTCGTTGCCGAAACCGACGAAAGCCTCGGCGGGCTCGACGGCACCCCCGAGCACCGCTACGATCAGGCCGCCGAAGGCGACCAGATCGTAGCGGACGCGCCCCCAGACGAGCAGCACCAGGAGCACGCCGAGCAGTCCGAAGATGAAGATCTGCTCGCCGGTCATGTGCATCGCCCCCGAATTCGCCGCGCCTCAACGCCGGGACATGCAAGTCGTTCCCGGCGGTTGCGGCGGTTCGTTCAGATGCAGCGTCCGCCGTCGACTTCGAGCGCGACACCGGTGATGAAGGCGGCCTCGTCGGAGGCGAGCCAGAGCGCGGCATTGGCGACGTCGAGCGGCGTCGACAGCCGGCCGAGGGGGATGGAGGCGCGAAACTGCGCCCGCTTCTCCGGCGTGTCCTCGCCCATGAAGGTGGCGAGCATCGGCGTGTCGCCTGCCACCGGGCAGAGGCAGTTGACGCGGATGTTCTTCGGCGCGAGTTCGACCGCCATCGACTTCGTGGCGGTGATCGTCCAGCCCTTCGAGGCGTTGTACCAGGTGAGGCCGGGACGAGGACGCAGGCCCGCGGTCGAGGCCGTCGTGATGATCGAGCCGCCGCCCTGCCGCTCCATGATCGGCACCACCAGCCGGGCCGTGTGGTAGATCGCCTTCATGTTGACCGCGGTGATCAGATCGAAGATCGTCTCGTCCACCTCCGTCAGCGGCCCGTTGCGGTGCGAATAGCCGGCATTGTTGACCATCACGTCGAGCCGGCCGAATTTCTCCATGCAGGCCGCGACCATTCTTTCGATGTCGGCCGCCATGGTCACGTCGGCCGTCACCGGCAGCGCCGCCTCCCCGATCTCGCCCGCAACGCGCTCCGCGCCCTTCGAGTTCAGGTCAGCGACGACGACCTTCGCTCCCTCCTCCGCAAATCGTCTTGCCATGCCTTCGCCGAAGCCCGACGCGGCGCCGGTGATGACGGCGACCTTGTTCTCGAGACGCAAGATCGTACTTCTCCCATCCGTGTTGTTGCCGCTTCGACGATCCGGGGGCCGGCTGTCAAAGGTCATCAGGCTTCAGGCCTGTCTGCCGGCCGATGCGCGCAAGCATCTTCGGTCCGATCTCTTCGCGGTCATGAAAGGCGAAGACGACGTTGGGCCAACCCTCCCGCGCGAGCACGCGGTGCGATCCGCTTTGCCGCTTGACGGTCCAGCCGATGTCGGCAAGCGCGGCCAGCACGCGCCGAGCCTGCGTGGCTGGCCACGGGCTCATGCCGCGACGACGAAGAAGGCACCGACCTCCGGTACGTCCTCACCGTGCTCGATCCGATCGGCCAGGGTGCGTAAGGCCAGAGCCTCGACTTTACCACGTGCTTCCTCGCGGGTAGCTCCGTAGGCAAGCACCCCGGGCAAGCTTCCGATCTCGGCGATCCAGCGTCCGTCGTCCTCGCGTTCCAGTTCGATACGCAGCATCTGACCGCTCCATCCATCTGCCCGGCGAACGTTCCGGGGTCAGCATAAACGCGAATCACCCGTGATTGAAGACGATCGTCTTGGTGGCGCTCATGTCGTAGAGCGCCTCGAAGCCCTTCTCGCGGCCGTGGCCCGACTTCTTGAAGCCGCCGAAGGGCAGTTCGATACCGCCGCCGGCGCCGTAGCCGTTGACGAAGACCTGGCCGGCGCGCACGCGCTTGGCGACGCGGTGCTGGCGTCCGCCGTCGCGGGTCCACACCCCGGCGACCAGACCGAAATCGGTGCCGTTGGCGATGCGGATCGCGTCCGCCTCGTCGTCGAACGGGGTGACGGCGAGCACCGGCCCGAACACCTCTTCCTGCGCGATCGCCTTGCCGGGGTCGACCGAACCGAACAGGGCCGGGGCGAAGTAGTACCCGCCGGCGGGCGCATCGGCGGCGACCGAGCCGCGGGCGAGCACCTCGATGCCGGCCTCCTCGGCGGCGGCGACCATGCCCGCCACGCGCTCCTGCTGCTTGCGGTTGATCAGCGGGCCGAGATCCAGATCGGCGTCGTGCGGACCGGCGACGAGCCTGGAAAAGCGCTCGGCGAGCCCCGCGGCGACGGTCTCGTAGATCGCGCGCTGGACGAGGATGCGGCTGCCGGCCGAGCAGGTCTGGCCGCCGTTCTGGATGATGGCGTTGACGAGCACCGGCATCGCGGCGCCGAGGTCGGCGTCGGAAAAGACGATCTGCGGCGACTTGCCGCCGAGTTCCATGGTGACGCCGCGGTTGTTGACGGCGGCGGCCTGCTGGATGGCCGTGCCCGTCAGCGTCGAGCCGGTGAAGGTGACGTAGTCGACCAGCGGATGCGCCGAGAGCGCAGCACCCGCGTCGCGGCCGTAGCCGGTGATGACGTTGAACACCCCCTCCGGCACGCCTGCCTCGTGCGCCAGTTCGGCGATGCGGATGGTGGTGAGCGAGGCGTCCTCCGCGGGCTTGACCACCAGCGTGTTGCCCATGGCCAGCGCCGCGCCCGCCACCCGGGCGAGGATCTGCATCGGATAGTTCCACGGGATGATGCCGGCGACCACGCCGTGCGGCTCGCGCAGCGTCAGCGCCGTGTAGCCGGGCAGGAACGGGATGGTGTCGCCATGGATCTTGTCCCCCGCCCCGCCGTAGAACTCGTAATAGCGCATCGTGGCGACGACGTCGGCCCGGCCCTGCCGGATCGGCTTGCCGGTGTCGCGCGATTCGAGCGCGGCGAGTTCGTCGCCATGCTTCTCGATCAGGAGCCCGAGTCGGGTGAGGCAGCGCCCGCGCTCGACGGCCGGCATGCGGCTCCACGGCCCCTCCTCGAAGGCGCGGGCGGCGGAGCGGACCGCACGGTCCACGTCCTCCGCGGCGCTTTCGGGGATCGAGGCGAAGACCTTGCCGTCGGACGGCGAGGCGACGTCGATGCGCCGGCCGGACGCCGAATCGACCGGGCGGCCGCCGATGAAGTTCATGAAGGCCAGGCCTTCCGCCACCGTGCGCGAGATATGCGTGCCCATCCTGCCTGCTCCGTTTGCGCTTCCAAACCGCCCCGACTTATGCTGCAGTGCAGCAGGGGCGCGTCGACGAGACATGGTGAAAGCCCCGCCCACCGCGGGTGTCAAGCACGTTCCCGGGACGCGATCGGGCTGGCCTTTCGGGATGGGCCGCTCTGGCCTTTCTAAATCGATTAGATTATAGCCTCCGCAGAACGTCCGGAAAGTACCGACCATGACGAGCCAGATCATCCCCGTCGAGCCATTCGACTTCATCGCCTTCGGTGCGACCGGCGATCTCGCCGAGCGAAAGCTGCTGCCGGCACTCTACCAGCGTCAGATTGCCGGGCAGTTCTCGGAACCGACCCGGGTCGTCGGCGCGTCGCGCTCCAAGCTGAGCGAGGCGGAGTATCGGGAGTTCGCCCGCAAGGCGATCGTCGACCACGTGCCGGAGAAATACATCGTCGAGGAGGAACTGGACCGTTTCCTCGCCAGGCTGTCCTATGTCGCGGTGGACGCCGTCAGCGGCGAAGGCTTCGACGACCTGAAGAACGCCATCGGCGACAGCGACCGCATCCGCGTCTTCTACATGGCCGTGGCGCCCTCGCTGTTCGGTGCCATCTGCCTGAAGCTCAAGGAGCACGGCCTCGCCTCGCCCCAGGCGCGCATCGTGGTGGAGAAGCCGATCGGCCGCGACCTCGTTTCGGCCCGGGCTCTGAACGACCAGATCGGCCAGGTCTTCGCCGAGCACCAGATCTTCCGCATCGACCACTATCTCGGCAAGGAGACGGTGCAGAACCTGATGGCGCTGCGCTTCGCCAACGCGCTCTACGAGCCCCTGTGGAACTCCGCCCACATCGACCACGTCCAGATCTCGGTGGCCGAAACCGTCGGGCTCGAGGACCGCGTGAGCTATTACGACAAGGCCGGCGCGCTGCGCGACATGGTGCAGAACCACATTCTGCAGCTGCTCTGCCTCGTGGCCATGGAGGCGCCCGCCTCGATGGACGCCGACGCCGTGCGCGACGAGAAGCTGAAGGTGCTGCGCTCGCTGCGCCGCATCAATGGCGGCGAGGCCTCGAAGGTCACGGTGCGCGGGCAGTACCGCGCCGGAGCGTCGTCGGGCGGCGCGGTGCGCGGCTATGCCGACGAGCTCGGCGGCCCGAGCGGCACCGAGACCTTCGTCGCCATCAAGGCCGAGATCGCCAACTGGCGCTGGGCGGGCGTGCCCTTCTACCTGCGCACCGGCAAGCGCCTTGCGACGCGCGCATCCGAGATCGTGATCGAGTTCAAGCACATCCCGCACTCGATCTTCGGCGAGCAGGCCGGCATGGTCTATGCCAACCAGCTGGTCATCCGCCTGCAGCCCGACGAGGGGGTGCGGCAGTGGATCATGATCAAGGATCCCGGCCCGGGCGGCATGCGCCTGCGCCACGTGCCGCTGGACATGAGCTTCGCGCAGTCCTTCGGCGTGCGGAACCCGGACGCCTACGAGCGGTTGGTGATGGACGTCGTGCGCGGCAACCAGACGCTGTTCATGCGCCGCGACGAGGTGGAAGCCGCCTGGCGGTGGATCGATCCGATCCACGCCTCGTGGGAGGATTCCGGCCAGGAGCCGCACGGCTACACCGCCGGGACCTGGGGTCCGTCCGGGTCGATCGCACTGATCGAGCGCGACGGCCGGACCTGGCACGACCCGCAATAGGCAGGAAGGGAGAGGCGCCTTGGACTGGAGAGAATTCGCCACGCCGCAGGATCTCGCCGAAGCCCAGGCCGATGCCGTGGCGGAGGCGCTTCGCGCGGCCATCGCCGAACGCGGCGGCGCGACGCTCGCCGTCTCCGGCGGCACGACGCCGGTGCGGTTCTTCCGCGCGCTGGCGACGCGGGCGCTGGACTGGTCGAAGGTCGCCATCACCCTCGTCGACGAGAGATACGTCCCGCCTTCGTCGGAGCGATCCAACGAGCGCCTGGTCCGCGAGAACCTTCTTCAAGAGGCTGCGGCCGATTCCCACCTGATTGCGCTCTACAGCGATGCCGACAGCGTCGAGGTGGCGGCCCAGCGCGCCGACCTGCGGATGCTGGAGATCCTGTTCCCGATCGACGTCGTGGTGCTCGGCATGGGCGGCGACGGCCACACCGCGTCGTTCTTTCCCGATGCCGAGAATCTCGACGAACTGCTCGATCCCCTGACCCGCCAGGCCGTCTTTGCGGTGCACGCGCCGAGCGCCGGCGAGCCCCGGCTGACACTGGCGCTGCCGCGCCTCGCCGACGCACGGATGCTCGTCCTGCATATCGAGGGTCGCGCCAAGCGGACCGTGCTGGAGGCGGCGCTGGCCGCGCCGGACGCGTGCCTGCCCGTCCGCCGCGTCCTCGACGCCGCCGAGACGACGCCGATCATCTACTGGGCTCCCAGCCAGGAAGAGAAGCCATGACCGCCACCAGCGCCATCGAGGCCATCACCGATCGCATCCGCGAGCGCTCGCGCCCGACCCGCGAGACCTATCTCGGCCGGCTCGACGAAGCCGTCGGTAAGGGCGTCAACCGCGCCGTCCTGTCCTGCGGCAACCTCGCGCACGGCTTCGCCGCCTGCGTGCCGGGCGACAAGGCGGCACTCGCCGGCGACACGATCGCCAATCTCGGCATCATCACCTCCTACAACGACATGCTGTCGGCGCATCAGCCCTTCGAGACCTTCCCGGCGCTGATCAAGCAGGCCGCGCGCGAGGCGGGCGGCGTGGCGCAGGTGGCGGGCGGCGTGCCGGCCATGTGCGACGGCGTCACGCAGGGGCGGCCCGGCATGGAACTGTCGCTGTTCTCGCGCGACGTGATCGCCATGGCGACCGCCATCGGCCTGTCGCACGATATGTTCGACGCCGCCGTCTATCTCGGCGTCTGCGACAAGATCGTGCCGGGACTGGTCATCGGCGCGCTGACCTTCGGCCACCTGCCGGCCGTCTTCATCCCGGCCGGTCCGATGACGTCGGGCCTGCCCAACGACGAGAAGGCGCGCATCCGCCAGCTCTACGCCGAGGGCAAGATCGGCCGCGCGGAACTGCTGGAGGCCGAGTCGAAATCCTACCACGGCCCCGGCACCTGCACCTTCTACGGCACGGCGAACTCGAACCAGATGCTGATGGAGATCATGGGGCTGCACCTGCCCGGCGCCTCCTTCGTCAACCCCGGCACGCCGCTGCGCGACGCACTGACCCGCGAGGCGGCGAGGCGCGCGTTGGCGATCACCGCGCTCGGCAACGACTTCCGCCCGGCCGGCCGGATGATCGACGAGCGCTCGGTGGTCAACGGCGTCGTCGGGCTACACGCCACCGGCGGCTCGACCAACCACACCATCCACCTCATCGCCATGGCCGCCGCCGCCGGCATCGCCCTCACCTGGCAGGACATCTCGGACCTCTCGGACGCCGTGCCGCTGCTCGCCCGCGTCTATCCGAACGGTCTCGCCGACGTGAACCATTTCCATGCCGCCGGCGGCATGGGGTTCCTGATCCGCGAACTGCTCGACGCCGGACTGCTGCACGAGGACGTCGAGACGGTCTGGGGGACGGGCCTGAGGCCCTACGCCGTGGAGGCGAAGCTGACGCCGGACGGCTCCGTCGCGCGCGAGCCGGCACCGGCAGTGAGCGGCGACGAGAAGGTGCTGACCCCCTTCCCCAAGGCGTTCCAGCCGACCGGCGGACTGAAGGTGCTCGAAGGCAATCTCGGCCGCGCCATCATCAAGACCTCCGCGGTCAAGCCGGAGCGCCGCGTGGTCGAGGCGCCGGCGCTCGTCTTCGACGGCCAGGAAGCGCTGAACGCCGCCTTCAAGGCCGGGCAACTCGACCGCGACTTCGTCGCCGTCGTGCGTTTCCAGGGCCCGAAGGCGAACGGCATGCCGGAACTGCACCGCCTGACCACGGTGCTGGGCGTCATCCAGGACCGCGGTCACAAGGTCGCGCTCGTCACCGACGGGCGCATGTCGGGCGCGAGCGGCAAGATCCCCGCAGCCATCCACGTCACGCCGGAGGCCGTCGAGGGCGGCATGATCGGCCGCATCCGTGACGGCGACGTCATCCGCGTCGACGGCGAGACCGGCCGGCTCGAGGTTCTGGTCGACGCAGCCGAATTGGCTGCGCGCCCCGCCCCCCGGCCCGACCTGACCGCCAACGGCTACGGCATGGGCCGCGAACTCTTCGCCGGCTTCCGCGCGATGGCGGGCCGGGCGGACATGGGAGCCGCGGTGTTCGGCTGACGCGCCGAGGTGGGGGAGCCGAAAAACGAACCGGCGCCATTTCCACGCGCGCAAGATGCGCTAGATCGGTCGTCATGGCTGATCACGCGTACCGCGAGCCCTCCCGCTCCCCCTCCTCCGGCGACGTCCGGCCGAAACCGGAAAACAGCCGATCGCTCTCCCGCCAGGTGGCGGTCGTCACCGGCGCATCCTCCGGCATCGGGACCGCGATCGCGACGGCGCTCGCCGCCGCCGGCGCATCCGTCATCGTCAACCATCGCCCCAACCCGCGATCGGCGGCCGAGGCGGACGCGGTGGTGGAGGCGATCCGCCGCGCCGGCGATACCGCGAGCCCGTTTCCGGCCGACGTGACCGACGAAGCGCAGGTGGAAGCCATGGCCGAGGCGGCGGTCGAACGCTACGGCGCGCTCGACATCATGGTCGCCAATGCAGGCATCGAGCAGGCGGCGCCGATCGAGGAGATGTCGCTGGCGGCCTGGCGCCAGGTGATCGACGTCAACCTCACCGGCGCCTTCCTTTCAGCACGCGCCGCGGCGCGCCGGTTCCTCAGCCAGGGGCTCCGCCCCGACGTGTCGCGCGCAGCGGGCAAGATCATCTTCACGAGTTCCGTGCACGAATTCATCCCCTGGGCCTTCCAGGCGAACTACGCGGCTTCGAAGGGCGGCGTGATGCTGCTGATGAAATCGCTCGCGCAGGAACTCGCCCCGCGCCGCATCCGCGTCAACTCCGTGGCGCCCGGCGCGATCCGCACGCCGATCAATGCCGATGCCTGGCAGTCCGACGAGGCGCGCGATGCACTGCTCGAACTCATCCCCTACGGCCGGATCGGCGCCCCCGACGACGTCGGCCGCGCCGTGGCCTGGCTCGCCTCCGACGATGCCGACTATATTGTCGGCACGAGCCTCGTCGCCGACGGCGGCATGAGCCTCTATCCATCCTTCCGCGGAGCCGGCTGATGGCTGACGTTCTCGGCACCGGAGCCTCCCGCGCACGATCGAAGCCGCTCGAGGATTACGGCCTGATCGGCAACATGGTCTCTGCCGCGCTGGTGGCGAGGGACGGCTCGATCGACTGGTTCTGCGCCCCGCGCTTCGATTCGCCCGCCTGTTTCGCCGCTCTTCTGGGAGGACCCGAACATGGACGCTGGCTCGTCGCGCCCGTGGAGCCGGGGCGGACGACGCGCCGCTATCTTCCGGGCACGGCCATTCTCGAAACGCGCTTCGAGACGGCGGCCGGCGTCGTCACGCTGACCGACTTCATGCCGCTGACCCATGACGAGGACAAGATCGAGGTCGTGCGCATCGTCAGCGGCGTCAGCGGCGCGGTGCCGATGCACATGGAGTTCATCCTGCGCTTCAACTACGGCGAAGCGGTGCCGTGGGTGCGCCGTCGCGACTACGGCCTCAGCGCCATCAGCGGCCCCGATGCCGTGGAACTGCATTCCCGCGTGCCGCTGTCGGGCCGCAACATGACGACGCATGCGGATTTCGTCGTGCGCGCCGGCGAGGACGTCTCCTTCACGCTGTCCTACCACCGCTCCCACAAGATGGCGCATTTCGTCGAGGATCATGCCGAGAGCCTGCATCAGACGACCCTGTGGTGGCGGGAATGGTCGCGCCGCTGCACCTATCGGGGCGCGCACCACGAGGCGGTGATGCGGTCGCTGATCACCCTCAAGCTCCTGACCTATCTCCCCACCGGCGGCATCGTCGCCGCACCGACGACCTCGATCCCCGAGGCACTCGGCGGCACCCGCAACTGGGACTACCGCTACGGCTGGATCCGCGATTCCACGCTGACGCTCTACGCCCTGCTCGACTGCGGCTACCGCGAGGAGGCGGCCGCCTGGCGCGAATGGCTGCTGCGCGCGGCCGCCGGCCACCCGCAGCAGCTGGACGTCGTCTACGGCATCTCCGGCGAGCGCTGGCTGCCGGAGATCGAGATTCCCTGGCTGCCGGGCTACGAGAACAGCCGGCCCGTGCGCGTCGGCAACGGCGCGGCCGAGCAGTTGCAGCTCGACATCTACGGCGAGCTGATGGACGCCCTTCACGCCGCCCGCGAGGCGGAACTGAGCTCGCTGGAGGAATCCTGGCAGTTCCAGAAGGCCTTGCTGGAACACGTCGAGGCCGTCTGGCAGACGCTCGACAACGGCATCTGGGAAGTCCGCGGCCCGCCCCGGGCCTTCACCCATTCGCGCGTGATGTGCTGGGTCGCCTTCGACCGCGCCATCAGGAGCGCGGAGCGGCACGGTCTCGACGGGCCGGTCGAGAGGTGGCGCCGGGTGCGCGACGCCATCCGCCGCGACGTCGTGAGCAACGGCTTCGACGCGGGCAAGAACAGCTTCGTCCAGCACTACGGCGGAGACGCGCTCGACGCGTCCCTGCTTCTGATGCCGCAGGTCGGTTTCCTCAAGCGCGACGATCCGCGGCTCGCCGGGACGGTCGCCGCGATCGAGCGCGAGCTGCTGCATGACGGCTTCGTGCTGCGCTATGCGACGGAAGAGGTCGACGACGGCGTCGGCGGACGCGAGGGCGCGTTCCTCGCCTGCTCGTTCTGGCTCGCCGACGCCTATGCCATGCTCGGCAGGATGGACGAGGCCAACGCGCTGTTCGAGCGGCTGCTCGGCCTGCGCAACGATCTCGGACTGCTGGCGGAGGAATACGACCCGGTCGCCCGCCGCCTCGTCGGCAACTTCCCGCAGGGCTTCTCGCACATTGGCCTCGTCAACACCGCCTGCAACCTCGCCGGCGCCGAGGGACCGGCCGACCAGCGGGCGCGGCGGGTCGCGCCGCGGAACGGTCCGTCGGACAGGGCGCCAGCGGGCACGAAGGCGTCGGCCGGCCAGTAGGTCCGCGGCCGGATCGTCTCACGCGAACACGCGTTCACGGCGGGTAGCGAAAGCGATTGCCGGCCGCCGCCGTCACCGTTAGATATGCCGGCATGAAGAAGATCGCCTTGCTCGCCCTGTGCGCGCCCCTGGTCCTGTCCGCCTGCGGCGGTTCCCCCTACCGGGTCGAGACCCGCGACACGGTCGAGCCGCCCCCGGAGGTGCTCACCCAGGAGCGTCTCGACGCCATCATTCGCGAACGCCAGATCGACATGTCGAGAAGCGGCCGCTGACGTTTCCGCGACCGGCGAAGACCGGCGTTCAGTAGGTGGTGCGCCGCTCCTCGCTCGGCGGCCGGCCGAACTGCAGCCTGTAGCTCTGCGCGAAATAGGAATGCGACGTGAAGCCGGTGGCGATGGCGACGTCGAGGATCGGCAGATTGGTCTGGCGCAGCAGTTCGCGCGCCCGTTCGAGCCTCAGCCGCATGTAGTAGCGCCCCGGCGTCATGTTGAGGTGGCGCAGGAACAGCCGCTCGACCTGACGCACAGACAGCCCCGCCGATTTCGCCAGTTCGACCGCCGACAGCGGCTCGTCGAGGCGCTCGGCCATCAGCGCCACGATCTTCTTCAGCTTCTCCGACTTGCCCGTCAGGTCGCGCTCCGGCCCGACGCGCTGCCTATCGGTGGCGCCGCGGATGCGCTCGTGGTGGAACTGGTTGGCGACCTCGTTGGCGACGCTCGCGCCGAAATCCGCGCGTACGATCTCCAGCATCAGGTCGATCGACGTGGTGCCGCCGGCGCAGGTGTAGCGCTTGCGGTCGATCTCGTAGACGTTGCCGGTGCACTGGATGTCGGGAAACCGCTCCTGGAAACCGGCGCGGTTTTCCCAGTGGATGGTGCAGCGATGGCCTTCGAGCTGCCCTGCCTCGGCAAGAAGATGCGCGCCCACCGACAGCGCGCCGAGCGAGCCGCCCTTGCGCCCCCAGGAGCGCAGCGCGCCGAGCACCCGGCTCTTGCCGGGAAATTCGGTGGCCAGCCCGACGCAGACGAACAGGATGTCGGCCGCCGGCATGTCGGAGACCGAATAATCGACCTTGAGCGGAAGCCCGTTGGAGGCGATCACCGATTCGCCGTCCACGGAGACCGTCGTCCAGGCGTAGAAGTCGCGGCCGATGAGCCGGTTGGTCGACCGGAACGTGTCGATCGCCGCCGCCAGCGAGAACATGGAGAACTTGTCCACGAGCAGGAAAGCGAACTGTCGGGCGGGATCGACGCTGTCGGCCATGGGTTCCGGTTGCACAGGAGGAAACGGTCCGGGCGAGGACGGCGGCGCCGTCCCCTGCCGCGTCAGAAGCGCGGCGGTTCCACCCCGGCCATGCGGCAGGCGGCGACCAGCGTGTTGGCCATCAGCATGGCGATGGTCATCGGGCCGACCCCGCCCGGCACCGGCGTGATCGCGCCGGCCTGGCTGGCCGCATCGTCGAAGGCGACGTCACCGACGAGGCGCGTCTTGCCCTCGCCGCGCTCCGGCGCGTCGATGCGGTTGATGCCGACGTCGATGACGGTCGCACCGGGCTTGACCCAGTCGCCCTTGACGATTTCGGGCCTGCCGACCGCGGCGACGAGGATGTCGGCCGTCCGGCAGAGCGCCGGAAGGTCCTTCGTCCGGCTGTGGGCGATGGTGACCGTGCAGTTGGCCGAAAGCAGCAGGTTCGCCATCGGCTTGCCGACGATGTTGGATCGTCCGACGACGACGGCTGTGAGGCCCGACAGGTCGCGACCGCGAACCCGCTCGATCAGGAGCATCGATCCCGCCGGGGTGCAGGGCACGAAGGCGGACGCGATCTCGCCGGTGCCGAGCTTGCCGACATTGACGAAATGGAAGCCGTCGACGTCCTTGTCCGGCGAGATCGCCTGGATCACCCGGCCCGAATCGATCTGCTTCGGCAACGGCAGCTGCACGAGGATACCGTGGATCGCGGGATCGGCATTCAGCCGGTCGATGAGCGCGAGAAGATCGGCCTCGGACGTATCGTCCGGCAGTTCGTGCTGGTCCGAATGGAAGCCGCACTCCTTTGCCTTGCGCGACTTCGAGTTGACGTAGACCTGGCTGGCGGGATCGTGGCCGACGATCACCACGGCGATGCCCGGCGTCACGCCGGTCTCCGCGATCAGTTTCGCCGCGCCGTCCTTGACGGCCGCGACCACCTCCTCGGCGACCTTCTTGCCATCGATCACATCGGTCATCCCGCTTCCTCCTGCCATGCCTGGTGAAGGTCAGCCTTATCCGACATTCGCAGCGATCGTAAGCGCGTCAATGCGCCCCTCGATGACGTTCTGCCGCAAATGCGCTCAGAGGAACCGTCGGCGGCCGCGGCTTTCCGCGAGGTCCCGCAGCGCGACGCGGAACTCGCGCAGGCTGTCGCGGATCTCCTCGATGGCGCTCTTGTCGCCGTCGCCGCCGGACGAGGCCTGCGGCGCGGGCGGCGCATCGCGGCGCACCGGCGGCGGGGCAGCGGGCTGCTGCCAGCCCGACTGCGGCCAGCCACCTGCCTGCGGCTGCGGCTGCGGGTAGCCATAGGGATATACCGGCTCGGCCATGGCTGCCTGCTGTGCATGGCTCCAGGCCGGGCGCTCGGCGTAGGGATAGGCACGCGGATCCATCGGCTGGGAGGGGTAGTTCTGCGCGGGCGCCTGACCGGTCCAGTTCTGCGGATGCCCCGGATAGGGTGCGTAGCCCGCTCCCTGCGGCGGCATCTGCGGCGCGGCCGGCTGGCCATAGGCCTGCGGCTGCATGCCCGGATGGCCCTGCGCCGGTGCGTAGCCCTGCGGATAGGACGGCGCCGGCGGATAGGCGGGTGCCTGCGGGTAAGGCGCGTATCCTGCAGCCGGACCGGCAGGATGCATCCACTGGCGCGGCGGCTCGGAGGACTGAACCCCCTGGGGATAGGGCGCGAGGCTCTGCGGGGCCGGATAGCGATCGGCCGGCATCGGGTTGTCGTTCGGAGTCCAGCCCATCGGGGCACGTGCGTGATGCATGTCTGTCTCCTCGGCCAAGGCGGCCGTCTGTTCGGGGCGGTTTGCGTCCTGCGCATCTGAACGCGCGCTTACTGTCGTTTCGTCGGCATGTTCCGGGCGGCGCAGCAGCCGGGCTGCCGCCCGCGGGAAAGGCGTGCGGGGCGGTTGTTCCGGCCGTTCGCCCGCCCCGTCCGCACGCAGGCTGCCGACGACGCCGCGCGCCACGCCGATACCCACTCCCGCACCGAAGCCCAGGAAGGCACCCAGAAGCGTCATCATGCTGCGCGACGGCCCCGACGGCTCGAGGGGCGGCGTGGCCTTCGAGATGACGCTGACATTGGCCGTGTTCAGGTCGCGCTGCTGTCCGGTCTCTCCCGCGCGCAGCAGGAAGGCTTCGTAGACGGCCCGCTTGGCCGTCGCCTCGCGCTCGAGTTCGCGCAGCGTCACCAGTTCGCCGCTCAGGCCGGCCTGCCGCGCCTTGAGCTGCGCCAGCCGGGCCGCCAGGTCCTGCTCCAGTTGCACGGCCCGGCGCAGCTCGACCTGGATCGACGAGGCCACCAGCCGCAGTTCCTGCTCGACGCGGGCACGCGCCGCGTCCACCTGCGCATCGATGGCGACACGCTCCGGATGCCGTGGTCCGAGGCGCGTGCCGATGCGGTCGGCCTCCTGCCGCAGCAGCGAATACTGTGTGCGCAGCTCGGTCAGGACCGGCGAACTCGTCTGCTCGGGAAGGTTTCCGGCCAGCGCGGCGTCGACCGTGACCGTTCGCGCCGAATCGGCGCGCGCCTGCAGTTCCAGCGTCCGGGCACGCGCGGTCGACAGCTGGTCGTTCAGCTTCACGATCTCGTCGTCGGTGATCAGCCGGCCCTGGGCATCGACGATGTCGTTCTCCGACTTGAACGCCTCGACCTTCCGCTCGGCGTCCTCGACCCCGCTGCGCAGCTCCGCGAGGCGGGCGGAGATCTCGTCGGATGCCCGTCCCGCGGCACCGGCCTGGATGGAACCGTAGGTTTCGAGGAAGACGTCGGTCAGCGTGTTGACGATCAGGGCGGACTTGCCGGCATCTTCCGTCCGCGCGGTTACCGCGACGACGAAGGTCTTGCCGCCGCGAACCACGTCCGTGGCCTCGCCCAGATGCTCGATCGCGAGGGTACGCCGGCGCAGCGACGGGTCCCCCGAATCGCCGCTTGACGAGATCAGCGCGCGAAGGTTGCCGAGGAAGCTCAGGGGGCCGCCGCTGCGGGTCCCGTTGAACTCGGGATCGCGGTCAAGGCCGAGCGTGTCGACGACCTTGCCCAGCACGACGCCCGACCGGAGCACACGGACCTGGTTCTCGACGACCGCGAGCATGGCTTCGGCCGAAAGGCCGCCGTCGGTGAGCTCGTTCTGGACGATGCGGAGCTGGCGCGGGTCGACGATCAGCTCGGTCAGCGCGACGTATTGCTTGGGCGTCGACAGCGCGAGCGCGGCAGCCATCGCGGCTCCGCACACCGTGGTGGCGGCGATGATCCAACCTGATCGCAGCACCCCGCGCACCACCTGCACCGGATCGATGAGCGGACGCCAGTGGGTGTCGCCCGGATCGGAAGCCGACGCGTAGACGGGCCGGATCGCCGGCGGCTCCTCGTCCGCGGCCCGTGCCGGAACCCGTGGCGGAGCGGCGGCCGGGGCGACGGCGGGCGGCGGTTCGGGCGTGTCCCCTTTCACCGGACGGCCGGCGTCGACGTTCGCCGGAAAGCCGACGTCCGCCAGTTCCTTGGGTTGCGGCTCCGGCGCCGCGGCGGGCGCTGGCGCGGATGCACGGCGACGGGCATCGGATGCGAAAAGCGCGCGAAGCTCGCGCTCGTGTTCGGCGAAAGTCTCAGGCTCTGCGGAGCGCGGTTCGGGTTCCTCCCGTTTCATGCGTGCCTGGGCAAGGGCCGCCATCAGCGGGCTCGCCGCGGCTTCCCTTCGCGAGCGCGCCCGCCGGTGGCGCTCGGACGCCGATACGCCGTCATCGTCGGACGGACGGCGGCCCTCCGTGCCCGTCGCAGCGTGCAAGGCCGGAACGAGGCTCAGGAGCGAGCCGATCCTGTCGCTCCGATGGCGGTTGTCGTGGTCGGGCATGACGCGCTGCAGTTCCAACGGGTGCGCCGAGCCGCACCTTCGTTAAGGCAAACTAAAGAGGCGTGGGAAACAAATGGTTAACGCGCATGCACCGGATCGACGCCGGAGCATGCCGCAAACCGGGAAAAGGCGGGACCCGGCGCGCATCACGCCGGGTTAAGGATTCTCAGCTAGCCTGCGGTTTCGACGATCGACGCCATCGGGAACCCGCATCGTGACTTGGGCAGGCGGGGTCCCCGGGTCGGGCTCCATGCAAAGGATCATCCGCTTCCTCGCTGCACGAACCGGGCTGCTGCGCGACTACGCGACGGCGGTGAGCGGGTCGGTCGGCCGGCTGGTCTTTTCGCTGGTCTACTTCGTCGCGCTCGCCAACACCCTGTCGATCGCCGAGTTCGGCCTCTTCGCGACCGCCTCGGCGGCTGGCGTGATGCTGTCGCGCATCCTCGCCTTCGGCTTCGTCTCGGCGCTCTACCGGGCCGCCACCGTCAAGCCGCTGCTGATAGGGGTCTTCACCGGCGGCTTCCTGGTCATGTCGGCACTGTCGCTGCCCGTCCTGGCGGCGGCCAGCTATGCCGTCTGGCTGGTCCTGTTCGCCGGCAAGATGGCGCCGGGCGTCTTCGCCCTGCTGATCGTGGCCGAGACACTGTTCTGGAGGCCGGTCGAGGCAGTCATCATCGTCAACAACGGCATGGGCCGATTCGGACGGGCCGCGTTCCTGGCGATCCTGACCACGGCGATCCGGGCCATGGCGGCCATGGCCTTCGCCTTTTCGGCTTCGCCCGACCTCGCCGGCTGGGCGGCGTGGTATCTCGCCGCCAACGCCCTGTCGCTGACCGTCGCCGTCGGCTTCTTCCATCCCCGCCGGCGCATCCGCTTCCGCATGCGGCTCTATCTGCGCCGGCTTGCCGATTCCGTGTATGTCGCGGGAGCCGAGATGATCTTCTACCTCCAGATGGAGATGGACAAGCTGCTGGTGCTGGCGATCGGTGGCCCGCACCTCGCCGGCATCTACGCGATCGTGATGCGGCTCATCGATCTCACCGCCATTCCGATCCGCACCTTCACCATGATGCTGGTGCAGCGGATGATGCGCGCTCCCGAGATGCTCTCGCGCCGGATGCTGAGGATCGGCCTCGAAGCAGGGGTGTTCGTCGTCTCGACCGCCGGGCTTCTGGCGCTGGCGCTGGCGCTGCGCATCGAGCCCCGTCTGCTCGGCAGCAATGTCGCCGAGGCAGCGCCACTGGTCCTGCTCGCCCTCTTCGTCCCGGGCCTGCGCAATCTGGTCGAGTACCATGCCGAACTGCTCTTCGCCCGCGGCCAGACGCTGCTGCGCGCACTCAACCTCGCCCTGCTGGCAGGTCTGAAGGCGCTGCTGCTCGTCGTGCTCCTGCTCAACGCGGGCGCGACGGAGACGATGGTGATGGCCCTCAATGCGGCCTTCGCCCTGCTGTACCTGGCATCGGCGGGACTCACCTACTCGGCGATGAAGATGCGGCCGCGACCGTTCTGAGCAGGGTCAGGCGACGAGCCTGCGGATCGTGGCCACGTCCGTTCCGATGAAGGACTGCATGCCCACGGCGACCTGATGCGGTGCCAGCGCGGCGAGGAAGTCGCGCATGTCGGCTTCCGACATCCGCGGCCCCGTCCAGTAGACGCGGCACAGCTCCTCGCCGGACAGGAAATGCCCCCGCAGCGCAGCGACCTCGGCGGCATGGCGGCCATAGATCATGCATTCGGAGAACATGCGGCGCGAGGCGATGCCGGCCACCCAGTGACGGCCCGTGATCGCCTCGATGCGGCGGCACATGGCTTCCGTCGAATCGCGCCGCCAGGCGATGAGCGTGGCGATGTAGTCGTGCGGCGAGACTTCCGGATGGGCGACGCCGAGGATGCGGCCCGCATGCGCCGACCATTCCCGCTGCTCGCTGCCCGTCTGCCCCGCCAGGGCATCCTCGCGGCGGAACAGCCGCACCGCGCCGTCGTGCCAGAAGTACCCGCAATCGAACGGCCGCACGAAGGCGACGTCGGAATCGCAGTAGACGAATGCGTCCTCCGGGGCGTTCAGCGCGATGGCGATCCGTCTCAGCTGCTGAACGTGCCAGCCGCGCAGCGGCATCGTGCGGGGGCTGAGCCAGATGCGGCGGCGGAACCGGCTGGTGGGATCGCGGAACGACCGGAGCCAGGGCGGCAGGAGGTCGCGTTCGTCGATCACCAGGCGATGTGTCCCTTCGAGCTGCCGGAACAGCGCGACGTCGGAATGCTCGACGAGGATATAGTGGCGCGTGAAGCCCGTCACACGGGCGTCGATCGTCTCGCACAGCAGCCGGCACCGTTCGAAGTCGGGTGCGTAGCTCGCCGTGACGATGGCCGTCGGCGGATGCGGTTCTCTCGGTATGGCCTGGCCCGGATCGATCAACGCGGGCCGCCGCCGGACAGCTTGCGGCGCAGGACGCGCAGGAGGAAGAGAGGATTGCCGACGATGTAGCGACGCCACAGCCGTGCCGGTTCCACGAGCAGCCGGAACAGCCATTCGAGGCCGAGGCGACGCAGCCGCAGCGGCGCCCG
This sequence comes from Aquibium microcysteis, assembly GCF_014495845.1. Classification (NCBI taxonomy): domain Bacteria; kingdom Pseudomonadati; phylum Pseudomonadota; class Alphaproteobacteria; order Hyphomicrobiales; family Phyllobacteriaceae; genus Aquibium; species Aquibium microcysteis. The sequence goes on from NZ_CP061080.1 coordinate 2,444,656, forward strand.
CGGGATGGTGCCGCTCATGAAGTCGAGCAAGGCGCCGACGCCGAGCGCGAGGGTGCAATGGCGCTCCGACAGGTGATCGGCGATCCATCGCTCCTGGCGCGGCACGCCCATTGCGACCAGCAGCACGTCCGGGCGGACCGCCTCCAGCCGGGCGAGAATGCCCGCGACCTCGGCGTCGCCGAAGAATCCGTCCTGCACCATGACGATCTCGTGCTGCGGCGCGAAGGCGCGCAGATGGGACGCGGCCAGTTCGACATTGGTCCGCGACGTCCCGATCAGCCCGATCCTCAACGGGGCCGTCTGCGCGGCCATGAACGCGGGGACGAAATCCGTCCCGTTCAGGTTGGCCGGAAAGGGGCGCCCATGCAGGACGCTCGAGGCGATGTCGACGCCGATGCCGTCCGGAAAGACCACGAAGTCCGAGAGCGTCTGCCGGAAGGACGGGTCGGCGGTGGCGAGATTGGCCACATGCGCATTGAGGAAGGCGATCTTGGTAAAGCGCCCGGCTCGGATGCGCTGGCCGAGGAAGGCGACCGCCTGCTCCTGGGTCATCGGCATGACGTCGACGCCGAGGATGGACCGTTCAGCGGGCAGCGGCAAACGCGCCGCGCTTCCGAGTTGCTTTGCACCGGTGTTCATGCCGCAGCCGCCCCGCTCACCGCCATGGCGCCGATGGCCCTGAGACCGCGGGTGATCCTGTCGTCCAGCGCCCGAAGCTGAGCGGCATGGAAGGCGCGTCCGTCGACGTCGGCGATGCGGTCGGCGGCCATGGCGGCGAGGTTCGCGGCGAAGGCCGCCGGGTCGTCGGCCATCCGACAGTTCGACGGCAGGTACGCGATCCCCCGCAGCGAGCGGCTGGTGGCGACGCAGGCGAGGCCCTGCTCGAACGCCTCGATGGTCTTCAGCTGGACGCCGGTGCCTGCCCGGGCGATCAGCGGCACCACGGCTGCCCCCCGCACGAAGCCGACGGCATCGGGAACGCGGCCGGCGAACTCGACACCTGGCGGACAGGCGAGGTTCGCCGGTATGCTGCCGGCAATGCGCGTGCGGAAGTTGCGCGGCAGCCAGGGTGTCACCTCGCGCAGATACCATTCGAGACCGATCCGGTTCGGCTGCCAGGTCCAGGTGCCGATCAGGGCTGCATCGCAGACGATCTCCCGCGAAGAGCCCGGCACGGGCGCGGACGGGCGGGTGACGAGCGGAAGCGCGGCGGACCGCGCGTCCCCGGGCACCCCCAGGGCGTCACGATCCTCCTCGGCCAGCGTGAAGACGAAGGCGGCGCGGGCGCAGAGCCGTTCCTCCACCCCGCGCACGAGGCGGGCCTCGCGACGGAACAGGGTGCGCTGGACGATGTCGTCGACCGCGAGCGCGTTCTCCTCGGCGGAGCGGTGCTCGACGTTGTGCGCCACGAAGATGGAGGGTCGATCCCCGAAGAGGCCTTCGAAGGCACCGGCGAACTGCGCCGCATTGAGGACGTAGCCGTCATAGGGTCCGGCACGTCGAAGGGCCGCACGGATGTCGGCCTCGCTCGCGGCCCGGAGTTTCGCGGACGCGAAGGTCAGGCCGGAAAGCACGGCACCCGCCAGCCATCGCATCTTCTGGAATGCGCCCGCACCTTCCGTCCGCACGCCGACCTCGCCGAGCGAGATCGTGTTCTCCGGATCGGACGGCGTCTTGCCGGGCCAGGTATAGCCGAGCACCGTCACCCGCGCGCCGTTGCGGCGCAGGGCGGCGATGATCGCCGCATTGGCGATCTCGTATCCGGTCGTCGGGTCGCCGTCGGGAACAAGCGAGGTGACGAAAATCAGGTGCATCGTGTCCGTCCAGGTCGGGACATGCCTAGCGAAGGCCGGTGAAGTCTCGCTTAAGGTCTCGCAACGGCCATGCCGCGGCGCGGCCCGGATATGGTTGGGGAGCCGCCTACCTCTCGCAGTGCTTAACCATGTCTTAACGGCGCACTGTCTTTATGGGTCGATCGCCCGAAAGAGCCGCGGATGCAGCCGAACTCCAGCGCCAGCAACGTCACCGTGGTGGCACGCTCCCCCGGACTTCGCTCCGGCGAGGTCGAGGTCGTCGTCACGCTTCCGACCTACAAGCGTCCCGAACAGGTGCTGGCGACGCTCCAGTCGGTGATCGGCCAGAGGACGACACGCCTTTTCGCGGTGATCGTCATGGAGAATGACGCGGAATGGCACGCCGGCGCCGATGCCGTCGCGCCGCTGTTCGAAAACGGGACGGCGCCGGGGCTGCTCGTCATCGCCCACGACCGCGGCAACTGCTGCGCCTACAATGCCGGGTGGACGACCGCACTCGCCGAATTCCCCGGCCTCCGGTCGATCCTGGTGATCGACGACGACGAGATCGCGGGACCGGACTGGCTGGAAACCATGTGCCGCAGTGCCGAGACGCTCGCTGCAGACATCGTCGGCGGCCCGCAGGTTCCCGTCTTCCACGAACCGGGGCACGAGCACTGGGCCGAGCACCCGGTCTTCGCGCCACCCTACCGGGAGACCGGCGTCGTTCCCGCGCTCTACTCGTCCGGCAACCTCCTCGTCGCGCGGCGCGTGCTCGACGCCATGCCGCGCCCCTTCCTCGACCTGTCGTTCAACTTCACCGGCGGCGGCGATTCCGACTTCCTGAGTCGCGCGGCGATGCGCGGCTTCACGCTCGGCTGGTGTGCCCAGGCTCCGGTTCGGGAGACCGTGCCGGCACGCCGCCTGGAACCGGACTGGATCCGCTCCCGCTCGCTGCGCGAGGGCGCCCTGTCGACCCGGGTGGAAAAGCGCCGGCGCGGCTCGTCGTTCGCCGCACGCATGCGGGTGGCCGCCAAGAGCCTCGCCCTCCTCGCCGCATCTCCGGTCCGCGGCACGATCCGCTTCGCGCGGACGGGGTCGGTCGCGAACGGTCTCTACCCCTTCTACGTCGCGGTGGGGCGACTGCTCGCGGAGTTCGGATACGTCAATGAGCAGTACCGCCAGGCCGAAAAGAACTGAGGTCGTGTCCGGTACCCCTCTCCTCGATCGGCGCGGCACGGCGACCCTGCTGGCGATGCTGCTGTTCGGCATCTCCATCATCTCGTTCCGCCCCTTCTCGCCGATGGCAGCGGAAGCGACGGGCGGCGACATCGTCAACCAGCTGGGCTTCGGCGCGGTCGGCGCCCTGTCGCTCTTCTGTCTCCTCGCCTTCGTGGACCGGAGGGTGCTGGCAAGCCTGGTCGGATTCTGGTGGGCCGTGCTCCTCGGCCTGTTCTTCGTATCCGTCGCCCATGCGGCCGATCCCTCTTCGGCCTTCCGAACCGCAGTCTTCACGCTGATCGGCGTGCTCGCGATGGTGACGGTGCTGACGGTGCCACGAGATGCGGACGCGATCTCCACCGTGCTCGCGGTGACCGGTCTGGCGATCGTCGGCCTGTGTTACGCTGGGCTGGTCGTCTATCCCGACATCGCGATCCACGGCACCGACTCCACCGAACCGCAGCATGCGGGCCTCTGGCGCGGCGCCTTCTCGCACAAGAACGTGGCCGGCCCCGTGATGGCGGGTCTGAGCTTCGCGGGGCTCTACCTGATACGCCGGGGATGGCGCTGGTCCGGCAGCGTTCTCCTGCTGTCGGCCGTCGTCTTCCTGGCCCACACCGGATCGAAGACGACGACGGGTCTCGTCCCGCTCGCCTTCCTGATGGTGATGGGGCCGAGCCTCGTCGGCCTCCGCCGCGCGGTGCCGCTGGTCTTTGCGATCGCACTCGTCGCGGCCGCGGTCGGCACGGTGGGGATCGTCGTGTGGCAGCCGCTCTGGGATCTGTCGCAGCAGATTTCGCCCGGCCTCACCTATACCGGACGAACGACACTCTGGACGTTCCTGCTCGAGATGATCGAGAGGAAACCGTGGTTCGGATACGGCTACGAGAGTTTCTGGGGGACGCCGGTGGTGCAGCTCCAGGACAAGCCCTTCGACAGCGACTGGGACATCCGCGGCATCGTCCACGGCCACAACGGCTACCTCGACGTGGCCGTGCTGATGGGCTTGCCGACGCTCGTCGTCGCGGTCGTCGCCTTCCTCGTCGTGCCGATGATCGACTATCTGCGGGTCCCGCAAAACCGCGAGAACGTGTTCCTCGCCGACTTCTTCATGATGACCCTGATGTTCACCGCCTTCAACGCCTTCCTGGAAAGCTTCTTTTTCCGCCGCGTCGATCCGGTCTGGCTGTTTTTCGTTCTCGCCGTCTTCGGGCTGCGCTACGTGGCGCGCTTCGCCATCCCCGCCAGCGTCGCGCCGCAGAGACGCCGGGCGCGCAAGATGATCGACTGGAGCGGCCTGCTGCGACCGGCGCGACCCGCAACAGCCCGGAACCCCTGACCCGCAGCCGCATTGACCGGCTGACCCGTCCTTCAGAGGAGACCGGCAATGTTCTCGACAGATATCTGGCTCAGGATCGTCTGCGCCATGCAGGTCAATGCGATGCTGTTCGGCATCGGCACGGTGACCGTCCTGTCCGTTCCCGCCCTGGCGGACCGTGCGGAGATCCTGATCCCCGCGGTCGTGCTGGCGTCCTTCCTGCTGGCGCCGATCGTCGGCGGCTTCATCGCCGCGCGCATGCGCCTCAGGAACTGGGGCCGTCGCGCCTGGCGCGAGGGCGACGCGATCTCGGGCTGAGCCGCCGCGGACCTCCACGTCGCCGCGCGACGATGGCGCCTTGCGCGAACCGCAAGGCCGGTGCTACGCGCGGACAAACGGAAGGATCCGAACATGAGCGTCAGACTGATCCTCGTCGGCTGCGGCAACATGGGCCACGCCATGCTCGACGGCTGGCTGCTCTCCGGCAGGCTGGTGCCGGGCGAGGTTTTCGTCGTCGAGCCGAACGAGGCCCTGCGCGAGCGCGCCTATCGCCTGGGCGTCGGCACCGCGGCCTCGGCCGGCGAACTTCCCGCGGATCTCGATCCGACCCTCGTCATCCTCGCGGTGAAGCCGCAGGTGATGCGGACTGTCGTGCCGGAGTACCGGCGTTTCGCCGCACGCTCCGCCTTCCTCAGCATCGCTGCCGGCGTCCCCATCGCGACCATCCAGGAGATTCTGGGCGATGACGCGGCCATTATCCGCTGCATGCCGAACACCCCGGCCGCGATCGGCAAAGGCATGATGGTCACCTTCGCCAATGCCGTCACCGGCGCGGAGACGAAAGCATTCGTGAGGGAACTGCTCGAAAGCAGCGGCGCCGTGGCCGAGATCGCCAGCGAGGACCTGATGGATGCCGTGACCGCCGTTTCGGGGTCCGGCCCGGCCTATATCTTCCATTTCATCGAAGGCCTTACCCAGGCCGGCGAAGCCGCCGGGCTGCCCGCCGAGACGGCGAAGCTGCTCGCGCTGCAGACCGTCTATGGTGCGGCCTGCCTCGCCAGGGAAAGCGGCGAGCAGCCGGGCCGCCTGCGCGAACAGGTGACGAGCCCCAACGGCACGACCGCCGCCGCACTGGCCGTTCTGATGGGCGACGACCGGCTGACGAAGCTGCTGACCGAGGCCGTCGAGGCCGCCCGCGCGCGTTCCGTCGAACTGGGCAAGTAGGCGGCGGCGGGCGGCTTCCCGTTCCCGCTGGTCGGTGTCGGCGGATGGAAACCGCCGTTCAGCCGTCGGCGTGGATCATTGCGTCCTGTGCCTGGCGCAACGCGTAGAGCCTGGTGGTGGTGTCGGGCGTGGCGTTGGCCCGAGTGAGCAATGCGCCCTTCTTGACGGGTGCCGTAACCCTGCCCCCTTCGAGCAGCCCGACCGGAATGGCCTGAGCCGCCCGCGCGTCGCCTGCGAGCATCGTCCAGGAGCGGTAGCAGGTCTCGCCGATCGCATCGAGCGGGTCGCCGGGCGCGAGGTCGCGCTTGGCGACCGCGCAGACTTCCGCGACCGGACGCGGCAGCGGCACCATGTCGGGCCTGCCCGTCAGCATGATCCGCGCCGCGGTCAGCGGGACCTCGAGCGAGGTCAGATGGTAGGGACGGTGGAAGGCGTAGTACGGCCCCTTCCCCACGTGCAGATCGTCCATCCGCTCGATGATGCGCGGATGCGTGGCCTCGACGACGACGAAGACGCCGGGCGCCACGCCCTTGCCGACCGTGTAGTCGACGACGCCCTTTCTCGACAGGACGCCGCCATGCTCGCGCGGGATGAGAACCCTGGCGAGGTCGTCGCGGCCGGCGTTCGGGCCGTGCATGCCCGGCACGTCGGGAACGAGGCCGGTGGCGTTGGCGATCGCGCACATTTCGACCATGGTCTTCGACCCGTCGACGAATTCCACCAGCATGCGCGGGTTCATGTTCCGGCGGGCGGCTTCCTCGGCATAGTCGTCGGGCACCGCGTCGTGGTTGAGCGGGTTGTTCTTGCCCTTTCCGGCCGACACGATGGTGTAGCCGAGCGCGCACGCGAACTCGATCAGTTCCATGCAGGAGGACGGCTCGTCGCCGGCCCCGACCGAATAGACGACGCCGAGCCGGTCGGCCTGCCGCTTCAGCCATGGGCCGATGGTGACGTCGGCCTCGACGTTCATCATCACGACGTGCTTGCCGTGCTCCATCGCCATCAGGTCGAAGTCGGCGGCCACGCCCGGCTTGCCCGTCGCATCGATGACCACGTCGATCAGCGGGTTGGTGACCAGCCGCTCGTTCGACGTGATGGCGATGCGGCCGGCCTCGATCGCCGCCGTCACCTTCGATTCCGTCTCGGCCTCGCAGGCCATGGCCTCGTCGCCATAGGCGATGCGGATCGCCTCCCGCGCGGTGTGGGGGCGGCGGGTGGAGATGGCCGCGAGATGGACGCCCTTCATCAGCATGCACTGCGTGACGAGATCGGTCCCCATCTCGCCCGATCCGATCACGCCGATGCGCACCGGGCGCCCCTCGTCGGCGCGGCGGGCGAGGTCCCGGGCAAGCCCGGTCAGGGCGACGTTCGTCATGGAATGCTATCCGGCTGTTGGCGATGGCTTGCCGCTGATAGCAGATGATCGGGCGCGATTGTCAAACGACGAAAGCGCGAACGTGCCCTGTCGCCCCGGGTTCTCGTCGCCACGGCGTCCGGGCAAAGCCCGAGATCGCCCGGATCAGTTGATCCGTTTGTCGGTCGGAGAGATCTGCCAGAACTGGCCGGAATAGTTGGCACAGGGCGTCAGGTGCGGCTGGTTGTCGTCCGGACCGCCGTTGAAGATGTCGAGGCACATGCCGGGACCTCTGAACTGCGTCGTGAGGCGGTACCATCCATTCTGGTTCGACAAGGCCCAGAACTGGCCGCTGTAGTTGGCGCAGGACGTCAGATGCACCTGATTGTCGCGCGGACCGCCGTTGAACACGTCGAGGCACATTCCTTTGCCCCGGAACATCGTGGTCAGCTTGAAATAGCCATTCCCCGCGGGCGTGAGACGCCAGTACTGGCCCGAATAGTCGGCCGCTTGCGCGAGATGGGTCATGTCGTTCTTGTCGCCGCCGTTGAAGACGTCGAGATTCATCGACGGCCCGCGGAACTGGGTCCAGAGCCGGTGATAGACCTGCGGATCCTGCGCCTGGGCCGGCACGATGTATAGACTGAAGATGAAGGCAGCCGATCCAGCAATGCGCGCAAACATGCCAACAGACCTATGACAAAAGAAATTTTCGGATCGACTATATTCAAATCTTGCCTAGCACCGTGGTTCCATCCGGTCAACAGTCCGGCGCGGCAGAGCGAAGAACCCGCATCCCGATACCGAACCTCCACGAGACAGTATGCGGCGCTGGAAGGCCGCGGAATGCCCCCGTTGGCAGGGCGGGAGAATCCGGGGCAACGGCAGCGTTCCGTCGGCGCGCCTTTCCGTCTAGGAATATGTCCGCCAACAGCGGGTTTCGTCATGGACAAGGGCTTCGTCATCGGTATCGGCGCGCTCGAAGCGCTGTGTCGGGACGCAGCCCTCGCCGCCGGCGCGAGCCCGGACGCAGCCGCTTCGCTGGCGAGCGCCACGCTCGCGGCCGAAAGGGAGGGAAATCGGGCGGTCGGGATCGCCCACCTGCCCTTCTATCTGGACGCGCTCAAGGAAGGCCGCATCGACGGCCGGGCGGAGCCGACGATCGATCGCTTGCTGCCGGCCGTCATCCATGTCGACGCGCATGGCGGCACGGCCCATCTCGGCTACGACCGGGCGCACGACCTGCTCGTGCAGGCGGCCCGCAGCTGCGGCATCGCGCTGTTCGCGCAGAAGAACGCCTACACCTGCGGCTCGCTCGGCACCTTCGCGCGACGGCTCGCGGGGGAAGGGCTGGTCGCGCTCGCCGCGACCAACGGCCCGGCGCTGATGACCGTTCCGGGCGGGCGGATCCCGGTGTACTGCACCAATCCGCTCGCCTTCGCGGCGCCCATGGCCGACGGCGACGTGCTGCTGGTCGACCAGGCCTCCAGCCAGACCGCCTACGTCAAGGTTCGCGAGGCGGCCGAGCGCGGCGAAGCTCTTCCTGCCGGCTGGGCGATCGACCCGGATGGGCGGCCGACGACCGATCCGGATGCGGCCATGAAGGGCGCGCTCTTGACCTTCGGTGGTCCGCGCGGCGCCAACATCGCCCTGATGGTGGAAGTGCTGTCGGCCGGCCTGTCCGGCGCCAACTGGTCGCTCGACGCGCCGTCGATCACGCAGGGCAACCGCTCTCCCGGCACCGGCCTCCTCGTCCTCGCCATCGAGCCCGCTGCCTTCGGTTCCGGATTCGGCGACCGTCTCGCCCGACACGCCAGGCGACTGGAAGCGGCCGGCGTCCACATCCCGGGTCGCGGCAAGGCGGCAGCCCTTCGCCGTTGCGCATCGGAAGAGATCGAGGTTTCGGCCGAGGCATTGGGCCATATCCGCTCCTATCTCCCGCTGACTGCGGATCCTGCAGCGCCGCCAGGGGCTTGAGCCGGCCCGCGGATTCGGTTCGCGAGGATAAGGGCGGGCCAAATCGCTTTTCGCTTGCGCCAGCAGCAACCGGTCATTGGCTTCGTCCGGAGAGACGCGCATAAGGGCCGGATCACTGTTGCGCTGCACAATGGCCATCGACCCGGAACCCCGCTCACGTCTCGCCTCGCTCGCCGCCCCTGGCAGTGGGTGCTGCTCGCTTCCCTGTCGCTCGTCCTGGCGGCGCTGCTCGAATGGGCGGCGCTTCCGGCCGCGCTCCTCATCGGCCCCATGATCGCCGCCGTCGCCGCCGGCGTTTCAGGCGCCACGGTACGCCCCGCGCCGTCGCTGTTCGTGGCTGCGCAGGGCATCATCGGCTGCATGATCGTCAGCGCCATCGAACCCGCCCTTTTCAGGACGCTCCTGTCCGGCTGGCCGGTCATCCTCGCGGCGGTGCTCTCCACGCTCGCGGCGTCGAGCATTCTGGGCGCCATGGTCGCGCGCTGGGGTTCGCTGCCAGGCACGACGGCGGTCTGGGGGTCGGCGCCCGGCGCGGCGAGCGCCATGGTGGTGATGGCCGACGCCTTCGGCGCGGACGCCCGCCTGGTCGCCTTCATGCAGTACCTGCGCATGATCGTCGTCTCGATCTCGGCGGCGCTGCTGGCGCGGATCTGGGTGGACACGGGCGATCTCGAGCGTGAGGCGATCGTCTGGTTTCCGCGTCTTGCCGTGCCGGACTTCCCGATGACGCTGGCGATCGCCGCGATCGGCGCCTTCGGCGGGCGGATGAGCGGCATTCCGGGAGCCACTCTGCTCGGTCCCCTGGTGCTCGGGATACCGCTGCACCTGGGCCTCGGCCTCGACCTTCAATTGCCCGAATGGCTGCTGGCGGCGAGCTACGCCCTCATCGGCTGGACGATCGGCCTTCGCTTCACGCGGCCCGTCCTGCTGCATGCCGCGCGCGCCCTGCCGCAGATTGCGGCCGCGATCCTCGTGCTGATCGGCTTCTGCGCGGCGATCGGCGCAGTGCTCGCGTCGAGCTTCGACGTCGACCCGCTCACCGCCTTCCTCGCCACGAGCCCCGGAGGCATGGACACGGTGGCCATCATCGCTGCCGCCTCCGGCAGTGTCGACCTGTCCTTCGTCATGACGTTGCAGATGACGCGCTTCCTGATCGTGCTGCTCGTCGGGCCGCCGCTCGCCAGGACGATCGCCCGTCGCATGAGCCGCGGGTCGCCTTGATGAAGGCGCGATAAAGTCCTATCTCGCATTTCCACGTGCCCATTGAAGGATGTCGCGCAAGTGTCCGGTTCCGTTTCCCGTTTCCTAGGCGACAGTCCCCTGCGCGTGCTGCTCAAGCTCGCGGTTCTCTCCTTTCTCGTCGGCTTCGCCATGCATGCCTTCGGCTGGATGCCGATCGACGTCTGGTACGCCTTGCGGGATGCCGCGCTCGACATCTGGCGCATGGGGTTCGACGCGCTGGGCCGCTTCTTCAGCTACTTCGTGATCGGGGCCGTCGTGGTCGTTCCGATCTTCCTCCTGATACGCCTGCTGAGCTTCAGGCGCTGACCGGCTCGCGCTCGGTCGCGTCCGCCAGAGCGGCAGCGACCTCGAACAGGATGGCGTGGCGCTCGGCGAGCGCCGCGACGTCGTCGGAATAGCCGCCGCCGATCACGCCGCATACCGGCACGCCGGCCTGCCTGAAATGGCCGAGCACTGCGCGATCGCGCGAACGCAGCCCCTCGTCCGTCAGTGCGAGCTTGCCCAGCCTGTCGTCGGCATGCGGATCGACGCCCGCATTGTAGAAGACGATATCGGGTCGCGCATAGAGAGACAGGAGCGGAAGCAGTGGCTCCAGCTTGGCCATGTAGGCGGCGTCGCCGGTGCCGTCGGGCAGGCTCACGTCGAGATCCGACGGTATCTTGCGCGTCGGATAGTTCCTGTCCCCGTGCATGGAGAAGGTGAAGACACGCGGCTCGGCGGAGAAGATGTCGGCCGTTCCGTCCCCCTGATGGACGTCGAGATCGACGACGAGCACCCGCCGCACGGCGCCCTCGGCCAGCAGGGCGAGCGCCGCCACGCCGACGTCGTTGAACGTGCAGAAGCCGGCACCCTGGCCTCGGCGCGCGTGATGGCTGCCGCCCGCCGTATTGCAGGCCAGTCCGTTGGCGAGCGCCAGACGGGCGGCGAGCAGCGTGCCCGACGTCGCCAGATGCGCGCGCCGGGCAACCCGGTCGTCCACCGGAAAGCCGATGTCGCGCTCGATCGCTTCGGGAACGCTGCGCGCCAGAACCTGCTCGACGTAGATCGGGTCGTGGGCGAGCGACAGGAGATCGGCGCCGACCGGCCCGGGCTCGTGCAGGTGCGAAGATTTGATCAGGCCGCGCTTCCTCAGGGCATCCATGAGAAAGCTGTACTTCCCCATCGGGAAGCGGTGATGTGCCGGAAACCGGGCGTCGTAATCGGGATGGTGGACGATATCGATCGGCATCCTCTCCTAGCTAGGTCTGTGCGGGAGCGAAGAAAAGGCCTGCGGCGCACTATCGCGGACCGAAGCACGGCAATAGAACGCTCTGGACGATTGCGGGAACTTGACCATGGATGCTGGCGTCGAAGCCGCCCCGGCCCCGTCGACGGCAGGTCGGCCTTTCACGGTGACCAACCGGCTGGTGCTGTCGATCGCCGTGCCGATGACACTGGCCTACCTGACGACGCCGCTGCTCGGCATCACCGACACGGCGGTCGTCGGACAGTTCGGCGACGCCGCCATGCTCGGCGGTCTCGCCGCCGGCGCCATCGTCTTCGACCTCGTCTTCTCGACCTTCAACTTCCTCCGCTCCGGCACCTCGGGCCTGGTCGCGCAGGCCTTCGGCAGCGGCGACGGCCGCGCCGAGCAGGCCTGGTTCTGGCGCGCCTTCATGCTGGCCATCGCCATCGGCATCGTCCTGGCGCTGGCCGGGCCGGCGGTCGCGTGGGCCGGTGCGCTGTTCATCGACGGCGAGCCGGCGGTGAGCGCGGCGATGAAGAGCTACGTGATCGTGCGCCTGCTCTGCGCGCCCTTCGCGCTCGCCAACTACGCGATCCTCGGCTACGTGCTCGGACGCGGCGAAGGCATGCTCGGCCTCTTCCTGCAGATCGTGCTCAACGGCGCCAACATCCTCCTGTCGATCTGGCTCGGCCTCGTGCTGGGATGGGGCCTGGAGGGCGTCGCCTGGGGCACCGTCTGCGGCGAGATCATCGCCTTCGTCATCGGACTGGGCGTCGTGTACAGGCGCTTCTCGGCGCTGCCGCGACTGTCGATGGCGGCGGTTTTCGACCGTGCGGCGCTGCGGCGCATGCTCGCCATGAACGGCGACATCATGATCCGCTCCTTCGTGCTGCTCTCGGCCTTCGCGCTCGTCGCCCGCCAGGGCGCGCAGCTCGGCACGCTGACGCTCGCGGTCAACGCCGTCCTGATGAACTTCTTCCTCGTCGCGGGTTACTTCCTCGACGGCTTCGCCACCGCGGCGGAACAGCTGGCCGGGCGTTCGGTCGGCGCCCGGCAGCGCAAATCCTTCGTCGACGCGATCTGGCTCACCAGCCTGTGGGGCTTTGCGATGTCGGGAGCCGTGGCCGTCGTGGTGATGCTGACCGGCGACGCGCTCGTGGCCTTCATCACCACCGCCCCCGGCGTGCGCGAGGCGGCTGCGACCTACCTGCCCTGGGCCGCCCTGACGGCGGTGTCGGGCGTGCTGGCCTTCCAGATGGACGGAGTCTTCATCGGCGCGACCTGGTCGCGCGACATGCGCAACATGATGCTGCTGTCCTTCGCGCTGTTTCTCGCGGCACTGTTCGTGCTGCCGGGGCTCTACGGCAACCACGGCATCTGGGCCGCACTGCACGTCTTCCTGCTCGCCCGCGGCCTCAGCCTGTCGGCGATGGTGCCCCTGCGCCTGCGCCAGACCTTCCCGGCGCCGGCCTGATCAGTCGAGCGGAACCGCCGCCCAGTGCTTGACGCGGCTGTCACGCAGCGCAGCCGGCGACGCGGCGTCCTCGCGGTCGAGAATGGCCGAGAGTCCCTCGACGATGTGGCCGGGCAGAGAGGGCCCGTCGTAGATCATGCCGGTATAGAGCTGGACGAGATCGGCCCCGGCGCGGATCTTCTCGGCCGCGGCTTTCGCCGAATCCACGCCGCCGACACCGATCAGCGCGAACGATCGACCGAGCCGCTGCCGCATGCGGGCGAGCACGGCCGTGGAACGGGAAAACAGCGGCCGGCCCGAGAGGCCGCCGGTCTCCGTCCTCTCGCGAGCCGTGAGGCCGGCGCGCGACAGCGTCGTGTTCGACACGATGACGCCGTCGATGCCGTGCGCCGCAACCTCGGCGGCGACGTCGTCGAGGTCGGCCTCGTGCAGGTCGGGCGCGATCTTGAGGAAGATCGCGATCTCCGGCTTCGCGCTCGCCGCACGCGCGGCCGCGACCCGCGACAGGAGCTGCGCCAGCTGCTCGCGGCCCTGCAGGTTGCGCAGGCCCGGCGTGTTCGGCGACGAGATGTTGACGGTGAGATAGGAGGCGACCGCGGCGAAGCGACGGATGCCGCTCTCGTAGTCGGCGATGCGGTCTTCGGCATCCTTGTTCGCGCCGATGTTGACCCCGACGATGCCGCGCCTTGCCGTCAGGGGCGACAGGCGGGCGAAGGCCGCGTCATGGCCTTCGTTGTTGAAGCCGAGGCGGTTGATGACGGCGCCGTCCTCCGTCAGGCGGAAGATGCGCGGCCTGGGATTACCGCCCTGCGGCAGCGGCGTGATCGTGCCGACCTCGGCGAAGCCGAAACCGAGCCGAAGCAGTGCCTGCGGCACCTCGGCGTTCTTGTCGTAGCCGGCAGCCATGCCCAGCGGATTGGGAAAGGTGAGGCCGGCCACCCGCGTCTCGAGACGCGGATCGGGCTTCGGCCGGCAGCCGAGCGGTGCGCCCGATTTCAACGCCGCGATCGACAGCCCGTGCGCCGTCTCGGGATCGAAGGCGAAGAGCGCACGGCGGCCGACCGTGTCGAGCAGCCGCCTCACGCCGACAGGTCCGGAAACACGTGGCGGCCGTCGGCGTCGAGCGGCAGCGGCCTCGCCCAGAGTGCCGCGCGCGGGTCCAGCGGTGCGTAGAGATGGGGGAACAGGGCGCCGCCCCGCGACACTTCCCATTTCAGCGCATCGCCCAGCGCTCTCGCGTCGACCGCCACCAGCAGGAGGTCGCCCTGCCCGGCGAAGTGCTTCGCGGCCGTCTCCGACACCTGGCCGGCGGTCGAGAAGTGGATGAAGCCGTCGGCGAGATCCACGGGCGCGCCTTCGAAGCGGCCGCGTTCCTCTGCCTCCCGCCACTCGGTCGCCGGAGAGATCTTGTAGATGATGTCGGTCATGCGCGCTCTATAGGGCGAAACCGGCCGCGACGGAAGCCAACGTCCCAATTCCGGCGTATTGCCGTGCCTCTGATGCCGCAATCATCGTCAGGAGGATGCCATGCCGACGAGACTCGCCGCAGCAACCATGCTCCTCGCGCTCGCCGCCACCGCAGGCGCATCCGCGCAGGAGGACCGCTACGCGATCGAACGCAAGGAAGACGGCTACGTACGGCTCGACACGCGCACCGGGCAGATGTCGCTGTGCTCGGAAGAGTCGGGCCAGTTGGTGTGCCGCCTCGCCGTCGACGACCGCGAGGCGTTGCAGGACGACCTCGACGCGCTCCAGGAACGGCTCGCGGCCGTGGAGGATCGTCTCTCCGCGCTGGAAGGCGTCCCGGCCGCCGGTCTGCCGAATGAAGACGAGTTCGAGCAGGGGCTGAGCTACATGGAGCAGTTCTTCCGCCGCTTCATGGGCATCGTCAGGGAGCTCGACGAGGAGACGCGCGCGCCCGACCGGACGTAGCGTCAGTCGCCGGATGCGGCGGTCGGCGCGGCGACTGACCTGCGCGTCGCCAGGTCGAGGATCACGGCCACGACCTCGGCGGTGACGACCGGCGCCCCGTCCCGAAAGCGCGAAATCTCGTGGTGCAGGCGCAGCGCCTTGCCGCCGGTCAGGATCGGGCGCGAATGGATCAGCAGCGCCTCGCCCGCCTTTGCCGGCCGGTGGTGCGTGAGCTTCATCTCCAGCGCGACACGGCCGTAGCCGCGTTCCCGCAACGTCGCGATGCCGACGCCGGCGACCTCCCAGACATGGGCCGCGGCATCCGACAGGCGGCCGACGAAGCCCTGGGCAAGGAGTTCGCCCGCGGCGTCGCACTGCATCGGCTGGACGATCGTGCGGCTGGACACCAGGCCGCCCCGCGCCAGCACGTCCTCCGGCCGCTCCGGTTCGGCCGGCTCCGGCGCGATTCCGCGTGGCAGAGCCGGCGCGATGTCGGTCTCCTGCACCAGACGACCGGGAGCCCGGATCCCGGACGGCGCGTCGAGCGCGGTCGCCGCGATCCTTCCCGTCTCCAAGTCGTCGAGCAGATGCACGGCAAATCCGGCGAAACGTCCGTCGGCGACGATCGCCGAGCGCATCCGCGCGATCCCACCGGCGTGGAGTTCCGAATGATAGCGCACGTGCCGGGTCCGCGGCAGCGGTCCGGCCATGTCGCCGCCATTCATTCCGGCGAAGAAGCGGGCCGCCTCGTCGAAGCGCTTGAAGTAGAACTGTACGTTCATGTGCGCATTGTCGTCGCACTCCCACGTGTTGACATAGGAGCGGTGGCTCTCGACGAAGCCGGTCATCGCCGGAGCCTCGCCCTCGCCGCACGCGTCATTCCATCCCGGTGCATCGCCGTCACGGCATGCCCTCCCCGCCTTATTCGCCGCAACCCCGTTTGCACGGTGCGGCCGCAGGCGCAACCGCGGGCGCTTGGGCCAGATCGAACGGATGCGTCCGCGGCCGGCCCGCCCGCTCCGGCGATCTCGGCCAGTTCCAGTTGCCCCTCGTGGAGGAAGCATGTCCGGGCGAACAGCCTGAGGTCGGCGGGGTTCGGCAGCCGCCGACGCTCCCGGGCGCTGATCGCGCGAAGGTCAGACGAGTGAAATCGCGACGGAAACGGCGAAGAAGCCGCAGGCGACGTTCAGCGCCAGACGGGCGAACTCGGCATACACCCCGCTCATCATCTCCGAGAAGGCGCGGATGCTGCGCTCGTCGGACGGACGCGATCGCTCGTCGAGGTGAAGCCAGACCTCCGTGCGGCGCGGCGGCTGGCGATGCGCAACGAGGGCCTTGCGGGTGAGGATGCCCGCCATCAGCAGCGTGCAGATCGCACCGCACCGGAAGGCGAGGGCTGCGTCGAAGGCGAAGGAGAGCATCAGAAGGACGATGCCGAGGGCACCGAAACCCACGGCTCGACCGATGCATACGAAGGCCACTTGCCGGACGGGCTCCACGGCTTGCTCCACTGTTTCGGCTTTCGGGAGGCGCAACGACGGGCTGGGGCAAAGGTTTCGTGCCGAGAGGCGCCGATTGCACGGCGAATCCACCCGTTCCGGAGCCGGCAGCATGTCATGCGGCTTGAAATGCGACCGCAACGCCGCATAATCGAACTCCCGTCATCCACCGACACAACAAGAATCGGATACGGGATCCAGGGAGGACGGCCAGTGTCATCGGGCCTGAAAATCGTGATCGCCGACGATCACCCGCTGTTTCGCGGCGCGCTGAAGCAGGCGCTCGCGAGCGTGGCAGAGGATCCGGTCATCCTGGAGGCCGGAACCTTCGCGGAGACGAAGGAGATCGTGGCCGGCAGCGACGACATCGATCTCGTGCTGCTCGACCTGACGATGCCGGGCGCGAGCGGACTGTCGGGCCTGGTGGCGATCCGGGCGATAAACGTCGGCGCGCCCGTCATGATCGTCTCGGCGCATGACGAGATCGAGACCATCCGGCGGGCGCTCGACCTCGGCGCCTCCGGCTACATCTCGAAGTCGGCGAGCATGGAAGAGATCCGCATGGCGGTCCGGACCGTCCTCGACGGCGGCATCCACGCTCCGCCCGACGGGGATCTCGGCACCGAGACCGACCCCGAGATCGCCGACCTGATCCACCGGCTGCACAGCCTGACGCCGCAGCAGGCCCGCGTCCTGTCGATGATCGCCGAGGGACTGCTCAACAAGCAGATCGCCTACGAGCTCGGCGTCTCGGAGGCCACCGTCAAGGCGCATGTGTCGGCGGTGCTGCAGAAGCTCGACGTCGACAGCCGCACCCAGGCGGTGATCCAGCTCTCGCGCATCGCCACGGACACGATCGCCGCACCGGCGACCTGAGGAAAGTCGGACAACCGAATAGGCGTGCTGCTATTCCGTCGCCGGCGACATCTTGCGGCAGCGCCGCAGGACGGTGCGCAGTCCTGCCGGCTTCACCGGCTTGTTGAGGATGACGACGTCGAGCGCTGCCGCCTTCTCGCGCACTTCGCTCGACCGGTCGGCCGTGATCAGCACGCCGGGCACGTCGCGGCCATAGGCCTCCCGCAGGCGCCGGATGACGCGGATTCCGTCGTCGCGATCGAGGTGGTAGTCGGCCAGGATGACGTCCGGTGGATCGCCGAGCGCTCCCTCCGATACGTCGGGCATGGCGCCGTGAGTCGTCACGCGGCAGCCCCATCCTTCCAGGAGCAGCCGCATGCCCTCGAGGATGCGCGGCTCGTTGTCGATGCACAGCACGTCGAGGCCGGCCAGCGACTGTCCGCCGTCTGCCGTGCGCATCGGCGTGACCACGGTTTCCTTCGCCATCGGCTCCGAGACCGGCAGGATCACCGAGAAACGGGTGCCGCGGTGCTGGTGCGACAGGATCCGGATTTCCAGGCGCAGAACCCGCGCGATGCGGTCGACGATGGACAGGCCGAGCCCGAGACCCTGGGCCTCCCGCATGCCCTCGTCGAGGCGCGTGAACTCGCGGAAGACGAGGTTGAGCTTATCCGGCGGGATGCCGATGCCGCTGTCGAGAACCTGGATCTCCACGAGCTCGCCGCGCCGCCGCGCTCCCACCAGCACCGTGCCTTTGCGGGTGTATTTCACCGCATTGGAGACGAGGTTCTGGATGAGGCGGCGCAGCAGATTGCGATCCGTCGTCACGGTCAGCGACGAGGGAACGATGCGCAGCCGCAGCCCCTTCTCGCGCGCCATGGGCTGGAAGTCCGTGCCGATCTGGCGCAGCAGCCCGTCGAGCCGGAACGCCGTCTCCTTCGGACGCATCGCGCCTGCGTCGAGCCGCGAGATGTCGAGCACCGCGCCGAGAATCATCTCGACCGATTCCAGCGCCGATTCGATGTTGGTGGCCGCCGCAGCTGTCGGTCCCTTCCCCGCCTGTTCGAGCAGCGAGGCGCAGTAGAGCCGGGCGGCGTTCAGCGGCTGCAGGATGTCGTGGCCGGCGGCGGCCAGGAAGCGGGTCTTGCCCAGATTGGCCTCCTCGGCCAGCATCTGTGCCTGGGCCAGTTCCTCGTTCACGCGAAGCAGTTCGGCGGTGCGACGCGCGACGCGCTGTTCGAGCGATTCGTTGGCGCTCTTGAGCTCGATGTCGGCGCGCACGCGGGCGGTGATGTCTGCATAGGTCGCGACGATGCCGCCGTCGGGCATCGGATTGGAACGGACCTCGAGGATGCGGCCGCTGGCCTTCAGCTCGATCTGCCAGGGACTGCCGAAGGTGTTGAGGCGTTCGAGGGCGAGGCCTTCGGAGCCGTGCTCTATGTCGCCGCGCCGGGCGAGATGGTCGAGCACCTGCCCGAGCGAGACGCCGACCTGGCCGAGCTCGTCCGGCAGGTCGAGCAGCAGCCGGTACTGCCGGTTCCAGCAGATCAGCCGGAAGTCGCGGTCGAAGACCGTCACCCCCTGCCCCATCTGGTCGAGTGCCGTCTGCAGCAGGTCGCGGTTGTGCTGCAGCGCCTCGGAAGCGTCGTCGAGCAGCTTGTAGGCGTCCTTGACGGTCTTGTCGCGGCGCTGGAGCAGGAGAGACAGGACGAGACGCGCCGAGGACGAGCCGACCGCGCTGGTGAGAAGCTGCTCGGAGAAGCGGATGATGGCCATGTCGGCCGGCTCGCCGCCGTCGATGGCGCGGCCGCGCTGCAGCGCGTAGCTCTCGAAGGAGCGTTCGGTGCGCTCGGCACCGAGATAGCGCGAGATGGTGTCCTTGAGATCGTCGACGGTCGCGGTGGTGCGGAACCGGCGCAGGCTCGGCATCGGGCTCACCTCGCGCGGGACGAAGATCGACGCCTGGATCCGCTCGAGCGGCCGCGCCGCGCGCGACAGCGAACCCAGCACCAGTCCGAGCGTGTTGACGAGCAGGCTCCAGAAGACGCCGTGGTTGAGCGGCTCGGCGACGACCCCGAAAAGCGCCTGGGGGCGCAGCGCCTCCAGACCGAAGGGGCCGTGGACGACGAGCGGCAGATCGGATGGCACGAGCGCCGGCAGGAGCAGCGTGTAGGCCCAGACGAGGATGCCGCCGGACATGCCGATGATCGCGCCGCGACCGTTGGCCCTCCTCCAGACGAGCCCGCCGAAGAAGGCGGGGGCGAACTGGGCGATGGCGGCGAACGACATGAGGCCGATCGACGCCAGCCGCGTATTGTTGGTCGTCTCGCGGTAGTACAGGAAGGCCGCGAAGAGGACGAGGAAGATCGCCGCGCGGCGGACGTTGAGAATGATCTGCGACCAGTCCTCGTAGCCCGTCCGTCCCGAGCGGATGAGACGCCGGAACAGCAGCGGAATGACGAGATCGTTGGAGATCATGATCGACAGCGCGACGCTGGCGACGATCACCATGGCCGTCGCCGCCGACAGCCCCCCGATGAAGGCCGCGAGCGCCAGCAGATCGTTGCCCGTCAGGAGCGGCAGGGACAGGACGTAGAGGTCGGCGTTCGTCTGACTTCCGACGGTGACGATACCTGCGAAGGCGATCGGGATCACGAAGAGATTGATCAGGACGAGATAGATCGGGAACAGCCAGGTGGCCGTCCGCAGTTCGCTCGGCCCGCGGTTCTCCACGATCATCACGTAGAACTGCCGCGGCAGCATGATGATGGCGAAGGTGCTGAGCAGCGTCAGCACGAACCAGGTGGCGAAGGAGGTCGGATAGACCGATGCGGCCGCGACCTCGGGATGGTCGCGCACGGCGGCGATGAGATCGGCCGGGCCGTCGAACAAGAGGAAAACGACGAAGATGCCGACGGCGAGGAACGCGGCGAGCTTGACCACCGATTCGACCGCGACCGCGAGCACCAGCCCGTCCTGGTGCTCCGTCGCATCGGCATGGCGCGTGCCGAAGAGCACGGCGAAGAGCGCGAGCAGGATCGCCACGAGCAGCGAGATGTCGCCGATGAAGAGATCGATCTCCGGCGGGCGCCCAGTGTAATGCTGCACCATCAGGCTGACGGAATCGGAAATCGCCTTCAGCTGCAGCGCGATGTAGGGGATCGCACCGACGGTGGCGATGATGGTCGCGATCGAGGCGACCACGAAGCTCTTGCCGTAGCGGGCGGCCAGAAAGTCCGCGATCGAGGTGATCTTCTCCGCCTTCGACAGGCGCACGATGCGGTGGAGCAGCTGGTAGCCGAACAGGAACACCAGGACC
This sequence comes from Aquibium microcysteis, assembly GCF_014495845.1. Classification (NCBI taxonomy): domain Bacteria; kingdom Pseudomonadati; phylum Pseudomonadota; class Alphaproteobacteria; order Hyphomicrobiales; family Phyllobacteriaceae; genus Aquibium; species Aquibium microcysteis. The sequence goes on from NZ_CP061080.1 coordinate 2,465,068, forward strand.
GGGCCGATATAGATCGCCAGGAACTCCAGCCCCCGCTCGGAGGCGAGGCCGACCGATCCGAAGAAGGTCCACGAGGTGCAATAGATCGCAAGGCTGAGCGCGTAGATGTAGGGACGCACGCGGTCGGGATGCCGCGACGCCCTGCGATCGCCAAGGCTCGCGATGGCGAAGAGCAGCGTGACGTAGGCGATGGCGATGATGACGACGACCCAGCCGCGCATTCACCCGTTCCTCCCGGCGCGGATGTTGCGACGACTTCACCCGAAAAAGCAAATTCCCGTGCAGGAACCAAGCCCCGGCTGCATGCCGAGATGCTTGGACCCTTGCCGGTAACGAGGATCGGCTCTTCGACCCTCCGCCCGCCCTCGGCTGCCCCGGAACGCCGACGCTCTGCCATTCGGGTCGACACTGCCTGCCGCAGTCGACGACGACGGGGGCGGCGGGCACCCGGGCAGAGCGTGTCGTCCAAGTACTGTCCAGGTCCGACCGAAGGACGTTTCTTCTTGCGCCGGCCGGCGCTATATCTTCTGCCGCAACAAGCGCCGCGTCCCGGGGCCCGCAGCCGGGAAGAGTGAGGGGACATGCTCAAGGAATTCCAGGAATTCATCTCGAAAGGCAACGTGATCGATCTCGCCGTCGGCGTCATCATCGGCGGGGCCTTCGGACTGATCGTCAAGTCGCTGACCGACGACATCATCATGCCGATCGTCGGCGCCATTTTCGGCGGCGTCGACTTCTCGAACTATTTCCTGCCGCTCGCCTCGGGCGTGACGGCCACGACGCTGGCGGCGGCACGCGAGCAGGGCGCAGTCTTCGCCTATGGCAACTTCGTCACCGTGGTGATCAACTTTCTCATCCTGGCGTGGATCATCTTCATCATGATCAAGGGCGTGAACCGGATGCGCCGCACCATCGAGAGGCCGAAGGCCACGCCGAACCAGCCGGCACCGCCGCCGGCCGACATCCTGCTCCTGACGGAGATTCGCGACCTCCTGGCCAAGCGCGACGAGCCGGGCCGCAGCGTCTGACCCGCGCGGCGCGGCGGATCGGTTTGCGCCGCGCTGGCCTATTGCAGTACCGCCCATGGCGGGCGTATCCGGCGGCTTTCGCACACGGACAGCGTTCGCCATGAGCCTCCTTCAAGACCTCCGGGCCGAAACCCGGCTCGCACCCGACAGCGGCATCTCGGCGATCATCGACTATGGTCGCGGACGTCCGGGCCTGATTCCGATGTGGGCGGGCGAAGGCGACCTGCCGACGCCCGACTTCATCACCCGCGCCGCCATCGCCGGCCTGGAAGCCGGAGAGACCTTCTACACCTGGCAGCGCGGCATGCCCGAACTGCGCCAGTCCCTTGCCGACTATCATCGCCGCCATTTCGGCCGACCGGCCGCCGCCGAGGAATTCCTGGTGACGGGTTCGGGCATGCACGCCATCCAGATGGCCCTGCAGGCGACCGCCGGCGCCGGCGACGAGGCGGTCTATCTCTCGCCGGCCTGGCCGAACTTCGCCGCGGCGGCCGGCGTGATGGGCACGAAGCCGGTCGCGGTGGAACTGATTTTTTCCGACAGGGGCTGGACGCTGGACGTCGAACGGCTCGCCGCCGCGCTCACCCCGAGGACTCGCGTGCTCTTCGTCAACTCGCCGTCGAATCCCACCGGCTGGACCGCCGACCGGGAGACGCTGGCGGACATCCTGGCACTCGCCCGCAGGCACGGTCTCTGGATCATCGCCGACGAGATCTACGCCCTGTTCCATCATGACGGCGGCCGCGCGGCGTCCTTCGTCGACGTGATGGAGCCGGAAGACCGCGTCATCTTCGTCAACAGCTTCTCAAAGAACTGGGCGATGACCGGCTGGCGCGTCGGCTGGATGCGGGTCCATCCGAGCCTGCAGCAGACCTTCGAGAACCTGATCCAGTACTCCAATTCCGGCGTTCCGCAGTTCCTGCAGCGCGGTGCGGTGGCCGCGCTCGACCAGGGCGACGATTTCGTCGCCGGACAGGTCGAGCGCGCGGCGACCGCGCGCGACATGGTCTGCCGCATCCTCGGCGCCACCAACCGGGTGCGCCTGTCGCCCCCGGCGGGCGCGTTCTACCTGTTCTTCGCCGTCGACGGCCTGCCCGACGCACGCGCCGCGGCAGCCGAGATCGTCGACAGGGCCAATGTCGGCCTCGCCCCCGGAACCGCCTTCGGTGCGGGCGGCGACGGCTACCTGCGGCTCTGCTTCCACCGGCGGCTGGACGAGGTTGAGGAGGCCGCCGGACGCATCGCCCGGTGGATCGGCAGCCGCTGAAGAGCAATCGCTAAAATTGCAGGGACCGACTTAACGGCACCTCAGACGATTTCTGCGCATAGTCCGCTCGTTGGCGCACCGGGACGTGTGCCGGGACAACAGGCGGAATTCTCCAATGGCTGTGCTCGTCACGGGTGGCGCCGGCTACATCGGCAGCCACATGGTGTGGGATTTGCTCGACGCCGGCGAGGAGGTCGTCGTCATCGACGACCTGTCGACCGGTTTCGAATGGGCGCTCGCACCTGAAGCCGTGTTCCACAGGGGCGACGTCGCCGACGGCCGGCTCGTCCGTCGGGTCATCGAGGAGCATGCGGTGGACGCGATCATCCATTTCGCCGGCTCCGTCGTGGTACCGGAATCCATCTCGCAGCCGCTCTTCTACTACGAGAACAACACCTGCAAGTCGCGGGCGCTGATCGAGCACGCCGTGACCGGCGGCGTCCGCCACTTCATCTTCTCCTCGACCGCCGCGATCTATGCCCCCGGCGACACGCTGCCGCTCGACGAGGAGGCGCTGGTCGCGCCGCAGACGCCCTACGGCATGTCCAAGCTCATGGTCGAACTGATGCTGCGCGACGTCGCCGTCGCCCATGCGCTCGACTACGCCATCCTGCGCTACTTCAACGTCGCCGGCGCCGATCCGAAAGGCCGCACCGGTCAGTCGACGAAGGGCGCCACGCACCTGATCAAGGTCGTCTGCGAGGCAGCCCATGGCCGCCGAGAGCGCGTCGACGTCTACGGCACGGACTGGGAGACGCGGGACGGCACGGGCGTGCGCGACTACATCCATGTCTCCGACCTGGCGCTCGCGCACCGTCTGGCGCTGCAGCGGCTGCGCAGCGGCGGCGGCAACCTGATTGCCAATTGCGGCTACGGCCGCGGCTATTCCGTGCGCGAGGTGATCGAGAGCGCCAGGCGCGTCTCGGGGCGCGACTTCTCCGTCGCCTTCGCCCCGCGCCGGCCGGGCGACCTCGCCTCCGTCATCGCCAATGCCGCCCGGGCCCGCAAGGAACTGGCCTGGACGCCGCGTTTCGACGCCATCGACGACATCATGGAGACGTCGCTCGCCTGGGAAGAGAGCCTGTCGCGGAAAAATTCCGCGACCTGACTCCCCGCAGCCGCACGTCCGCCGACCGGTTCCTGACGGTCGGGAACGGCTGGGCGTCCGCAGTTTCCGTTCGAACCTGCGGCCGCCGGACCATGCGGCACAGGGTTCGGGCGGCTACTGGATCCAGGGTAGAGCCGGGAACCATGCTCCCGTTTCCAGCTTCACCGGACGTCTGCCACGCCCGTGCCTCTCTTTCACCCGGGCTTGCTGGCGCCGGAGCAGCCGGCCATCATGGCCGCGATGCCCGAACAGTGACCGGGAGTGCCGACCATGCACGACAGCCTCTTCACCACCCTGCTCCACTGGACGACCCGCTCGATCGAGGCCGCAGGGATCGCGGCTATCGTGCTCGGCATCGTGATGGCCACCGGGCGGTTCGCGCTTCGCCATGTCGTCGAAAGCGGTCAGGACATGACGTTCCAGCGCTACCGCGGCGACGTCGGGCGGGCGATCCTGCTCGGGCTGGAATTCCTGGTCGCCGCCGACATCATCAACACGGTCGCCGTCGATCCGACGCTGGAAAGCGTGGCGGTCCTGGCCGGCATCGTGTTCATCCGGACCTTCCTCAGCATCGCTCTGGAGGTGGAGATCGAAGGTCGCTTTCCCTGGCAGCCGCGTCGCGACGATCAGCCGCCGAGATAGGGCTGCCGCTTCGGTAGCGGCGTCAGACGGATGATGCAGGCGCCATCTCCGGCGCTGCGGAACTCGATCAGGTTGATGCCCGCCTCGGCCCAGAGCAGCCTCGGCGACGGCGACCGCCGCTGCGATACGGGAGCCCCGAGACGCCGCGCCAGTTCACCGGATGCGGCAGGGCAGCCGACCGCCGGGTCGACCGGCCGCAGTTCCACCATGCCCAGTTCGCCGCCTCTGCCGAAGCCCAGACGCGCCAGCACGGCGATCCCCATCATCTCGGTCTCGACCGAGAAGAGCATGCGCAGCCGCGACCGGCCGACCGGCTCGTCGAGGCGCACGAGATTGGCCGGCGCAGCCAGGCGTACCGCATGGGTCGTCATGCCCCAGCGCGTCCACTCCCACTCGGCCCGGGCGGGCGTGGTGCAGAGGCTGGCGAGCACGATGATGGAGAGGAGACGCAGCATGGCCGCTGCCATGGACCTTTCTGCCGCCGGGCGCACCTGCCGATGCGGCTGGCGGTGAACGCCCCCTTGCCGGGATCGATCGGATTCGAACGTCCCCGGTGGCGCAGAGCCCGAAAGCCGGTCGCGCCGGCGCGGTCGGCGAACCCGGCCGCCCCGCAGACGGCGGCTTGACACCCCCGCGCCGCAGTGTTGTCAGACGGCGGACGGCGCCATGGCGCCGCACGATCTGGAGCCCGAGGCCCGATGCCGCGTATCGCCGCGATCACGATGGCTTTCAACGAGCCGGAGTTCCTGCCGCTGTGGCTCGAACATTACGGGCGCATGGTCGGCGAGAACAACCTTTTCGTCGTTTCGTTCGCCGACCACCGTCAGCGCGCCGACAGGTCCCGCCCCTATCAGCTGATCGATCTGCCGGACGGCGAGTTCGACGAGGTCAGTCGCGCCGCGATGATGAGTTCGCTCCAGTCGATGCTGCTGCATCGGTACGACTGGGTCGTCATGAGCGATGCGGACGAACTGATCGTGCCCGACCCGGCGCGGCACGCAGGGCTGCCGGATTTCCTCGAGAAGAACGGGGAGCACCCCTATTTCGACGTGGTCGGGTTCAACGTCGTCCACGATCGCGGACGAGAGCCCGCCCTCGACACCCGCAGGCCCCTGCTGCGGCAGCGTGCCTGGGTCCAGTTCGACGCAGGCTATTGCAAGCCTCTCGTCAGCCGTGTGCCGTTGAACTGGAGCCCCGGCTTCCATCGCTGCGACCGGCCGCGCCGGCAGAGCGATGACCTCTACATGTTCCACCTGCGGGCGGCCGACGAGACGATCGCGCGTGCCCGCAACAGGCGTCTCAACGCGATCCGGATGTCGCAGAGCGATCTTGAGGCAGGCCACAGCATGCACTTCGGTCTCGATGCCGAACGATATCTCGCGCACGTGTTTCCCGAACCGGAGGAAACCGGCCGCGCAGCAGAGTTCGATCCCGCGGGAGATCTCGACCATCTGCGACGCTTCCCCGATGATGTCCATCACCAGGGCCGCCTCTGCCGCCTTCCGCCGCGGTTCGCCGACACCATCGCTCCCGCGCCGTCGCGGTTCGAAGCACAGCGCCGCCGCCTCCGCCGGTTGCTTGCCTCCCGCACCTGACCGAACCCGACCTGCTGACGCCCGGTTGCGGAGAACCTGCGGGAAGAGCCGTTGGTGTTATCCGAAGACGACCTTCCTACTCGGCGTCCTGTATCAGTCATGCAGGGTCGTAGTGCCCTTCAGCAAGAATCCGCTCCGGCGAATTGGCAACGGACCCCGCCACATCGGTTCGCCGCGCGATAACGGCACTCAACATCGGCGCCGGATGGCAGGACATCATGATGCCACTTGCTCCACCGAGACGCCGGGGAAGCACCGACGCCCTCCCAAACTCATAGGTTCCGATTATCTCGAAGCCAGTTCCTGCGTTTAGCAACCCCTGCCAGCTGTGGCGGCTGAAGCGGCAGAAATCCCATGGCTCGGCGTGCAGGGGCCAGGTCGTGGGTGCACGGCAGATGAACAGGCCGCCGGGCCGGAGCACACGGCCGGATTCTGCAATGAAGGCGACGGGGCTTACGAGGTGTTCGAGAACTTCCGACGAATAGACAACATCGACCGATCCCTCGTCGAGGTAACGGGAGAGTTGGTGGGCATCTCCCACCATGTCGACGTTTGGAGATGGGACGATATCGAGGCCCAGATAGCGCAACCCTGAGGCGTTGGCCCAATTGCGCATGGCGCAACTCGCGTCGCCCCGTGCACCCACTTCCAGGAAAAGCGGGTTATCCCCCGCAGAAGCGAGCAATGAAGCGACAGAACGGCTAAGGACGGTGTTCCAATCGTCCGGACCACCCTTCGCCAGCTCTGCAGCCACATCGATTTCGTATGAGGAGCCGTCTTGAAACTCGGCCCTCAGGAACACCTCCCCCAGCCGCCCGATCTCCATCAACGGGCGTGCTTGGAAATCGGGGAGATCATTCAGCAGCAGCGTCACGGCGTGGCCGTGATGCACGAAGTCCGGGCCGAAGCAATCAACGAGAGCGGGAGCCATTATGGGCGCAGACGGCTGCTGCGGTGCCGGCCAACAATATGCGTCGTCTCCTCCGGTTGGCGAAGTTCTTCCCCCTGCCAGCCAGTTCCACCATTGAGACGTTGCTATCCGCATGGAGCCATGGCGTACACCGATGGCTCGCAATTCTGATCCACGCTTGTGTATCTCGAACTCTATCTTGATGTAATTCTCAATTATCAATACTTCCTGAATTGCACATACATATTCTCCTTCTATATTTGCCTCTACATGCTCCATGGATCGAAGATGTAACGGCGCCTTCCAAGATTCGAACAGCGCCGGCGCTACCTCAAGAAGACAATTTTCAGAAACATTTTCTGCATCATTGAAGGCGAAAAGGTAGAGATATTCAAGACGTGTCCGGAAGGGCACGAAGCAGAAGCTTATTTCAAGGCGTCCAACCGCGAGGACCTTGACCGACAGGTCACGGATCTCCTCCGAGATACTGTGGATTGAGCCATCCGACCCAATCTTCGCCACGGCCTTCTGCATCTTGGTGACCCTGCCGTGGACTTCGACGCGGAAACCTGCGGCGGTCCCCACCTGCACCTCAAGCGTGACATTGTGCCTTGCTCCCGCGATGAAGATGAACGGGAAACCCAGCGCCGCTTGGCCCCCGTGGCTGTCGACCCGGTATGTAGGGCCGTTCGCGAGAAGCATGGTGATCGCCGAATCCACCGCGACAGGGGGCACCGTGGACGAACGGCTTGGATTTCCGGCCGATATGTCCGCGACGTGGAGATTCTTTTCCGAGAAATACTTCATGCGGCCTAGAGATCCCCGAATTTCAGATGTTCTGCCACCGAAGAGAAATCGCCGCCGCCGCTTGTGACGAGTTGCTCGATCCTGTCGAGATGGGGAACGCCGAGCGGATTCACGCGCAGGAGGTCCTTCTTGACAAGGGGGACGTGAAAGCGTTCGATCAGCCGATCGGCGAAGCAATGCGTCGGGTTCATGGGGCGGCCACGGATGAGGCAACTCTCCAGCCACTCGGCGAATTCGCGCTCTCCAGGGCGCAAGGCGGGGCGCTTCTCGCGACAGGTGTTCCAGTCCGCGACGAGATCCTTGTAGGCCACGAAGCTCTCGGTCGAAAATCCTTCCCGGAGGAGATGCTGCGTCAACCCGATCTCGCCTGCGCGAATAACCCGCCTCCGATTGCCGGTGCGCGGCAGGCGGTCAACGAATGTCCAGAACCGCTTGCTGGCGTACAGCTCGGCCGAAATGCGCAGGAAGTAGCTCTGGAGATGATAGGCGATGTCATAGGATTCCGTAACGCCCCAGAGTGCCGCTTTCGAGGCACGCGAAGCGGCCAGCATGTCGCCGAGCCCGGCAAAATAACCGTAACAGGAATCATTCGTCAGGATTACGTCGGCAGGCTGAAGGCCCTGCATATGAAGCCACCTCAGGCCGAAACCGTAGGCGCCGAAATCATGACCGATGTTGCGTCGGTGGAACAGTTGCATGCAGTGCGGCGCTAAAGCTTCCAGATCTGGCCTGGAGCGGGCATGTGAGACGAAAATGATCCGGTAGCCATGGACTGCAAGGGCAGCGACCTGATCCCTTACGTAGCGGTGTAGCGTACGCCCCCTGTCGTAGTGGACGTAGATGCAGAAGGACTGCGAGTGACGGTTGGGATCCTCCCCGATGGCGCGTGAACGCATCTCGCCCCGAACGGCAGAAATCGATCGAAGGTAGAGATCACCGACCAAGGTGCCGGCGGTCCTCAGAATTGTCGTCATGCCCGGTCCGTCAGTGCCGCGGCCAGCATCTGGAGTGAGAGAAGGTTACGGCGAAGATCTTCCGGAAACGGAGTCTCCGTATACGGCAGGGAAGTCTGCAGTCCCTCGCACAATGCGATCTGATATTGACGGCGAGCGAAGGGCAGAAAATGTGCCGCCTCCTGGCCGAACTGTTTTTCGACGTGCGCCCGCCGCTCGAGCACGCGCAGAGCGGCATCAAGCATGCGCACCTTCGTACGGTAGTCTCCCCTCGTGAATCCCACCTGTAGTGCCCCGAACAGAAGTGCGTTGCCGAGCCACGCTGGAAAGCGGTCAAGCATGGCCAAAGACTGAGTATTTTCCAGCAGTTCCGACAGCTCGGGGTCTTCCAGACGTATCCCGTAGCTGTCTTCGGCGGCGCGCAAGAGACACTGGTACGCCTTCCCGGCGCGGGCAGAGTCGCCCGTGTTGAGCGCATCCTTGAACAGGCGACACAGCGCTCCGCCTGACACATGCCGGTCGGCAACCCGTGAAAGATCTTCGAGATAACAAAGATAACGCGTCCACTGGGGCTCGTTCACGGCCACATCTGGCATCGCGCCGCGCCTGGCCCATACAAAGGTTTGTACGCCTTCAGTATGGGTCTTCACCCGCAATCCGTGGCGGCTCAGCATGCCAACCAGCGCCTCGGGAGAAAGTATGGTGTAGTGGAAGCCAGGTGACAGCGCCGCGATCAAGCTCGCACTCTCCGTCTGGGGAGAGATGGCAGAAGTAGAGGGTGTCGTGAGAATGAGCGTAGCATCGTCATCCATCATCGTGACGAGCGCATCGACAAATCGACGTGGATCAGAAGTGTGTTCGATCACCTCGCTGCTGAACACCAGTCCAAATCGCTCTTGCGGATAGGCCTTGATGAACCCCTCCAGATCGCAGGAACGGTTGTCGATCCCGAGCTTCTCGCGACCAAGCTCGCCGTAAGAGGACGGCTCTATACCGACAGCCCGCTGGCCCTGTCGCTGCCAGAAGTCGACGATGTATCCAAAGCCGGAACCGACGTCGACCAAAGACGTGGTGGGTAGGGGACGAAGAGCGAGGAGCGGCGCGAGCATAGCGCTTATGCCGGCGCCCACCTGTACATAGTCGAGCCAGAAAGAATCGGATTTCGGCATGCTCTCGTAGGCCGAAGCCGGCTCGTCGCCGTCAAAGTAGAAGGAGGCGCAGGAAACACACCGAAACAGAAGGAGCTGATCAACACTTTCACCCGGCTGCGGCAGTAGCCTTAGGTGCAGAACGGCACCTCCCGCACCACATACTCGGCACGGTTTAACGGGCTTCTGACCGAGGGGCACGTCAAAATCAGCAATCATAACCGGACCCAGTCATCATCTACATTTAGCATCTGGATTGCAGAAAATTCCATACAATAAATATGTGAATACAAAAGAAATCTCGATTTCAGAAAATATTTAAAATAAACGGCAAACAAAATTTCAATTCCGCAGATTCCTGAATGCCGGTCGAGCGAATCGTTACTTGGACGAAATGAATCCGGAGCCGACAGACGTTTTGCCGTAACAGAGATTCGGGATGGTGTCTTGATACTTTCTAATTTAGGGACGGCGCACATAATGCGCGGCGCCTGCAAATTCCTTGGACCGCGGAAAAAAATTCTGGCCGGGAAGCCTCCTGTCCCGGAGCGACCGGAACCCTCGGGGAACATCGACTGCCGCATTGCAGCAGCACCGACAGGAATCACCCGTCGTCTTGCTCGTCTGGACCGGCAATGGGAGCGAGGTTTCTTCGCGACTTCAGGGATTTGCGGGAATGTCGATGGTGCTGCCAGAGAGGATTGAACTCTCGACCTCTCCCTTACCAAGGTAATGCTCACGAGGTAAGAACGGTTATGCGCAGGCTGTATTCGGCTATATAAATCATCATCTTGCGGTGGATGCGCGCCTCGTAGTGGGGTAGTGGAGGATAGCACGAGAATTTTTTGCCGTGCTGCCCATGTGCTGCCCGGAGCCCCTGATGAAGACACGCCTAACCGACGGTTTCGCCGCCAGGACCGAACTCGAGCCGGGCAAGTCCGACCTGATCGTATGGGACGCCGACGTGACCGGATTCGGCCTTCGGGTTCGCCCGCAAGGGAAGAGCTGGATCCTCGCCTTCCGACCGGCCGGCGTCGGGCGCAGCGCTAACACGAAGCGCCTGAAGCTCGCAACGGTCGCCGCCATGAAGTGCGCCGAGGCGCGCAGCCTTGCCCGCGTCATGCTCGGCCGTATCGCCAGCGGCATGGACCCGGCCGTCGAGCGGAGAGAGGCGAAGCGGAAGGAAAGCTCCCGGGTCGGCGATCTGTTGACGCGCTACGACGCGGACCTGAAGCGCCGCGGCTACGTGAACCGGTCGGTCGTCGTGGCAGGGCTGAAGAAACGCCTGGGGCCGTTCCTGACGCATGACATCGCGAGCGTGACGGCCGTCGACCTCGTCGAAGTGATCGAGGGCCTGGAGAAGCAAGGCTCCGCCGGCGCGGCTGCTGACTTTCGGTCCCGTTGCAGCGCCTTCCTGTCCTGGTGCGCGGCGAAGGCCCGCGTGATCGATAGAAACCCGCTGGTCGGGTATCGCAGACCCCGGGACACCCGGGCCGACCGCATCGGCAGGGCTCAGCATGGTCGCGCGCTGTCCGATGACGAGCTTGCCGCGGTGTGGAAGGCAGCCGACACGAGCAAGCCGATCGGGCGCCTGCTCCGCTTCCTGATCCTGACCGGCTGCCGGCGCGGCGAGGCCGCCGGACTCACCTGGGGCATGATCGACGCCGCCGACCGCAGCATCCGCCTGCCCGCGATGTTCGTGAAGCAGGGCCGAGACCATCTCGTGCCCTACGGCGACGCCCTGCAGGAAGTTCTCGACCTCTGCCCGAGGATCGCCGGGTCGGACGTCGTCTTCGCGTCGGCGCGCACGGGCGGCCCGATGCAGGGATGGTCGAAGATGTTTCCGGCCGTCTGCAAGGCTGCGAAGGTCGATTTCCATCTGCACGATCTGCGCCGCACCGTGCGGACAGGCATGTCTCGGCTTGGCGTCGAGACGGAAGTCGCCGAGTTGGCCTTGGGCCACGCCCGCGGCGACCTGGAGGCGATCTATAATCGCGACGACGCGAAGGACCGGCTCCGAAGCGCGTTCACGCGATGGGAAGCCCACGTCAAGGAGAACGTCCTGCAGGCCAGCCCGGCCCGGTGAGGCGCGGCCGGCCCGGCGTTTCGGCTGGCGCCCGCCCTTCGAGATCAGCACCGCGAACGCCTGCGAGAATTTTCTTCGCGCCCTCCGTCTCGCAAGACCTGACCGCGTCTTTGTTGCGGGACAACAGCTTAGATACGTATAACATTTGCCGTCCATATGTATAACACTTGAAGAGCGTACCATGACGGACGCAGACTAACCCTTTTTTACTTGGCTCCAGCACCCGCCGAGGCGTATAAGGGGCTCCGCCCCGGGGAAACCCGCTCGCAACACTGGAGACATGCCGTGCCGACATCGGAGATTCCGAACATCAACGAACTGCCGGATCATGCGTACATGACCCGCAAGCAGGTCGCGCTCGCGACCAACTTCACGCAGCAGTCGCTGAAGATGTGGGCCAGCGAAGGCCGCGGCCCGAAGTTCAGGAAGATCGAAGGCCGCCTTCGCTACCAGGTCTCCGACGTGCGGGCGTGGATCCAGAGGTCGCAGTCCTAACATGGCCGAAGCCGGGCACTACTCGGTCTTCTACTGGAAGCCGCATCCGTCGTCGCATCTGGCGTTCCTCGTCGAGGCTATGAGCATTCTCGACAGGGAGCCGGATGTCCCGATCTGGTCGCCGCCGATCGTGGTGCCAAGGGGCACGCCGCCAGAGGTCGCGCAGCCGATCGAGCGCGCAAATCGGAACTTTCTGGCGCCCATCGATCGCGTCTTGCGGGACGACGTCCGCCGCGAACTCGAAGGCGTGGGAGCCGATACCGACAGCCCCGCCGCGGCGGCGTACATCGGCCAGCGGGTGGCGGAACGGCGACAGTTGTGGCGCCTCGTCGATCAGGCGAGCCAAGCAAGCCCAGCGAAGCCGTTCTCCTGGGAGCCCGCCAGCGTCGCCATCGCCAACGTGACACGGGGCCTGCCGACGGATGGCAAGCGGCGGTCGGAACGCGGGCTCAGAGTGGCGACGATTGAGAAGCTGAACGAGGGCATCCCGGAGAAGGACAAAGGGCACCGTCTTCGTCCGCACCATGTCCTTCGAGCCACGGCCCGCTACACGAACGACAGCGTGAAGTTCGGAAACCGGATGCTGCGGCTGTTTCAGGACCGGGACGAAGCGCTGAAGCTCACAGCAACCGCGCTCCTGTGGGCTCATTTCGCCGTGGTGCTTTCCCTTTCGCGGATCGAGCGCGAGGCGAAGTCGAGGCCGGAGTACCGCAACAAGTCCGGCGCGTCCCTCGCCCACGCCATCGAACGCACCCACGGCATGGCTGCGTGCCTGGAGCGCGCTGTCGCCCGCATTGACCGGGCGAAGTCGGCTTGAACCATTTTCACGGCTCCGGACGCGCTGTCTTCGTACAAATCGACGTGACAGATTCCAAACCTTCGCGCGAGGAACCGATGAAGCCTGAAACGATGACGACCTACATCACCGCAGCCGACGCAGCGGAACGCGCCGACGTCTCGGCCGCTACGATTTACGATTGGTGCGCCGCTGGCATTATCGACAGTTGGCGCGACGGGAGGCGAGTGCTGGTCAACGAGATCGGCCTGCAGAACCATCTGATCCGGCGCGCCAGGGCGCGCCGGCCGAGGCCCCGCCTGTTCCTGATCGTGAACAACACCTGACAAAAAGAAAGCCGGCGACTGCGCAAACAGTGCCGGCCAGAGGTATTACAAATGCACCCTGCTGATAGCACGGCTCCGGCGCCAATACAACCGGCTATTCTCGACAGCGCACCCTCTTCCCACTTCGGCCCGAACGAAATCGCCGCTGGCGCAGAGGCCGCGGTTTCCTTTCTGCAGAGCTTGGATGCGACCGGGAGGCACAATCTCGTCGCCATCGATCCTTACGATCCGAGCGGAAGCGTGGAGGGCCGGACGTTCGAGCCCGGCGAATTCAATGCGATGCGCAACTGGATCCGCGCCCGCAGCGGGCGCAAGAACCTCTACTTCACGGCGAATGAGCCCTGCGGCGGGCTCGAGAAGCCCCACCGGAAGCTTAAGAAAGACGACATCGCCGCGATCCGGTGCGTCTATGCGGACGTCGACCCCGACAAGACGAAGCCTTTCCACGAAGAGCGCCAGCGCCTATCCGATCTGGTCGAGTTCTTGCAAAGCCATCCGGCCCCGCCAACCTGGACCGTCGACAGCGGAGGCGGCGTCCAGTTTCTCTGGAGGGTGGACAAGCAGCCCGCGGCCGAAGCGGGCGAGCGCGCCGAAGCGCAGGGCCGGGGGCTTCGGAAGCTGCTCGGCGGCGACGCCATCCAGAACGTCGACCGACTGTTCCGCCTGCCGGGCACGCTCAACATCCCGGACGCCAAGAAGCGCGCGGCGGGCCGGTCGGAGCGGCCGGCGGCGCTGCTGCGCCACGTCGACCACCGATACGCTCTCGACGAGCTGGCGGCCCTGATCCCGCCGCAGGACGGCGGGGGCCTCACCGATCAGGACCAGCAGATTGCCCTTGTTCGCGCGGCCTACGACGAGATCGACATGGGGCCGGTGGAAGAAGGCCGGTCGCTCACCGAACTGCCTTGGGATGTCCAGCGCAAGTTGAGGAGCGCGATGTCGGCGGACGCCAGGCTGGCCGCGTTGTGGGAAGGCGACGCCGCCGCACTCTCGGGCACTGACACGACAGATTCCGCGTGGCTGGCGAACCTCGCGGCGCGGCTCGGCGGCTCTACGGTCGAGACCTTCGACGTGACGGAGTTCGGCACCCTCGCTGCCGCATGGCCCAAGATGGCCGACAACGACAAGCACCTGTCGCAACGCGCACTATCGCGCGCATGGGGCAACGTGGCTGCTCCCATGATCGAGAGACGTCGGCAGGACGAGGAAGCACGGCAGGGGATCATCGAGCGCTTCTTCGAGCCGATGCTGGGCGCTGCCGCAACGGCCGAGGGGCCGAGGGGGCCGAAGGGTTCCCGAGGGCTTCGGATCGTGACCTCGCTTATCGAGCCGGCCTCTATCCCCGTGCGCGAGTACCTGATCGAGCCGAGGCTGCCGCTTGGCGACGTGTGCCAGTGCGTCGGCGAGCCGGGCGTCAGCAAGTCCACGCTCGCCCTGCGAGACGCCCTCGCCATCGCGACAGGAAGCGAGCGGATACTGCGCGGAGAGACAGGCGCGAGCCCCGAGCGGCTGCACCGCGCCGGCCCGGTTCTCATTTACAACGCCGAGGACCGGCTTGCGGAGATGGAGCGGAGGCTTGCGGCCGCGCAGCGGTACTTCGGTGTCGCCACCCTGCCCCACCCTATCTATCTCCTTTCCGGCGTCGATGCCGAGCCGCTGACGATCATGCAGCGTAAGTCGTCGGGCGCCCCGCTCCTGCGCGCGCCTGGCGCCGACCGGCTCGAATCACTCATCGTACAGAGCGGGGCGATTCACGTCTCGCTCGACCCGCAGATCAGCCTCTATTCCGGCGGCGTCGAGAACTCGAACGACGACATGAACGCGCTTCTCCAGGAACTCGCCAACCTCGCGGCGCGTCACGGCGTCTCCATCGGCGTCGTCCACCACACCGGGAAGGCCGGCAGGGACAATCACGGCGACATGGCGGCGGGCCGAGGCGGCTTTGCGGCCGTCGGCAAAGTTCGGTCGGCCTACACGCTCTGCCGCGTGACCGGCCGCGCCGAGGACGAGAAGGATTGGGCAGTCGGCGACGACGAGGATCTTGTGCGCATCGACTTCGCGAAGGTCTCCCATGGACGCAAGCCGAAGACGCCGATCGTGCTCCGGCGCTTCAACGTCTCCGTCGGCAACGGGCAGGGAATGCCGGCCGTTGCCGCTGAAGCGCTCTTCCGGGACAGCCCGCTCGAACGTCTTCGAGCCGAGGGCGATTACGCGCCTGTCCTGGACGTGGTCGACGTCGCCGCTCGTGCCGCCAGCAGCAAGGCGGCAAGCGGCAAGGAGGACGCGAGGAAGCAGCAGATCGCGCGCATCGTCGTGGAGGCCGTCGGCGAGGAGCCCCGGTTCAGTCTGACGGGCTATATCGACCTCGTCGGCGAGATGCTTCGGAAGGCCGGCTTGACGAAGGCCACGACCAAGCGCGCGTTGATGGCGGAAGTGAGCGAAGCCCTCAGAGGGGACGGCGTCGTCGGGAAGATCAACGGACAAGACGTCCGCGTCCGGACCTACAAGGAGAACCCTGATCGGGCGAATTCCGCTTGGACGGGCATCATCGAGCCGGCCGGGACGGTTGGAACGGTCGAGGCGGCGACGGTTGGAAGCGGTTGGAAATCGGTTGGAAGTTCCAACGAAAAAAGTGAAGCGGAGCAATCACTTAGCGTGTTCGGCTAGGGGATTGGAAGCGTTGGAAATGGAAAAGCGCTTCCAACTAAGGAAAAAACCCAATGATTTCAACGTTGGAAGTGTTGGAAGTGTTGGAACCCCTACGGGGTCTCTGCTCGGCTTCCAAGCCGCAGCGCCCCAAGGGCGTAGGCTGCCCGTTGGATGAGAACTGGCAAGTGGGAGATTACCTCTTGAGTCCGAATATGGGAGAGCGCCGGTGAAGAAGCGCGGGAAGCGCGGTCCGCTGACCGCGAAACAAATCGCCTGGTACTCGTCTCCGCGGCTGAAGGAGATCGGGCGCCAGGGCGTCGCCAAGATCAACGCCGAGGCGCACCTGCGCCCGCGCTGCGGAGCGCGGCGTCGGTCGGACGGCGAGCCCTGCCTGAACCATCCGATGCAGAATGGCCGCTGCCGCTTCCACGGCGGCGCTACGCCGAGCGGCGACGACTGGCACCGCACAAGGTGGCCTGATGGGAAGTCCCCGGTCGCCGAGAAGAAGCTCCATTCGAAGCTGAAGACGCTGGACATCCGGCGGCGTGACCGGGAGAAGCGTGTTGCCTCGATGACGCCGGAGGAACGCGCGCGGCATGAGAAGCGGCGGAGCGAGCTGAAGCCCGGCAGGGTTGGCGAGCGTCAGATGCGCAGGAAGTTGAAGGCCGACGCGGCCTATCTGGCGTCTCTTGGCGATCGGCCGGAACGGCTCCCCTCGCCCGAGGCTCTGCGGCTTCAGAAAGAGATCGCCGAACTCGACGCCGCGGCGGCGCGGCTACGTGCGGAGATTGCAGCGGCGAGGACTGAAACAGACATGGGAGTTTTTGGGTGATGGTTGACCTCGACTATCTGGACGACCTCGACGGCGAGGATCTAACGCTCGAAATTGTCAGGCTTGCGAAGACCGAAGGCGCGAAGGTCGCGCTCCGATCGGCGATGGAGCTTTGCGCTGACAAGAAGGCGCCGGCGCAGGCCCGCGCAAGCGCGCAGAGGGCCGTCTTGCAGCTCGCCGGCCTCCTGGACCGGCGCGACCGTGGCAGCGACCTTCCGCGCGACCTGCACGAGATGAACGGCGAGGAGCTTCGCGAGGAGCTGGCTCGACTGAGCGAGCGCACCCGGGCGGTGCGGGCCAGACACAAGCGTAGACCTGACGACGTCTTCGATTGACAGGCGTATTGGCCCGCTGCAGCCCGGCAGAGGGCGACGGCGCTGGCCGGCGGCTTAGGCGGGCGTGAAGCTGCCGTCCTGCTTCAGCGCCTCGCCGACGCCCGTCTGTATGACCCGGGCGCGGTGCCGGAGCATCAGCATCGATCGCGGCATCCGTTCCAGCGCGGCGGCGAACGCCGCCTGCGCGACGAGCGCGTTCCGGCCGAAGGCGACAACGCCGATGTCGTCATGGGTGTGGGGGTCGATCTCGTACACGACGAAACCGAGATCGTAGAACGGGTTCTGCAAGACGACTCTCCTTCGGCTGGGGCCGACGCCCTTGGAGAATTTATTCCTAGATCGGAGAGCATGGCAACCAGTACTCACATCGGGCGAGTGCCAGCTCCGTGGAAATTCGGCAATATGCTTCAGATCGCTATCCATCTCCGACAGCGGAGCCGCAGTCGGCAAGCTCGTGCCGCGCTCCGGTCCACGGACCACGGCCGAAGCTTCTTCACGTTGCGACGAGTCGCTGCAAAATGCCCTCAGCTCGACGCGACCGTCAGCGGATGCTTTCCACAGCTATCCACAGTTGTCCACAGCCGCCCCCTGAAAACCCTCTTGATACTATGTCCATTAGCTGATAAAGCGCAGGTCTGCCCATAAGTCATTGAATATTTGAGCTTTTTTCTGCCGTCGTCGATTCGACGCCCGTCTTGGCGACGGGGAAAACGGGGATAACCCTTGACGAACCCGCATGGGCGCGTGATTATGGAAACGTAAGCCGGTGGAAATCGGTGAAGCAAACGAGCCCCGCCGAAGCGGGGCTCGAGTCTTACAGCAACCGTCCGGGTTTGGACGCAACCGCGCTGGAACGCGGCCACCGTCTGCAGTGCGAGCACACGTGCTCAAACTGCCCCCGGCGGAATCGCCAGTAGTCGATAACCGACACTGGCCGGTGAATGGAGCATTGAACCCTCATGGGAACAATCCTTTCATCCGCAGCATCCTGGGGTGCCTAATTCCCCCTCCAGCACATCATCGCGCCGAAGCTAACGCCTCCCGTCATTGTATGGTGTGACGGACATGCGCCGAGGAGGCGGCTGATTCCAGAATGCCGTCCACTTGGATAAGCGTGCAGTGCCCTTGCGGCAAGTCTCGTTCACGGTTTTCCCCACTCTGTTACGATCGGTGCGCAGCGGAGGTCACGCCGCAGGCCAGACGATGGCCGCGATCACTAGTGCCGCTCCCATTCCGGCGAAAAACGGCAGGAGGGCGTTTGGCGCAAAGAAGCCGCCCTTGGTTTCAAACGGCATCGAGGGTCTCCGGCTTTGGCACGACCGTCAGCAGATCGTCGGCGAGCGGACGCTGCAGCGCCTTCGCTTCCTCCCACGGTTCCGACAGCCATGTCTCGATCTCGCCGGCCGTGGTCAGGATCACCGGCATAGCCTTCGGATGCACCGGCGCCACCACGGCATTCGGCGTCGTCGTCAGGAATCCGAACAGCTCGAAGTCGCCGGGTCCGTCCTTCACCTTCCGGACGCCGTGCCAGCGCGTCCAGATCCCGGCAAAGAAGAACAGCGGCCGGCTCTCGTCGATCGCGAACCAGACGTTCGGCGTGCGGCCGTTCTCGTCCTTTGCGGGGCTCGGCTCGGCGAAGGACGTTGCGGCCACCACGCACCGGCTCGATACGCCGAGCCACCGCCTCCAGTGCGGCGAGCCAACGTTGCGGATGTTCGTCACGCCGCGGTCGGCACCCTTCACGTAGGCCGGCGGCGACGGCATTCCCCACTGCAGCATCGCCAGCTCGCGCTCGCCGTCCTCGCCGACGCGCACCACGGGCGCCGGGTAGTTCGGATAGATGCTGCCCGGCGCCAGGTTGCCGGCCGCGCTGCGCATCGCTCGCGTGAAGTCGAGGATCGCCTGCGGTCCCTTGGAGATGTTGTAGAGGTTGCACATGGAAGCATCCTGTTCCGATCTCGGTGGCCGATCGATCGCCAGGAAGAGAAGGCCGCGGCCGGCGTCGAGCCGTCGCGCGAGCTATTTGGAGCGCGGACGAGGATGGTGGAGTGGTGACTAAGCCGGACTCCCCGGCGCTAGGCCGGGGTATAGTTCACTTAGCCGACCTTGCGTGCCGGCAGATCGCTGACAATCTCGCTGTGAAGATCGCGAAGCGCCTTGATCATCTCGATAGGCTTTGAGTTGATCAGCAGCAGATAGGCACGCATGGCCTGAACCGGGCGCGAGCGGCCCTGTTCCCACTGCTTCAACTGGTCAAAGCCGAAGCCAAACGTCGAGGCGAAATCCTTTTGCGAGAGACCGGTCTTTGTCCGAATGGCTTTGACGTCAATCTCTGCGGGCACATGA
This sequence comes from Aquibium microcysteis, assembly GCF_014495845.1. Lineage (NCBI taxonomy): Bacteria > Pseudomonadati > Pseudomonadota > Alphaproteobacteria > Hyphomicrobiales > Phyllobacteriaceae > Aquibium > Aquibium microcysteis. The sequence goes on from NZ_CP061080.1 coordinate 2,484,391, forward strand.
AGCTTGTAGGGCTCGGCCTCGCCGCGTGCGACGGCTAGCGCTTCCTGCAGGCCCTCCGCGATCTGATCGAATACCTTCTTGCTCATGCTCTTTCTCCACCTGCGGTTAGCGGTTGGACGCGCCTTACATATTCTTCCACTATGGCCTCGGTCAGCTTCTTCAGGCTGTTGCGCTCGGCCTTCGTGAGGTTGACCTTCTGGCTCTTCCCGAAGACTGTAATTAGGAAGACAGGAAGGTCAGTGCCTGTGAAGAACGTGATCGTGCGGACGCCTCCGCTCTTGCCTTTGTTATTGCCACGAATCGAAAACCTGACCTTCCGGCAACCGCCCGTTCCGACGATCTCTTCACCGTCATCCGGGTTGACTGCTATGTGGTCGACGAAGTCCTCGATGTCCTCATCGGACATCCCGGCTGCCTGCGCCGCCCTACGGAAAGCGTTCAGTTCCGATACTGTGTGCATGCCTTCATAAGTATGTAAACTACGCACCTTGTCAACTGGTAAACGGGCGAGGCGTTCCATCCAGCTCCCCGTGGTAGGGGATATAATCCCTGCGCTGGCGACGAGCTGCCGCGGTTCTGGCCAGCGTAGGCGGACGACGCCTTCCGCACTACCTCGCGCCCCGCCTCCATTCCCACGGCTCGACGTACCGCCCCTGCCACATGCCTGCGCCGACCCGTCGAGCTTCGGCCTGGTCCGCTGCATAGGCGCCTCGGCTGTACCGGGGCCAGTCGAGCGCGTGCCCGTTGCGCACCATCCACGCGGCCACGCTCGCCCCATCGGCGCGGTAGCAGTCGCCCACAAAGCGCCGGTAACGGTCGCGCTCGACGAACCTGCAGGAAATCGGTCTCGATTGGGCCAGGAAGGCGTCAAGGGCGTTCGCGGCGACCTGTCCGCACCGATACGCCCGACCGGCCTTGTCCTGGCAACGCTGGCCGCTCTCCGGCGCGTCGATGCCGTGGAGCCGGATCCGTTCGCCCGCAATCTCGATCGTGTCACCGTCGACCACGGACGCACGGCCGGTGACGGTCTGAGCGTGGGCGAAGGCGGTGGGAAGAGCCGACGCCAAGCAGATCAGAATTAGCCCCATGCAATTTCGCGTTTGCATTTTCTCGGTTCCACGCAGCTTCCGCGCCATAGATATTTTTCCTTGGAGGGGCATTCGGCGCTTCACATCTCTCGGCCATTCCTCCATTATTTAGAAAGCCAAAGGTGAGGTTCATGAGAGCGCGTTTTCATGCTACCCAACGTCACATTCTCCGCTTCGTTTTTGGGATCGCGATAGGCGTCCTGCCCGCTTGCACAAACGTGTCGCAGCAAATGGCCGACGTCGAGGACGCTCGCTTCCGGTCCTTCAACGGCCTGACTATGGCCGAATTTTCGGCCCAGACGGGGCTTTTCCCGACAGACTTCATGCCTACGGCTGGCGGACGCGTCTTTGTCGTTTCCGGTCCGCCGATCCAAGTCTTTCAGCCATCGGTTTACGGCGCGCCGGCCGTCGCGGTCGACGCGACATGCCGAATGATGGTCGAAACTACGCAGACCGGCGCATCTGGCGTTGCCGACGATTGGCAGATCGTCTCCATCTCGCGTTCTGGCGGTTGCGCCAATATCTGATTCACGCGGTTTCCTTCAGGCGCCGGGCCAACCGGCTGAGCGTCGAGCGTGAGCAGCCGGACGCGGCTTGGATTGAGCTCCACGGCTGCCCTTCCTTCAGCATCCGGATGATCGCGGCGTTCCGCTTCACGTTCTCCGGCCGACCGGAGTAGCGGCCGGCGGCTTTCGCCTTGCCGATCCCTTGCGCCTGGCGCCGGCGCCGGTCGTCGTAGTCCTTCCGGGCGACTGCAGCGAGCACGTCGAGCATCATCGCGTTCATGGCGTCAAAGATGCGTTCCGTGATATCGTCGGCGCCACTGGCGGAGAATTGGTGGCTGGTGGGAAGATCCAGCGCGACGACCTTCACGCGGCGTTCCGCGATCTGCGCTTTCAAGGTGCGCCAGTCGTCCGCCCGCAACCGGCTGAGCCGGTCGACTTGCTCGACGAGCAACACGTCGCCCGGCTGGCAATCGCGCAGGAGCCGGAATAGCTCCGGCCGGTCAAGCTTGGCGCCGGATTCGTTCTCGACGTACCAGGCTGCGATCGTGAGACCGCGGCCGGCCGCGAATTCCTCGAGTTGCTTTCGGGCGCGTTCCGCGTCCTGGTCGCGCGTAGAAGCGCGCATGTAGGCACGAACGAACATTTTCGGTCTCCCGGTTCGATTAGGGTAGTTCGGTTATATCCGGTTCGGTTAGGGTGTCAAACGGTACTTATGGAACCGGTCGGATCACCGGTTCCATTGAGGTACACCCAAATCGAACCGGCTAGGATCGGCCGCGTTTCGCCCCGCATCGACATCTTCAGGAATGAACGCGCCGCGCGCTCGCGGATAGCCTCATTCTCGGCGATTCTGGTCTCTTCGGGTGACGGCGGGTTCACCACCTGAGACGCGATAAAGGCTTCCAGGTCCGCAAGGCGGATCAGAATCGGGCGGCCGACGATGTGCGGCAGCAAGCCGCGCTTGCGGAACCTGGCGACCTTCGATTTGTGGCAGCGCAAGCGCTCGGCGACTTCGTCCTCGGTGAGCAGTACGGTTTCTTCCATCATGGACTCCCAAAATGCGAAACGCCCGGCTTGCGCCGGGCGTTCGCGTCGGTTGGACTGTTAGCGGGCGAGAAGCTGAACCGCCTTCACGCGGATGAGCGGATCTCTCGTCAGGCGCCACATCGTTGCGATCTCATCGGCCGCTTCGCACATGGCGGTTTTCTTGCCGTGGATGGCGTATCCGGTAAGAGCGTAGAACTCGAGCAGTTCGCCCGCCACTCGGTTGAACACCTGACGCTCAGGCGTGGTGACGTCCCGTTCGGCGATCAGTTCATTGACAAACCGGCTAGCGGCAGGGGCGGTATCAGAAGCTTCGATGTGCATTTGTAATTCCTCCTTTGGAGTTGTCATTGCACCCTCAAGCTATGACGAACTATGGATAGATGCAAGAACTTATTGTGTATCATGTTGATTTTGTTCATTATACAATACTCAAAGATACAACTTATACGAACGTTGCTTGTATTCTCCCCTGTCTATACTACGCTCGCGACAGTCGGCTGCACTAGCCCCGGTTGCCCCCTCATCCGCGGCCGACCCCCGCCCCGCCCCCTGCCGGCAGTCCCGGCCCCCCTCGCCCGCCGGCGGCCCCGCCCCATAGGAATTTACGGTCATCTGAAACTTTGACCCGCCGCTGCGATCGAGCCGTTGACCCGTCGTTGCGATCGATTTGCCGTCGCATCCGACCTGTCGCGCCCTATCCGTCGTCGCACTCGACGAGATCGCGACTTCACGAGGCCCGAGACGACGTCCATCGGGCGCGTGCGCCCGGGGCGCGGCGCAGGATTTGGACCATTTCTGTCGGGAAAGGAGGCGTTGAATCGTACGCCTCGCAGGCCGATTCTGCACGGCATGATGACGCCGGTCGCAAAATGGCAGATGGCCCCTTCGCCCGATTGGGCGCCCATGGTATATGGGAACATCCCGTCAACCTGCGGATCCCGGGAAGCCGCATCGCCGCTCCGTTTCGGAGCCCGTCACTGGCCCACTTCGCGAACGCTACAGTTCGTCAAGCCAACCGTGAACGCGATGCCGAGCCGCGAACCCCGCCAGACATCCGGAAACAGCCCGCTTCAGCGGTACGCCAGGCGCTCGCGTCGGTATGCCGCGAGATCGACGATCTTCGCCATTTCGGCGCCCGGCACCGTAGCCGCCGGAGCGCATGACGACGCCCGCACGTCGATCAGCAGCGCTTGGGCGCGCCGTATCCGGTCGGGGTCCGCTCCGCGGCGCTCATCGGCAGCAATCACCCGCGACAACGCATCTGCGTATGGCGCGGCCAGTTCTCGCGGAAGGCGCATCGGCTGTCTCCTGGTCGTCGGCCAGAGATTACACGAAGTGGGCAGCCACCGCCATTCCGGTTCCCACGACCTCTATGGACGGAGAGCGGCATGACCACGATCGACGACTGGAAGCGGTGGTCCTGGCATCCGGCAGCGGTACAGCCGGATACGGCTGCGACGCTCATCGGCACCAAGGCCGACGCCCTGTTGAGGCGCGCCCTCACCGGGCAGATAGGCGAGGATGATCGCGACTACCTGCTGGAGCGGGTCGCGGAGGACCACGTTGACGCCCTTCGCTTCTTCCCGCCGGAGGTCGATCGGGAGATCATCGCCGACGGATTCGCCGGTCTCGCGACGCTGGTTTGCTTTTGGGCGAGGCCGCGTGCGGAGCGGGCGAACGCGAAGGACCGTATCGCCGACGCTCGCGCTGACGCCCGCATCTTCTGCAACGCTGCTTGGACGGCCGATCTTCGCCGCCAGAAGGCCGAGCGCCGCGCGTGCGGCGAAGCGGAGCCCGTGTTCTTCGAAATCGCGAGGAAGGCAGCATGACGCCCCACAGCGAAGCCTCCAGCGACGACGCAGCCGTCCAGGCCGACCGCCACCTGCGCGCAGCCGCCACGATCCTGCGCGCGCCGCAGGTTCGCACCGTGTATCTGACGGAAATCGCCGACGCGATCGAGCATCTGTGCCGCGCCGCGCTTGCCACGCCGGGCTTCCCCAACCTGGACGACCGGTTCCGCAACGCGTTCCGCGAGCTTCTCGCCGGCATGGCGGACGACCTCCTCGATCGCGTCGGCCACAAGATATCGTGGCCAGCGATATCGCTTGGTATGTCAGCCGCTTCGGGGCTGCTTGCCGATCGCGATACCACCCTGAATTGGGATCGCAACTTGCACGCACGGCGCTTCGCGGCGGAACTGCGTGCCCTCGCCTACCGGCAGGAGATCAACGCGCGGGGCGACCCGCTCCTGCGGTCGTTCATGATCCGCGACGCCGTAGCAGCCATGCCGCAGCCGGACCGGCATCTCCACTAAGGAAACCGCTATGTGCGACCCGTTGACCATCACTTCTATCGCGCTGACCGCGGGCTCCGTCGTCAGCAACCAGATCGCGGCCAGCAAGCAGCAGGCCGCGCGCGACGACGCGCTGCGCGCCGAGCGCATTCGCCAGCGCGGCTTCGACCAGCAGGCGAGCGCGCTGAACGCCGAGGCGCAGCAGAGCTACGACACGTTCGGCGCCGATCAGGAGCAACGCGCCAGCGAACTCGGCCAGATGTTCACGGAGCAGCGCGCGTCGTCGGCCGGGCAGAACGCGGCGGCCTCCCAGGAGATGGCGTCGGTCGCACCGACGTCCTCGAATCTGGTCATGCGCGAGGAAGCGAACCAGCGCGGCAAGGCGCGCGACTTCTCCAATGCGCAGGGCATGGCGCTCGGGAACCTGCGGGCCTTCGGCGACGTGGCCGGCGACAAGGCGCGCAAGCAGGCCCGGACGGCCGGGCAGATCGCGCAGATCGGCGACTTCAAGCGCGGTTCCGCCGGCGCGCTTCCGCTGGAACTTGACGCAGCGTCGCGTCAGGGCGGCGGCTTCCAACTGCTCGGCGACCTCTTCGGCGTCGGAGCGGCCGGAACGGCGGCCTACGGCGCCAAGGTCAAGGCCGGCAAGCAGGCCGCCGAGCAAGCCGCGATCGACGAATTCATGGGGCCTTTCCGGTACCCATCGCTGTACGGCTTCAAGCCGGCAGATCCCAACGACCCCAGCAAGATTTATCGGTGATCCCGTGACAGGCATCCGCTCGAACCGTTTTTTCAACGATGCTGGCTTCGCACAGGCCGCGTCGAACCTCGTCGAGATGTTCCGTCCTCCCACGGGCGCGGAAGCCTCGGCATGGGCTGACGCCAATGCGAAGCGGGAAGAGGCTTCGCGGCTGGCGAAATACTTCGACCTTTCCCTGAACCCCGAAACGGATTGGGAAATGCTCGACCGCGCGGGCATTGGCGCCGGCCGCTTCAATCCGAGCCAGTCGCTCGAAGCAGTGGACCGGAACAACGCCACGCAGCGGTACGGCTACGACAATCAGGCCACGACGTCGCGCGCGAACAACGCGGCCGACAACGCGCGCATGCTGCAGACGAACCAGCTCGACAACAACCGCAGCCTGCTCGGGACGCTGTTCCAGCCCCTCAATCCGGGCCAGGTCCGGCCGGAACTGCCGTCCAGCCTCGCGGCGCAGTACGGCATGCCCGACGTCACGGTGCCCGGCGTGGCCGGCGCTCCGAAGCCGCTCTCCGAGACGGAGATGAAGGCCGGCGTACAGCAGCGGCTGATCGACAGCGGCGAGATCAGCAACCAGATGCTCGTGGACGCCATCGTCGGCGAACGGGCTCCCGTGGAAGTGGCCGGCCCCGACGGTCCGCGGTACATGACGCCCGGAGCCGCCGTGCGCACCGGCGCGCAGCCCTACGATCGCCCTTCCGCGGAGCGCGTCGACAACTTCCTGGCGGTCGGCGAAGACGGGCGGGAAGTCCGCTTCCCCGGCTACGTCGGCCCCGATGGCAGGATCCGCGACAGCAACACCGGAAACCCCGTTCCGAACGTCATCCGGCGCGAGGGCACCGGCGGCGGCATGTCCTTCGAAGTCGATGGGCAGGGCGGCGTTCGCTTCTCCACGGGCGGCGACCAGACGGTATCCCGCCAGACCGACCTTCAGAGCCAGGAAGCGGAGTCGGCGCGCGCGTCGAGCGAGTTGACGGCGCTGTTCGACAACCTCCGTTCCGACGATCTCGGCGTGGCCGGCAACGTCAACGACCTGCTGACGAACTACGCGGCGCAGATTTACCCGGACCTCGCGCGCACGGACGTTGCGGCCGCGAGAAACCAGATGAAGGCGACGACGCTCGGACTCGCCCGCGCCCTCGTCTCCGACGATCGCCTCTCCGACGCGGACAGGCGCGCTGCGAACGCCGTCATGGTCTCCGACGGCCTCGGCGAGAGCCTTCCGGGCGCGCGAGCCAAGCTGGCTTCGCTGATCGCCCTGAATGCCTACCGCCAGAAGTTCGCCGGGTCGATCCGGACAGGCGCCGGGCCGCTGCCGCCGCTGGACCGTGCGATGCTCGGCCGTCTGGTCGACGAGGGCGCCATCTCTCCGCGCGTCGCTCAGACCTACGCAACGGATGTTCTCTCGCGTGTCCCGCACTCGCCCAACGGGGTGATTCCGGGCGTGGACATGCCCGCTCAGGCCCCGCGGTCGACGGCGCCGGCCGTCGCGCCGCAGCGGCTTCGCTTCGACGCCAACGGAAACCAGGTGCAGTGATGGAAGCAGAGCTTTTCGACGGGACCATCCTCGAGTTTCCCGAAGGCACCGCGCCGGAGGTCATCGCGCGCGTGGCGAAGCAGCAGACGGCGCTCCGCCAAGGTGCGCAGGGCGCGGCGTCTGCGGCCGACAATACGCCTGCGTGGGACAGGCGCGACGCGCGCGGCGTTCCTGGAGGCCAGCCGATGCCTCGCGCGGACGCCTCGCCCGCCCCGACGTTCGGCGACCGGGCGATGCAGACGTCAGCCGGTGTGCTCGGCTCTCCGATCGACATGATGAGCGAAATCCTCGCCGCCGTCGGCGCTCCGACGAGCGAGACGCCATTCATGGGCTCGCGCTTCATCGAGGGCACGATGCAGCAGATGAGCGGCAGGCGGGAAGCGGAGCAGATCGCCGCCTCCTCGCCTGGCGTCGCCCTGGACGGCGGGGCTCCGATCGGGGAGCGCGTCTATTCGAGCTTCCTGAACACGCCCGAAGCGCAGAGGCTCTATCTCACGAAGCGGTACGGCCAGGAGGGCCAGGGCTGGTATCGCATGGCAGACCGTTTCGGGAACCCGACCGACCGCATCGTGACGCGGGCCGAGGACGGTACGGAACGCCTCTTCAACCCGCCCGGCATCGACCTCGGCGACATCGCGGGCATGGCCGGCGGCGTGCCGGACGTGGTCGGCGCAGTCGGCGGCGCTGCGGCGTCCGTACCGGCCTATGCTGCCGGTCCTGCGGCCGGGATCCCGGCGTCCGCTGCCCTCTCGGCCACCGGCGCGCAGTTGGTGGGCGAGAGCGTCGGCCGGATGTTCCCCGAGAACCGGGCGGCCGAGCCGAGCATCGTTAGCGACGTGCTGCCGCGCGCCGGCGGCGAACTGACGACGGATGCGATCATCGGCCTGATCACCGGCGGCGGCATGCATGCCGGAACCGCGCTGCTCAGCAAGGCCCGGGCGCCGTTTGCGGCCAGTGCGTCCGACCCGATGGCAGTGGAGTACCGCGCCGCGGCCGATCGGCTGCAGCGCCAGGGCTACGACATCGCGCCGCTTCCTTCCGAAGGAGGAGCGGGCGGGTTCATCCCGCGCGTCGAGGGCCTGCTGGAGAAGCTGCCGGGCTCGTCGGAGAAGATGCGTCAGTACCGCGAAAGCGGGGACCGCGCCGTCGACCAGTACCAGCGCGACCTCACGGGCGGCGTCGACCCGAACGCAGCAGGCCGTGAGGCCGTCGCGGAGCTTGGCACGCAGCGCCAGAATCTCGTCATCGACCGCGAACAGGCACTCGGCCGCGCCGATGACATGATCGACGGCAACGAACGCGCTCTGACTGCCCGCCAGGGGCCTGAGATGAGCGCGGAAGCTGCCGGCAGGCGGACCCGTTCCGGCCTGGACCGCTCGCGGGAGCAGTTCCGAAGCGAAGCGAAGCGGCTCTATGACATCGCCCGCGCCGCGCCGGGCGGGATGGACCCGATCGTCGACATGACGCAGGTTCGCGATCAGGTGAAGCGGATTCGGGACGCGCTGCCGCCGAGCAAGGACGGCGGCGCCAGCTCGAAATTCGCCCCTCCGGGACTGTCCCGGTTCCTGACCGGCGTGGACGAGATCGCGCCGCAGATCACGATCGACCAGGCGCGCCAGATGCGCACCCTCGTAAGCGACGCGATCGAGGACAAGGGTCTTCTTCCCGGCGTTCCGGAGCGCTACCTGGAACAGCTCCGGCAGTCCTTGTCGCGGGCGATCGATGGGAGCGTGGCAACCGCCGGATCGCCGGAACTCCGCTCCGCGCTCCGTGACGCGAACACCTACTATGCGAAGAACATCGATCGCTTCTCCCGAAAGGGTGTGGTCGAGCTTTACCGCGATCCGACGAATCTCGGCTACGTCGAGGACAATCGCATCGTGGAACGCATGCTCTCGGGCCGCGGCAATCCCGGCGTCATCCGCGAGACGCGAGACCTGATGGGCGCGCAGAGCCCCGAGTGGGCGAGCACGCGCCGGAACGCCGTCGAACAAATCCTCGGCACCGGCCGGAGCGAAACGCTCTACGGTCGCCGGCTGGTCAACGCAAACGGGCTGGTTTCCGAGTTGAACCGGCTCGACGACGAGACGGTGCGGGAACTGTTCGGCGTGAAGGACGCGACGCAGCTTCGCAATCTCGCTGCCGACGTGTCGAACCGGTCGAAGTACCTCGATGCGGACGCGCTTTCGGCCCAGGGCACGCCGAACATCCTCGGGCAGTTGCGCGCCGCTGCCGCGGCCGACGATCAGATCGCCCGTGAGTACCGCACCGGCGTCATCGCGCCGTTCCTGCGCGGCGAGAGCGGCGCCGCTGCGAGGATGAAGGCCGAAGAGCTTGTCCCGTGGCTGTATCGCCGCGCCTCGCCGGACGAGGCCCGCATGGTGCTCGGCAAGATGCCGCCCGATGTCCGGGCCAACGTCGAGCGAGGCATCGTTGCCGACATCGTCGAAAGCTCCATCACGAAGGGCCGATCCGGGCTCGACGCCGTGCGCCGGCTCGTGAGCACCGAAGCGAACCCCGCCGACGCGGAGGGCATCGCGGAAATCCTCGGAGCCGGCGGCGACAGCGTCTCCCGCCAGCAGGCGGAACGGGTCAACGCGCTCCTTTCGCCCGACACCCGCCAGGCCCTTCGCGATCTGGCGGTCATCACAGCGCGGCGGCAGGAGCGGGACGCCACGACCTCGGCGATCGGCGGGCTCGCAGCGGGCGCGGCGATCACGGGCATCCTTTCCCGCCCGGCCAGTGCCATCCAAGCAGCCGCCATCTCTCGCGGCCTGGCGCAGCTCGTCACGAATCCCGGCTTCCGCCAGTGGATGACGAACACGAAGCGGATCAGCCTCGACCCCGTGACGGAATCGCAGGCGATCGGCTTCGCGCCGGCTTGGGCGGACGTGCTGACCGGCGCTCTTGCCGAAGACGACGACGTTCAGGCCGCCATGGACTGGATCGGGGAAGGCGTCTCGCAGGTCGACGAGATCGGGCAGCGCACCGTCAGGCCGCCGTCCGGCGCGGAGACGTGGGAAGACTACTTCCGCACCATGGAAGCCCGCTGACGTTCGTCGGCGCCGCCGCTCAATCCGAGAAACGGCCTTCCCGGTTGGCCCACGCCAGATAGTCGGGATGGCCTGGCCGCGGCTGCGTGGGCAGCACGGGTCGAGACGAGCCCCCGCTGGCGAGCGGCGGGGCTTCCGGTCCGCGTGCGATCGAGCGAAGGCGCCGCCTCGAAAAGAATCGGCCGATCCCGGACGCCAAGGCGCCGAACACGGCCCCGACCACGAGGAGGATCCTGAAGGGCAGGAAAAGCACTTCGAGGATGATTCCGAGCACAGCCAGGCCCATGAACAGCGTCAGCCAGAACAGAACGACGATGCCGAGTACGCCGCCGACGACGAGGATCAGGAGCGTTCCAGCATCCGACACGTTGCTTGTCCTTCATCAAGGGCTCGGTGCTTTCGCCGAGCGGCCCGCGCGCCGGACGATACTTCCACGCGGCACATTTCTGAAGGATATCCATGCACAGCTTCGCGGGGCACGCAATGCCGGGCGCCGGGACCGCTTCGCCCGCCGCGTGCTGCCCAGGTGCTGCCCGGCCCTACAGGCGAGCCGGCCGCCCGGGGCGACATGTAACTAAGATGTTGAAAACATTGCGGAAAAATGGTGCTGCCAGAGAGGATTGAACTCTCGACCTCTCCCTTACCAAGGGAGTGCTCTACCACTGAGCTACGGCAGCGATCCGTCGAATGCGGTCGCCTTCTTGCATATCGAAATCCGAAGCGCAAGCGTAGTATGACGTGCATCGACGCATCGGGGAATCGGGCGCAGGCCGGGATGGACGAGGACGGACGCAAAGCGGCAGGCGGCGGTACGGGAGCCGGCCGGGCGGAGAATGCGGCCGCCGAGCGCCGCAAGGCCCGGCTGGCCGAGCAGCTGCGGGTGAACCTGCAGCGCCGCAAGCAGCAGGCGCGCGCGCGCCGCGCCGGCGATGCCGACGAGCGCCAGGGACTGGACGTCGGGCCGGAGGTGCCGGAAAGCTGACCGGTCGAATTTCCGCCGGTTTCTGCAAGCAGATCGGCTGCCGGGGACAGGCTTTCCTTGAAGGAACGCCGTCATTGCTCTAGGAGCGGCCAATTCAGGCGGGAGTCGCAACGGTCCCGGCCTCGGTACGCCCATCGGCGGAAGGACAGGACATGGATCGAATCAGGATCGTCGGGGGCAACGAACTCAAGGGTGTGATCCCGATCTCCGGCGCCAAGAACGCGGCGCTGCCCCTGATGATCGCCTCGCTTCTCACCGACGACACGCTGACGCTGGAGAACGTCCCGCATCTGGCCGACGTCGAGCAGCTGATCCGGATCCTCGGCAATCACGGCGTCGACTATTCAGTGAACGGCCGTCGCGAGAGCCAGGACACCGGCTATTCGCGGACGATCCACTTCACGGCCCGCAACATCGTCGACACCACCGCGCCTTACGACCTCGTGTCGAAGATGCGCGCGAGCTTCTGGGTGATCGGCCCGCTTCTGGCGCGCATGGGCGAGGCGCGCGTGTCGCTGCCCGGCGGCTGCGCCATCGGCACGCGCCCGGTCGATCTCTTCATCGACGGGCTGCGCGCGCTCGGCGCCGAGATCGACATCGACACCGGCTACGTGGTGGCGAATGCGCCGAAGGGCCTGATCGGCACGCGCTACGTCTTCCCGAAAGTCTCGGTCGGTGCGACCCACGTGCTGATGATGGCGGCGTCGCTCGCCCGCGGCGAGACCGTCCTCGAGAACGCCGCCCGCGAACCGGAGGTCGTCAACCTCGCCGACTGCCTGAACGCCATGGGCGCCCGGATCACGGGTGCCGGCACCTCGACCGTCACCATCGAGGGCGTCACGTCGCTCAAGGGCGCGCGCCACCGCATCATCCCGGACCGGATCGAGACCGGCACCTATGCCATGGCCGTCGCCATGACCGGCGGCGACGTGCTGCTCCAGGGCGCCCGCGCCGACCTTCTGCAGAGCGCACTCGAGACGCTGACGCGGACCGGAGCGCACGTCACCCAGACCAACGAAGGCATTCGCGTCGCCCGCAACGGCGCCGGCATCGCGCCCGTCGACGTGACCACGGAGCCCTTCCCGGGCTTCCCGACCGATCTGCAGGCCCAGTTCATGGGCCTGATGACGATGGCGACCGGACGCTCGAGGATCACCGAGACGATCTTCGAGAACCGCTTCATGCATGTCCAGGAACTCGCCCGCTTCGGCGCCCGCATCAGCCTGTCGGGGCAGTCGGCCATCGTCGACGGCGTGTCCAGGCTGAAGGGCGCGCCGGTGATGGCGACGGACCTGCGGGCCTCCGTCTCGCTCGTCATCGCGGCGCTGGCGGCCGAAGGAGAGAGCACCGTCAACCGTGTCTACCACCTCGACCGCGGCTTCGAGCGGCTGGAGGAGAAGCTGTCGCGCTGCGGCGCGACGGTGGAGCGCATCTCCGGCTGAGTGCCGCCCGCCGGTGGCGGGAAGGGGCGCAAGTCCCGCCCGATCGCCGCATTGCATGATCGGACGAGACCGCCTAACACAGGGCCGATACCGAACGATCGGACGTGAGTTCATGCCTCCGCTGAAACTGCTCGCCCTCGATGCCGAAGACCTGCAGGTGGTGTCCGCGCATGTGCAGGATGCCGTGCTGCGGGTCGGCGACATCGACTGGCGTGCGCAGGAGAAGCGGGTGGTGATCGCCATGAACCGCTTCGTGTGGGAGGCGCCGAAGAGGTTGTTCAGCCGGCACGACGAGCGCCGCAGGGCAGCCCTCCATTTCGACCGCGTGCTTTCCGTCAGGACCGCAGGCATCGACCGCGACAGGCCGGCCGAGGTGCTGTCGCTGCTGGCGGTCCGCTTCGAGGAGACGGACGCGCCGGCCGGGCACGTCGATCTGCTCTTCTCGGGCGGCGCCACGATGCGGCTCGAGGTCGAGTGCATCGAGGCGCGGGTCGCCGACATCGGCGGCGCGTGGGAGGCAACCTCCCGCCCCGCGCACCGCGTCTGATATCCGCTGGGAATCCGAATGGCCATCACGCTCCTTTCCACCGCCCCGGAGTTCGAAGCGGACTTCGTCGCGTTTCTGTCGACGAAGCGCGAGGTTTCGGAGGACGTCGACCAGACGGTGCGCGCGATCCTCGCCCGGGTGCGCGCCGAAGGCGACGCAGCCCTGGTCGAGTATACCAACCGCTTCGACCGCAACGGCTTCACGGCGGCGAGCCTGGCGGTGACGCGAGACGAGATCGCCGAAGCCGTCGCCGGCGCCGATCCGCGGACGGTCGAGGCGCTGACGCTGGCGCGCGACCGCATCGCCTCCCACCACGCCCGCCAGATGCCGCACGACGACCGCTACGTCGACCCGATCGGCGTGGAACTCGGCTCGCGCTGGACGGCGATCGAATCGGTCGGCCTCTACGTGCCCGGCGGCACGGCGAGCTACCCGAGTTCCGTGCTGATGAACGCGGTGCCCGCCCGGGTGGCCGGCGTCGAGCGCATCGTCATCGTCGTGCCCGCCCCCGACGGCGTGCTCAACCCGCTCGTCCTCGTCGCGGCGCACCTGGCGGGCGTCAGCGAGATCTACCGGATCGGCGGCGCGCAGGCCGTGGCGGCACTGGCCTACGGGACGCAGACCATCCGCCCCGTCGCCAAGATCGTCGGTCCCGGCAACGCCTATGTCGCGGCGGCCAAGCGGCAGGTCTTCGGCACCGTCGGCATCGACATGATCGCAGGCCCATCCGAGGTTTTGGTGATCGCCGATGCGGAAAACGATCCGGACTGGATCGCCGCGGACCTGCTCGCCCAGGCCGAACACGATGCGGCCGCGCAGTCGATCCTGATCACCGACGACGCCGCCTTCGGCCGCAGCGTCGAGCAGGCCGTCGAGCGGCAGATCGCCACCCTCCCCCGCGCTGAAACCGCAGCGGCCAGCTGGCGTGACTTCGGCGCCGTGATCGTCGTGCCCGACCTCGACGCGGCCGTGCCGCTCGCCGACCGCATCGCGGCCGAGCATCTCGAACTGGCCTTCGCAGGTGCCGAGGCCTTCGTGCCGAAGATCCGCAATGCCGGCGCGATCTTCATCGGCCGGCACACGCCGGAGGTCATCGGCGACTATGTCGGCGGGTCGAACCATGTGCTGCCGACGGCGCGCTCGGCGCGCTTCTCGTCGGGCCTGTCGGTCCTCGACTTCGTCAAGCGGACCTCCCTGCTCAAGCTCGGAGCGGACCAGCTGCGCGCTCTCGCGCCGGCCGCCATCGCGCTCGCCGAAGCCGAGGGGCTCGGCGCGCATGCGCGATCGGTCGCCATTCGCCTCAATCTCTAGGAGCCTGCGGTGGGTGCGGACGCGGCAAGCAACCATCGGCTGATCGACGTCGAGCTCGACGAGTCGATCGGACGGTCCACGCCCGACGTCGAGCACGAGCGCGCCGTCGCCATTTTCGACCTGATCGAGGAGAACGTCTTCCACCCCGTCGGCGACGCGGACGGCGGTCCCTACAGGCTGAAGCTGTCGCTGGTCGATTCGCGCCTCGTCTTCGCCGTCTCGCGCGAGGACGGCAGCGCCATCGTCACGCACATCCTGTCGCTGACGCCGTTCCGTCGCATCGTGAAGGACTACTTCATGATCTGCGAGAGCTACTACGAGGCGATCCGCTCCTCCACGCCCTCCCAGATCGAGGCGATCGACATGGGCCGCCGCGGTCTGCACAACGAGGGATCGCGCACCCTCATGGACCGCCTGTCGGGGAAGATCGAGGTCGATTTCGATACGGCGCGTCGGCTCTTCACGCTGGTCTGCGTGCTGCACTGGCGCGGGTAGAAGGCGTGGCCGACACGCCGCCAACCGACCAGGCCGTGCCCGGCGCGCCGTCCGGCCGCACGCCCGGATCGGTCCTCTTCCTGTGCGGCATGAACGCGATCCGGTCGCCCATGGCCGAACTGATCGCCCGCCGGCTGCTGCCCGGAGTCTACGTGGCATCGGCCGGCGTGCGGCCCGGCGAGCGCGATCCCTTCGTCGACGCCGTCCTCGCCGAGCAGAACCTGTCGCTCGGTCAGCGTCAGCCGCGCCTGCTCGACGATCTGGAGGACGGCTATTTCGACCTCATCGTGACGCTGGCGCCCGAGGCGCACCATGCCGCCCTCGACATGACGCGCGCGCTTGCCTCGGACGTCGAATACTGGCCGATGCCCGACCCCTCGACCGCAGGCGGCACGCGCGACCAGATCCTTGCAGCCTACCGCGACGTGCGCGACCGCCTCGCGCGGCGGATAGGCACGCGTTTCGGCGTCGACGCCAGGATTCCGCCCCGGTGAAGAACGAGGTTCACAATCCGGGCATAATACGATAGGTTCCGCGCAATTCCCGGCCCGGACCCGCTCCGCGCCGGGCTTTCACTCATGAAAAGGTATCGAATGCCGAAGGAAGAAGTCCTCGAGTTTCCGGGCACCGTCACGGAATTGCTCCCCAACGCGATGTTCCGGGTGAAGCTCGAAAACGAGCACGAGATCATCGCTCATACCGCCGGCCGCATGCGCAAGAACCGTATTCGCGTGCTGACGGGCGACAAGGTGCTCGTCGAGATGACGCCCTACGACCTGACCAAGGGCCGCATCACCTACCGCTTCAAGTAGCCGCGCCGCGGCTCCATGCGTGCGCCTGCAGCGCCGACAGGATTTCGATGAGCGTTTTCCAGAAGCTGGTGCTCGCTTCGGGGTCTCCCCGCCGCATCGAACTGCTCCAGCAGGCCGGGATCGAACCGCACCGGATCTGCCCCGCCGACATCGACGAGACGCCGCAGCGGGCCGAACAGCCGCGCTCGCTGGCCAAGCGGCTGTCGAAGGAGAAGGCCGAGCGGGCCTTCGCGACCCTGTCCGCCGAGGACGGCTGGGAACGCGATGCCTACGTCCTCGCCGCCGACACGGTGGTGGCCGTGGGACGGCGCATCCTGCCGAAGGCCGAACTGCTCGACGACGCCACCGCCTGCCTGCGCCTGCTTTCTGGACGGTCGCACCGCGTCTACACCGGCCTCTGCCTGATCACGCCTGCCGGCAAGGTCCGCCAGAACCTCGTCGACACGCGCGTGCGTTTCAAGCGGCTGTCGCGCGACGAGACCGAGAGCTACCTCGCTTCCGGAGAATGGCGGGGAAAGGCCGGCGGCTATGCCATCCAGGGTCTGGCGGGCACCTTCGTCATCAAGCTGGTGGGCTCCTATACCAACGTCGTCGGACTGCCGCTCTACGAGACCGTCTCGCTCCTCGCGGGCGAGGGCTACAAGGTTCATTTCAACTGGGTCTCGGGCCTGGGGACCGCGTGAGGCGCCGATGACGGCCAAGGTTCCCTCGAGCGTCACGCCGCTGCGCCCCCGCGTCAAATGTCCCGAATGCGGCAGGCCCTCGGCGCGCGAGACCTATCCCTTCTGCTCCACCCGCTGCAAGGACCGCGACTTGAACCGCTGGCTCTCGGGCGCCTACGTCATCCCCGGCGAACCCGCCGACGCCGATCCGGGCGATCGCCGCGACCGCGACGAGGACTAAGCCGCGGCGGCGGCGGCCGCACCCGCCCAGGCGCTGGCGGAGCATGCGGGCGGTTGGCAGGATGCGGCGGCGCGCAGGCGGCGGCGGATGCCGAGCTTCGGCCCGCCTGCATCGCGGGAACCGGTCCCCAGACCGCATTGCCACGGCGCCCGGCGCCGCATCCTGTGCCGGCCATCGCGTCTGTCTTTCAAGGACTTGCGGCAGTTTTCGGAATCCGTTCGACGGCGTCCCCGGCAGGCGCCGCCGCGCAGGCGCGACCGGCTTGCCGCCATGCCCGGCGGCGTCACGAGGACCTTCCGCAAGGGCCGCCGATTTGCTGTCGGATTTCTGTCACGGGGCGCTGGACACCGCGATTTTGCATGCTATAACCCACGCGCTTTCGGGCGATGCCCGAGACGAAAAGACGGCCCGCCCGTCACGCCCAGGTAGCTCAGTTGGTAGAGCATGCGACTGAAAATCGCAGTGTCGGTGGTTCGATTCCGCCCCTGGGCACCACTCCTCCGATCCCTTACCGTCCTCCCGCCGCGAACCCGATCGGGTTTGCGGTAGACGCAAGCGCGTCGTTGAATCTAAGTCGTGTCCAGGCCCTTCGCGGCGCATCCCGCGCGGCGCGGCAGGTCGCAGAACAGGGTGACCGCGTGCCGCATACCGCCATCCTCATCGCCGAGAAGGGCTGGATACCGGCCGGCGTGGCCGGGGCCTGGCTGCGTGCAGGCAACGGGATCGCGGAGGTCTGGTGCTTTGCGGCGGACAGTCCCCTGCTCCGCCCGCCGCGGGGGCTCATCGGCCGGCTCTTTCCCCGATGGGACGTCGTCAGGCTGCTGGCGCGCCACCGCGTGCCGGTGCGGCTCTGCCCGCCGCTGAAGGGCTGGCACGAGGCCGCCGCGCGGGCCGACGCGGTGCAAGCGGACGTGCTGATGACGCTGATGACGCATCAGATCGTCCCCGCCCCGCTGCTGCGCCATTTCGGTGGCAGGGCGGTGAACCTCCATCCGGCCCTGCTGCCCGACTACAAGGGCCCCTCGCCGCGCATCGGCATGCTGCTCGACGGGCAGGCCGACCTGGCCGGCGGCGTCACGCTGCACGTGCTTTCACCCGGCATCGACGAAGGTCCCGTCATCGCCAGCCGCCCGGTGCCGCGCAGCCAGGCCCGCAGCTATCATCACTGGGAAGCGCTGCAGGCGGTCGCGGCGGGAGAACTGGCCGGCGGCCCGCTCCTCGACTACCTCGCCGGCCGCCTCGCGGCCACGCCCCAGGTGCCGGGCAGCGGCAGCTACCGTCGCCCGACGCGGGCCGAACTCGCCATCGGGCCGGCCGTCGACGCGGCACGGGCACGCTTCCTCTGCGAGACCCTGGGCGACACCGGCGGCCTGCACTGCGTCGGCGCCGGCGGAACGATCGTTTCGCTGGGAGGCTTCAGCCGGCATCTCGGCCTGCCGACCGGATTGCCGCCGCGCGTCGGGCTGCGCGAGGTGGAACTCGACGTGAAGGACGCCCGATTGCGCCTGCGCCGGCGTACGCCGCTGTCGAAGGCGCTCGTCTGGGCGCGCAAGGTGGAGGCCCTGCGATCGGTCTCCGCGCGCGGGACAGCCTGACATGCAACCGCTGTCCCTTGCCTTCGAAGAAGGCAGCACCGCGCATGAGATCCGCATCCGCCTGTCCGCCGGCGCGCGGAGGGTCGGAACGATCTTCTTCCGCTGCGACGCCCTGCCGCTCGTCGCCAATCCCGACGCCCTGCTCTGCCTCGGCCTCGTACCGGCGATGGAAATCGGCGCGCCGCTTCGCGTCGAGGGCGGCGTGGATCCGGCGCTCCTCGCCAATGCGGCGGCGATCCAGGACCTGCTCTGTTCGTGGTATCCCGACTATCGCCGCGTGGACGTTTCGGCCACGCCGGCCGGCCGGTCCTGGTCCGCCGGACGCGGCACGGCGCTGTTCTATTCGGGTGGAATCGATTCGTCCTATTCGCTGGCAACGGAGAAGGCGCGTCTCGACGCTCTCGTCACCATCGTCGACGCGCGGGCTCCGGGGGAAGGCGGAGCGGCCGGGCGCCGGCTGGCCGGCGGCTTGGAACAGTCCGCCGCGGCCCTCGGCCTGCGGCCGGTCGTGGTCGAGAGCAACGTGCGGGCCGCCATGCAGCCCTTCCTCGGCTGGATCGAATTCCACGGATCGGCCATGGCCGGGATCCGCCATCTGCTGGCTGCCGCGTTCGAGACCGTGCTGATCGCCTCGTCCGGCGACGAGACGGCCTGGGACGAACCGTGGGGCTCGCACCCCGCCCTCGACCCTCTCCTCGGCACGCCCGGTGCGCGCATCGAGCACCACGGTCTCGTCAAGCGGCTGGACAAGGTCCGGGCGATCCTGGCCGAGCCCGCGCTGATGCAGCGGCTGCACATCTGCAACAACGATTCCCTCGTCAATTGCGGCCGCTGCCGGAAGTGCCGCTTCGCCCTCGCTTGTCTCGAGGTGCTCGATGCGGCCGGCGAGGCGCCGACCTTCCCGCACGATGTCCGCAAGGCACCGGGATGGACAAGATTGTCCGGCGGCACCAGCCGGGCGCGTGTCCGGGCCATGCGCGACAGGGCGGCCGACCGCTTCACGATCTCCGACGACGCCATCCGCTCGGAATTCGTCTATCTCCGCCAGGCCGCAGCCACGGCGGGCAGGTGCGGAGGCCTGGTGGCGGAGATCGACCACGCGCTCGCCGACTATGACCGATCGCGGCAGCGGCTGTCGTTCGTCGACACCGAAGTGCTGAGGCTGCGGCTCAGGCGGGCGAAGCACAGGGCCCGGTACTGGCGGGCGTCGCGGCAGGGCTGGCGCCCGCACCGCGCCCGGCCGGACGGCGCCGACGAATCGCCCTGATCCCGCCGGCCTCGACCCGGCCGGCGACCGGTGACCGCGCCGGACGGCCGATGCGCTCAGGTGGTCCGCCCGCCGTCCCGTCCGCTCCGCCACGGCTCCGCCGGGCATCGCCGATCCGCGACGATCCCGAGCGCTTCAGGACTTGACGACGACCTCGGACGGGATGCCCTTGCGGGCGAAGACGTTGCGGGTGTCGACCACCAGCCGCGCGTGCTGCGCGACCAGCGCATAGTCGACCGCGTCGTGGTCGGTCGAGACGAGCACGGCATGATAGCCTGCGAGGCTGTCCGCCGTCAGCGCCACCGAGCGGATGCCCTCGTACTGGGCGTGCTCGCGTGTCGCGGGGATCACCGGCACATGCGGATCGTGGTAGTCCACAGCAGCGCCCCGTGCCGCCAGGATGTCCATCAGGTGGAAGGACGGGCTCTCGCGAATGTCTGCTACGTTCTTCTTGTAGGCGAGGCCGAGGATCAGCACGCGCGCGGCGCCGAGCGAGGTCTTCTGACGCAGGTCGAGATGGCGCTCGAGGCTGGCGATCACGTAGCGCGGCATCGAGACGTTGATCTCGCCGGCGAGCTCGACGAACTTGGTCGTCAGGCCGAACTCGCGCGACTTCCAGGTGAGGTAGAAGGGGTCGATCGGGATGCAGTGGCCGCCGAGCCCGGGTCCCGGATAGAACGGCATGTAGCCGAAGGGCTTGGTCGCGGCGGCATCGATCACCTCCCAGACGTCGATGCCCATGGCGTCGTAGATCACCTTGAGCTCGTTCACGAGCGCGATGTTGACCGCCCGGAAGACGTTCTCCGTGATCTTGACCGCCTCCGCCACCGCCGGTGTCGACACGGCCACCACCCGCGCCACCACGGCGCCGTAGAAGGCCTGGACCAGCGCCGAGGCGATGGGTCCCTCGCCCGCCACGACCTTGGGGATGGAGGCGGTGTGGAAATACGCATTGCCGGGGTCTTCGCGCTCGGGCGAGAAGCCGAGGAAGAAGTCGGTGCCGCTCACGAGCCCGCTCTGCTCCAGGATCGGCCGCACCACGCCGTCGGTGGTGCCCGGGAAGGTGGTCGATTCCAGCACCACCAGCTGGCCGCGCCGCAGATTTGCCGCGATCGTCTCGGCGGTGCCGGTGACGTATTTCAGGTCCGGTTCCCGGTGACGGGTAAGGGGCGTCGGCACGCAGATCACGATCACGTCGCAGGCGGCGAGCTGCGCGAAGTCGCCCGTGGCCCGGAAGCGTCCCGCCGCAATGAAGGCCGACAGTTCCTCCGACGCCACCGCGTCGATGTAGGACCGCCCGTCCTCCAGCGCCTCGATCTTGCCGAGGTCGACGTCGAAACCCACCGTGCCGAACCCGCCCCGTGCGCAGGCTGCCGCCAGCGGCAGACCGACATAGCCGAGCCCTATGATGCCGATGACCGCCTCTCGGCGGGCAAGCCTGCCGCCGAGACCGTGGTCGTTCAGTGCCTTGATGTGTTCGTTCATTCCATCACCAACCCGCAGCTTTCATTCGTTCAATCCCGTCAGACCGGATCGGACAGGGGCTCCCGCCGGACCACTTTCTCGAGATACCGCAGCATCCTCAGGGCCAGTTCCTTGCGGTCATAGCGGAGTGCCGCCACCGGACCATTCGCAGCCAGGGCTTCAAGACGCATCCTGTCTTGCTCTAGCTCGACGAGCAATCGGCACAGTTCGGCGGCATTTTCCGGCTCGAACGCAAGTCCGACCTTCTCGCGCTCGACGATCGCGGCCGATTCGCCTTCGACGCCGTGGAGTACGGGGATGGCCATGCCCATGCATTCGAAAAGCTTCGAGGGAATGACGGACCGGAAGAGGTCCGTCTTCTTCAGATGGATGATCGAGACGTCGAGAAGCGACCAGTAGCGGACCACCTCATCCTTGGACACGGTGTCGACGAAGACGACGTTGTCGAGACCTTCGAGCCTGGCGCGTTCGACGAGCGCTGCCTTCCCGGCACCGTCGCCGAGGAGCAGAAGCCGGAACCGCTCGCCGCCGGGCTCGCGCTTCAGCAGCGCGGCCGCATCCAGGATCGTGTCCAGTCCATGGGCCATGCCGTGCGTCCCGATGTAGCCCGCGACGAACCTGCCCTTCAGACCGTGCCGGTCGAGCAGGGCTTCGTCCTTCGGCCGCGGCTGGAAGCGGCTGGCGTCGATCCCGTTGGTGATGACCGCGACCTTCGACGGGTCGATCCCGCGCCGCTGGAGATCGCTCCGGAAGGATTCCGTCACCGAAACGACGAGCGCGGCGCGCCGATAGAGGAACAGTTCGACCTGCTCCAGCCAGTCTAGAATCCGGCTCTTCGACATCGCTCCGACGGCGCGGATCGACTCGGGCCAGAGGTCTCTCAGCTCGAAGACGAACGGGACGCGCTTTCCGAGGCCGACGACATAGGCAGCCACGGCAGTGAAGAACTGCGGCGACGTGCCCACGACGACGTCCGCCCGGCGAACGAAGGGGGCCGCGGCGATCGCGCTGATCATGTAGCTGACATAGTCGGCGATACGCCGGGCAAAGCCCTCGTTGGCGGTGATGTAGGACCAGACGCGGATCACGGTGATCCCCGACATCGTCTCCTTCTGCCACAGGCGGTTCCGGTATCCGGGGAAGACGCGTCCCTGCGGGAAGTTGGGAGCGCAGGTGATCACGGTCACTTCGTGACCCGCGGCGATCCATTCGCGGCAATGCTCGAAGGTCCGGCTGGCCGGAGCGTTCACCTCCGGGGGAAAATTGTCGCTGAGGAACAGGATGTGCATCAGATCGAGCCTGAAGAACTGGAGACGGAAGACCACGTGAACCGTACGAGGCTGCGTCCTGCCTCAAGCCCGACGACGAGGCAAGCAGACGGCAGGCTGATTCCGAACTCCGGATGATGGGTGCCCGCCTGGATGGAGGCGGTGCCGGCTTCGATGACCCAAGCGACGACTTGCCCCCGGTCGGAGACTGCGCGCCCATGCGCGCCGTCTACGGCGACGTCCCAGGAAGGGTGGAAGTGAAACCGCGCCTCGGCCGGATCCGCGCCGCCGGCGAGCACGTCCTCGACCGTCAGGCCGCCGGGCTGCAGGATGAGCGTTCGGCGGTGGACTGCGCCTCTCGCGAGCCGGGTGTACCCATCGTGGGAACAGGCAAGGACAGTCGTCGATCCGTCGTCCTCGATCGACAGATCGAACGGCCGCGCGCGCCGCGCGACGCGGAAGGCCGACCAGATCTCGGACGAATTCTCGCCTGCGATGACCACCGTGTTGTGGGCCGCCGTGCCGCGTTGCCTGAGCCTCTCCGGTCCGGCGGCATAGACGGACGTTCCCGAATTGACGAGTACCCGCTGCCAGCCCACCGACAGTTCGAACGAGAGCGTGTCGGCATGGGCATGGCCCGGAAGATAATCCGGACCGACGCGCGCGACGTCGGCCAGAACCACCGACGGTCCCGCCTCCAGGCGTGCATAGCCGCTGTCGCGCAGCAGACCCGCCTTGCCCGGACCAATCGGATCCAGCCCGAGCCGCGACGCATAGGCATCCAGCGCTGCCGGTGGGGGAGCGACGCCGAAGGCTGAATCGTTGAAGAATGCGATCTCGCCGTCCGGGTGGCACATGGCCGTCAGCCAGCGTCGCATCGGCGCGATCCGCGCGGCGACCAGTCCGTCGATACCGGCCGTGAGCCTTCGGGAATCCGGGTAGGCCCGCCACAGATTCTCGAGATCGAGCGCGTCCTCGAGCGCCAGCGCGTGGTACATCGTGCTCAGCTCGAAATGGCCGCCGTCGTCGAGGATCTGCTCGGGGATCTCGCGCTTCAGGATCGTTGCCGCCCGCGATAGCCAGCGTGCCGGCTCGTCGCCCGTGAAGAAGCTGCCGGCGAAGACGAGCGCCTTGGCATTGGCAAAGAGATGATTGCCGAGCAGGTGATGCTCCAGGCGTCGCGACAGCCAGCGCGCCTGCACCGCGAGGCTCTGCACGGCTTCCGGCGGCAGCCGGTTGCCGGCGAGCGTCCACTTGATCCAGTTCACGATCCGCAGGGAGGTCGGATACGGCTCCCATCCCGTCCCGACGCCGGGCGGATTGTCCGCCACCCAGCGCCGGATCAGGCTCTGGTGCCAGGCGACGCGGTCCTGCGCGGAGTCGGCGTTCAGGTCGTCGAAATAGTGCAGGTTGTAGCGCCACAGCTTGTCGCGGCGGCCGTCGTCCCAGCCTCCGCCCAGATCGCCCTCCTGGTTCAGGAAGCAGAAGCGGTCGGGCCCGAGCTGGCTCGGTTGTCGTCCGGCCGGCCGGACCCAGGGGCCGGCCCGGTCCCGCAGGGCCGGAGCGGGTGCCAGATCCGGCTTCGGCCGATGCAGCCGGAACCACGCCCGCCCGCCGATCTGGACCGGCTTGAGGTGGCGGACCGTATGCCAGAGCAGGACGGCCTGGCCGATCCGCCGTCTCAAGCGAGGAGTCCCTCGAGTGCCGTCACGATGCGCTCACCGGTGCGGCCATCCCACATCTCGGGTATTCCACCCTTCTTCCAGCCGTGTTCGAAAAGGCGGTCGAGAGCCGCATGGAGGGCGGCGGGATCGGTCCCCAGTATCTCGTTCGTGCCGACCGACACCGTCTCCGGGCGCTCCGTGGAGTCCCGGAGCGTCATGCACGGAACACCCATGACGGTGGTCTCTTCCGTGATGCCGCCGGAATCCGTGATGACCGCCATGGCGTGGCGGACCATATGATTGAATTCCAGGTAGGGCTGCGGGTCGACGAGGTGCAGGGTCGCAGGCAGGTTCACCAGCGTCTCGATCGATTTGCGCGTGCGCGGATGCACGGGGAACACGACCGGGCGTCCTCGCGTGCCCGCGCCTATCGCGTCGAGGAGCCGTTCCAGATGGTCGGTTCCGTCGACATTGGAGGGGCGATGGAGGGTCAGGACGAAGTAGTGGCCGGCTTCGAGCCCGAGTTCCTGCCAGAAATCCGCGGGCCGCAGTCGCTCCATGTTCGCCAGAAGCGTGTCGATCATCGTGTTGCCGACGAAGAAGATGCGGTCGGCGGCGACGCCGGAGCGCCGCAGATTCTCGTTCGCGAAGGCGCTGGTTGTGAAGAACCAGTTGCTCACCGCGTCCGTGGCCATCCGGTTGATCTCTTCGGGCATCGCCCAGTCGCCCGAGCGGATGCCCGCCTCGACATGGGCGACCGGGATCCTCATTTTCTGCGCGGTGATGGCGCAGGCCATCGTCGACGTGACGTCGCCGACGACGAGGCAGGCGGCGCTCGGCGCGTCGAGCAGCAGCCGTTCGTAGCCAACCATGATGCCGGCGGTCTGCTCGGCCTGGGTACCTGAGCCGACTCCCAGGTTGACGTCGGGATGCGGGATGCCGAGCTGTTCGAAGAAGTCGCCCGACATGCGCGCGTCGTAGTGCTGGCCGGTATGGACGAGGCGGTATCTCAGCGGCCCGCCAGCGTTCCGCCTGCGTTCCATGGCATGGATGATCGGAGCGATCTTCATGAAGTTGGGCCGCGCGCCGGCGACGATGTCGATGACGGTCATGGCCGCAATGCCTCCGCGACGTCGATGGATACCCGCGCAACCTCGATGGTCTCGGCGAGCGGGATCGGCGGCGGTCCTGCGCCTTCGATCGCGCGCAAAAAGGCCGCTGCGCAGGCCTTCTGGCCCTTGTCCTGCCGCCAGAGCGACATCCGCGAGAAACCCTTCCAGCCGAAACCGGTGAGCTTCCTGAAATTGTCGAGCTGCAGGATGCGGCCGGCCGAGAAGATCTCGAGCCGTTCCTTCGGGAAACTCCTGGACCCGTTGGCGAAGTAATGGATGGTCCCCAGCGACCCGTCGGCGAACGACAACGATATGCTCGCGGTGTCGCCCGTTCGGGCCGCCATTGCCCGCGCATCGAACGAGACGATCGGCGCATCGGCGAGGAACCGCAGCAGGTCGATGAAGTGGCAGGCTTCGCCGACGATGCGGCCGCCGCCGGTTGCCCTGTCCTGCGTCCAGTGATCGGCGGGGATCGCTCCCGCATTCACGGTCATGACGAAAGACTTCGGCTCTCCGGTGCCGGCAAGCAGCGCCCGCGCCTTCACGACATGCGGCGCGAAGCGACGGTTGAAACCGACGATCAGCAGCGGCGCGACGCCACTGGACGCTGCGGCCGCGTGCCCGGCCTCGATACGCTCGAGTTCGGCATGAGTCAGCGCCAAAGGCTTTTCCACGAACACGTGCTTGCCGGCCTTCAGCGCGGAACAGGCGAAAGAGGCGTGGCTGTCGTGGCGCGTGGCGACGACGACGGCATCGACCGCGGGATCGTCGAGAATGACTGCGGCATCGGTCGTCGTCTTTTCGAAACCGAACTTGCGACCGGCGTGAAGTCCGGTGACACCCGCGCTGGAAGCCACGCAGACGAGCCGCGCCCCGGCCGTCCTGAATGCGGGGATCAGCACGCCCGTGGCGTAGTTACCCGAACCGACGAAGCCGATACCGGCCTTCCCCGGCACCGTCGCGATGCCTGCAGTGCCGGGCAGCACCACGGTGCGGCGCGTCAGCTCCGCGTCCGGGACTCCGCCGGCGGCAGGATAGTCGAGCAGGATGCCGAGCGAAGGCACCCCACCCGTCACGAGATCATAGGCTTCGGCTGCATCGTCAAGCGCGAAGCGGTGCGAGATCAGCGGCTGGACGTCGAGCCGCCCTTCGGCCAGCATGTCGAGCACCGCCTCGAAGTTGCGCTGTTGCGTCCAGCGCACGAAGCCGACCGGATAATCCTGCCCCTTCTCCTCGTAGTCGGGATCGTAGCGGCCCGGTCCGTAGGAGCACGACACCTGGAACTGCAGTTCCTTTTCGTAGAAGTCGGCTCGGGAGAGCTCCAGCCCGGCAACGCCCACCAGCACGATCCTCCCCCGCTTGCGGCACATCAGGGCTGCCTGATGCATCGGCTCGCTGCTCTTGGTGGAGGCCGTGATGATAACGGCATCCACCCCGCGACCGCGCGAGAACGCCTCCGCGGCCGCGACCGGATCGACGCCAGCGGCAAGATCGACGGTCGTCGCACCGAAACTTTCGGCGAGCCGCAGCTTGGCCGGGTCCATGTCGATGCCGAGCACGCGGCAGCCATGCGCGCGCAGAAGCTGGACGGTCATCAGGCCGATCAGGCCGAGCCCGGTCACAACCACGGCCTCGCCGAGCGTCGGCTGCACGAGGCGGATGCCCTGCAGCGCGATGGCGCCGAGAACGGTGAAGGCGGCCGCGTCGTCCGATACGCCCGAGGGCACGCGCGCGCAGAGGTTGAGGGGCACCGCGACCGCCTCTGCGTGGCGGCCGTTGGAGACAACGCGGTCGCCCGGTGCGAGGCCGGCGACACCGCTTCCCGCCTCGATCACCGTCCCGACGTTGCAGTAGCCGAGCGGCAGAGGCTGATCGAGCTTGCTGAACACCGCTTCCAGCGTCGGAGCCAGACCGTCGGTTCGCATCTTGGCCAGCACCTGCCGCACGCGTTCGGGTTGCTGCCGCGCCTTGCCGACGAGCCCCGCCCGGCCGAAATCGACCAGCATGCGCTCCGTGCCGGCCGAGACCAGTGTCCGCGTCGTCCGGATGAGGACCTGTCTGGCCCCCACCGCCGGACACGGCACCTCGGCCACCTCCGTGACGCCGCTCCGAAGGGATTGAAGGATCTGTTTCATGACGTCGGGCGATACTCCGATTCGGTGTCGTGCGTCAGGGCGGCCACCGGCTGCCGCGTCCGCGACTCCACCCGTTGCTCCCGGGCAATTGCCATATTCCCGCAGGAGTGGAAACGTCTGCTTCCCTGGAAATGCCCGAGATCGGTTGGCAGGTCTCGTGATCGGGCGCAGCGGCGGCTGTCGGGCGGCCTGTGCGCACGTCTCTCGGAGACACCCATGACGCGACGGCGGGCTGGATCGGTCGGTGCAGCGCCTTCACGATCGCGGGTCGCGGCGACCTGAGGTCCGATTGCCCTTCCTGCGCTCGCGTGCGGACGCCGACCGGTCGAACGCCGCGACGGAAAGGGACATTCTGGAGCAGCCAAATTCCCGGTCCAATCCTCAGAACGGCTATCCTCGCCATCGCGTGGAGATCCGCACGCACCCGCATTCAAAGCCCGTCTGCCGGACCAGCCGGGTAAACCGGCGCCGGATCGAAAGCCGATGCGGACAACCCCTATCACACGAACCCTGCGTGCGGCGTGACCATATCCTTCGAGGTGTGCCCCGCCCTACCGGCCGATACCATCGCTGCATACTCAATCCCGTCGCCCGGGATCAAGGCACAGATCGAGAGCCGTGGCCGTATCGCCGCTCACGCTGCCATTTCGGACCCCGGGGATCGCCGAGGATGTAGGCCGATGCTGGTGCCATCCCGGCCATATTGCCGATCACCTGCAGGAACCGGCCTGCCGCAACCGCGAGGTCCATGGACGATGACGGCTCCGATCGAATTGCAAACGATTGCTGCGCCGGTGTATCGGTGTTCTGTGGAGCATCCGGGGCCGTGGCCGGGGTCGAAGCGCGCACCGGAACGGCTCCGCCATGGCGAGCGGCGCGAAGGCCGTCCGCTCGTGTCCGAAAGCGGCGGGCCGGAGTGCGGGCTGCATCGGCGGCGGCGGGGCCACTTTCTTGCCCCCATCCGCGGGCAGAAGCCGCCACCATGACGGCACCGGGTTGGTCCCGGGCCCGATGGAGCGGAGAGTGACTTGAAGGCTTATGTGATCCATCTGAAGGATGCGGCAGGCAGACTGCCCCAGGTGGAACGACTGGCGCAGCGGTTGCCGATTCCGTGCCAGATCCTCGACGCCGTGGCGGGCGCGCGCCTCTCCGCCCGCGAGATCGATGCGACCTATTGCCGGTCGATCCACTGGCCGCCCTACCCGTTCCGCCTGTCGAAGGGAGAGATCGGCTGCTTTCTCTCGCATCGCCGGTCCTGGCAGGCGATCGTCGAGGGGGAACAGGCCGGCGGGCTCGTCATGGAAGACGACGTGGAGATCGACATGGCTCGACTGCCCGCGGCGCTGGATCTGGTGAAGCGGTTTGCGTCGCCAGGCGACGTCGTGCGCTTCCCCAACAAGTTCAGGTCCGCGGCGGGGCAGGTCGTGGCGGCGGCCGACGGGCTGGAACTGGTGCGGGAGAACTCGCCGGGACTGAACATGATGATGCAGTGGATCGGCCGTGACGCCGCGCGCGAACTGCTGGCGCGGACGGAAGTCTTCGACAGGCCGGTGGACGTCTTCGTCCAGATGCGCTGGCTGCACAGGCTGCCGGTCTATGCGCTGCGGCCCGTCCTGATCCATGAGATTTCCGGGCAGCTCGGCGGGTCGACCATCCAGTCGAGCAACAAGTCGCTGCTGCGCGAGGTCGCGCGCGGGGTGACACGCACCGCCTATCGCGGCTTCACCCGGGCTCGCAACCTGTTCGTCTGAAGCACGTCGCGATCTTCCAGACTCGCCCCCCAGGTTGTAGGTCTGTGTCTTTAGCGCATGTCTTTCACCCGATTCCGGTGCCCGCTTTCGGGAGATGTGTTTTTGAGCCACAGCCGGCCGCGGCAATGCGGCGAGGGAAGCCATGAAGAGCCTGGCCGGCACGTTGGAGAAGCATCGTCGGTACTGGCACTGGCGGCTCGCCGCGCAGGGCCTGCCCCTTTGGTGGCATGTCGGGCGCCCCAACTTCGGCGACGACCTGACGCCGGACCTGTTCGAACGCCTGGCCGGCTTTCCGGTTCGCTTCGAACCGCGGCGGACGACACCCCACCTGCTCGGCATGGGAAGCATCCTCCAGAAGGCGACGGCCGCGTCCATCGTCTGCGGAAGCGGCCTGATCGAACCGGTCGGGACCACCATCGCGACGCGCGCGGTCGCTGTGCGCGGCGAGCTTTCCCTTCGGGCGCTGGCATCGCCCGCCGATGACGTGCTTCTTGGCGATCCGGCGGTGCTCGTCAGCGAACTCGTGTCGCCGCCCGGACACAAGCGCCACCGCTGGGGCTTCGTCCCCCACGTGCGCTCGGTCCACAGGTGGCGGTCCTGGAACGGGAACCGGCACAAGCTGATCGACCCTGCCGCGCCCGCCTGGAGGGTCGTCGACGAGATCGCCTCCTGCGAGACGATCGTGAGCCAGTCGCTGCACGGCCTCATCGTGGCGGACGCGCTCGGCGTGAAGAACGTCTGGGTGGCGCCGTCGGAGGCCATGCAGGGCGGACGCTTCAAGTTCGACGACTACTTCACGACCCTCGACGCGCCCAAGGACGCCGTGCCCGAGGGTCCCGACCTGTTTCGGGAGCCCGGCCGCCTCGTCCCCGGCCTGGGACGGTACCGATACGACAAGCAGGCCTACCGGACGCGCCTGAAGGCGGCCATCGCGGATTTCTCCTCGGCCCTGCGGATCCGCTGACGGCGCCGCTATCGCCGGAACTCCATCGGCACCCAGATCATCACTTTCGGCGGCCGATCCCGGTCGTACTCGACGGGCAGTGCCTTGGCTGCCCGCGCATCGCAGCGCGAGCAGACGAAGCGCAGCGTGTCGATCGACCGCCCCTGCCCCACCACCCGGGCGACGTCGCGGGCCCGAAGGTGCCCGACATGGCGGCAATGGCCGCATTCCACGCGGATCAGCATGTCGTGGCGGGCGGCCCGCCCGATGGTGTCGATCGTTCTGGTCATCCGGAACAAATGAAGAACGAAAGGCCGTCAGGTCAAGGGGCGCCGGACACGGTCCGATGACGATCCGGTAACGATCCGCAGGGATCGGATGAGGGACCCTCCCGACGCCCGTTGCGGCCCTCCCATGATGCTACGCGAAGGGGACCGCGGTGGTGCCCGGCGGCAGTTTCGCCTCGTCGTCCGGCTCGACGTGGATGATGACGCGCACCGACGGAACTTCCGCCTGGAGCGCCGCCTCGATGCGGTCGCAGATGACGTGGCTTTCCCCCACCGTCATCGTGCTGTCGACGACGAGGTGGAACTCGATGAAGGTCGCGCGGCCGGCGATCCGCGTCTTCAGGTCGTGCACCTCGAGCGCACCCTTGGAGTTCAGCGAGATGATGTCGCGGATCTTGCGGGTGTCCTCGGGATCGGCGGCCACGTCCATCAGGCCCTGCACCGACTGGCCGATCACCTTCCAGCCCTGCCAGAGGATGTTGAGCGCGACGATGACGGCAAGCAGCGGGTCGAGCACGGCCCAGCCGGTCACGATGGCGCCGACGAGGCCGATGATCACCCCGACCGACGTGACCACGTCGGTCATGATGTGGCGGCCGTCGGCCTCGAGCGCAGGCGACCGCTCCCGCCTGCCCGTGCGGATCAGCACGGCGGCCCAGGCGGCGTTGGCGAGCGCAGCCAGACCGTTGATGGCGAGGCCGAGCGACGGCTCGTCCATCAGACGTGGCGCCTGGAGCGCCGTCCAGGCCTCGCGCATGATCAACATGCTCGCCAGCACGATGAGCACGCCTTCGGTCACGGCCGAGAAATACTCGGCCTTGTGATGGCCGTGCGGATGATCGTCGTCGGCGGGCTTGTGGCTGACGCGGATCGCCCAGTAGGCGGCGCCCGCCGCGATCACGTTGACGATCGATTCCAGCGCATCCGAATAGAGCGCGACGGAGCCCGTCACGCGCCAGGCGGCGAACTTGAGGGCCATCACCCCGAAGGCGACGAAGATCGAGGCGAAGGCAAGTCGCCGGATGCGCTGCTTGACGGGCATGATCAGTCTCTCCGCGGCGGCGCAGCGGGCTGCACGTCCAGGATCACGCCGCCTTCACCTTGGCCTTGCGCGGAAGGTGCGCCACCACGTTCTCGATCATGCGCATGCCGGCGTTCTGTCCGAGCGACATGATCGATTCGGGATGGAACTGGACGGCCGCGATCGGCTCGCGCTTGTGCTCGAAGGCCATGATCACGCCGTCCTCGGTCTCCGCCGTCACCATGAACTCGTCGGGCAGCCGCACCGGATCGGCGAAGATCGAGTGATAGCGGCCGACGGTCACTTCCTTGGGCAGGCCGGAGAAGACGACGCCCGGCTTCGTCACCCGGATGCGCGACGGCTTGCCGTGCATGGGAATGTGCAGCTGGCGCAGTTCGCCGCCGAAGGCTTCGGCCAGCGCCTGCAGACCGAGGCAGACGCCGAAGATCGGCAGGTCGCGACCTCGCGCCTTGCGGATGGTGGCGGTGCAGTCGAAATCCTTCGGTGAGCCGGGGCCGGGCGACAGGACGACGAGATCCGGCTGGACGGTGTCGAACACCTCTTCCGGCACCGGCGTTCGCACCGTCGTGACGATGGCGCCGGTCTGGCGGAAATAGTTGGCGAGCGTGTGGACGAAGCTGTCCTCGTGGTCGACGAGCAGGATACGCACCCCCTCGCCTACCCTCGCCGCCTCGCGCTCCTGCCGCGCCGCGTTGCTGGAGCCGGCCTCGCGGATCGCCGCGAGCATGGCCGAGGCCTTGAGCTCGGTTTCGGCCTCCTCCTCGTCGGGCATGGAATCGTAGAGCAGCGTCGCCCCTGCCCGCACTTCGGCGATGCCGTCCTGGATGCGGATGGTGCGCAGCGTCAGGCCCGTGTTCATGTCGCCGTTGAAATGGACCATGCCGATCGCGCCGCCATACCAGCGGCGCGGGCTCTTCTCGTTCTGCTCGATGAAGCGCATCGCCCAGAGCTTCGGCGCGCCGGTGACGGTGACGGCCCAGGCATGCGACATGAAGGCATCGAACGCGTCCATCCCCTCGCGCAGCCGACCCTCGATGTGGTCGACCGTGTGGATCAGCCGCGAATACATCTCGATCTGCCGGCGCCCGATGACGCGCACGGATCCGGGCTCGCAGACCCGGCTCTTGTCGTTGCGGTCGACGTCCGAGCACATGGTGAGCTCCGACTCGTCCTTCTTCGAGTTCAGGAGCTTCAGGATCTGCTCCGAATCCGAGATCGCGTCGTCGCCGCGCTTGATCGTGCCGGAAATCGGACAGGTCTCCACCCGGCGGCCCGAAACGCGCACGAACATCTCCGGCGATGCGCCGATCAGGTACTCGCCCTGCCCGAGATTGATGAAGAAGGAGTAGGGGGAGGGGTTGATCGACTTCAGCCTGCGGCAGATGTCCGCCGGGGTGGACCTGCAGCGCTCGAAGAACATCTGCCCGGGCACGACCTCGAACAGATCGCCCCGGCGGAAGCTCTCCATGGCCTTGCGTACCAGCTTGGCATACTCGCCGGGCTCATGGTCGCCGCGAGGGGGAATGGTGTCCGTCTGCCGGAAGGGTTCGGCAACGCTGTCGCGCGGCAGGCCCTCGGTGGACTGCTCCCCGAGCGCGAAATCGTAGCGGTCGTGCCAGGCCTGCGCGGTGTAGTGGTCGACCACCAGGATCTCGTCGGGCAGGAACAGCACCAGATCGCGCTGGCCGGGCGCCCGCTCCAGCTTCTGCTCGACGGGATCGAACTGGAAGGCGAGGTCGTAGCCGAAGGAGCCGTAGAGGCCGATATTGCTGTCCTCGCTGCTGCGGAACAGCGACACGATCGCGCGCAGGACGGTGAAGACCGAGGGCACGCGGCTGCGCTCCTCCTCGGCGAAGACCCTGCGGGGCTCCGCGACATCGATGCGGATGAGGCGCGGCCCCTCCTGCGCCACCACGATGTCCGTCAGTCCGTGCAGGGCGGTGGCGATGATCGGCAGCAGGGCCTCGCCGCGGCTGTTCAGCGCCTCGATGCGCATGGCGCGGCCGGTGGCGCTGATCGAAACCGGCGGATCGATGATCGCCGTGTCCCAGCGCGTATAGCGGCCGGGATACTCGTAATTGGAGGAGAAGACGGCGCCGCGCCGCTCGTTGAGCCCCTCGATATAGGTCTCGATGGCGCCCTCGTAGGGTGTGGCCGTCCGCCGCCGCGTGACGGCGACGCCGCCGGCAGTGACAAAGAGTTCCGACCCGTCGGCGCGAAGTTCCGTCGTCATTCCCGTTCTCCGTTCATCCCGCTGGGCATTCCGGGCGGAAAAGGAAAAGGCCGCCCGGACATTCCGTTGCGGCCATTCGAGTTATCCACGCGCGCGCGTCGATGGCCGCTAGATTGCGGGCCGCCACCAGTTCGCGATCGTCGACAGGTTGATCATGGCTGCATGCTTAGCGGCGGAATTCCGGCCGCGCAACAAGGATTCGTCACGTGCCCGCACGAGGGTCGGGCGGAAGCCGCCGGTCCCCTGGCGACGGCTCCTGCCTTCGCAGCCTCCAGGCCCTCAGGGCCGTCACGATCAGCCATGCCAGACAGGCCCAGGAGACCCCGAAGGCCCAGCCGGCGGCGACGTCCGACGGCCAGTGTACGCCGAGATAGACGCGGCTGGAACCGATGCCGACGGTCAGCAGCACCGCGACCCAGAGCACGTAGGCGCGCACCGCCAGCCCGTCGACGAAGCGCACGATCACCGTCGCCAGCGTCAGGTACACCACCGCGCTCATCGACGCGTGGCCGCTGGGAAAGCTCGGCGTATGGACGCTGACGAGCTGCTCGACCAGATCCGGCCGCGGACGGTCGTAGATCAGCTTCAGCCCGTGCGAGAGCGATGTGCCCAGCACGATCGACAGGACGGTATAGACCGCCGGGCCATACCGCCGCGAAACGACGAGAAAGCCGGCGACGGCCACGACGATGAGCGTCAGCAGCGGATAGCCGCCGAGCGCGGTGAGCTCGATCATGAACTCCTCGAACCAGGCCGGCCCCAGCGGGTCGGCGATGTCGGCCGGATTGCGCAACGCCAGCAGCAGCCAGCTGTCCAACCTGTCCAGCTCGGCCTCCGAGACCTCATCGGCGATCTGCAGGAAGGCATAGACGCCGAAGCTGAAGAGGGCGGCGATCGCGACGGGCAGGCTCGCCAGGCGAGAGTCGCGCATGCCCCGCACGAGGCCCTTGAGCGCCGCCGACCTGCTCACGCCGTCACCGCGGCCGCAGCCGTCCTGACCCGCTCCAGGTCCGGCTCGAACGACAGGGCGTGTTCCGCGCGGCGCAACGCCATCTGCGAGTGATGCACAGCGGCTTCGCGGCATCGGCCTCCGCCCTGCCGCGCAAGCACCGCGAAGGCCTTCTGCAGGCGTATCTGGACCTCGACCAGACCGGCGCCGTCCCGCGCGATCGGAGTGAAGACGTCATCGAGGAGTTCCTCCGCCGTCAGCGCCGGCACGTGCAGGGATGGATGTTCCGGCTCCGCGCGGTCTTCGGCCACGTCCCAGTGGATCAGCAGCCGTGCCGCGCGGGAGATCACGTCGATCGCCGTTCCGGGATCGTTGATCCCCGGCGACAGCGCACGGGACGATATCTCGGCGAGGACGGAGAAGCCGAAGCGGGGATCCTGATCGAAGCTGCGTTCCTTGCCGAGCGAGAAGGCAAAGCGGATCGCCCCCAGCTCTTCCTCCTCCTGCCGTTTCTCGAGATAGGCCACCGGCCGTGTCGGATCGACCAGCGTGCCGGGCATCGCCGCGAGGCTGATGGTCGTGTCGTGTGCCTTGGCCCAGGCCGCCAGCGCCGGCGCGTCGATGTGCCGGACATAGCCGACGGCGGGGATGAGGACGGGATAGACATGCCCGTGCCGCCGCTCCGAACCGGCCGGGAGGGGAGTCCCTCCGAGATTTGGCCGCTGAAGCCAGGCCCGAAGCGCGTCTTCGATCGCCATCTCCACCTTTTCGGTGGTCTCGTTCACCCGTCCCAGTCGAACCACGTAGTCGATCCACCGCACCAGCGTCACGACGATGATCAGGACGACGATGAGCGTGAAGACGAACAGCACGAGGCGGCCCCGCTCGCCCTGCAGGTTCATCGCCAGGGTGATGATGCCGGCCAGGCTGAAGAGGAACGATCCGAGGAACGCCGCGAGCACGTTCTGCGACGTCGTATCCTCGATCATCAGCTTCGTCGCCCGCGGCGTGACGCTGGTGGTCGCGGCCGAATAGGCCGAGACCATGGTGGTCAAAGAGAAAGTGGTCACGGCCAGCATGCTGGACGCGAGGATGTTGAGGATCTGCGAGACGGAATCCGCGCCGAGCTTGTCCGCCAGCCCGGGTGGGATGATCGGCGCCGCCAGAATGGCCACGAGCGGCGCCAGGATCGCCAGAAGGGAGATCAGCGCCGCCCTGAACCAGAGTTGGCGCCCCAACAGGGAGATCAGCCAGGACCAGCGCGACACCATACGTACAACCCTCGATTTCGGGTCGAAACTAGGGCATCCGCCGCATATTCATAGCCCTGACGTCCGGTCCCGCACGACGGACGCGCCCTCCGTCAGAAGAGCCCTTCGATATGGCCCTGTTCGTTGAGGAAGATCTTTTCCGACGACGGGCTGCGCGGCAGCCCCGGCATGGTCATGATCTCACCGCAGATCGCCACGATGAACCCGGCGCCCGCCGAGAGCCGCACCTCGCGGACGGGCACCGCGTGCCCGGTCGGCGCGCCGCGCAGGTTGGGGTCGGTCGAGAACGAGTACTGCGTCTTGGCCATGCAGACCGGGAGATGGCCGTAGCCCGCCTCTTCCCATTGCCTCAACTGGTCGCGCACGCTCTTGTCGGCGATCGCCTCCGAGCCGCGGTAGATGCGCTTCACGATGGTGTCGATCTTCTCGAACAGCGGCATCTCGTCGGGATAGAGCGGCGAAAACTGTGCGGCACCCGATTCCGCCAGGGCGACCACCTTGTGCGCCAGATCCTCGATGCCGGCCGAGCCATGCGCCCAATGCTTGCACAGGATCGCCTCCGATCCCTGCGCCGCCACGTATTCCTTCATCGCAGCGATCTCGGCGTCCGTATCGGTGGTGAAATGGTTCATCGCCACCACCACCGGCACGCCGAACTGCTTCACGTTCTCGATGTGGCGGCCGAGATTGGCGCAGCCCTTCTTCACCGCCTCGACATTTTCCCGGCCGAGGTCCTCCTTCTTCACGCCGCCGTTCATCTTCATGGCCCGCACGGTGGCCACGATGACCGCCGCTGCGGGTTTGAGGCCGGCCTTTCGGCACTTGATGTCGAAGAACTTCTCCGCTCCAAGATCGGCGCCGAAGCCCGCTTCGGTGACGACGTAGTCGGCGAGCTTGAGCGCCGTCGTCGTGGCGATGACCGAGTTGCAGCCATGCGCGATGTTGGCGAAGGGGCCGCCATGCACGAAGGCCGGATTGTTCTCCAGCGTCTGAACGAGGTTCGGCTGCATGGCGTCCTTGAGCAGCACCGCCATGGCGCCGTCGGCCTTGAGATCGCGGGCGTAGACCGGCGTCTTGTCGCGGCGATAGGCGACGATGATGTCGCCGAGCCGCTTCTGCAGGTCTTTGAGATCCGTCGAGAGGCACAGGATCGCCATCACTTCGGAGGCGACGGTGATGTCGAAGCCGGCTTCGCGGGGATAGCCGTTGGCGACCCCGCCGAGCGAGCAGATGATCTCGCGCAGCGCCCGGTCGTTCATGTCCATCACGCGCCGCCACACCACGCGGCGGGTGTCGATGCCGAGTTCGTTGCCCCAGTAGATGTGGTTGTCGATCAGCGCCGACAGAAGGTTATGGGCCGTTGTGATGGCGTGGAAGTCGCCGGTGAAGTGGAGGTTCATGTCCTCCATCGGCACCACCTGCGCATAGCCGCCGCCGGCGGCACCACCCTTGACTCCGAAATTGGGGCCGAGCGAGGCTTCGCGGATGCAGGTGATCGCGCGCTTGCCGATCCGGTTCAGCCCGTCGCCGAGGCCGACCGTGGTGGTGGTCTTGCCCTCGCCGGCCGGCGTCGGGTTGATCGCGGTGACGAGGATCAGCTTGCCGTCCCGGCCGCCCTTCGTCGAGGCGATGAATTCGGCCGAGATCTTTGCCTTGTCGTGCCCGTAGGGCAGCAGGTGCTCCGACGGAATGTCGAGCCGGGCACCGATCTCCATGATCGGTTTCTTTTTCGCTGCTCGCGCGATTTCGATGTCGGATTTCACGTCGGCCATTGCGTCTCCCCCGCATTCTTTTCCGGTCGCGGAGATCCTCCGTCCGCGCCGGCGCGATATGAGCGCGGGGACGCCTGTTTTGCCGTCCCAAAAAAGCCGCCCAATGCACCGATTGCGACAGCTTGCCGTGAACGCTGCGGGTCGGCCGCCGGCGGCGGCCGGCGAGCCGTCAGCCGACCTTGCCCCACATCTCGCCTGCCTTGATGGCCGCCTCGACGCGGTTGCGGACCTGGAGCTTCTGCAGGATGTTCGTCATGTAGTGCTTGACGGTCTTTTCCTGGAGGTTGAGCGACCGGCCGACTTCCTTGTTGCTCAGGCCCTTGGCGACGAGCCGCAGGATCTGCTCCTCGCGCGCGGTGAGGTCGGCCTGCGCCTGCACGCCCCCGGTCCGTGTCCGCATGCCGACGAGAAGACGAGCCGCGAGCCCCGGAGCGACGTAGGATTGACCCATGGCGATGCTCCTGGCGATCCGGACGAGGTCGGGTCCGCCGACACCCTTCTGAATGTAGCCCGAGGCCCCGAGGTCGAGCGCGCGCACGACGTCGTCGTCGGCTTCCGAAACCGTCAGCATCGCGATCCGCGTGCGCGGCACGAGGTCGGCGATGCGCCGGGCGGCTTCCAGGCCGTTTCCTGGCATGGAGATGTCGAGGACGATCAGGTCGGGCTTGTGCTGCTGGGCCAGCTGGACGGCCGTCACCGCATCGCTTCCTTCGGCAACGACGTCGAAACCTCCGTCGTCTTCCAGCGTGCGCACGACGCCGCTGCGATAGAGCGGATGGTCGTCGACGACGATGACGCTGATCTTCTTATTCATCCGAATCTCCGTTGCCGAAAGGCAGCGACATCCACATCTCCACATGGGCATCCGGTTTCGCCGAGAAGCCGAAGGTGCCGCCGAGCACCTCCACCCTCTCGCGCAGCCCGACCAGGCCGAGCGGGCGCTTGCCGTCCTCCAGGCACGGACAGACGGCTGGTCCATTCGTGAGCATGATGAAAAGTTCTCCGTCGCGGGTTTCGCACATGATGGACTGATCACGTCCCTCGGCGTGCCTGTAGGCGTTGTTGAGCCCTTCCTGGACGAATCTGTATGCGCAATATTTCATAGAAGAAGCGACGAAGCCGTCAATTTTTCCGATTTCCAGCGTGACCCGCGTTCCCGTACGCCTCTCATGCGCCTGCACGGCGCGACGGAGCACTTCGCCGAATTCGAGCCCGCCGATCTCAGGCAGAGACAGCCCGGCGCAGATGTTGCGGATTTCCCGCATCGCCTCGTCGAGTGTCTGCTTGATGGTGGCGCATTCGGGTTCCCAGGCCGGCGGGATGTCCTTGAGGCTGCTGATGCGCAAGGCGGCAAAGCCGATGAGCTGAGCCGGACCATCGTGCAGGTCCGCACTCAGCTGCCTCACATGGCGCTCGTTCATGGCAAGGCCGCGCGAGGCCGCGCGCTGGACCCGGATGCGCAGTTGCCGGTTCACTTCCGAAACCCGCTCGGCCTCGTGCGTGCGCGCCCGCAGGTCGCGGCGCTGGCGCTCGATGGTCCTGCTCGCCTGGTGGACGATGCCGAAGAGGGACGTCCCGATCAGCAGGGTCGTGCCGATGGTGATCGCCAGCACCACCAGCGTGGCCTGGCGCAGGGTTTCCACCAGCGCTTCGGCGTTTTCGTAGAATTCTGCGACGCCGAGGATCTTGCCGCTCCACGGATCGCGGATCGGCGCGTAGACCTCGAGCAGCGGGATGCCGAGATCCCGCTCGAAGACGCTTTCGGCGTCGTCGAGTTCCTCTATTTCGGCGGCAAGCTGGCCCTTGAGGGCGCTCTCCAGAGCATCGAATATCTCGAAGCGCTCGCCGATCAGCGCCCGGTCCGGCGAATAGGCCACGACCCCGTCCGGGCGCCAGAGCTTGATCGAGTGGATCCGTCCGCCCAGCGAACCCGTGGACAGCAGGGTCTCCAGTTCTTCGCGCGCGCCGATCGAGAGGCTTCCCTGTCTGTCCACTTCGCGGACGAGCGGAAGCAGGACCCCGTCCATCACGAGCGCCGTTGCCGAAGCGGCGTTCGTGATGGCGGCATGGGTGATGATGCGGTTCACGACGATGCCGACCATCAGGCCCGACAACGTCATCGCCAGGACCACCGCGATGGCGAAACGCGCCGACAGGCCCATGGAGCCCAGGCGGCGCTTGCGGGAAGCCGACGTCGCGACGTCCGAGGTCGCGATCATGGCGAGACGACCGGGGTCACGTCAGACGCCGTCCCTGCATCGTCTATGCAGGCGGTTGCCGCCGTCGCCCGCGATCCGCCGGACCGCAAACGTAGAGGTCGCTCCTTCCCGTGGGCAGAGAACCGCTCCATGGCTTTCCGTCAGCGGCGCAAAACGGCCCGCAGCACGTCGCGAACGCCGATCGAGCCGATGAAGCGGGCCTGCTCGTCGAAGATGGCGACGGGTGCGGTCTGTGACTGGTGCATGGCGTGCATGACGGTCTTGAGGGACGTGCCGGGTTTTGCCCAGAACACGGGTGGACGGTCGCGCGGCAACGCCTCGACGTCGTCGCAGGACGACCAGATCGCCGGCTGACCATTGTTCTCCGCGGCCACCACCATCTGGTTCTCGTCCAGCTGGAAGCGCGTCGTCTGCCGCCGGTCGAGCCAGACCCATCCGTCTCCCGCCTGTACCAGATCGCGCCGGTCGCGCATCACGTTCCAGGCCGTCAGGACCGACAGCGGATTGACGTTGGCGATGAAGTCGCGGACGTAATCATTGGCAGGCTTCAGCACGATCTCTTCGGGCGCGCCCGACTGGACGATGCGGCCGCTCTCCATGATGGTGATCCGGTTGCCGATCTTCAGCGCTTCCTCGAGATCGTGGCTGACGAAGATGATGGTCTTCTTGAGATCGGCCTGAAGCTGCAGCAATTCGTCCTGCAGCTTGGTGCGGATGAGCGGATCGAGCGCCGAGAACGGCTCGTCCATGAGCAGGATCGGCGCTTCCGTTGCGAAGGCACGCGCCAGGCCCACGCGCTGCTGCATGCCGCCCGACAGTTCGTGCGCGTACTTTCCGGCCCATTGCGACAGGCCGACGAGTTCGAGCTGCGCCTGCACGCGCTCGCGCCTCTGCTTTTCCGGAACGCCCGCCAGCTCGAGCCCGAAGCCGACGTTCTCGGCGACCGTCCGCCAGGGCAGGAGCGCGAACTGCTGGAAGACCATGGCCACGCATTCGCGGCGGATCTTGCGCAGCGTGTCGGAACCGCAGGAGACCACGTCGGCAGACCAGTCGCCGTCGTGCACCACGACCTCGCCGCGCGTGACCTTGTTCAGCCCGTTGACGGCGCGCAGCAGGGTCGACTTGCCCGAGCCGGAGAGGCCCATGAGCACAGAGATCTCGCCCTCCTCGACGGTCAGGTTGCAGTCGGCGCAGCCGAGCACCGACCCGGTCTTCTCGAGGATCTCCTGGCGCGTCGCGCCGCCGTCGAGCAGCGCCAGCGCCTCACGCGGATCGTCGCCGAAAACGATGTCGACATGCCTGAATTCGACCGCCGTGCTCATCGGGCCTTCCCCTCCCCGATGCGTGCGACGCGGTCGAGGATGATGGCCAGCACCACGATGGCGAGGCCGGCTTCGAGGCCGAGCGGGATGTTCACCGTGTTCAGCGCCCGCACGACGGGCTTGCCGAGGCCGTTGGCACCGATGAGGGCCGCGATCACGACCATCGACAGCGACAGCATGATGCACTGGGTGAGACCCGCCATGATCGTCGGCAGCGCGGCCGGCAGCTCCACCTTCCAGAGCAGCTGGCCCTTCGTGGCGCCGAAGCTCTCGCCCGCCTCGATCATCGGTCTCGGCACGGACGTGATGCCGAGATAGGTGAGCCGGATCGGAGCCGGCATCGCGAATATCACCGTGACGATCATGCCAGGCGCGATCCCGAGGCCGAACAGGATGAGGACCGGGATCAGATAGACGAAGGTCGGCAGCGTCTGCATCAGGTCGAGCAGCGGATGCAGGACACGATAGACGCGCTCGCTGTGCGCCGCCCAGATGCCGATCGGCACGCCGAGCGCCATGGACATCGCCGTGGCTCCGACGACCAGAACGATCGTCTCGCAGGTTTCCTTCCACAGGCCCTGGTTGATGATGAAGAGCAGTCCGAGCGCGACACCCGCCGCCAGTTTCCAGGATTTCTTAAGCCACCATGCGAAGCCCGCGATCAGCGCCACCAGCAGCACCGGCGGAACGGCGAGGAGAATGTCCACGAGACCGTCGAGGAGAAAGGTCAGCCCCTCGGCGATCGAATCGAAGAACCACTCGAAATTGTCCGTCAGGAAGTCGAAGAACTGCTTGCCCCACCGGCCGATCGGTATCTTGTAGTCGGCGATCCACTCCGAGACCGGATCCATTTCGAGGCTCCCCCATGGTGGCTACGGGCGTTCCGTTCGTCATATGACGCAGAAACGGCTCAAATGCCCAGAGAAGACTTCACCGCGGCCATCGCGTCGCCCCCGTCGAGCGTGGTCACGCCGTCGAGCCACGGCCCGAGCGCATCCGGATTTCCCTTCAACCACGCCGTCGCGGCATCCGCGGGGTCTTTCCCCTCGTCCAGGATGGCGCCCATGATCTCGTTCTCCATCTTCAGCGAGAACACGAGATTTCCGAGCAGCTTGCCGAGGTTCGGGCATTCCTCGACGAGGCCCTTTCGCACGTTGGTATGCACGGTGGCGCCGCCGTAGTTGGGGCCGAAGACGTCGTCGCCCCCCGACAGGTAAGCCATCTCGACATTGGCGTTCATCGGGTGCGGCTCCCAGCCGAGGAAGACGATGTCCTCCTTGCTGCCCGCCGCCTTCTTGACCGCAGACAGCATGCCGGCTTCCGAACTCTCGACCACCTCGAAGCCGGCAAGGCCGAACTTGTCGCCGGCGATCATGTCGAGGATCAGGCGGTTTCCGTCGTTGCCTGCCTCGATGCCGTAGATCTTGCCGTCGA
Organism: Aquibium microcysteis; assembly: GCF_014495845.1. Taxonomy (NCBI): domain Bacteria; kingdom Pseudomonadati; phylum Pseudomonadota; class Alphaproteobacteria; order Hyphomicrobiales; family Phyllobacteriaceae; genus Aquibium; species Aquibium microcysteis. Next base: position 2,526,916 of record NZ_CP061080.1, read on the forward strand.
GCTGGTCCTTGAACTTGGCGATGTCGGCGAAGCTCTGCAGGCCCTTCTCGAACGTGTATTTCGGTACCGCGAGCGTGTACTTCGCGCCTTCCAGATTGGTCACCAGCGTGACGACCGAACCGTCCTCGCGGTATGGCGCGATGTCGGCTTCCATCGTCGGCATCCAGTTGCCGAGGAAGACGTCGATGTCGCCGCTCTTGAGCGAGGCGTAGGTGACCGGCACGGAGAGAATCTCGGTGGAGGGTTCGTAGCCGAGTGCCTCGAGCACGACGGAGGCGGTGGCGGTCGTGGCCGTGATGTCGGTCCAGCCCACGTCGGAGAACGTCACCTCCTTGCAGCTGCCGGCATCCGCGGCGAACGCGCCGGACGACAGTGCCGTGGCCAGCCCGAAGGCGAATGCAGTGGTCTTTGCGAGCTTCATTCTGGTAACTCCCCTTGTTCGGCTGCGCACGGATGAGGCGGTCGCAAGCGCGGCAGCGCATGACGGAAGCCAAACATCATTTCGGCGGCGTTTCAAGCCGCTTGGCGCCACGGACTGGTCAGCTTACGTCAACGGCGGCCGGCGATCCGGTTTCCCGTGGATGAGCGGCAGCCTTCGCGGCATCTCCCGAACGGCGGACTCCCCTCGCGGCGGAAACTGCGCTTAAAGGCGCCATGGCCAAGCTCTACTTCCACTACGCCACCATGAATGCCGGGAAATCGACGATGCTGCTGCAGGCGTCGTACAATTACCGGGAGCGCGGCATGTCGACCATGCTCTTCGTGGCGGGCCACTACCGCAAGGAGGGCATGGGCTACATCTCGTCGCGCATCGGCCTGGAATCCGACGCGCGCATGTTTCGCGACGGCGACGACCTTTATGCGGCGATCGCGGACCATCACGCCCGCGCGACCGTCCACTGCGTCTTCGTCGACGAGGCGCAGTTCCTGGAGGAGGATCAGGCATGGCAGCTGGCGCGGGTGGCCGACCGCCTCGGCATCCCGGTCATGTGCTACGGCCTGCGCACCGATTTCCAGGGCAACCTCTTCAGCGGCTCGCGCGCATTGCTCGCCATCGCGGACGAGCTGCGCGAGGTCCGCACCATCTGCCGCTGCGGACGCAAGGCGACCATGGTGGTCCGGCTCGGTCCCGACGGAAGGGTAGCCCGGGAGGGTGATCAGGTGGCCATCGGCAAGGACGTCTACGTCTCGCTCTGCCGACGGCACTGGGAAGAGGAGATGGGTCGCTGGAGCGCCGAGGATTTCATCGGCTTCGCACGCTAGCGTCTGAGGTTTTCCCCATTCGTTACCGCGATTTAATGGAACGAACCCCGCGCCGGAACGTATCTCCGGCCTAGGGACATCGCTTCGAAAGGCACACCAATGAAAAGGTTCACATCAGCGCTCTGCGCCACCCTTGCGTTCGCCATGACCGCTTCCACCGCCCTTCCCGCCGCTGCTGCGCCGCTCCTGGTCCAGCCCGCTCAGGCGCAGTCGGCCGCCGGCGACGTCATCCAGGTCCAGAACCGCAAAGACCGCGAACGCCGCTTCGAGCGCCGGCAGGAGCGGCGCGAGCGCCGGTTCGAACGGCGCCAGGACAGGCGCGAAGCCAGGTTCGAGCGTCGGGGCAACTACGCCTACTACAACAACCATCGCGGCTACCGCGAACGTCGTCCCGGTTACCGCCAGTATAACGGCTACTGGTTCCCGCCGGCCGCCTTCATCGCAGGCGCGATCATCGGCGGCGCTCTGGGCAACAATGCGGTCACGGTCCGCCCGTCAGGCAGCGCCCACGTCCAGTGGTGCTACAATCGCTACCGCTCGTACCGCGCGTCGGACAACACCTTCCAGCCCTACAACGGCCCGCGCCAGCAGTGCTATTCGCCGTACAGCTGACGTCCTGCGGTTCCGGATGAGACGACGCTGCCCGCCCCTTCACCGGGGCGGGCTTTTTCGTGCCGCCGAATGCTGCGCGCTTCGGAGATGGCGACTTTCAATCGAAACGATCGATCCATATATTCTGCACAGCAAGCGAACGCAGCCGGAGGGTGGCCATGGCAACACTGCAGAATTTTGACGCCGAGATCGCTCGGACCAGAAAAGTGGTCGATGACATGCGTTCGCGCATCGAGAACTCCGGTATTCTTCTCGAGAAGTTCGCCACGGCGGACAAGGCGATCGGCGATGCGGAGTTCGACATCGAGAACGCGCGGATCCAGGACGTGCTGAAGCAGCAGAAGGTCATGGAAGGCAACATCGCCGACCTGATCATCGGGCTCGAGGACGCCACCAACGTCTTCGGCGCCGAGTTCGAGAGCATGAAGAACTACACCGGCTGGGAGAGCTTCGTCGGAATCTTCTCCAAGCAGAGCCAGCAGCGCATGCGCAGCGAGCGGGTCCGCAACATGTCGCTGGCAGGCAATCTGCAGGAACTGCTTTCCAAGTCGGACACGATCGTGGGCATCCTCAAGGCCCAGAAGCAGGTGCTCGCCCAGCGCTATGCGACCTCGGAAGCCAGCCTGTCGCAGGTCATCGAACGCCGCAAGGGTACGATCGCCGGCCTGACCGCCACCCAGAAGCGCATCGAGGAACTGAACCCGATGCTGCTCGACATCGAGAACCGCATCGCCGCCTCGACGGACCAGACCCAGCGTACCGAACTGGAATCCGAGCGTTCCAAGCTCGCCACCGAATACAACGAGCGGCAGGCCAAGGAGCAGGAACTGCTCGCCGAAAGCCAGACGCTGGAACGCTACACCTCGATGTTCCAGACCTTCGTGGATTCGCTCAACAACCAGATCGCGGCGCAGAACACGCTGATCAACAAGCTGACCATCGATACCGAGCAGCGCATCGTCCTCTACAAGGCGCTGGAGGATTCGCTGAAGACCGCCGCCCAGCAGGACGTCGCCCACAAGATCAACACGCTGGGCAGCCAGGTCGACACGACCGCGGAACAGACCATGGCCGGCATCGGGGCCGCGGCCCAGAAGCATATCGGCGACCTGCTCGAACTGCACGAGAAGAACATGGTTGCGACCGCCGACATCCAGCGCCGCAAGAAACTCGCCGACGATGCCTTCGCCCGCCGCTTCGAGGAGGTGCTGCGCAAGCACAATGCCGCAGACTACGTGAAGACGGGCGCCTGATCGCGCGGCTCCGGACGCACGGGATGGCGCAGCCATGACACCTGCCGAAACGGCCGCCGGCCGCTATTTCGATGCCATCTCCGCGGCTCTGGCCGGCCTCGACGTGTTCATGCGCGACGAACGCTCGAAGCTCCAGACGCACGGCCTCGTGGCGCAGATCGTGTCGGAGTACATCGTCCGGCTGGAAAACTCCTTCGCCTGCTGGAAGAACCGTGTCGGCTTTACCGACAGCTTCCGCATCTCGAGGGCGGAGAGCGGCTTTCCGGTGTTCCAGAACGTCCTGGAACTCGAGAACGACAGGCGCACGGCCGACAAGCGTCTGGCGGCGATTCCCCAGCCGTCCGAACTGCGCGCCGAGATGGTCGACTTCATCCTGCGACACAAGGCGTTTCCGGACACGCTCCAGCGCATGATGGCCGAGCGGCTCTATCTGGAGCAGGCGAGTGGCGGACTGGTTTTCGCTCCCCACGTACTGCCGCAGACCGTGCGCGTCTCGGTCAATCCGAGGAGCGGCCGGCCGTTCTATCTCGTCCACTGGGGCGCGTTCGACGGTTCGGCCAATCTTCCGCTGGTCTACATGGCGATGGTCGAGGATTCCTCTCCCGACCTCGTCGAGATGCTGGTGACGCGCGACGGCAGGCTGAACGACAAGGTGCCGATCCCGCTTCCCGTCGAGGGTCTGCTCAACCCCGCGCTCGCGCGACGCTTCGACGATTTCGCCGAGAAGAATTCGGCCTACACGCTGTCGCCGGCCACGATCGCGGGCAATCTCGACAAGGATTTCGAGAACCTGCATCCCAAGCAGCTCCGCCGCGTGGTGCTCGGCCCGTTCTACTCGGCCGGCATCACCGAGCACAATTCGACGGTGGCGGCCGTCCTCGACAAGGTCCGTCGTCCGCAGAACGCATGGCTGCTCACCTGGACGATCCAGGAGGTTTTTTCCAAGGCAGAGAAGCCCGCCCGGCGCGGGTTGTGGACAAGCGAGCCGGCGCGCGAGGAATTCCACCTGGAGACCGACGACCTCGAAGCGGCTCGCCAGGGCGTCTCCGCCTACGAGAAGCATGCGCTGATCCCGCATGAGGCCTACCAGGCGCTCTATGCCGCCGGCGAGGCGCAGAAGATCTTCTCGGGGTACAAGGTCCACATCCTGTCGGGCTCCGGCGTGATCAGCGATGTCTAGCCCGTAGGGAGAGGAGTGACGCATGGACGCCGGCCTGACCACCATCACGGAACAGGACATCGAGAAGCATCGCGCCGTCGCACAGTCGATGGTCACGCGTATCATCGTGCTGGAGGATGATGGCGGACGCTCGGCCACCGCGCTCGCCGGCACAGGCAGGCGTTTCGTATCGACCGTCTCGACGGGTGCGACGCGCCGCACGCGCGAGGTCGAACTCTCCAAGACCATCGCGGCGCTGCGGCCCGGCGACCAGATGCTCTCCATCCCCCAGCATACGCTGCTCTTCCGCGCCCGGCGCGGGCTGGAGGTGTCGCTCGCCATCGGCGACGTCTTCGCGAAGGCCTCCGACCTCGAAAGCCTGCAGGCGAAGAACCTTCAGGCACCGCTGCAGGGCGAGGATGCGACCCGCTACCGGAAGCTGCTCTCGGCATCGGCCTATGTCGCTGCCTTCGCCTTCGCCTCCTACCTGCTGCAACTGATCGACGGCGAGAGCGAGCCGGTGAACGATACCGCCGAGCCGGACTTCCTGTTCGACACCCAGCAGGATGCGCTGAAGTCGATGGTCTCGGGTCTCGACAGGGCCATCACCGGTGCGGCAGACGAGCAGGAAATGACGGCGCGCGCCCGCGCCTTCGCCCGCGAGGCGATCGAGGGACTGCTGGCCCGCAAGGCCCGGTTCGACGGGCTGGGCGCCTTCGAGGACGCGCATATCCGGCTCGATTCCGACGATTTCACGCTCGACGGCTTCGATGTCACGCCGGGTCAGAAGCGCAAGCCGCTGTCGATGACGTTCAAGAAGCCGGAGGACATCGTCGGCAACCAGATCGCCAAGTACCAGGCGATGCGGCTGGCCCGGATGATCATGGCCTATGATTTCGACCGCCAGCTGAACCCTTTCGTGGAACTCGGCGGCTTCCTCTTCACTTTCATCGGCGACGGCGCCCCGGGCACCGGCAAGACCATGCTGATCCAGATGACGGCCGGCCTGATCAACGACTACTGCCAGGTGGCCGGCTACCCCTTCCACTACGAGAATTTCGGCGTCGACCAGATCTCGTCCTATCAGGGCAAGTCGGGTCAGAACTGCCGGCAGTTCGTCAACAACGTCATCAACCCGCGCGCCATCGGCTTCGGTACCATCGACGACATCGACCAGGTCGCGGCCAAGCGCTCGGACGACCGCGCCTCGGCCGGCCAGCACGAGATCACCGGCGTGCTGATGGCGGCCTTCGCGGGGGCCGAGACCGTGGTGCGCGGCAACTGCTCCTTCGGCATGTTTTCCAACTATCCCGAGAACGTCGACGACGCGCTGCGCCAGCGGGCTGGCGCCCGCTGGCTCGTCGACGGCCCGCAGACCCGCGACGACTACATCGACATCTTCGTGCTGCTGGCCGGCAAGAACCACCAGATCCCGCTCGGCGACCACGCGCTCCTGCAGAACCAGTCGATCCGGAAGGCGATATCGGTCGCCTACGAGGAGCATTCGAAGCCGCAGGAGGAAGGCCTCCGCAAGGTCTGGGAGCGCTTCCTCGACCAGTTCGGCGAACCGCGCACGATGACCGACGTTGGCACCTATCTGCACCTGATCCGCGAAGCCGAGCCGCGTTTCACCGGCCGGGCCATCAAGAACGTCACCGACGCCATCAAGATGCGCGCCATGGACTTCGACCTTCCTGACGAATGGTTCGCGACGCCCGACGCCTTCATGCACCGGCCCTACGACGAGAAGAAGGCGATGATCGAGGACCTGCGCGGCCCCTTCTCGATGGCCATGGTGATGCAGGAGATCAACCGCTACGCCGACAGCGAGTTCCGCTACTCCGACCGCTCCGACGACACCGCCGTGTCAAAGATGGTGCGCGACGCGAAGCTGCGCGAGCGGGCGATCGGCGAGATCGAGGCGATGAAGGCGAAGGGTTTGTGGGGCTGACCTCCTTCTCCCCGTTCACGGGGAGAAGGTGCCCCGAAGGGGCGGATGAGGGGCGGCGCAATGCGTGGCGAGAACGCGAGGAGGACGAAGCGCGCCCGGTCTCTTCGGCAGGTCGAGAACGATGCGGAGGACGTGTCGTGGAACAAACTGCGCGGGCGGCGGCTCCACGGCTGGAAGTTCGTCAGGCAATTGCCGATCGGACCGTACTACGCCGACTTTGCCTGCCGGCAGGCCAATCTGCTCGTCGAGGTCGACGGCAGCCAGCACGCTCGCCAGCCGCGGGACCGGTTTCGGAACGAAACGATGAATGCGAATGGGTGGTCGGTGCTGAGGGTGTGGCACGCCGACGTGCTGCGTGAACGAGCGTTGGTCATCGATACGATCGGGGCGGCCGTCGAGGGGCGACTTCGCGAACGCATGGTCGGTCACGACGCAAGGTTCCTTCCGGCGGTTCGCGAGGTAGAGCCATGACCGAAAACCTTCGCGCCGCCCCTCATCCGCCCTTCGGGCACCTTCTCCCCGTGAACGGGGAGAAGGGGAGTTCGGCGGGCGCGGATCGCGATTGTAAACGCCGATCCGCGGCCCTAGATTCTGGCGTGGCTGGCTAGAAAGGGCAGTGAGATGCGTGAAGTCGGAACGCTGGAAGCGCGCAACTCGCTCAGCGCCCTCCTGGAACGCGTCGAGAAGGGCGAGGAGATCACCATCACGCGGCACGGCAAGCCGGTCGCGCGGCTGGTCCCGCCTGCGCGGTCCGAAGAGCAGAAGGCCAAGGCAAGAGAGGTGGTCGCGGCGATCATGGAGATGCGTAAAGAAGTGAAACCCGATCCCGACGGACTGACGATTCGCGATTACATCGAGATGGGCCGTCGCTGTTGACCATCGTCGTGGACTCCTCCATCGCTTTGGCTTGGTTCCTGCCGGATGAGAACAGTCCTCTGGCGCTTGGTGTTCTGATGCAGGTGACCGAAAGCGGGGCCGTGGTGCCGCAGAACTTTCAAGTCGAGTTCGGAAACGCTCCGGTGGTGGCCGTCCACCGCAAGCGGATCGACCGGGACGATCGGCGCAGGACATTCGAACGCATCTCGGATCTGGAACTGACGACCGATCGCGCAGGCGGTACCGCGCTGTGGACCGATACGGTCGAACTGGCCGATGAGCACGGGCTTACGCTCTACGACGGGCTCTACCTGGAACTCTCCCTCCGCACGGGACTGCCGCTGGCTACCCTCGACAAACGGCTCGCAAAGGCAGCGCTCGACGTCGGCCGGCTTCGCACATGACAGGTTGGCGACATCCGACATGAACCTCCTCCGCGACTCGCAACTCATCTACGGCCGGCTCCTGACGGTCGAGGAGCCGCATCTGATCGCGCGCTACAACAAGGCGCTCATGGCCTTCGGGCTGGCGCCGACGAAGCTCGAGAGCTTCGAGATCGACCGCACCGGCTTTTCGCCGCAGGTGGCGGAGGAACTGGGCGATTACGGCTACCTCGACCCGAACGGGATCAACCGCCGCTTCATCGTTCTCACGCCGTCACAGATCGAACTCCCGGTCGTGCACACCGCATTCTCGAACACCTCGCAGCTGATGTTCGAGTTCCTCTCGCGAAACCGCCGCGCCATCGATGCGCTGACCATCAAGGACGTGATCTACGGCGAGATCGAGGACAGCGTCGCCAGGGTGGACGACATCGAGGACCTGCTGTCGATCCACCAGGTCGAATTCAAGGTGCTGTCGGCCGAGGACGTGCTCGGCAAGGCCGCCGAACTCGGCCGGCTGGCCGACCGGCTGAAACGGGAGCCCGACGCATGGCGCGACAAGGCCATGCTCGAGCAGATGGTGGAGCTGGCGAAGCTCTGCGGCGACATCCGCGAGAATGCGCTCGTTCCCGACCAGGTGATCTTCCGCCACAACGCCTTCTGGACCAGCCATTTCGGCGGTCTCTACGTCTTCGTCGACCCGGACGTGACGACGGTGATCTCGGATCCGTCGGCGCCAGGATTCCGCCGGTCACGCCCGTGGCAGGTCAGCTACCTGTCGATCCACGACCCCGACAGCGTGTTCCAGTTCCTGCTCTCCACGGGGCGGCTCGACCTGCCGCGGGCATCATGGATCGAGACCTCGGGATATCTGGAGCATCGTGCCGACATGGCGATCCGGACCCTCGTCTGTCGCAACGATCCCACGGTGGACCTGTCCCACGCCGACAAGGTCTGGCTGCAGACCTGGATTCACGGCCATGCCAATCTCGTCAACAGCGACGGCGTGTTTCCCTTCCTTAACGCCATGAAGCGGCAGGTCGGGCGCACCGGACGCATCGATCTCGACGAAATCGAGCCCGCCCGTCGCTTCCTCGTGGTGCGCGCCAAGCCCGAACATCCGGATGCCTGGCTCACGAACATGCTGATCGCCGACTTCGTGCCCGACGACTTCATCTCGCGCTACGTCTTCAACAAGCAGGCCTTCTACAGGGACTACGAGACCTTCGAGCCTAACTGGCGACGCCACGTTGTGGAGATGCTGAAGACCGCCTATCTGTCCGACAAGGCCGGGCTTCGACGGAAGCTCTACGGACTGACGGACTAGGGGGAGAGTATGCTGGATCCGATCATCGACTTCTTCTCGCGGGTCTTCCAGGCCATCGGCCGCGGCATCGGATGGGTCATCGGCATCATCCTGTGGCCCTTCCTGGCGGCCGGCCGCTGGTATGCGCGGCGCGGCTGGCTGATCAAGGGCCCGATCGGCATCGCCCTCCTCGTCCTCTTCGGCCTCTACGCCAACTTCTTCTACCAGACGCAGCGCTGGGCCGGCTTCGATCCTGACTACGTCGACCCCTACCAGCTCGACCAGCGCGCCGTGTCCGCCGGCGAGCAGATCACCGCCGGCGGCGCCGGCGATACGACGAGGACCTGCGGGCGCTCCGCCATCGCCGACGTGACCGCCGATCTGATCGACTTCAACGTGAACCAGAACGCCTGGATCTCGTCGATGCTGCTCTACAAGACCGGCTTGTTCGGCCTCGACTGGGACAGCACGCCCTTCTTCGACAACGAGGCGTCCTTCCAGCGCGGAGTGAACCAGGCCATCCGCCGCACGACCGTCGAACTGGTCGACACGCTCGGCCGCGTGCGCGGCACGTCCCAGATCGATTCGAACCTGCAGGATGCCCGCGGCAACATGCAGTTCGACGAATCGACCTGGTACTTCGGCGTCAATCCCTTCGGCCCGAAGACGCCGACTCCCGCCTTCTACCGCTCCGCGATCCGCGACCTGCGGGCCTTCAACGAGCGCCTGGCCGCCTGCAACGCCGTCTTCGACGCGCGCGCCGACAATCTCATCCAGTTCCTCGACCGCATCGCCAACGACATCGGCTCCACATCGGCGATCCTGCGCGAGCGTTCCGAACTCTACAATCGCGGCTGGTTCGACGTGCGCGCCGACGATCGCTTCTGGTTCGCCTATGGCCAGCTCTACGGCTACTACGGCATTCTCCACGCCGCCGGCGCCGATTTCGAGGACGTCATCGCCCAGCGTTCCGTCAAGCCGCTCTGGGACGCGACGGAAGACCAGCTTCGATCCGCGCTTAGGATCCAGCCCTTCATCATCTCGAACGGAGACGAAGCCGGCTGGATCATGCCGACCCATCTGGCGACGATGGGCTTCTACGTGCTGCGCGTGCGCTCCAATCTCGTCGAGCTTCGCTCCGTCCTGGACCGGTGAGGCACCGACGACCGGCCGGAGACGGACGGAACCCCGGCCGCGGCCCCGGGACCGATCGCGTCGCATCCCCCGGAATGGGTCGTCCGGCATCTTGCCTTGGCGCGGGGGCAACAGCTACGATGACGCGATATTGTTTTGCTTCATAACATTTCTGGAGGACATCTCATGGACGCATCGGGTCAGGTCGCAATCGTCACCGGCGGCGGTTCGGGTCTCGGCGAGGCGACGGCCCGCGCGCTGGCTGCGCGCGGCGCCAGGGTCGCCATCTTCGACGTCGGCATGGAGCGCGCCGAGAAGGTCGCGGCCGACATCGGCGGGATCGCCGTCAAGTGCGACGTCTCCAGCGCCGAGAGCGGCGAGGCCGCTTTCGCCACAGTGGTCGAGAAGCTCGGCTCGCCACGCATCCTGGTCAACTGCGCCGGCATCGCCATCGCGATGAAGACGACGAGCAAGGAAGGCGTTCACCCGCTCGACATGTTCAAGAAGGTCATCGAGGTGAACCTCGCCGGTACCTTCAACATGATCCGCCTGTTCGCCGGCCTGTGCGAGAAGTCCGAACCGCTGGAAGGTGGCGAGCGCGGCGTCATCGTCAACACCGCGTCGGTCGCCGCCTTCGACGGGCAGATCGGCCAGGCCGCCTATTCCGCCTCGAAGGGCGGCGTCGTCGGCATGACGCTTCCGATCGCCCGCGACCTGTCGCGCGCCGGCATCCGCGTCTGCACCATCGCGCCCGGCATCTTCAAGACGCCGATGCTCGCCGGCTTGCCGGAGGACGCGCAGCGTTCGCTCGGCCAGCAGGTCCCCTTCCCGTCCCGCCTCGGCGAGCCGGCGGAGTATGGCGCACTGGCCTGCCACATCGTCGAGAACCAGATGCTCAACGCCGAGACCATCCGTCTCGACGGCGCGATCCGCATGGCGCCGCGCTAGGCGCGCATTCATGGGGGAGGAGGAACGGAAGGGGCCGCTCGCCGGTCTGAAGGTCATCGAGATGGCCGGCCTCGGCCCGGTGCCGCTCGCAGCCCTCATCCTGTCGGAGATGGGCGCCAGCGTCCTGCGCATCGACCGGCTGAAGGCTTCGCCCTCCTTCCTGAACCTTCCGCCGGAATTCGATCTCGACCGACACGGTCGCGATACTCTCCGGATCGACCTGAAGGCCCCGGAGGGGATCGCCCTTATGCACGATCTCGCCACCGGGGCCGACGTCCTGATCGAGGGTTTCCGGCCGGGGGTCATGGAGCGGCTCACGCTCGGCCCGGAGGAGATGCTGGCGACCAATCCCGGCCTCGTCTACGGCCGCATGACCGGCTTCGGACAGGAGGGGCCTCTTGCCCGGCGCGCCGGGCATGACCTGACCTATCTCGCCCTGACGGGCATGCTGCACGCCATCGGACCGCGGGACGGCAAGCCCGTTCCGCCGCTCAACCTCGTGGCCGACTACGGCGGCGGGACGATGTTCCTCATTGCCGGCGTGCTCGCCGCCCTCTTCGAGCGGTCGCGGTCGGGCCGCGGGCAGGTGGTCGACGCGGCCATGATCGACGGCGCCTCGACGCTGGGCACTCTTCCCTACGCCCTTCTGGCAGCAGGTCTGTGGCGTGACAGGCGCGGCTCGAACCTTCTCGACTCGGGCGCTCCCTTCTACGACACCTACCCGACCGCCGACGGGAAGCATGTCGCCGTGGCCTGTCTCGAGCCGCAGTTCTTTGCCGAGTTCGCCGCTCTGCTGCCTCTGGACGATCGCTTCGTCGCGGCGCAATACGACCCGCGTCTCTGGCCGGAGATGCGCTCTGCGATCGCCGAACGCCTGGCAGCGAGAACCCGGGACGAATGGTGGGAGATCTTCGCCGAGACGGATGCCTGCGTGGCGCCCGTGCTGTCGATGAAAGAGGCGCCCGAACATCCGCACAACGTCGCCCGCGGCACGTTCAGGCACGAAAGCAGGCTTGTCCGCGGGGCGCCGGCTCCGCGCTTTTCACGCACACCCTCCGCGCCCGCAGGGCCACCGGACCCGGCCGCACAGTCGAACCCGCTGCCGCCGGTGCTGCAAGCCTTCGGCATCGCGTCTGCCCGGGCCGAGGCCCTTGCCAGAAGCGGGTTGATCGCGGGATAAGGTGACCGAAACCATCCGCTTTTCGCGAACGCCGACGCGGCGGATGGACGGAAGCGATCGCGCGGGAGTTCGAAACATGACCGACGAGAAGAAGGACGTCCTGCGTCCCACCGATGCGGAGGCCGTGCGTCTCGGCCGCCGGCTGCTGCGGGCTTCGCGCTTCGGTGCCCTCGCCGTGCTCGAACCCGACACCGGCGCGCCGTCCGCCAGCCGCGTCGCGACCGCTACCGATCCCGACGGGGCGCCGCTGATCCTCGTCTCCATGCTGTCGCCGCACACCGGAGCTCTTCTCGCAGACCCTCGGTGTTCGCTTCTGCTCGGAGAACCGGGCAAGGGTGACCCTCTCGCCCATCCGCGCATCACCCTGTCCTGCCTGGCGACGAGGCTCGACCGCGAGAGCGATGACGGTAGGCGGGCGCGCCGCCGCTACCTGAACCGCCATCCCAAGGCCGAACTCTACGTCGATTTCGCAGACTTCTCCTTCTTCCGGCTGGAGCCGCAGCGGGCCGGCCTGAACGGCGGGTTCGGAAAGGCCTATGCCTTGACCCGCGGCGATCTGCTGGTCGATCATTCCGCCATGGCCGATATCGCGGCGGCGGAGCAGGGTGCGATCGCCCATATGAACAGCGATCACCGCGACGCCGTCGAACTCTACGCCCGTCACTTCGCCAGGGCCGGCGCGGGCAACTGGGTCATGACCGGCCTCGACGTCGACGGCTTCGACCTCGCCTGTGGCGATGATTCGCGTCGCGTCTTCTTCGACGAACCGCTGACCGGGGCGGCCGCGATGCGCCAGGCCCTCGTTTCGATGGCCCGGATCGCCCGCGAAAACATCGGATAGGCAATTCTTGCCGGTCCCCGGAAGGAAATTGCCGGACAGTGCTTCCCCTGCGAAGCGTTCTGGATTAACTTTTGATGGATCGGCGAAACGAGGGTGGGTTGCGCGCTGAAGGCCCGACCCTCTTGCGCCCGGAATGCGCGGTATGTGCGTGGGCTCGCAGGAGGCGGTGTTTGGGAACGGACGATTTGCGCTTCTACGCGGATGAAGCTTCCGTGTTTCTAGCAGCCTTCTCCAACGGAAAACGCATCCAGATCATCTGTGAACTGCTCGATTCGGAACTGCCGGTCGGTGTCATCGCCCAGAAAGTGGGACTGAGCCAGTCGGCCCTGTCTCAGCATCTGTCGCGACTGCGCGGCCTCCGCCTCGTCAACACCCGTCGCGACAAGCAGACGATCTACTATTCCTGCAGTTCCGATCAGGTCCGCCGGCTCTTTGGGACTCTGAACGAGATCTTCGTGCTTGAGTCGCGCAAGTCGGGCGCACCCCTCTGAACGGCCTGCGCCGTCACCTGCGGGTTCCTTCATCGTCGTCTTGACCTTGCCGCTCTTGCCGTCCAGACCTGTCGCAGTCGTCAGGACGGACCCGTTCGGCATGCGCGGATGAGCACTGCATTCCCATTTCGTAGACGCGCGGCAGGTCTGCCTGTCCATGCCTGAGATCATCCGCATCGATGACGTGCAGGATCCGCGGCTCGATCCTTACCGGCAGATCCGCGAGCGCGATCTCGTCGGCCGACGGCGCCGCTTCATTGCCGAAGGACGGGTCGTTCTCAACGTGCTTCTCGGCGACGCCCGGTTTGCGGCCGAATCGCTGCTGCTCCTGGAGAACCGGGTCGACGGCCTCTCGGATCTGCTGGCAGGTGCGCCTGCCGATCTGCCCGTCTACGTCGCGCCGCAGCCGATCCTCGACGCCGTCGCCGGCTATCATGTCCATCGCGGCGTGCTCGGCCTCGGGCGCCGGACCGACGAGTGCGATCTCGACGCTTTCGTCGCCGCCCTCCCCCCGCGCGCGCTGGTGCTGGTGCTGATCGGCATTTCCAATCACGACAATGTCGGTGCCATCTTTCGCAACGCCGCCGCCTTCGAGGCGGATGCCGTGCTGCTCGACGCGACCTGCTGCGATCCGCTCTACCGGAAGGCCATCCGCGTCTCGGTCGGCGCAGTGCTCAGGGTACCGCACTGGCGCGGCGGTACGGCCGAGGCGCTTCTCGCGCATCTTGCCGCCGCCGGATTCGACTGCCTGGCGCTCAGCCCCGGCGGCACGACGGACGTCACCGAAATCCGGCCGCGGCAGCGCACCGCTCTCCTGCTGGGCAGCGAGGGCACCGGCCTTCCGCCTGACCTGCTCGCCCGGCTGACGACCGTCCGGATCGGAATGTCCGCCAACTTCGACAGCCTCAACGTCGCGACCGCCGGAGCCATCGCGCTGCACAGGCTGTGGCGGGGAGCCGGCGACGGGGACGGCGACGGGCGGTGAGACGACCGCGAGGTCAGGCCCGAAGCGTCGCGATCCTGCGGACTGGCTCCATGGTTCGTCAGATCCGTGCTCCTGCACAAGTCCGTCACACGAAGCCGATGGTCACCTCCGGGAGACAGGCTCAGCGGGCCGCAGAGGCCTCCTTCAGGGCACGCACGCGCTCGGCAAGGCTGGTCGGCCTGCGTTCGGCGGAGGACTTGAGCGGCTCCACGACATCGGCGGCCAGCGCCACGGTAATCGGGGATTCCGGCCCGTCGAGCGTTTCGGTCAGCCGCACCACCTCCGCGGCGAGGTCGTTGATCTGCTCGCGCAGCAGAGCGTTCTCGCGACGTTGCAGATCCCAGTCCTCGGACTTGTCGCGCTCGTAGACAGCGAGGTCCGCCCTCAGCTTCTTGTTCTCGCGGACCAGCTTCGTCAGGCGCTGCTGCAACTGGTCGCGTTCCTCGCTCAGCGTTGACATCGCTTTCTCGACGTCGCCCCCCGTCGCGCCGGAGAGCAGCGTCGACATCTGCAGCGTGAGATCGGCGAGATCGGCCTCGAGCTTCACGCGGCGGGCCTCGGAAGCCGACAGCTTCGTGTTCAGGTCGTTCTCGCTCGACGCTCCCGAACGTGCGTGCTCACGCAGCCTGGCGAGGTCCTTCTCGCGACGGTCGAGGCGCTCCTCGCGGTCGGCCAGGGTGGACTCCATGCGCTCGATCTTCTTTTCGAGCTCGGTGATCTTCAGCCGCTCGGCCTTCAAAAGCTCCTGGCTCTGCTTGTTCTCGGCCAGGGCCTCGCGCAGCTGTCGCTCCACGTCCCTGCGCTTCCCGCGCAAGGCGTTCAAGTCGTCCGACACTCTTTCGTACTCGGCCTCCCGTGCCACCAGTTCGATCTGGCGGCTGCTGGAGTTGAACGCCGCGTCGTCGTAGAGACGGCCGAGCTTGTCGAGTTCCAGCGCCTTCTCGTCGATCTTGCGCGTCGCCTCGTCGAGGCGGCCCGACAGGACCTGCAACTGCTCCTCCCGCCGCCGAAGCTCGGCGCGCATCTCGCTGCCCTGAGCCTCCATCGCGGTGATCGCCGCGTTCTTCTCCCCGATCTCGTCCGTCAGTTCCTTGAGCTGCGCCTGGTGCCGGTTGATCTCGACGATCTGGCTCGACGCCTTGTCGCGGAACGCCTTGATGCTCATTTCCAGGCGCCGCGTCGACATCGCGAACTCGGCGCGCATCCGGTCCTTGTCGGCCTGGATCTCGTTGAGGGAGAGCGGAACGGACGCCTCGATGCGCCTGCGCGTCAGCAGGACCGCCCGGCGCCAGACGGCCGGAGCGATCATCAGTGCCAGGAAACCCGCGCACAGGAAACCGAGCGAAAAGAACAGAATGGATTCGATCACGCCGAAAGCCCGCCCATACCCGCACCGGATGATCGGGTGTGCCACAGGGGCACCGTCCCGATCCATCCCTGCACGGCTTTTTACTTCGCCTTAAGGTTAAGCGCCAGCGGCGAAGGTCGTTGCGTCGCCCGGCGGGACCTTCTCTCAGAAGGGGTTCCAGGTCGGGCGGGACGTGACCTTCAGGTAGCCTATGTTGACGCCGAGCCTTGCGCCCACGCCCGTCCGCACCGGAATGAGCAGCACGTTGCGGTAGCGCAAGACATTGAATCCCACGCCGGCCACGAGGTAGGCCGACCCCGCCACGCCCACATAGCGGTGATAGATCTCGTCGACCGTGTTGAGGTCGTAGACCAGCATCATGGTCCGCGAGCCCTGCCCGCCGAAGTCCCAGCCGATGGAGGGTCCCTGCCAGAACAGCGTGTGATCGCCTGCGTTCTTGGTGAACAACGTGCCCTCGCCATAGGTCAGACCGCCGACGATCGCGCCCGATCCCTCTTCCCCGAGGATATAGCCATTGGGGACGCCGTAACGCGCGAAGATGGTCTCGATCGCCGCGGCAACGCCGCCGGACGCTGACCCGAAGAACTCGTGACCCTTGTCGATCATCTCCTGCGCGGTGAATTCGGAATTCGCGGACGCGGGAACCGGCTCGGCCGTTGAGAGGGCGAGCGCGAGGACGAGGGCCGCGAAGGCCCGCGACAGGAACCGCGCCAGTTTCGAGAGTGTCATATCCATACTCCGTCGGCAGCTGCTGCCGGGGCAGCGCGCCTTTGGTTGATGCCCGTCCACCCGATCGGCCTTCGCGAAAACTAGCCCCAAATCGTTTTCCTTCCGTTAAGCATCTTTCGGCGCGGCGGGGCCGCCCCGACGCCCCGCAGCGTCCGAGCGGTCGGCATTTCTTGCGGCGACGTCAGCCTTGTGTAACGTCGACCCTGCGGCAGCCCCTTCTGATTCGACCGCCATCTCGCTGCCCCTTTCCGCCGCCGTGCCGAATGTGCTGGAGACCCCGATGTCCGAACTGCTTTCTCTGTCCGCGCCCGATCTGGCGGCTCTTCTGTGCAGCAGGGTCTGCCACGACATCATCTCGCCGGTCGGTGCGCTCAACAACGGTCTCGAGCTCCTCGACGAGGGAGGCGCGGACGAGGACGCGATGAACCTGATCCGGGCCAGTGCGCGAACCGCCTCGGCACGTCTGCAGTTCGCGCGGATCGCTTTCGGCGCAGCCGGGTCGGCAGGGATGCAGATCGACACCGGTGACGCCGAGTCCGTGGCAACCGCCTACTTCCGCAACGAGAAGCCGAACCTCGAATGGACGGGCGGGCGCGCCCTCCTCCCGAAGAACAAGGTGAAGCTGCTCCTCAACCTGCTGCTCATCGCCGCCGGCGCCATTCCGCGCGGCGGCACGATGAGGGTCGAGCTCTCGGACCTGATGACCACGCCGAAATTCACCATCGTCTCCACCGGGCCGATGGTGCGCGTTCCGCCGAAGTTCCTCGAACTGCATTCCGGAACGCGGCCGGAAGAGCCGATCGATGCCCACACCGTCCAGCCCTACTACACGCTGCTCCTGGCGCGCGAGGCGGGCATGACGATCTCCATCCATGCCTCCGCCGAAGAGATCACCCTCACCGCCGCGTAGAAACCCGCCGGCTGCGACCGGCAGTTGCTTTGCATTCAAGTTTAGCGATCCGTTTCGCCAATTCTTTCACTGTTTCGCTTAGTCTTCGTGCGGGGCCATCAGAGGTTGCCGCATGATGCGGCCGCGACGGAGGGAATGTCGACATGAAACGCTGCATGATCGTTGATGATTCGAGTATCATCCGAAAGGTGGTCAAGCGCATACTCGGCGGACCGGAGCTTGCGGTCGTCGAAGCGGGCAATGGTCGCGACGCGCTCGACATGTGCGCGGCCGAGCTTCCAGACGCCATCATCCTCGACGGCACCCTCCCCGACATGCAGGCGCCCGAGTTCATTCACGCGGTCAAGGCGCTTCCCGGCGCCAGGGACGTGCGGATCCTGGTCTCGATCCTGGAATTCGACATCGGGGCGATCATGCGGGCCAAGCGCGCCGGCGCCACGGGCTACATGCTGAAGCCCTTCAACAGGGCTCAGCTGCTCGACCGGTTTCGCGAGCTGAAGATCGCGGCCTGATCCACGGCCCCACGCGCCGCCGCCACGCGTCGTTCGCACGAAAAAGCGCCCGGCGATCGGACGATCGCGGGCGCTTTCGTTATCCGCCCAACGGGATCAGGCGCTGACGCGCACGTCCTCGGGTTCGCGCAGCACGTAGCCGCGCCCCCATACCGTCTCGATGTAGTTCTGGCCGCCGGAAGCCGCGTCGAGCTTCTTGCGCAGCTTGCAGATGAAGACGTCGATGATCTTGAGCTCCGGCTCGTCCATGCCGCCGTAGAGGTGGTTGAGGAACATTTCCTTCGTCAGCGTGGTGCCCTTGCGCAGCGAAAGCAGCTCCAGCATCTGATATTCCTTGCCGGTCAGATGCACGCGCTGGCCACCGACCTCGACGGTCTTGGCGTCAAGGTTCACGATCAGGTCACCTGTGGTGATGACCGACTGCGCATGGCCCTTGGAGCGGCGCACGATCGCGTGGATGCGGGCGACCAGCTCGTCCTTGTGGAACGGCTTGGTCATGTAGTCGTCGGCGCCGAAGCCGAGGCCGCGCACCTTATCCTCGATGCCGGCCATGCCGGAGAGGATCAGGATCGGGGTCTTGACCTTCGAGAGGCGTAGCGTGCGCAGAACCTCGTACCCGGACATGTCGGGCAGGTTCAGGTCGAGGAGAATGATGTCGTAGTCGTACAGCTTGCCGAGATCGACACCCTCTTCGCCCAGGTCCGTCGTGTAGACGTTGAAGCTCTCCGACTTGAGCATCAGTTCGATGCTCTGTGCCGTGGCACTGTCGTCTTCAATCAGCAGGACGCGCATTTCAATCCCCTCTTCTGCAGCCGAGCCGGATGTGCCGACGTGCCGGCCCGGGAGCAGTCGTTACGTGACTCGAAGGCTGCCACGAAATGGTTAACAAAATCTGATTCCGCATGGCAAGCGCAATCATCCTTCCGAAGTGTCCGACACAGCATGTTGAATCCAAACATGAATCAACACGTGAAGCCGTTAAGGCTGAAGCTTAAGAAGCCGCAGTAACCGACTCTAGCGACTCGCGTTGTCGGTTTCCCGAAAAGGCACCCGGCTTTTTTTACCGCCCCTTAAGCCCTCGACCTTATGATTAACGGTGCGCGTAAACGAATGGTTACCGGCACCGAAAATCCTTAGGATTTCGTTTGCCCTCCGCCATCGCCGCGCAGAGCCGTGGGTCGGGCGTGATTTTTCCGGCAGGTACGCGTATTCGGGAGTAAGCGGACATGAAGTCACGTGGGAATCTGGTTCGCCTGAAGCAGTTCCAGGTCAATGAGAAGCGCCGGCAGCTGTCGCAGCTGGACATGATGATCGCGGAATTCGACCGGATGGCCGCCGAACTCGATGCGCAGGTCGCCATCGAGGAGAGGAAGTCGGGAATCACCGACACCAACCATTTCGCCTACCCCACCTTCGCGAGGGCCGCCCGGCAGCGCCGGGACAACCTGAACAACTCCCGCCTCGACCTGCTCCAGCAGAAGGGTGCCGCCGAGATGGCCCTCGCCGAAGCCGAGACGGAACTTGCAAAGGCCGAGCAGCTCGAGAACCGCGACACCCGGGTGCGCGACGCCGAAGCGGACCTGCGCCGCGCCGTCGCCGGCTGATCGGCGAACCCGCGCGATCGGTCGGTCCCCGCCCCTCCCGCCTCCGTCCGGCTTTCGCGGCGGCGGGTCTTCATCTATACGGCGCGCATGCGCCTTGCCCCGCCCCTCCTGCTGTTCGTTGCGACGGCCGCCTTCGCGCTGGGCGTGACGCTGCCGCTGATCCGGGTCGAGCGCCTCTACTTCTTCACGGAGGAGCCGTCGCTCGCCGGCATGGTCGCCGCGCTCTGGCAGGGCGGAGATCCGCTCCTGGCCACGATCATCGCCCTCTTCTCGATCGTCTTTCCCGCGGTCAAGCTGATGCTGCTGCACGTCGCTAGTCATTCGGGCGCGGCGGCCCACGACCGTCTGCCGTCCTGGCTGCGCGGCCTGTCGAACTGGTCGATGATGGATGTGGTACTGGTGGCGCTGGTGATCTTCGCGGCGAAGACGAGCGGCCTCGCGGCCGCATTCACCAAGCCTGGCCTGTGGTGCTTCGCGCTGTCGGTGATCCTGACGGTCGCGGTATCGGCGCTGCTGCGGCGCGAGCGGTCGGCCGGATAGCGCTTCGCGCGGAGACGGATGCGCCACGACCGGCTTGCGGTCACCACGTCGAAGGATGGATCGTGGGCTGCGAGCGGGATGCCGGGATCAGCGGTACCGGAGCCGGCGTCGTGCGCCTCGCCTCAGTGGCGGTACTGCTGGATGCGCGTGGTGCGGAGGCCGGCGAGGCCGTATTCGTCGATCGAGGCCTGCCATGACAGGAACTCCTCGACCGTGAGCTTGTAGCGCTGGCAGGCTTCCTCGAGGCTGAGAAGACCACCCCTGACCGCGGCGACCACTTCCGCCTTGCGACGGATGACCCAGCGCCGCGTATTGCTCGGCGGCAGGTCTGCAATGGTCAGCGGGCTGCCGTCTGGCCCTATCACGTACTTGACCCGCGGTCTCACCAGATCGGTCATTTTACTCTCTACACCCGACACAACTCGGCACCAACAGAGCGCAGACTACCGGTGTAGCTTTAAAAATTGGCTAAGCGGCCGGTAATCGAAACGTAACGATTCGGGACTCTCTAAAATACGAGAGATTCGCCTCCTGCCGGCCACCTGCTTGCGCGCGATGCTGGCATCCGGACGGTTCTTGACCTATCTGTCGGGGATGGGCATTGGACCCCTCGATACGGACAACAAGGAAGCGAACGAGCCGATGAACAGCCTGGATCTTCCCGGCCGGCCGGAAGACACCCGCGTCGTCGTGGCGATGTCGGGCGGCGTCGATTCCTCCGTCGTGGCCGGCCTTCTCAAGAAGGAAGGCTACGACGTCGTGGGCGTCACGCTGCAGCTCTACGATCACGGTGCAGCCGTCCACCGCGCCGGATCCTGCTGCGCGGGCCGCGACATCGAGGATGCGCGCCGCGTCGCCGAGACGCTCGGCATCCCCCACTACGTCCTGAACTACGAGCAGCGCTTCCGCGAGGCGGTGATCGATCCGTTCGCCCGCAGCTACATGTCGGGTGAGACGCCGATCCCCTGCGTGTCTTGCAACCAGACCGTCAAGTTCGCCGACCTGCTCGGTACGGCGCGCGACCTGGGAGCGGAGGCGCTCGCCACCGGCCACTACATCCGCAGCCGGGCTCACGGCGCCCATCGCGCGCTCTACCGTCCGCTCGATGCCGACCGCGACCAGAGCTACTTCCTGTTCGCGACGACCCAGGAGCAGCTCGACTTTCTGCGCTTTCCGCTGGGAGGACGCTCCAAGCCGGAGGTCCGGGCCATGGCCGAGGAGATGGGCCTGTCGGTGGCCGGCAAGCAGGACAGTCAGGACATCTGTTTCGTGCCGCAGGGCAAGTATTCGGACATGATCGCCCGGTTGCAGCCGACCGCCGCCACGCCCGGCGACATCGTCCATATCGACGGGCGAAGGCTCGGACGCCATCAGGGCATCGTCCACTACACGATCGGCCAGCGCCGCGGTATCGGCGTCGCATCCGGGGAGCCGCTCTACGTGGTGCACCTCGATCCGGCGGCTGCGCGCGTCGTGGTCGGTCCCCGCGAGGCGCTGGAGACGCGCCGCATCGCGCTGCGCGACTTCAACTGGCTGGGCGACACGCCGGTCGCGGCTCTGGCGGGAGCGGACCTCGAAGTCTACGCCAAGGTCCGCTCCACCCGCCCGCCGCGCCCGGCGGTGCTGCACGTCGGCGACGACGGACAGGTCGAGGTCGAGCTTGCCGACGGCGAGACCGGCGTCGCGCCCGGCCAGGCCTGCGTGCTCTATTCGGACGAGGGAAGCGAGGCGAGGGTCTTCGGTGGCGGCTTCATCGAGCGTACCCGCCGGTCCGGCAAGGCGGAAGCGATGCTGTCGACGCTTGCGGCGATGCAGGCCTGACCCCTCCAGGGGTACTGACGGACCACGCCGGACGTCGTCGTCCGGCGCCTGCGAAGCCGGCCGGCGTCAGTCGTGGACGACGCTCCCGGCAGTGAGGATGCGCAGCACCGTGATCGCCTCCGCTCCGCTCGTGCGCGGTTCGGCCCGCGTCTCGATGCAGTCGATGAAATGCTCGAGCTCGCGCGTCAGCGGCATGCCGGTGTTGTCGAACTCGACATAGGCGGGCTCGTTGGCGGTGAAGGCCCACTGCCCCGAATCCTGCCACACGGCATGACGGTAGACGGCGAGCTTGCGCGGACCGGGCTCCACGTCGTCGAACACGGCCATCGCCTTGGTCCCGACGACGGTGAGCCGCCGCTCGCGATAGGGGTTCAGCCGCGAGGTGAAGAGGTGCCCCCGCACGCCGCCGGGAAAACGCATGTGGAGATGGGCGAAGTCGCTGAGATTGTCGAGGATCGCCGCCCCCTCGCCGCGGACCTCCAGCGGCGCCTGGCCGGTGATCGCCAGGATCATGGACAGATCGTGCGGCGCGAGATCCCACAGCGCGTCGTTCTCGGTGTGGAACTTGCCGAGACCGAGCCGGTGGGAATGGATGTACTTGACCTCGCCGAGTTCGCCGGCATCGATCAGCGCCTTCAGCTTCTCGAAGGCGGGGTGGAAGCGCAGCACGTGGCCGACCATGAAGACGCGGCCGTTGGCCTTGGCCGCCGCGACGGCGCGCTCGGCGTCGGACACGGTCAGCGCGATCGGCTTCTCGACCAGCACGTCCTTGCCGGCCTCCACCGCCCGGATCGCGAATTCGGCATGGAACTGCGGCGGCAGGGCGAGCACGATGGCGTCCACCTCCGCGCAGCGGACGAGATCGTCGGGGGCGATGGACAGGCATTCCTGTTCGGTCGCGAAGCCTTCCGCACGCGCCGCATTGGCGTCGGACACGGCGTAGAGGGCGTCCAGCGACTTCAGGGTCCGAATGTGGTTGCTGCCCCAGTAGCCGCAACCGAGGACTGCTAAACGTGGCGCCATGTGCGAGAATGTCCGAAAGAATCTGGCCTGACATATCGGGCCGTCCACCGGAACTCAACCCCCGGGCGGGCGCCGTCGGACAGGGCCCCCGCGGCAGGCAAGGCGATGCCCGGGTGGCGCATCGTCCCTAGGCCGGCCCGAGGCGCTGCAGGAGCGCCCCGATGTCCTCGACGCGGCACAATTCGGTGCCGGGAGTCATGGCGGCTGCGGCGCCGGCGGCGATGCCGAAACGGAAAGCCTCGGCGACCTCCCTTCCCTCGATCAGCGCCCAGACCATGCCGGCGAGAAAACTGTCGCCTGCGCCGACCGCCGACCGGACCCGCACGGGGATCGTTGGCAGCCGGACCACCCCGTCGGGGCCGGCCAGGATCGCTCCGTCTGCGCCGAGCGTCACCGCCACGAGCTCGGCCGCCCCGCGCGCGACGATTTCGGCGGCGACCGTGCCCGCATCCTCGGCGCCCAGTCTGCGCCCTGCATACTGCTCGAGTTCGCCAAGGCTGGGCTTGGCGAGGAACACCCTCGCCCTGTCGAGCGTCGCCTTCAGGGCGGCACCGGACGTGTCGAGCACGAAGCGGGCGCCGCGACGGGCGGCGGCGTCCGCTGCCCGCGCATAGAAATCCTCCGCCACACCGGCCGGCAGGCTGCCCGAGCCGACGACATAGTCGCCGTCATGCGCGGCAGCGGTTTCGAGAACCGCATCGAGCCTGTCGGCGTCGACCGCCGGTCCTTCCGGAACGAAGCGGTACTCCAGCCCCGTCGACGTCTCGTGGACTATGAAGCCGAGCCGTGTCTGGCCCTCGACCGTGATGCGCCGCGTCGCGACTCCCTGTTCGGCGAGGAGCCTGTCGAGCATCTGTCCGACCTCTCCCCCCGCCAGATAGACGGCTTCGACCGGGCAGCCGAGCTTGGCCAGGACGCGCGCGACGTTGATGCCGCCGCCGCCCGGATCGAAGCGGCCGTTCGACGTGCGCACCTTGCGCACCGGCCGGATGACGTCGGCATCCCCCGAGACGTCGACGGTGGGGTTGAGCGTGAGCGTGAGAACCTTGGCCATGTGCGTTCCTGTCTGTGCCGGCAGAACACGGCGACGCCGCGCCGCGTTCCACTGCCGCGCGGGCGCCGGCCTCCGCCGTACCCGAAAAATGCCGGCCGCCGGTCAGCCGGGGGCTTCCGCTTTCGCCACCACCCGCTTCACCTGGACGAAGCTGTCGGGGCTGACCGAGATCGAACTGATGCCGCACTCGACCAGGAAGCCGGCGAAATCGGGATGATCGCTCGGCGCCTGTCCGCAGAGGCCGATTTTCGCGCCCGCCTTCCGCGCCGCGGCGATGACGTTGGAGATCATCCACTTCACCGCCGGATCCTGCTCGTCGAACAGGTCGGCAAGCTCTCCCGAATCCCGGTCGACGCCCAGCGTCAGCTGCGTCAGGTCGTTGGAGCCGATCGAAAACCCGTCGAAGCGCCTCGCGAACTCCGCCGCCAGCACGACGTTGGACGGGATCTCGCACATGACGTAGACCTCCAGACCGTTCACGCCGCGCTTCAGCCCGTTCCCGGCCATGACGTCGAGCACCTTGTCGGCTTCGATCGTCGAACGGCAGAACGGGATCATGACGACGACGTTGTCGAAGCCCATGTCCTCGCGCAGCCGCCTGATCGCCCGGCATTCCAGCGCGAAGCCGTCCCGGTAGCGCGGCGAGTAGTAGCGCGCCGCGCCCCGGAAGCCGATCATCGGGTTCTCCTCGGCCGGCTCGAACTGCGCCCCGCCGAGAAGCCCGGCATATTCGTTGGTCTTGAAATCGCTCATCCGCACGATCACCGGCCGCGGATGGAGTGCCGCGGCGATACGGGCGAGCCCGCGCGACAGACGGTCGACGAAGTACTCCGTCTTGTCGACGTATCCCGCCGTCAGCCGCTCGATCTCGACCCGGGCCGTCTCGTCGCGCAGTTCCTCGAAGCGCACCAGCGCCATCGGGTGGACGCGGATGTGGTTGGAGACGACGAACTCCATCCGCGCCAGCCCGACCCCATCCGCGGGCAGGCGCCACCAGCGGAACGCCGCGGCCGGATTGGCGAGGTTGAGCATGAGCTTCGTCCGCGTCTCCGGCAGGTCGTCGATCCGGATCGTCTCGGCGGTGATCCCGGCCGTACCCTCCAGCACGAAGCCCTCGTCCCCGTCGGCGCACGAGACCGTCACGTCCTGCTCGTCATGCAGCACCTGCGTGGCATTGCCGGTGCCGACGATGGCCGGCAGGCCGAGTTCGCGGCTGACGATGGCGGCATGCGACGTGCGCCCGCCATGGTCGGTGACGATCGCCGCCGCCCGCTTCATGATCGGCACCCAGTCGGGATCGGTCGTCCCGGTCACCAGCACCGCCCCGTCGACGAAGCGGTCGATGTCGCGCGCGTTCTCGATGATGCAGACGCGGCCGGCGACCGCCGCGCTGCCGATCGCGAGACCCTTTGCGAGCGTCCTGCCCCTGCCCGTGAGGCTGTAGGATTTGAGCGACCCGGCCCCGGCGCGCGACTGCACCGTTTCCGGCCGCGCCTGGACGATGAACATCTCGCCGGTCTCGCCGTCGCGGGCCCATTCCATGTCCATCGGGCAGCCATAATGCGCCTCGATCGTCACCGCCCAGCGCGCGAGCGTCAGGATCTCCTCGTCCGACAGCACGAAGCGCGCGCGCTCGTCCTTCGACGTCGGCACGTTGCGCGTCGGCTGCGCGCCGTCGGCATAGATCATCTTGCGCGTCTTCTCGCCGAGCGCCTTGTGGACGATCGGCTTCAGCGCGGGGTTGGTCAGCAGCGGCTTGAACACCTGGTACTCGTCGGGATCGACCGCGCCCTGCACGACGTTCTCGCCGAGCCCCCAGGCCGCATCGATCACCACCACGTCCGGAAACCCCGTCTCCGTGTCGATCGAGAACATCACGCCCGCCCCGCCGAGATCGGACCGCACCATCTGCTGCACGCCCACCGACAGCGCCACCGCCATGTGGTCGAAGCCCTTCGCGATCCGGTAGCTGATCGCCCGGTCGGTGAACAGCGAGGCATAGCAGCGCCGGCAGGCGTCGAGCAGCGCGTCGGCCCCGCGGATGTTGAGGAAGGTCTCCTGCTGGCCGGCGAAGCTCGCATCCGGCAGGTCTTCGGCCGTGGCGCTCGACCGCACCGCCACGTCCACGTCAGGCTTGCCGGTGCGGAGGCAGAGCGCCGCGTAGGCTGCGCGGATCGCGGCCTCCGTCTCCGGCGGCCACGCGCCCGACAGGATCAGCGCCCGCACCGCCTCCCCCGTCTGTGCCAGCGCGACCCTGCCGGCCGCCAGATCGGCCAGCCGCGTACGGATGGTCTCCTCGAAACCATTGGCCGCGATGAAGTCGCGATAGGCCTGCGCGGTGGTGGCGAAACCGGGCGGCACGCGGATCCCCCGCGGCACGAGCGTGGCGATCATTTCGCCGAGCGAGGCGTTCTTGCCGCCGACGCGCCCGACGTCGCCGCGCCCGATGGTCTCGAATCCGACCACCGACACCGCGCCTCTCGTGCTTCCGTTGGATCCGTCCAGGGTCATGATGCTCCTCCGCGCGGCCCGTCGCCGATCCGCGCAGACAAGCCCGGCCGGCGGCGAAGGTCATTGATTCCCGTCAACTGCTGCAACCCCCGGCTTTGACCGGGATCAAGGTGGCCGCGCCCGCCATTGCCTAGCAGGGGCAGGCGGGGACGTGGCGGCGTGCGCCGGCCCACCCGACGGATCGAGAAGGGAGAACGACCATGAAGGCCGGAGACATCATGACGGCGGGCGCTGCCACCATCGGTGCGGAGGCGAGCGTGGCCGATGCGGCCAGGATGATGGTGCAGCATCGTGTCAGCGGCCTTCCTGTCGTGGATGCCGACGGAGGGCTGGTCGGCATGGTCAGCGAGCGCGATCTCCTGCGCCGTGCCGAACTCGGCACCGAAAAGCACCGCCCGCGCTGGTTCGACCTGTGGGTGACGCCGGGCGACGCCGCCGACGACTACGTCCATGCCCACGGGCGCACCGTGCGCGACGTGATGAGCCCGCAGGCCGTTTCGGTTTCGGCCGAAACGCCGCTGGAAGAGGTGGTCACGATCATGGAGAAGCGCGGCTTCAAGCGCCTGCCCGTCCTGCGCGACGGCCGGATCGTCGGCATCGTCAGCCGCGCCAACTTCCTGGTGGCGCTGACCCACCGTCTCACGGACGAGCCGGCGCCCGCCGCCGACGACATCGCCGTGCGGCGCACGATCCTGGACGAGATCGAGGATCAGATCTGGAGCGGCAGTGCCATGGTCGACGTCGAAGTGACCGCGGGCAAGGTGGTGCTGCGCGGTACGGTCACCGACGATCGCGTCCGTCGCGCCGTGGTGGTGGCGGCGCAGACCGCGGCCGGCGCCCGGCCGGTGACGGAAAACCTCACCGTCGTGGCCTTCGCGCCGACCGGCGTCTGAGCGGCGGAGGGGATCCGCGCCCGCGGGATTCCATGGGCCGCGCCGCCCGGCGTCCGCATCAGGCGAAAAGGCGACGGACCGTCGGCGGACCAGCCACCGGCGGCCGGAACCGAAGGCTGGCCATCCCCGAAAACACCTCCCTTCGCGCTTGACAGCGCGCGCGGCCGCCCACTATATCCGCCCAGCCTCGGCGCAAGCCGGCGCGGCGCCCCGCCTCGCGGCGTCGCCTCGAAGGGGCGGAGTAGCTCAGTTGGTTAGAGCAGAGGAATCATAATCCTTGTGTCGGGGGTTCGAATCCCTCCTCCGCTACCACTTCCGGACCGGTTTTCCACCTCATTGAAATCAATGGCTTGCACGCGAAGCGGGTTCGTGGGAACCCGCTTGTGGCCAGGCTCGTGTCACAATGCGGAGCCACTGGTTACAGGGTTGCGCTGGCGTGAACTATCTCACCCGTCGCACCGGTCGCCGTTGCCTGCAGTTGCGTCTTTCACCATCGCTGGCAACGCTGTTCGATCTGACGGTCCTTCCACGGACTGAGGCGGGGCTCCGGTTTCGATGCGATGCCGCCGAGGTCGCTGCCTACTGCGTTTGCAGGCGGCGTTCCTTGTCGCCGTCCGCGGTGAGTTGCAGCAGCGCGGCGAGCGTTCCCGCGACGATCAGGCTTATCCAGCCGACCGAGCCGGCGCGTTCCGCGATCGCATCCAGGCTCACGCTGCGCAGCCCATGCTCGTAGAACAGAGCTTCCGCCGCGCCGATGATGCGGGATCGAGTTGTCTCTCCCATCCGCCGTTCGTCCTCTTGACGGGTTGAAGCAAAGTCGATCCGCAACCGGAACGTCCGATGCACGCGTCCCTTGAGACCCTGTGACACAGTGTCCGAGCAAGAACCGACAGCCCTCCTGATTTGTACGCCTCCTCGCGACCTTTGCCAGTTCACCGTCCCGGCGTTTCACCGGGAGGTCATCATCGCGTGGACCACCTCACCCGGGACTCGCGTCCGGAACGGCCGACCGGCAGGCGCGCAAGTCTCCACGGCCGCCCCCGCGCCCTTTTTCTGCATCGAGGCGTCTGGACGTTCCGCATGACGATGCAAGCAGGCTCCTTCGGTCGGGCCGGACCCCATGGGTCGCGCCGGCCGCGCCAGGCATTCAGCTCGGCTGCCCGCTAGGTCCGGACCAGCAACGCGCCGTCATTGGCGCCGATGAAGAGGTCGAGGAACGTGCGAGGCAGCGATTCGAAGCCTTCGCGCATATCGGTGCGGTAGATGAGCTTGCCTTCGTCCCGCCAGCGCTTCAGCTCGGCCAGAGCCGCATCGGCGTCATGGGCATAGTCGCCCATCACGAAACCCTGGATGCGCACGCGCCAGTAGACCAGTTTCATCATGTCGCGCGGACCGGGAGCCGGCTTGTCCGTGTCGTAGGCCGCCACCTGTCCGCATACCGCGATGCGCGCGTGAACGGCGACGTTCTCCATCACCGCCTGGAGGATGTCGCCGCCGACATTGTCGTAGAAGACGTCGACGCCCTTGGGGCAGAGTTCGCCCAGCCGCTTCGATACGTCCTCGCTCTTGTAGTCGATCGCGCCATCGAGCTTGAGTTCGGTCAGCAGCCGGGAGCACTTGTCGGCGCCGCCTGCAATGCCGATGACACGGCAGCCGACATTCCGCGCGACCTGCGCGGCGACGGAGCCGGTCGAGCCGGCCGCCCCCGAAACCACGACGGTTTCGCCCGGCTTCGGCTGGCCGACCCTCAACATTCCGAAATAGGCGGTCAGGGCGTTGAGGCCGAAGATCCCCAGCGCATCCTCGATCGGGGAATCGTCGGGGATGCGAAGCACCGGCGTGGGCGACTGATCGGGTCGCACGAGGCAGAAGTCCTGCCAGTGCATGACCGCCGCGATCTTGGATCCGACCGGGTGGCGGGGGTGACGCGACTTCTCGACGATACCGGCGCTGACGCCGATGATCGGTTCGCCGATGCCGATGGAGGCGCGGTAGCTCCGGCCCGGCTCGTTCATCCAGTTCCGCATGGTCGGCGCACAGGAGAAGACCTTGGTCCGCACCAGGACCTCGCCTTCGGCGAGTTCCGGTGGCGCATATGGCTGCGAATCGAATGCGAAGTCGCTCTCGGCGGCGCGTCCCTGCGGACGCCGCGCCAGAAGCCAGCGACGATTGGTTTCGCTCATGATTGTCCCCTCTCCTGCTTTGCTTCGGCCGGCCGCCAGTTTGGCAGTACGCGACCTTCGCCGATGGACTCGAACCATACCTGCATGGCTTGTCCGGCATTCAGTTCCGGCGCGCCCGGCAGCGATCCGGTGAGCCGCACGTCCGGCGCATCGTCGAGCGCCACGATGACGACCGTATAGGGGACCGGCCAGGCGGGGTGTACGCCGTGCATCACCGTCGTCCAGCTGTACAGCGTGCCGGTGCCCTCCGACTCGCGC
This sequence comes from Aquibium microcysteis, assembly GCF_014495845.1. NCBI lineage: Bacteria > Pseudomonadati > Pseudomonadota > Alphaproteobacteria > Hyphomicrobiales > Phyllobacteriaceae > Aquibium > Aquibium microcysteis. The sequence goes on from NZ_CP061080.1 coordinate 2,556,705, forward strand.
CATTCGGTTTCGGTGCTGCCGCAGTACCGGCAGGACGCCATGGGCACGTGGTTGCCGCGCCCGCAGGCATTGCAGCGCCTGTAGACGAGGCGACCTTCGCGGGCCGCGGCGAAGAACGGACCCGTGTCGCGGTCCCACTCGGCCGGGTGCAGGCGTTCGCTCATGCCGCCCTCGCCAGCACAAGGGCGCTGCTCATCCCCACGGGCCCGCTCGTCACCAGGCAGGTCTGCGCGTCCGCCTTCTGCACGCTCGCCGTGCCGCGTATCTGGCGGACGCCTTCGACGATGTGGTTCAGTCCGTGGATGTAGCCGCCCGACATGTTGCCGCCATCCGTATTGATCGGCATCCGCCCGGTCGCCGAAACCGCGCCGGACTCGACCATCGGCCCCGCTTCGCCGGCCGCGCAGAAGCCGTAGGCCTCCAGTTGCAGCAGGATCGTGATGGTGAAGCAGTCATAGATCTGCGCGACGTCGATCTCGCGGGGCCCCAGCCCCGCGCGGCTCCAGAGCTGGCGCGCCACATTCGATGCCGCGACCTCGGTGGGTTCCGTCCAGGTGATGGATGGGAACATCATGCCGCCGCTCATGCCGGAAGCGCCGGCCTGCGCGGTTGCCCGCACCAGAGCCGGCGGCTGCCGCAGGTCCCGCGCACGCTCGGACGAGGTGACGACGACGGCGGCGGCGCCGTCCGTTTCGAGGCAGCAATCGAACAGCCGCAGCGGCGTCGATATCATGCGCGAGGCCAGATACTGGTCCATGTCGAGCGGCTTGCCGAACATCTGCGCGTGGGGTGTTCTGTTCGCATTGTTCCGGCACAGGATCGCGGTCGCGCCGAACTGCGCGTCGGTCGTCCCGTAGAGCGACCGGTGGCGCTGCGCGATCAGCGCGAAGCTCTGCGGGGCGGTCAGCAATCCGTAGGGCGTGAAGAACTCGTCATAGCTGCCAAGCCCGCCGGCCTCGGTGCGCGGCGCGATGGCCGCGCCGAGTCGTCCCTGCGAGCGTCCGTTCAACGACCGGTAGACGAGGACATGCCGGGCCTGACCGGACATGATGGCCGCCGCCGCCGTGCCGACCATCGCCGCCGGCGCGCCGCCACCCACACCGACATCCGCGCAGAATCCCACATCCTTCAGGGCAAGCGCAGCGATGATGGCGGCTGGACGCGTATTGTCCATGTCGCATCTCACGATGCCGTCGATATCCCCGGGCGCGAGCCCCGCGTCGGCAACCGCTGCGCGAGCCGCTTCGGCCGCCAGCGTCAGTTCGCTTCGGCCTGAATCGCGCGAAAATTCCGTGTGGCCGATGCCCGCGATCGCACAGCGATCGCGAAATGGCGCGTAATCTCTTCCGTTCATCGTCTGTCGTTCTCTGGCGGGTCGCGCTCGACCCAACGCGGGCAGAATGGGCTCGTCCGGGCAAACCCATAACCCAGCAATGAGGCTAGGTTGACCTATTTATGATCATGAATAGCCTTGTCCACACACCCTGATCGAGGATGGACGATGCCCGACGACGCTTTCGACTTCACTGGCCGCACCGTGGTGATCACGGGCGCCAGCCGTGGCCTGGGACGCGCAATGGCGCTCGGCTTCGCCGCACGCGGCGCCGATATCGTCGTCTCGAGCCGCAAGGCCGACGCCTGCGTGCAGGTGGTCGCGGAGATCGGGGCGCTCGGGGGACGGGCAGTGGCCGTGCCTTGCCACGTCGGCGAATGGGACAGCCTCGCCGGACTCGTCGAGGGAGCCCTTTCCGCCTTCGGCCGCATCGACACCCTCGTCAACAATGCGGGCATCGCTCCGACGGTCCGGAGTTCGGCAGACATGACCGAAGCGTTGTTCGACAAGACGTTCGCCGTGAACACCAAGGGTCCTTTCCGGCTTTCCGCGCTCGCATTTCCTCACCTCGCGCGCACCGGGGGTTCGATCATCAACGTGACCAGCATCGCGGCCCTCCGGCCCGACCCTGCCTATCCCGTCTATGCGGCGGCCAAGGGCGCGACCAACATCCTCACGCGCTCGCTGGCCATGGAATTCGGACCGGACGTGCGCGTCAACGCCATCATGGCCGGCCCGTTCTGGACCGACATCTCGAAGAGCTGGCGCGAGGACTACGACGCCAACGCGCCCTCCGCGGTGCGCCGGATGGGGCGTCCGGAGGAAGTCGTGACGACCGCGCTTTACCTCGCCTCCGCCCAGTCGAGCTATGTCACGGGCACGATCGTCCGCGTGGATGGCGGCATAGTGGTGTGACGGGAGGGGAACGATGAGCATGAAGCCAGGAAGCCGGTGGAAGAGCCGGGTCTGCGACGCGGAGGCGGTGGTCGTGCGGCCCGCCCGCGCCGGCGGACTGCCGCAATGCGGGGGCGTCGACATGGCGCCGCTCGGCGAACCGGCCGAGACCGCCGAGCTGCGTCCAGGTTTCGACGGCGGCTGCATCGTGGGCAAGCGCTATCGCGACGAAGCGGTCGGCATCGAGCTGCTGTGCACGAAGGCGGGAGCAGGCTCGCTCGGCTTTGGCGACACGCGGCTCGCCATGGTCGAGGCCAAGCAGCTGCCGTCCTCGGACTGACCCGATGCGGCTGCCCCTGATACTCGACCTCGCCGCCGACACGTTCGGGGATCGCATTGCGATCGACGGTGACGGCGGCCGGCTGACGGTCGGCGATCTCCGGTCGGCGTCACGCGGTCTTGCAGAGATGCTTGCCCGCCGCCCGATCTCGGCCGTCGGCTATCTGGGCGTCAACGGTCCATCGCTGCCGGTCGCGCTGTTTGGCGCCGCGATCGCGGGCATCCCCTTCACGCCGCTGAACTACCGCCTTAGCGATGACGCGCTGCGGCGGCTGGCGGCCCGGCTTGCGCCGGCGCTGATCGTGGCCGATGCCGACATGGCGCCCAGGCTGCGGGGCATCCAGGGCATCGACCTGTGGCAGTCGGCATCGCTGTGCGAACTGGGAAGTTCCGAATACACCGGCGTCGAAGGCTCCGAAACCGCCGTAAAGCTCTTTACCAGCGGCACCACCGGGGAACCGAAGGCGGCGCTGCTCTCCCATGCGAACCTGACCGCCTATGTCTTCCAGAGCGTGGACTTCGCAAGCGCGGGCGAGGACGAGGCGGCGTTGCTCAGCGTGCCGCCCTATCACATCGCGGGGATCTCGGCGCTCATCACCTCGCTCTATTCCGGACGGCGGAACGTGCAACTCTCAGCCTTTGAAGAGCAAGCCTGGGTGGATGCCGCGAAACGCCATCGGGTGACGCACGCGATGCTGGTGCCCACCATGCTCGGACGGATCCTCGACGTGATCGAGGACCAGTCCGCCGCGCCGGCTCGTCTGCGGGCGATCGCCTATGGCGGCGGCCGCATGCCGAGACCCGTGATCGAGCGCGCCCTCCGGCTGCTGCCCGGCGTTTCCTTCACCAACGCCTACGGCCTGACCGAGACCAGTTCCACCATCTGCGTGCTCGGTCCCGACGATCACGACGCCGCTCGTTCCGGCGATCCGGCCGCCGTGCGCAGGCTCGACTCCGTCGGACGTCCGCTGCCCGGGATCGAGATCGAAATTCGCGATGCGGATGGGAGCGCCTGCGCGACGGGTATCGCGGGCGAGGTGTTCGTGCGCGGCGATCAGGTGTCGGGCCGCTACGCCGAGCAGGGCGAGACGAAGGCAAGCGGCTGGTTCGCCACGCGTGATCGTGGCTGGCTGGACACGGACGGCTGTCTCTACCTCGACGGTCGTCTGGACGACGTGATCGTGCGTGGCGGCGAGAACATCTCACCCGGCGAAATCGAGGATGCGCTCCGCCGCCACCCCGCCATCGCGGACGCTGCGGTGGTCGGCGCGCCCGATTCGAGGTGGGGCGAACGGATTGCCGCCTTCGTTGCGCTTCGCGACGGCGCAAGCGCGACCGAGACCCAGCTGCGCGATCACGTTCGAGGCATCCTGCGAAGCACGAAGGTTCCGGAAGACATCCATTTCCGCGACGGACTCCCCTACAACGAAGCAGGAAAGCTCCTCCGAAGGATCTTGCGCGATGAGCTTTCGCATCGCTGATCTCGGGAGCTTGAGCGAAGCGCCGAAGACGTTCGTCGACATCGACGGCGCCCTTCCCGCCATCGATCCCGCCGGATTCGACCTTCTCCTGACGAACGTGCCGGAGGCGCCCGCGCCCTGGGTGAGCGTTCGGGATCTTCAGCAGGCGCAGCAACGCGTGAGCCGCGCCGTTTCGCGCAATCCGCTCGCGGCGACGATGGTGCTCGGACTGCTCAGACAGTCCGGGCACCTCCCGCTCGAAGCTGCCCTGGCCATGGAATCTCTGGCCTATTCTTCCTTGCTGGGCGGCGACGAGTTTCGCCGCTGGCTGGCGCTCCGTCCTCCGCAGCCGATCCGCGCCACGCCCGCGGAGCCTCTGGAATATGCGCGTGCCGGCGACGCCGTCATTCTCACCATGGTCGACCCCGTTTCTCGCAACGCCTACTCGGCCGTCATGCGCGACGCCTTGGCCGAAGCCCTGGACGCCTGCCTCGACGATGCGTCGCTGGCATCCGTCGAACTCCGCGGCGATCCGCGCGTGTTCTGCTCGGGCGGGCAACTCTCGGAGTTCGGGACGGCACGGGACCTCGTCCAGGCTCACCTGATCCGCACCACGCAATCGGCAACCGCCCGTCTTCTCCGGTTGGGATCTTGTTCCCGCGCGACGGTCGAAGGCGCGGCGGTGGGGTCGGGGGCGGAGATTTCCGCCGCGGTTCATCGTCTCGTCGCAGGCCCGCGCGCGTGGTTCCAGCTGCCGGAACTGGCCATGGGCCTGATCCCGGGCGCGGGCGGCACGGTGTCGATCCCGCGCCGGATCGGCCGCCACCGCGCCGCCTGGCTGATGCTGACCGGCGCGCGCCTCCCGGCCCGCCGGGCGCTGGCCTGGGGTCTCGTCGACGCGATGGCGCCGGAATGAGCGCGTCGGACCGCGCCGAAGAGCGGCTGGCCGAGGACGTGGCCTGCTGGTCGAGGGCGGCAGGCTGTCCGGTCGAGCCGCGGCCCGGGATCCTGCACGAACGCGCGGCCTTGCTCGGCCTTCCGGAACCGGGACGCGTCTCGCGCAACGGGTCCTGCCGCATCGTCAGGGCGCGGGACGGCTGGCTGGCGGTCAACCTGCCGCGCCCCGAGGACCGCGCGATGACGCCGGCGCTGCTGGAGGAGGAAACCGAAGACGCATGGGCAGCGATCGAAGCGGCACTTCCGCAGCGAAGCGTCGCCGGGACGCTTGCACGCGCCCGCTTGCTCGGCCTCGCCGTGACCGCCTTGGGCGAGACGTCGGCGCCGCCTGCCGCGCGGGCGGAAGCGGGCGACGCAAGGCCGTGGATGCGGCCCCCCCGCGTCGTCGATCTCTCCGCGCTCTGGGCCGGTCCCCTGTGCGGAGGCCTGCTTGCCGAGGCGGGCTGCGACGTTCTCAAGGTCGAAAGCCGGCGGCGGCCGGACACGACCGCCGGTCGCTCCCCCGTCTTCGACGCGCTGCTGAACGGCGGCAAGCGCCGCTGGGTCATGGATGGCGACGACCCCGGAGACCGTGCACGCCTCGCCGATCTGATCGGGCGTGCCGACGTGGTGATCACCAGCGCAAGGCCGCGTTCCCTGACATGGCTGCCGGATCTGCTTCGGCGAACGTGCTGCTGGATCGCGATCCAGGCCCATCGCGACGGAGACCGCATCGGCTTCGGCGACGATTGCGCCGTCGCCGGCGGCCTCGTCGCCTTTGCTCAAGGCGCGCCGCACTTCCTCGGCGACGCGGTCGCCGATCCGCTCACCGGGCTGACGGCTGCCGCGGTGGCCTTCCGCGCGCTCGCGCTGCGGGAGGGCGGCCGCCATCCGGTCGAACTCGCGACGGTCGCAGCACGAGCCGCCCATGGCTGATCTTCTGCTCTTCAACGCCAGAGACAGTCACGGGCGCCGGATCGAAGCCGCGGTGGCGGATGGCCGGGTGTGGCTCCAGGGCCGCCCCTCGGCCGCAGCGGAACGCATCGACTGTGGCGGCGGACGGCTGATGCCGGGGCTTTGCGACCATCACATCCACCTGATGGCGAGCGCGGCGGCCCTGTCGTCGCTGGACGTTTCGGGACTTGGCGACGACGCGTTCGCCGAACGCCTGGGCCACGCCGCCCGCCAGGGCCCGGTGCGCGCGATCGGAGCCGACAATGCCGACCGGCTCGACGCCGACGCGCTCGATCGGATCGCCGGATCGGTCCCGGTGCGCGTTCAGGCACGGACAGGCGGGCTCTGGGTGCTGAACAGCGCAGCGCTCGACCAGCTGGAGCACCGCACCCTGCCGGACGCCTTCGAGCGCGACCGGAACGGCAGGCCCACGGGACGGGTGTGGCGCGGCGACGCGTTTCTCCGCCACACGGAATCGGAACCACCCGACCTTGCGGCGCTCGGAAGTTCCCTTGCAGGATGGGGCGTGACCGCGCTGACCGATGCCAGCGTGACGACAGACGACAGGCAGGCGGACATCCTCGCTTCGTCGGGTCTGCCGCAGCGCCTGAACCTGATGAGCGGCGGCAGCCTGCGCAGCGACCCGCGCTGGACCGTGAGCGCCCGGAAGATCGTTCTGGACGACCGCGCCCTGCCTGCGATCGGCGAAGTCGCCGACCGGATTGGGCAGGCGCGGGTCGAGGGACGTCCGGCAGCGATTCACGCGGTGACTTACGCTGAACTCGCGGTCGCGCTCGCGGCGTACGAATCGGTCGGCGCGCATGCAGGCGACAGGATCGAGCATGGCGCCATGATTCCTGTTGAGGCGATTCCGATCGTCGCGGCTCTCGGTCTCACCGTGGTGTCCAATCCGGGCTTCGTCGCCGTGCATGGAGACCGCTACATTCGGGAGGTTCCGGAGGGCGACCATTGCGATCTCTACCGGCTGGAAAGCCTGCGCCGCGTCGGGATCCCTCTCGCTGCCGGCTCCGATTCGCCCTACGGTCCGCTCAATCCCTGGGCCATCATGCGCGCCGCCAGCGATCGCCGCACCGCGGCTGGCCGGCAGCTCGGCGGAACGGAAGCGCTCCATCCCGAACATGCGCTCGGGTTGCACTGCCCCGCGCCCGACCTTCGGGATGGCGACGAAGCCGACCTCGTGGTCCTCGCCCCCGGAGCGCAGCCCGGACTTGACCTCGACCCCGTCGCAATGACGATGATCGCGGGGCGTCTCGTCCACCGACGATCGGCGCCGGGTGGCACTCGCCCTGGAGAACCGCAATGAAATCGCCTCCTGCGAAACGCCGGCGTCGATCGGCCTCACGCGCCCATCCTGCCCAGCGCGCGCCGAAGCGGGCGGAAAAGGTGGCGCTGCAGATCATCCAGGACATCGTCACCGAACGGAAGCGGGAGGGCGACAAGCTGCCGAACGAAGTCGAGATGCTCGGGAAGTACGCGGTGAGCCGCTCGTCGCTGCGCGAAGCTCTGCGTCTTCTCGAGGTCCAGGGCCTCGTCACCATCCGGTCAGGGCCTGGCAGCGGCACCGAAGTGGGGCGCATCAACCCCGCCAATCTGGCCGGCACGCTCGCGCTCTACCTGATGATGGACCGCGCCGAGATGGAGCAACTGCTCGACGCCTGGGGCATGGTGGAGCCGCTTCTGGCCGATCTGGCCGCGCGCAACGCGGATCGGGATTATGTCCGCGCGCTCATGGAACCCTTCGCGAGCGGCGCAGCCGAAGGCGAGCGCGCGATGCAGACGGGCCTCGACTTTCACGACGCCATCGCCGAACTGTCCGGCAATCCCGTGCTGGGCCTGGTTCTGGGGGCCGTCGGCGCCCTCGTGACGGAACAGGTGCGCCTGCGCACCAGCAGTTTCGAACTCAGCGACGCCACGGTTCACGCCCACGAGGCGATCGCCAGGGCCGTCATCGCGGGCGACGGCCCTGCCGCGGCCGAGGCGATGCGCGATCATCTCGACGAGGTCAGGGCGGAGCTGCGCGCTGCCATGCCCGACATCGGCGGCGCGCTGCGGCCGCCGGGTCAGGCGCTGTAGCCGCCATCCGCACCGATGATCTGGCCGCTGATGTCGGCCGCGACCGGCGTCGTCAGGAACGCGGTGAGCGCTGCGATCGTTTGCGGGTTGTTCAGGCGAGGAAGCGGCGTGTCGGCGATGAAGGTCTCGATCAGCCGCCGCTTGTGCGGCGGAAGCGATGCGACATCGGCCAGCTTGTCTGTATCGACGACGCCCGGCGCGATGCCGTTGACCCGCACGTTGAGCGGCCCGGCATCGCGGGCGAGCTGGCGGATCATGCCGGCCACCGCGGTCTTCGAGATGCTCGACAGACCGTCGAGCACGGCGGTCCGCATCACGGCTGCAGTCAGGAATACCACGATCGCCCCGCCGCCCCGCGCGGCCAGGAGACGCGTCGCGGCCTTCATGATGTGGAACGTACCGAAGACGTCGATCTCGACGATGCGGCGGAAGTCGGCCTCGTCGGCTTCATGGAACGGCACCACCGGGAACGGCGCGCCGTTGGCCGATACGACCGCGGAGAGACCGTAAGCGCGATCGGCGTCCGAGAGAAAGCTCTCCACCGCGGCCGCGTCGCGCACGTCGACCTGCACGGCCCGCACGTGGCGGCCCTCGCTCCCGAGCTCCTCCGCCAGCCTGTGGGATTCCGCGCCCTTGGAATGGTAGGCGAAATGGACCGGACCGATGGCCGCGAGGTGGCGAACCACTTCCGCGCCCAGCCGTCCGCTACCACCGAAGACTGCGACGCCACTCATGCGCATTTCCCATCATGCTGCCCGCGAGGCGTTGACCGCCCCGGCAATGGTCGGGGTATGTCACGCCTTCCGTGACGGCTCACCTCGCCTTTGTCACAGGGTGCCCCGTGATCGGGCGTCAGTGGCCGAGGCTGATGTAGCCGAGCTGCGCCGCCTTGAAGACCGCCTGGCTGCGGCTGACAGCATCGAGCTTGGCGGTGGCGTTGTGCATGTGGAAACGGATCGTGGCGCGGCTGCGCGAAATGATCATCCCGATCTCCAGATCGGTTTTCCCGACCGCCGCCCAGCGCAGACACTCCACCTCCCGCCGGGACAGCGTCACGCCGACCGGAAGCCGGGACGGTTCGTCCATGACGTTCGCATGGCTCGTGACGAAGGTGCGGCAGAGCTGACCGATCGCCTCGCCATGCTCCGAAAAGGGCCGTTCGAGGTCGATGAGAGAGGCGTCGCGAGGCACGACGCTGGCTGCTCCGATGCGGCCGAAGGGCATGTGCACCGGCACGACGATCGCCGCATTGCAGAACGCGCGGCGCGCGAAGTCGGAAACGTCGATGCGATGGAGCATGGGGTTCGGCGAAAGAGACCTGAAGCCCAGCGCATTGCACCACATGGGCTCGCTCTCGTAGCGGCAGGCCGTCGGCAGAGGCGATTCCAGCGCCAGACGCTGCCTGCGCCACCAGCTGTCTTCCGCCCTTTCGGTCCAGCCGAAAACCTCGGTGGCAAGAAGCCGGCCATCCGCATCGCACATGGCCCGACGGGAAGCGATGTTGCTCGTGGTGGCCACGCGCCAGTCGCCGAGCCGCTGCACGATCGCCTGCTTCAGGCAGAGCGCGGCGTCCTTGACGCCTTCCGGCGAGCGCACGCGAACGCCCGCCAACTCCTTGGATTCCAGCATCCTCCCGGAACTCCTCTTCCCAGGGTCCTCCGATCACCGGCGTCAGGAGCGACACCGGCGAAACCCTGCAGGCAGACTAACGGCTGCGCGGCGAAGATGCAAGTTTATGATCAGAAATAGTCATCCATCTTCGCCCAGCCGGGGCGCCCGGCGGCGCTCGACCGCGCCGAAGGCCGAGTAGCGGCAGCTTTCGCCGGGATACAGAACCGTGCCATGCGCGGTGTCGGTTTCCACCGGGACGAAGAAGCCGCGCGCCTTCAGATGTTCATCGTCGAGCAGTTCTTCAGGCGCGTTGACGATGCCGATCGGCAGGCCACGACGCTGCCCTTCCAGATAGGCGTCATGGCCGTTCTGGATCAGGAAGAAGGACTCCACCAGCTCCTGGATCTGGCCCATGTTGGCCTGCCGATGCAGCACATCGCCATAGGCCGGCTCGGTCAGCATCGCGGCCATGCCCAGCTCGTCCATCCAGGCGACGAGAATCTTCCAGCTGTGCTGATCGGCCAGGATGAGCGTATAGTAGACGTAGCTCCCGTCCGCGCACTCGTACATCGGCGACTGGGTCATGACCGGCTGCGCGTGACGGCAGGTCTGACGCAGCACCGGCACCCTGTTGTAGAGCCAGAACGGATTTCCGAGTTCCGTGTTCAGCGCGCTGGCGCTGTGCATGGAGACGTCGAGCAGTTGCCCGAGGCCAGTGGTCTGGCGCTCGATCAGCGCGGCCATGACCGCGATGTGGGCGAAGGCCGCCGTCGTGTGGTGCGCCTGCGGGCCGCCCGGCATGATGGGCGGGATGGAATGGTCGTCATAGCCGCACATGTGCAGAGGGCCGCCGGCCGCGAGCGCAACGAGATCGGAACTGCGATAGTCCGCCCACGGCCCGGTGAGGCCGTAGGGAGTCATCGACACGATCACGAGGCGCGGAAAGTCCTGGGACAAGCGGTCCAGATCGAGCCCGAGCTGCCTCAGCACGCCGGGCTGGAACGTCACGATCAGCATGTCGGCATCCGCGAGGAACGGCACGAGCGCCGCGTGGGGGTCGCCCGAGGCGAGATCGACGAGGACGCTCTTCTTGTTGGTGTTGTAGTACCAGAAGGTGAGGCTGTTCTCCGGCCCTTCCGCGCCGCCGGCATAGGGGCCGACATGGCGCGTCGCCGAGCCGGCCGGCGGCTCGAGCTTCGTCACCTCGGCGCCGAGTTCGGCGAAAAGACGCCCGAGGTACTCGCCGCCGACATGATCGGCGATCTCGACGATCTTCAGACCGGCATAGGGATGCGCGCTCATCCGAACACTCCTTCGTCGACGAGCCTGCGGTACTCGTCTTCGGCAAGACCGAGCACCTGCGTGGCGACATGGCGGTTGTCCTCGCCCAGCAGGGGCGCGGAGCGCCAGTTGTCCTGCCTGAGGCGCGAGAAGCGGACTGGCATTCCCTCGAACCGGGCCGGGCCGATGACCGGGTGATCGAGCTCGAAGAAGACGCCGGCCTGCGCCAGCTGCGGGTCGCGGTCGCACACGTCCTCGGTGGTCTGGACGGCGGCCGCCGCTACGCCGCGCTGCTGGAGGCGGTGCATGAGATCATGACGGTCGCGGCCGGCGGTCGCCCGGCCTACCAGCGCGTCGAGCGCGTCCTGGTTCTCGTGGCGGGCGGCCTGGGAGGCAAAGCGCGGATCGTCGTTCCATTCGGGATGGCCGAGTTCGGCGAGGAGGCTCAGCCATTCGGCGTCGTTGGCCACGGCGATGGCGACCCAGCGATCGGTCCCCAGCGCCGGGTAGACGCCGTGCGGCGCCATGGGCGGGTGCTCGAGACGGTTCCCGGTGGGAAAGCTGCCGCCGCGGGTCTTGCGGCCGTTGACGGTGACCTCGAGCATGACCGGGCCGAGCAGCGTGATGCCGGCCTCCACCGCCGATACGTCGATCTCCGTGCCCCTGCCGGTGAGGTTGCGGTGGTAGATCGCCGTCAACAGGGCGGCGGCGTTGTGGAACGCCGCCATGTTGTCCATGTAGCTCAGCCCCCAGCCGGAAGGTTCGCGCCCCGGCAGGCCGCTGACATGCGAGAGGCCGCTGACGGCCTGGACCACGGGGCCGTAGCTCTTGAAGTCGGCGTGCGGGCCGGAATGGCCGTAGCCGCTCATCCGCGCCATGATCGGCTCGGGGGTGAGTTCGCGGATGCGTTCATAGACGAGACCCCAGCGCTCCATCACGCCGGGCGCGAAATTCTCGGTCACCACGCTCGAGAGCGAGATGAGCCTTTCGCAGAGGGCCCGCCCCCGCGGGTCGCGCATGTTGAGCGTGATGCCCAGCTTGTTGCGGTTGAAGTTGTTGAAGAGGCCGCCCGCATTGGGGTCGGGATCGGCATCCTCGTCGCCGTAGGCGCGCGCGCCGGCGGTCTTGTTGATGGGCAGGCGTCGCGGCAGGTCGAGACGCTTGCTGTCCTCGATGCGGATCACCTCGGCTCCGAAATCCGCCAGCATTCGCGTGGCGATGGCGCCGACGCCCATCCAGCAGAAATCGACCACCCGAACGCCCGCGAGCGGTCCGCCGAGCGGGCGGGGCCGGCGTGTGGGGTCGGCGGCGGCGGCGGCCGTGATCGCCGCGCGTTCGGCCGCCTTCGGACTGGCTGTGGTCATGATGCTGGCCTCCTTCGGCCCGGGGATCACAGGTTCAGGGCGGCGCGCGCGATGATGCCGAGCTGGATCTCGCTGGTCCCTCCGAAGATCGACCAGGCGCGGCTGTTGAGGTATCGCGCCGCCGGGATGCGCTCGTCGCCGCTCTCGGGCAGGGCCAGGCCCGCCGCGCCGATCATCTCGCTCGCGAACTGCTCGACATCCTGCCGGATCTCGGAGGCGACGAGCTTCGTCGTCAGGCTGAGCGCGTCGGGCGGTTCGCCCGCCTCCATCGCGGCGGCGATCCGCAGTTCGGTCATCTCGAGGGCGACGGCCTCGATCTCGATGCGGGCGAGCCGGTCGCGCAGCAGGGGATCGTCGCGCCCGGGAAGCCGGTCGAACGATTCTCTCAGCCGCCTCGCTTCGGCCGCCAGCGCCGGACCGTAGAAGCTGCCGCCGCGCTCGTTCTCGAGAAGGAACTTGGCGATCGACCAGCCCTGCCCTTCCTCTCCGACCAGATCGGCCGCCGGAACCCGGACGTTGTCGAGGAAGAGGTCGTTGACCTCGTGGTCGCCCGAGGCGCTGCGGATCGGCCGGACCGTCACGCCCGGCTGGTTCATGTCGACGAGCAGGAAGCTGATGCCCCGCTGGGGCTTCACGGACGGGTCCGTGCGCGCCAGACAGAAGATGTGCGTGGCGTGCTGGGCCATGGTGGTCCAGGTCTTGGCGCCGTTCACGACGAAGTCACCCGAGCCGTCGCGCTCTGCGCGGGTCCGAAGGCTGGCGAGATCGGAGCCGGAGCCGGGCTCGGAGAAGCCCTGCGCCCAGAAATGGGCGCCGCGGCGCAGCGGCGGGAGGTAGCGCTCCTTCTGCTCGGCGGTGCCGAAGGCGCAGAGCACTGGTCCGAGGAGCTTGAGGCCCATGCCGGGGATGGTCGGCGCGCCGGCCCGCGCGAGCTCCTGCTCGAAGATGAAGCGCTGCAGGGGCGACCAGCCGATCCCGCCGGCCTCGCGCGGCCAGTGCGGCACCAGCCAGCCGCGGTCGTCCAGGACGCGCTGCCATTCCAGAACCAGCGGCGGCTCGGAGAACACGCCGGTGGTGCCGGCAGCGAGCCGCCTGAAGCGCTCGTCGAGCGCGACGTCGAGAAACGCCCTGACTTCGTCCCGGAAGGCCTCGTCCCGCGGGGAGAATGCGAGTTCCATCTCAGCGCTCCAGGATCGTCACGCCCGAGACGCCCGGCGCGCCGTAGACATGCGTGTAGCCGATGCGCGGCTCGCCCGGCACCTGCCGCGCGCCGGCTCGCCCGGACAGCTGCAGGACGTTCTCGTAGACCTGGCGCAGGCCCGAGGCGCCGATCGGCTCGCCGCAGGCGAGGCAGCCGCCGTCGGTGTTGACGGGCAGCGCGCCGCCGATCTCGGTGCGGCCCTCGGCCAGCCAGCGCTCCTGCTCGCCGTCGGCGCAGAAGCCGTTCTCGGCCATGTGCATGATCTCGGCGCCGGATTCGGTGTCCTGCAGCTGCGCGACGTCGACGTCGCCGGGATCGACGCCCGCGATCTCGAACGCGGCGCGCGAGGCCAGCCGCGTGGCGCTGTTTCGGCCGTCGCCCTCGATCATGGGTGCGAAGACCTCGAACGAACCTTGCGGGCGGCTCCGTACGGCCGCCGCGCGAAGCCGCACCGCCATCCCGCCGATCTCGCGCGCCTTCTTCTCGCTGGCGAGAACGAGGGCGACCCCGCCTTCGGCGGGCGAGCAGAACATGAATTTCGTCAGCGGGTCGGCGACCATGGTGGAGGTCGCGATGGTCTCCGCGTCCACCGGAGTGCGGCGCCAGGCGTGATCGGCGAGCGCGCCGTTGCGGTAGGCCTTCTCCGCGACGCGCACGAGCGACGGCTCGGTGATGCCGAACTCGTTCATGTAGCGCCTGATCTTCATGGCGAAGAACTGCGTCGTGAGCATCAGGCCGGTGTCGCCGTACCAGTCGGGCAGCCCCCAGTTTCGCGGCAGGGGATCGAAAGATCCGCGCGGATGCTTGTCGAAGCCGACCGCCAGGCCGAGATCGAACTGACCGGATGCGATCGCGCTGTAGGCGCCGAACAGGGCCGATCCGCCCGTGGCGCAACCGTTGGCGACGTTGATGAACTGGAGGCCGGTCGGTCCGAGCTCCGACACCATCGTGTCGGCATTCCCTGCCGAGTCCGAGCCGCCGAAGGCGAACTGCATGTCCGCCCAGGAAAGACCGACATCCGCAAGCGCCTGCCGGACGGCGAAGACACCTTGCTGGAGACCGCTTCGTCCCTCCGTCCGGCCGAAGGGATGGATGCCGACGCCGACGATGAAGACGGAACTCATTCGGAAAGGCCCTCCGGTTCGAAAGCGTAGGTCAAGACCTGGCGCGGCGGGCCACCGAGCATCAGCTCCAGCGGCACGACGCGCATCGGCATCCCGATCCGATATCCGTCGAGCGGCGCGCCGGTCAGCCGCCCCTCCACGATCAGTCCCCCGAGATCGACATAGCCCACCGCATAGGGTTCGAAGTCTTCCGGACCGGCATAGGGTGGGGATTTGGGTCGAAACCGTTGGACCGTCCATGACCACAGGGTGCCGCGGGACGGCAGCCGTTCGGGCTCATGGTCCTGACCGGATGGTTTGGGGAACACGAGCCGCCCGGTCGCGCGATGGCGGCCTCCGAGCAGGGTAATCCGGCCGTCGGTCGACGGTTCGAATAGCTCGGCGCCGACGGGTTCGATGGGGTGCGTGCTTGCCATCGTCGGAAGATACCCAGAGCCGCCGACCAACCGAACTAGCCGTTGCGATAGGGTTCCGCGCTCCGCCCGACCGATATTCTGACCTTCAGCGAGGTGGACATGAATTTTCGTGCGAGCGACGAGCAGGTGATGCTGCGCGACAGCATCGAACGTTTCGGGCAGGCCGAAGCCGCCGCGCCTCCCGATCGTCATCTGGCCGGACTGATCGAGCTGGGGCTGTTTTCCCTGCCCGTGCCGGCAGCCGCGGGCGGACTCGATGGCGGTTGCGACGACGTCATGGTGATGATGGAGACCATCGGCCATCAGCTGCTCGGCACGCCGGCTCTCGGCCTGAACGCCTTCGCCGATCTCCTCGGCCGTCACGGAACGCCGTCACAGCACGCCTCGTGGCTCACGCCCGCGATCGAAGGCAGGATCCGGGTCGCCACAGGTCGGATGGACGCCGCAGCGATCGATGGCGGGTTGCTGACGGGCTCGGCCCCCTTCGTTCCGGACGGGGCGACGGCGGACGTGATACTGCTTCATGGCCCGGCGGGCGTCTTCGTGGCGCGCGCCGCCTCGGCCGGCGTCACGCGCAGCGCCCTTCGCCTCGTCGACGACAGCTTTGCCGCTGCCCTGGAGTTCGAGAGAGTACCGGTCGAAGCCATCGGCGCGTCGCCGCAGGACGTCGAAGATGCTTCGGCCCGCGCGATGACGGCCGCCGCCGCCATGGCCGTCGGTATCATGGAACGGCTGCTCTCCGACACGCTCGCCCATGTGAGAACACGTCACCAGTTCGGCGTCCCGATCGCCAGTTTCCAGGTCGTTCAGCATCGATTGGCGCGGCTCTACGTATCCGTGGCCCAATGCCGGTCGCTGGTGATGGCCGCTGCGCTCGGCGCCGCGAAGGGAGGGCGCGACTGGCGCCGCATGACCGCCGCCGCCCACGCGCTGACGATTGAGCGGTCCATGCAGCTGGCTCACGAATGCGTGCAGTTCCATGGTGGGATGGGCATCACGCGGGAGCTTGCCGTCAGCCGCGGCCACAAGCAGTTGATGATGCTGTCGCGTCTTCATGGCAGCGCCGCCGGCTCCCGCCGAAACTTCGACAGGCTGAGCGCCGCCGAGGCCTGAGAACGTGACGGCGCCGTGCCGATCGCGCGGCGTCGACGTGACGCGCGCGCTCTTTCGGGTTGCAGTCGGCATCGTCCTCGCGGGCTTCCCAGGGTTCTGGAGGCTGATTTGCCCGACCGCCCCACGATCGGGCCACGGGATCCCTCGCGAAAAACTACGAACCACCCGGACGGTCCAATAATGTGTCGACGCTTGCCGCGCCGCCGACTATGGTCGCGAGCAACTGTAACGTCACCGGACCAATCCTTTGAGCGACGCCCCAGCCACTTCAGCGCAACAGACGCCCGAGCGAGCGCCGCTGCCCAAACGGCGCGGACCGAAGGTCGACGTGGAACTGACCCGTCAGCGGCGGGAAGACATCCTGCGCGAAGCCGCCAACCTGTTCGATCAGGTCGGCTATCACGGGGTGAACATGGAGATGATCGCGGAAGCCGCGGGGCTCAAGAAGCCGACGCTCTATCACTACGTGAAGGGTAAGGACGAGATCCTGTACATGATGCAGAAGGCGGTCATCGTCGGCGTCCGGCAAGGAATCGACGACAGGGCAGCGGCGGGCGAGCCGCCCCTGAATCTGCTGCGCGGGGTCTACGAGGATATCTTCCGGCAACTGAACGAGGCGCCGGGTACGATCCGATCCTTCTTCGAACACGGCCGCGAACTGCGAGCCGAGCATCAGGCAGACATCCGCAAGGAGCGCGATGCCTTCAACCGTGTGGTGGTGAAGATCATCTCCGAAGGCATGGCGTCCGGCCTGATCGCGCGCGCCGACCCGCGGCTCACGGCGCTTTGCTTCTTCGGCGTCGTGAACTGGGCCTACCAGTGGTACAACCCCGTCCGGGACGGCGACCCCGAAACCGTCGCTACGAAATGCTTCGACATCTTCAGCCGCGGAATGGTTTCGAACCCCTCCGCCTGAGACCCTGGACGAGGCCCGCGGCATTCATCGGCCTTCGGCCCATATAGAACTACCGACTGGACGGGCGATTAATTAATCGGTACGGTCGCGCGATGGATCCATTGACGCGCCTCACCCACGAACGTGCCTGCGAAAGGCTGATCTACGCCCTCGCGCGTGCGCTGGATCGTTACGACTACGATGCCGCGCTGGCGCTCTGGTCCGAAGACGGGGTCTTGTGCGTCCCCGGTCGCGACCACGCCGGGCAAGGCGAAATCAGGCGATGGATGGGACAGCGGGAGAAGGACATGATCTGCCGCCACATCGTCACCAACGTCATCGTCGACGTCATCGACGATGTGACCGCCGAAGCGACCTCGTACTGCAGCACGTGGCGCGTGCGCGGGTGGCGCGGAAGGGAGCCGGGACCCATGGTCCCGCAGGCTTACGCCGTCGAATTCATCGACAGCTTCCAACGCAAGGACGATCAGGGATGGCTGTTTGCGCGCCGCGAGGTCCGCGTGGCGCTGGCGGGCGTCGAGCAGCGCCAGGCCCTGCGGGCGACGTAGCGCCGATGACGCATTACACGGCCGTGAACGCGCCGTCGATGACCATGGCCGAGCCGTTGACGTAAGCGGCTTCCCGGGATGCCAGGAACAGAATGCCGGCGGCGATCTCCTCCGGCTCGGCGAGTCGTCCCTGCGGCACCGTCCGGATGCGCTCGTCACGCGCCGCGGCGGGTATGGCCTTCGACAGGGGCGTATCCACGAATCCGGGGTGGATCGAATTGGCCCGCACCTGTCGGCCGCTCTGTGCGCATTCGACGGCCGTCACGCGCGAAAACATCTCCACGCCGGCCTTCGCCGCAGAATAGGGACCGGATCCCCAGCCGGCGACCCTGCTGCGGATCGAGGATACGTTGACGATGGCCGCATCCCCGGACTTTTCCAGCCACGGCATCGCCGCCATGGTGCCGAGGAATACGGAGTCGAGATTGACGGCAAGACTGGCGCGCCACTGCTCCGGCGTCGTATCGAAGATCGAACGAAGCTCTCCCCAGCCGGCATTGTTGACGAGCACGTCCAGGCGCCCGAAGGCAGCCCCCACCGCGTCCATCGCCGCCTTCCATTCCGCGCTGGACGTGACGTCCAGCCTGATGCTGATGTGTCCCTGGCCGGTCAGGCCGGCATGGGTCTTCTCGAGCGATGCCGTGTCGATGTCGGCCAGAACGAGCGTCGCGCCTTCATCGGCGAAGGCGCGCGCCGTAGCGGCTCCGATCCCCTTGGCGGCGCCGGTGATCATCACGATGCGGTCCCTGTGACGGTCAGCTGCGGCCATCGGCATCCTCCTTGGACATTGCGAGTATCTCCGTAAAATCGGGATTTCGGCGATCGAGAATGGATTCCATCCGCTCTCGCACCCCGCGATCGAAGGCGCGCGTGGTGACGACGTAGAAGATGCGGAGCCGGATGGCCCGGACCACCATGTCGGCGACCTCGGCAGGTTCCATGGCATGCCGTTTGGCGCTGCGGTAGCGGCTGAGGTTTTCTGCGCTGTCGGCCAGAACGCCGCCCGGTGGCGTCATGCCCGCAGGCCGGTTTCGCTCGCTGTCTCCGATCGCGGTGGCGACGACGCCCGGACAGAGTGCCGTGACGCCGATCGGCGAAGCTTCGGCGCGAAGGTTCGCGTAGAGCGCTTCCGTCGCCCGGAGCGCGGCGTGCTTGGATGCGCCATAGGCGGGCGAATGCGTTCCGCTGACGAGCCCTGCCACCGAGATCGTGTTGACCACGTGTCCCCATCCACCCTGTGCGCGCATGCGCGGCACGAAAGACTGTATGCCGTGCACCACGCCCATCAGGTTGACACCGAGGCTCCACTGCCAGTCCTGGGGCGTCGTTTCCCAAATCGGGCGAAGGCGCGCCCCCGGGACGACGCCGGCATTGTTGCAGACCACGTGTACCGCGCCGAAGCTGCGCCATGCGGTGTCGGCCAGTTCGCCGACGGCTGCCGCGTCGGCCACGTCCGTCAGCGACGTCACCACGTCCGCGCCACCGGCACGGAGCGCCTCGGCGACCTTGTCCAGCGGGGCCTGCTCTATGTCGGCCAGCACCAGACGCATGCCCTCCCCGGCGAAGCGTTCGGCAAGGCCCCGTCCGATGCCGCTTGCCGCACCGGTCACGACGGCGACCTTGCCGGAAAGATCGATGGCGCTCATTGCGGCTGCGCGGGCACGGTGTAGTTCAACACCAGCCTCCCTCCGTCGACATAGATGGTCTGTCCGACGATGTAGCCGGCGTCGTCGGAGGCCAGGAACGAGACCGCCGCGGCGATCTCCTCGGGCTTGCCCAGCCGCCGCGCGGGTGTGCGCGACATCATCGCCGCGGTGACGGCCGGATCGCTCTGGACGACCTTCGCCGCCATTTCGGTTCCGATCGTGCCGGGTCCCACCGCATTCACCCGGATGCCGTGATCGATCAGTTCGAGCGCCATGACACGGGTCAGCTGACGCAACGCGGCCTTGGAAGACGCATAGGCGGCGAGGCCAGGCTGGGCGAGTTCCGCCGTCACCGAGGTGATGTTCACGATGGCGCCGCCCTTCCCGGCCGCGATCATCGCGCGCGCTGCTGCCTGCGAGAGCACCAGCGGGGCACGGACGTTCACGTCCATCGCGCGGTCGAACTCGGCCGGATCGAGCTGCAGGAACGGCCGCGTGGCGACGAGTCCGGCATTGTTCACGAGAATGTCGATACCGCCGAAGATTCCGCTCACGCGTTCGACGACGCCGGCGGCAGCTTCAGGCCCGAG
Source organism: Aquibium microcysteis (assembly GCF_014495845.1). Classification (NCBI taxonomy): domain Bacteria; kingdom Pseudomonadati; phylum Pseudomonadota; class Alphaproteobacteria; order Hyphomicrobiales; family Phyllobacteriaceae; genus Aquibium; species Aquibium microcysteis. The sequence goes on from NZ_CP061080.1 coordinate 2,576,525, forward strand.
ACCGAGAAGATCCACCTCCATCGCCAGGGCGTCGGGGCCAAGGCGTCCGGCCTGTTCGGCCGCGACGACCGCGTTGCGATCGAGCAGGACGACGCGCGCGCCATCCCGCAGGAGCCGCTCGGCGCAGGCGAGGCCGATGCCCTGCCCCGCCCCGGTCACCAGTGCCACCTTGCCGTGATGCTGCATAGCGCTCCTCCCACGCCATGCTTGACCGGCCGAAAAACCGACGCAAGCCGCCGCCCACTCCCCAAAGGGCTAGGGGCGGACTCCTTGACAAGCCTCGGTCGCATATAAATACTAGTCCGACCAGTCGGTTGTTATTACAAACGACGACTGCAAGGGAGGAAGGACATGTTTTCGAAGACTTTTCGCGCACTGGCCGCCGCCGGAGCGCTGATGTTTGCCGCTCCTGCCATGGCTCAGGACGTGAGCCCCGAATGGCAGAAGGTCATCGACGCCGCCAAGCAGGAAGGCCGCGTCACGATCTACTCTGCCCAGGGCCTCAAGCAGCTCAATGATCTGGGGGCGAAGTTCAAGGAGAAATACGGCATCGAGGTCGAGGTGGTGCGCGCCATCGAAGCCGACTTCCTGCCGAAGCTCAAAGCGGAATTCGATTCGGGCACCGGGATCGCGGACGTGGCGATCATCACCAGCACGATCGCCCTCAAAGACCTCGGCCAGCAGGGCTACTTCGTGCCGGCCACCGGCCCGGCCTTCGAAAATCCCGACTACAAGAAATCCGAACGCATGACGGACGGAATGTCCTTCATGACGAACGCGACGATCCTGACCTATTCGTGGAACACCGAACTCGTTCCCGACGGCATCAAGGACTACGACGACATCTTCAAGAAGGAACTGGAAGGACTGATCGGCATCCCGCGCGCGTCCGTATCGACGATCGTGGACTTCTACTTCTACCTCGAGGAAAACTATGGCGCCGACTATGTCGAGCGTCTGGCCGCCATGAAGCCGCGCATCTATCCGAGCGCGCTGACGATGGCCCAGGCGCTGTCGGCCGGCGAGGTGGGCGTGATCCTGTTCGGCGAGCCGCAGGTGGACGAGAAGGCCGCCGGGGCTCCGGTCGAGTCCGGGTTCGGCAAGGTCGTCTGGGGCGCGCGCTTCTTCGGCAACGTGACCAAGGTCGCGCCGCATCCGAACGCCGCGCAGCTGCTCGCCAACTTCATCGTGACGCCGGAAGGCCAGGCTGCGATCGCCCGCAAGACCGCCGCGACCCTGCCGAACATTCCGGGAGCCGTCGCCGAGATCGACAGCGTTCGCGTTCCGGACGCGTCGAAGCTGACCAAGGAGAATGTCGAGGCGTTCCAGGCGCGCTTCAACCAGTTGTTCGGCTCGAACTGACGTCCCTCCCAAGCCGAACGTCCTGCCGGCGGCCCTCGTGGTCGCCGGTTTTTTTTATGCGTTGACCAGACGTGTGAAGATGCCCGCCCCTCGGCCAGACGCGAACAGCCGCCGGCCTCAGCGCAGTGTGAGCCCGCCGTCGATGACAAGCGTCTGGCCGCTCACGTAGCTGGCACCGTCGGACGCGAGGAAGGCGACCGCGGCGGCGAGTTCCCCGGGTCTGCCCAGCCGCCGCATCGGCACGTCGGCGCGCATGGCCTCCACGATCTCGTCGGGTACGCTCAGCGTCATGCCGGATTCCATCTGGCCGGGCGCGATCGCGTTGACGCGAATCCCTCGCCCGGCCCACTGCGCAGCAAGGTCGCGCGTCAGATGGATGAGGGCGGCCTTGGAGGTCGTGTAAGGCACGATCTGCGCCCGGTCGGGCGTGAACGACACGAGGCCGCCGGTCGAGGCGATGTTGACGATGCTGCCCGACCCCTTCTCCAGCATGATCCGGGCCGCCTCGCGCGCGGCGATGAAGGCGCCCGTCAGGTTGACGCCCATCACCTTGTTCCAGCCGGAAAGCGGGATGTCCTCCGGCGCGCCGGACCAGCTCGCGCCGGCATTGTTGACCAGGATGTCGAGGCCGCCGAAGCAATCGGCGACCTGCGCGACGACGTTCCTGACCATCGTCTCGTCGGACACGTCGCAGGCAAGCGCCATCGTCTCCGATCCGAAGCGGGCCCGGATCTCGTCCGCCAGACTGCGGCACTGGTCGAGCTTGCGCGCCGCCAGCGCGACTCTCGCGCCCCTGTCGGCGAGCGTGGCCGCGATGACGCGGGCGATTTCTCCATGGCCGCCGAGAACCAGGGCTGAACGGCCGTCGAGCCGCGTGAGCCGATCGACGAATCCGGGGGAGATGGTTTCGGTCATGCCGGACCCGCCTTTCAGATGGTTCGCGCCAGACGCTGCGCCTCGAACAGGGCGTGCGTGATGCGGCGTGGCGCGACGCAGTCGCCGATCATGTGCACGGGCAGTCGCCCTCCGCCCGGCGGCGGCGTGGCGATGCGCCCGGTCTGCGCCACGATAAGATCCGCCGGCAATTGCTCCTCCTCGCCGGACGCGAGATTGATCGCCACCGCTCCGCCGCCGGCGGCGGCCTCGACGGCGGTGAGCACGCGGAAGGAGGTTCCGCCAGCCCCCAGCCGCCCGAGCATGGGGGCCACGCTTTCGTTCGGCAGATGCGCGCCCAGCGCGGCCGATGTGGTGGCGAATGTCACGCGCCAGCCGGCTTCGACGAGCATCTCGGCGACGCCATAGCTGAACCAGAAGCCCGTCCCCTCGTCGGCGAAAACGGCGCGTCCCGCGCCGGACGGTATGGGCGCGCCGTCCCTCAGGACATCCGCCCAGCTCAGGACGGCAGGAGAACCGACGTCGCCGGACAATCCGGCCGGCACCGCGCCGGTCGCCAGGACGACTTCATCGAAATCGGCCTCCAGCGCCGCCAGCTCGGCGATGCGGCTGTTGAACCTGACTTCTGCGCCGGATTCCCGCAGTTCGCCGATCAGGTGGTCGACGATGCGCAGCAGGCCGGCGCGATGGGGAAGGCTGGCAGCCAGGAGGAACTGGCCGCCGAGCGCCTCGGTGGCTTCGAAGAGCGTGACGGCGTGGCCGCGGACGGCCGCGATTCGAGCCGCCTCCATGCCGGCCGGCCCGCCGCCCACCACCGCCAGACGCCTCGGCCGTCCGGCGGGGGCGAGCCCGTCGAAAGGGGTGCGCATCTCGCGGCCGGTCTCGGGATTGATCGAGCAATGCAGATGCGGCGAGAAGGCGCGGCATTCCTGATTCAGCCCGATGCAGGGACGGATCCGCGAAGCGCGGCCATCGCGCGCCTTGTCGGAGAATTCGGGGTCGGCGATGAAGGCCCGCGCCATACCGATCATGTCGGCGACGCCGTCCTCCAACAGCCGTTCAGCCAGTTCCGGCGTCTGGATCTTCTGGCCGACGATGACCGGCAGGCCGCATTCGGCGCGAATGATGCCCGCGACGCGCGCCGCCGGCGCGGCAGGATGGGTCGCGTCCTTCACGTAGGCGCCGCGCATGCCGATGGTGATGCTCAGATAGTCGGTCTCTCCCTGGCGGGTAAGCAGCTGGCTGATGCCCACCGTATCGCGGATGCCGAGTCCGCCCGGAACTTCCTCATCCGCCGACAGGCGGACGCCGATGATGAAGCCATCGCCGCAGGTTTCGCGAACACGGGCGACCGTTTCGGTCACCAGGCGCGTCCGGTTCTCCAGATCGCCGCCCCAGCCATCACGGCGGCGATTGCTCGCTGCCGACAGGAACTGTGCAAAGAGATAGCCATGGGCGGCGTGAAGTTCGACGCCGTCGTAACCGCCGTCGCGCAGGTTCACCGCGGACGCAGCGAACGAGTCCACGAATCCCCGTATCTCCGATTCGTCCATTTCGTGCGGCGGATAGGCGTCGCGCGGGCCGCGGATGGCGGAAGGGCCTCGTGGAGCGAACTCCGATTCCATGCCGATCGTCTCGCGGCCGAGATGACAGAGCTGGCCCACGATGCGCGCGCCGTTCGCATGCACGATGTCGCAGCGCCGACGCATGATCGCGCGGGCGTCGGGGTTGAAGCCTTCAGCAAGGATTCTCGCGCGGAACGCCGCATCCGGCGTCGCGACGGTCGCGCCGGTGATCACCAGTCCGAGCCCGCGGCTCCGGATCTCGTAATAGGCGAGGTCGTCGTCCGTGGGCAGGCCGTCGCGCACCATCGCGGTCCCATGCGGCAGCATGACGAGTCGGCTCTGCAGGTCGAGCCGGCCGCGACGGTAGGCGGAGAAAAGTCGCGGAAACGCACGTGCCGCCATCAGCACCTCCCTGCCGCGTCGGTATTTTCTAGACCGACCATACGGTCGACTATTCGAGCCTTCTCGTCGCAGGTACGCCCTGTCGTTGTCAAGTGCCACTTGCAAGTGGTGGCGCAACGCGTACAGGCCAGGCGGTGGGATTGACTCGACCCCTCGAAATTACAATAGTTCGACTGGTCGGTTGATAGTTTTTAATCGAACAACGGGGATCGGCGCCGGCGGATGAGGAACGTTCGCTGCCGATGCCTTTGCGGATGATGATGTCCGCAAGCATGAGGACCAGCGGGAGGAGCAGCTGTGGCCGAAGTTCGTATCGAGGCGCTGCACAAGGAATTTCGAGGCAAACCGCCGACGGTCGCTGCCAGGAACATGAACCTGACCATCGGGGATGGCGAATTCCTCGTCCTTCTCGGGCCGAGCGGCTGCGGAAAGACGACCACCTTGCGCTGCCTCGCGGGCCTCGAATCGCCCGATCGCGGCAAGATCACGATCGGCAGGGGCGTGGCGCTCGATGCGGCGAGCGGCACCGACCTGCCGCCCGAGAAGCGCGACATCGGCATGGTCTTCCAGTCCTATGCGCTCTGGCCGCACCTCACGGTGCGCCAGAACATCGAATACCCTCTCAAGGCGCGCAGGCTGCGGGAGGGGCTTCAGGACGGCTGGGCGCTGGAAATGGCGAAGCTGGTCGAGGTCGAGTCGCTGATGGACCGCTATCCCGGCCAATTGTCGGGCGGACAGCAGCAGCGCGTGGCTCTGGCGCGCGGTCTCGTGGCGCGGCCGGGGCTCGTCCTGTTCGACGAACCGCTCTCCAACCTCGACGCCCGCCTGCGCGACCAGGTGCGCAGCCAGTTGCATCAGCTTCATTCGCGCCTGCGTTTCACGGCCGTCTTCGTCACCCACGACCAGTCGGAAGCGCTGTCGCTGGCGGACCGCATCGCCGTCATGAACAAGGGTTCGATCGAGCAGCTCGACACCGCGCGCCGCGTCTTCGAAGAACCGGCGACAGAATATGTCGCCGGCTTCATGGGCATGACAGAACGCCTGCCGATGACGCTGCGGGATGGCGCCTGGATGCTGGCCGGAGAGTCGGCGCTGAAGGGCATTCCCCCCGCGCTGAAAGCTGGGGCCGAGATGGTGGCCCGGGTGCGGCCGCAGGACCTCTACATCGAACCGGACGGTACCCAGCCGCCGGAGGGTTCGGTCTGCTTCACGGCGACGGTGGAGGACGTGGCCTTCGCCGGGCGCTTCTCCGACATCGTCGTGAGCGCCGGGGGACGCCGGATGCAGGGCCGCACCATGCCGGGAACGGGCACCGGAGGCATCGCGCCCGGCCAGAAGGTCTGCGCACGTTTCGCCGCCGATCGCGCCGCCTTCTATGCGACGGACGGACAGCGCCTGGCCGGAAATCTCCTGACCGGGGGCTCACTCCATGGCCACTGAGGTCCTGAACGGCAATGCCAGCCGGTTCGCCGCCAGGCGCATGGCTCTCTTCGTCTTCGTCGCCCTTCTCGCCCTGCTCGTTCTCCTGCCTCTGGCGCGGCTGCAGTGGCTGGCTTTCTCGAACGGCGGCCAAGGCTATCGCGACGCCTTCGGCACGCCCGCGATCTGGGAGACCATCCTCAACACGGTCGGCCTCGCGATCGGTTCGACCGCGGTCGCGCTGGTCTTCGGTACGCTTCTGGCGTGGTGGGCGACGCAGCTATCGCCGCGGCTTCAATGGCTGCGCGTGCTGCCGATCCTTCCCATCGTGATCCCGGCGGTGGCGTCCGTCTCGGGCTGGGCCTTCCTGTTCTCGCCGCGCCCGGGCTACCTCAACGCCCTTCTGCGGCAGCTGCCGTGGTGGTCGGATCTGCGCTTCGGTCCGGTCGACATCTATACCCTTTTCTGGATCGTCGCGATCACCGGTTTTGCGCTGTCGGCCTTCGTCTACCTGTTCGTCAGTTCGGGTCTGCGCAACATCAACTCCGAGCTTCTGGAAGCCGCGCGGACATCCGGCGCCTCCGCCTTCAAGGCCTTCTTCCAGGTGACGCTGCCCCTGCTGCGCCCCGTGCTCGTCTACGGCGGCGGTGTCGCGCTGCTTCTCGGCCTCGGCCAGTTCACCGCGCCGCTGCTGCTCGGCACCAACCAGGGCATCAACGTGCTCACGACCCAGATGTACTGGGCGACGCAGTCCGAACCGATCAACCACGCGGCGGCGGCCGCCATCGGCTCTCCGCTCCTGGTCTTCGGCATCATCATGGTCTTCGCGCAGAAGATGCTGCTCGGCGACCAGACGCGATACGTCACGCATGGCGGCCGTGCGTTCCGTGCGGCCGGAAAGCCGTCAGTGCTCGCGGCGGTCGGCATCTTCACCTACTTCGTTCTCACGACCCTGCTGCCGCTCGTCTCGCTTGCGATCCTTTCGCTCTCGCCGTTCTGGAGCGCGAACCCGAAGATCTCCAACTTCACGCTGGAGAATTTCCGCGTGGCCTTCGGCGAGTCCGTGATCGTCGGCGCGATCATCAACTCCGTCATGACGTCGCTGGTCGCGGTCGCCATATCGCTCGTCATCGGCTTCATCGTGGCCGTCGTGACCATACGCGGCCGCCGGTACTGGCTGCTGCGGTCGGTGATGGACATCATCGTCGCCCTGCCGCTCGGCGTACCCGCCGTCATCTTCGGCGTCGGCTTCCTGCTGGCCTATTCCATGCCGCCGCTGATGCTCTACGGCAGCCGCTGGCTCATCATCATCGTCTACGTGACGCTGATGCTGCCGTTCACGACGCGCATGCAACTCGCCGGCATGCTGCAGCTCGGCTCGGCCTACATCGAGGCGTCGCGCGTCTGCGGCGCGAGCTATCTGAAGACGGACCTCTGGATCACCTTGCCGCTGATGCGGTCCACGCTGGGTGGCGCGGCGGCGTTGATGTTCGTTCTCCTGACCCATGAATTCACGGCTTCGGTCCTGATCCGCACCCCGCGCAACCAGGTCATGGGGACCGTGCTGTTCGACTACTGGCAGAACGGCGGCTACCCGCTCGTTGCCGCCATCGCGCTGATCATGACCGGCGTCACAGCCATCGGCGTCGTCCTCGCCATGCTGCTGGGTGGTCGCGACGCGCTTACACGTATCTGACGAGAAGGATCGAGACGATGTTCGAGTTCAGCGCGCGCGCCAGAGAGGTGCACGACCGTGTCCGCGACTTCATGGACACGCACGTCATTCCCAACGAAGCGGTCTATTTCGCCGAGCAGGAGAAACTGTCGGATCGCTGGGACAGCCCGCCGATCATGGACGAACTGAAGGCGAAGGCGAAGGCGGCCGGGCTCTGGAACCTGTTCCTGCCGGAAAGCCATCTCGGCGCGGGGTTGACCAACCTCGAATATGCGCCGCTCTGCGAACTGATGGGCCGCTCCTATATCGGGCCCGAGGTCTTCAACTGCATGGCGCCCGACACCGGCAACATGGAGATCATCGAGCGCTACGGTACCGAGGAGCACAAGGAACGCTGGCTGAAGCCGCTCCTCGACGGCGTCATCCGCTCAGCCTTCTCGATGACCGAACCGGACGTCGCGTCCTCCGACGCCACCAACATCAGCCTGTCGGCGGTCCGGGACGGCGACGACTACGTGCTCAACGGCCGGAAGTGGTGGACCTCGGGCGCCGGGGACAATCGGACGACGCTTCTGATCGTCATGGCGAAGACGAACCCTGAAGCCCCGCGCCACGCGCAGCACTCGATGATTCTCGTTCCGAAGGACGCGCCGGGGGTGAAGCTGATCCGCTCGCTGACGGTCTTCGGCTACGAGCACACCCCCTATGGACACTTCGAGATCGTCTACGACAACGTGCGCGTGCCGGCATCGAATGTCCTGCTCGGCGAGGGCCGCGGCTTCGAAATCGCGCAGGGCCGACTCGGACCCGGCCGCATCCATCATTGCATGCGTATGATCGGCGTCGCCGAACGCGGACTCGACGCCATGATCGCGCGGGCGCGCCAGCGCGTCGCCTTCGGCAAGCCGCTTTCCGAGCAGGGAATGGTGCAGGAGCAGATCGCGCTCTCCCGCATCGAGATCGATCAGGCGCGGCTGCTCACGCTCCATGCCGCGCACATGATGGACACGGTCGGCAACAAGGCCGCCCAGTCGGTGATCGCCCAGATCAAGGTTGCCGCGCCGAACATGGCATTTCGCGTACTCGATCGGGCAATCCAGGTGCATGGTGGCGCCGGCGTGTCGCAGGACACGGGCCTCGCGGCCGCGTGGACCTTCACCCGCGCCGTGCGTCTGACCGACGGGCCCGACGAGGTTCACCTGCGCGCGATCGCCAGGATCGAGCTGAAACGCGATCTTCCCGCAAGGCCGTGGTGAAGCCGATGCCTCTGTACGACGAGACCAGCCCCGTCCGGCCGGGGCATGCATTCGACGAACCCCGCCTGCTCGACTACCTGACGCGGCGCGTTCCGGGAATCGGCCAGGATGCGACGGTGCGGCAGTTTCGCGGCGGCCAGTCCAACCCGACCTTCCTCATCCGGAGCGGCGACCGTGCCTTCGTCCTGCGCAAGAAGCCGCCGGGCGCGCTGCTGCCGTCCGCGCATGCCGTGGAGCGCGAATATGCGGTGATGAAGGCGCTTGCCGGCACGGAGGTGCCGGTGCCCGCCATGCTGCATCTCTGCGAGGATGCCGAAATCCTCGGCACGGCCTTCTATGTGATGGAAGGTCTCGAAGGCCGGGTCTTCCGTGACCTCCGCCTGCCCGAGCTTTCGCCTGCCGAACGCGGCGCGATCTACGACACGATGAACCGGACGCTCGCCGCCCTTCACAGCGTGGACTGGCGCTCGATCGGCCTCGAGGGATTCGGCAGGCCGACGGGCTATGTCAGCCGGCAGGTCGCGCGCTGGACGAAGGCCTACGAGGCGACCCGCACGCACGAGATCGGGTCGATGGACAAGGTCATGCCTTGGCTGGCCCGCAATGTTCCGCCCGGCGACGAGGACGCGATCAATCACGGCGATTTCCGCGCCGAGAACATGGTGTTCCATCCGACGGAGCCTCGCGTGCTGGGCGTGCTCGACTGGGAGCTCGCGACGATCGGCCATCCGCTGCCGGACCTCGCCTACAACTGCCTGCCCTGGAATGTGACGCCGGATTTTCCCGGCATCGGCGGACTGGTCGGCCTGCCGCCGGAGCATGGCATCCCCTCGGAAGCCGAGTACGTTGCCGCCTATTGCGAGCGGACGGGGCGCAGGCAGATTGACCACTGGGACTACTACGTGGCCTTCTCCTTGTTCCGGACGGCCGCGATCCTCCAGGGGGTCCACGCCCGCGCCCTGCAGGGGACGGCGTCGAACGAGAATGCGCTCGCGGTCGGCAGACTTGCCGAGCAGGCGGCCGACCTCGCCTGGTCGGCGGCGGAGCGCGACGGACGGCCGTAGCGCTTCAAAGACGGCCCGGATAGGGGGCGTTATTCAAGCCTCGTGTCGATTGACATCGGGGCCGGCGGGGATAATAGTCAATCGACTGGACGGTCGGGTAATTATCGGGAGCTTCGGGGTATGGGCATGACATCGGCCATGATCGTGGCGACGGCGCGGACGCCGATCGGGCGCGCCTATCGCGGCGCGTTCAACACGACCTCCGCACCCACCCTCGCCGCCCATGCGATAACTCACGCCATGGCGCGCGCCGGAGTGTCCGGGGACGAGGTCGAGGACGTGATCCTCGGCGTCGCGCAGCAGCAGGGAACGCAGGGCTTCAACGCGGCGCGGCAGTCGGTCATCCGCGCCGGCCTGCCGGTCGAGGTGGCCGGAACGTCGGTGGACCGGCAATGCGCGTCCGGGCTCCAGGCGATCGCGAACGCTGCGCGGGCCGTCGCGGCCGGCGACGTTTCGATCGCCGTCGCCGGCGGGGTCGAGAGCATCAGCCTCGTCCAGAACAAGCACTACAACCTGTTCCGCTGGAACGACGACGACATCCTGCGCGCGAAGCCGGCGCTCTACATGCCCATGATCGACACCGCCGAAACGGTGGCAACACGATACGGGGTGTCGCGCGAGGCGCAGGACGCCTATTCGCTCGAGAGCCAGCGCCGCACGGCCGCCGCCCAGGCCCAGGGCCGGTTCGACGCAGAGATCGTCCCGCTCGCCACGCGCATGGAAGTGACCGACAAGGCCACCGGCGCGACGAGCCTGCGCGAGGTCACGCTGGACAAGGACGAGGGCAACCGTCCGGACACGACGGCCGAAAGCCTCGCGGCGCTGAAGCCGGTGCGCGACGGCGGATCGATCACCGCAGGCAATGCGAGCCAGCTCTCCGACGGCGCGAGCGCCTGCGTCGTCATGGCCGAAGCGGAGGCGGTCCGCCGCGGCCTGCAACCGCTCGGACGCTTCATGGGCATCGCCGTCGCCGGCTGCGAACCCGACGAGATGGGCATCGGCCCCGTGTTCGCGGTGCCCAAGCTGCTGGCGCGACACGGCCTGGCGGTCGACGACATCGGCATCTGGGAGCTCAACGAGGCGTTCGCCGTGCAGGTCATCCACTGCCGGAACCGGCTGGGCATTCCTGACGAGCGGCTGAACGTCTCGGGCGGAGCGATCTCCATCGGCCATCCCTACGGGATGAGCGGCGCGCGCATGACGGGCCACGTCCTGCTCGAGGGCAAGCGGCGCGGCGCGCGCTATGGCGTGGTCACCATGTGCGTGGGAGGCGGCATGGGAGCGGCGGGATTGTTCGAAATTCTCTGAACACTGCGGGAGGACGCGGGTGAACGGGACGAAAGAGCCGGATTGGCGGGCGATGGGCCTGTGGCGGGACGATGACCTCTGGTCGAGCTTCGTCGCGGCAGCCGACGGCCCCGGACGAAATGCAACGGTGCGCGACGAGGCAGGCACCGTTTCGCTGTCGGGATTGCTCGCGGCGGCGCTGAGGGTCGCAGGCGGTTACCGGGCGGCGGGCGTCGGGGCCGGCGACGCCGTCGTCGTGCAGGCGCGAAACTCCATCGACGCCTATGCGGCGGTGCTGGCCGGCTTCTCCCAGGGCATCGTCGCAGTGCCGGTTCCGCCGATGTTCTCGCCGGGCCAGCTGATCGCCGTGGCGTCGAACAGCAACGCGCGGGCGATGGTTCTCCTCGAGGAAGGCTCGGCCGGTGTCGCTGCCGAGCTTCTTTCGGCGCTGCCGGACCTGAAGGCTGCCTTCGTCGGCGACCGGGTCCCTCAGCACGCGGACGCACGCATGCAGCCATGGGCGAACGCGCGCGATGCCGCGCCAGCACCCGCGAGCCCGCCCGGCCCCGACGCCGATGCGCTCGTCCTCTATTCCTCGGGTTCGACCGGCGCACCGAAGGGCGTCGTCCATTCGGGCAACTCGCTTCGCTTCGCGATCGAGGCGCTGGCCCGTTTCCACGAGGTCGCCCCGGCCGACCGTGTTCTGGTCGTGCTCGAGTTCGGCTTCGTCGGCGGCACCGTTCTGGGCGCCCTGCTCGCTTTCATGGCCGGTGCATCGACCGTCCTGATGCGCAAGTGGGACGCCGGCCGCTGCATGTCGACGATCGAGCGCGAGCGCTGCACCTACACCCTGCTGATGCCGACCCATGTCTACGATGTGGTGAACCACCCCGCGCTGGGAGCCGTGGACTGCAGCTCGATGCGCCGCGCCATTCTCGCCGGAGGCTCGACCGAACAGCGTCGCCGCGCCACCGGCGCCTTCTGCGCCATCGCGTTGCCCATGTACGGCATGTCGGAGTCGATGGCGCATTGCACCTGTGCCCTCGACGACCCCGAGGAGATGCGGGTCACCGTCGACGGCCGCGCGCTGCCGGGAACGGAGATGCGCATCCTGACGGAGGCAGGCCAGCCGGCCCTGCCGGGCGAAACCGGCCGCGTTTATCTGCGCGGCCCCAACCGCCTGCGCCGCTATCAGTCGCGGCCCGACTTGAACGAGCGGGTGATCGACGCCGACGGATGGTTCGACACCGGCGACAAGGCGCGCGTTTCCGAAGGCGGCTGCATGACCTTCCAGGGCCGCGCCTCGGAGGTCATCCGCCGGGGAGGCATGATGATCCAGCCGGCCGAAGTGGAGGCCGCGTTTCGCGGCATGAGCGGCGTGGCCGAGGTTGCGGTGATCGGCATTCCCGACGAGCGGCTCGGCGAACGCGCCTGCGCCTGCATCCTGTCGCACGACCTGGCGCCCGACCTCGAGTCCATGCGCGCGCATCTGCAATCCGTGGGACTGCCGCGATACCAGTGGCCGGAACTGCTGCTGAACTTCCGCGAATTCCCTCGAACTCCCTCGCTGAAGGTGCGCCGCGCGGATCTCGCGCTGCTGGCGCGCGAGCAGCTTGGAAAACTGCACCAGTCGGAAGGACTTCTTCATGGCAGCTCACGACAGGATGCAATGTGATCTCATCGTGATCGGCGGCGGCATGGCCGGCATGACCGCAGCCGCGCGCGCCGCCGAAGCGGGAGCGCGCGTGGTCGTCGTGGAAAAGGCGCCCGCCATCGGCGGCTCGGCGCTTCTGTCGGGAGGCTTCGTCTGGACAGCCACCTCACGGGCGCAGATGGATCGCCACGACGACGGCGACCCCGCGCTTCATGCGGTCGTGGTGGAGGAGTTTCCGCACGTGATGGAATGGCTGCGCGGGCGGGTGGAGACCGGGCCGCCCGTGCGCGTGCTCTACGGCAGGGGCCAGCAGATCGACATTGCCGCCTACATGCGGGGCTGTGTGGCGAGCGTCGAGGCGGCGGGCGGCTTCGTCGTGCCCGACACACAGGTCACTGAGATCATCATGCGCGGCGGTCGCGTCGCCGGCGCCCTCACCGCGCATGCGGACGGGGAAACGGAACTCGAGGCAGAGCATCTGCTGGTCGCAACCGGCGGGGCGCAGGCCGACCCTGACCTTCGTGCGCGCATGGTCCATCTGGCGGCAAGGAGCATGCGGCTTCGTTCCAACCCTCACAGCGACGGCGGCGGCCACCGGCTGGCGATCGCCGCAGGCGGAGCGATGGCCGGTCCGAACGCGGGCTTCTATGGCCATCTGCTGGCACGCGGCTGCCCCATGCGCGGCGATTCCGACTTCGTCCGGTTCACCCAGTACCACTCGATTCACGGCGTGCTACTGAACGGATCCGGGAAACGCTTCTGCGACGAGAGCTTCGACGATCATTCGAGCGCGCAACTCACGCTGCGCCAGCCAGGCGCGGCCGCGCTCCTCGTTCTCGACGCACGCGCCCAGCGCGAATTCGGCGTGTCCGCCCCGGTAGCGGGCGCCGAACCGATCGACCGGCATCGCCTGGCGATGGAGGCCGGGTGTCCCGGAGGCGTGTTCGACACGATCGAGGAGATCGGAGCCTTCGCAAGCTCGATCGGCTACGACGGCGCGGCCTGCATCGCGACACTGCTCGAATACAATCGCCACATGAAGAGCGGACCCGAGCAGGCCCGCCCTCCGCGCGAGAGCAACGGCCGCGCGCTCGAGGAAGCCCCCTGGTACGTCCTCGAGGTGGACAGCGCGATTACGTTCACCTTCGGCGGCCTGTCGACGGACACACGGGCGCGCGCGCTCGACGCCTTCGGCGAGCCCATCCCCGGTCTCTACGTTGCCGGGGCCGATGTCGGAAACGTCTATCGAAAGGGCTATGCCGGCGGCCTGGCGCTGGCCGCGACCTTCGCGTTCCGGGCGCTGCGGACCGCCGGCCTCCAGCCTACTTGCTGACCGCCCATTCGACAGGGTTCAGCCTGTTCAGCTTTGGCGACCACCGAACGACCTGGATATCGGCATAGACCCCGGCCTTCACGAAAGGCTCGGCCGCGAGCCAGGCTTTCACCTCGTCGATGTTCGCGGCGCTGAACGAATAGACCGATCCGCACTGGTTGCCGTCGTCGTCGGCGATCAGGCCGGCGAGCATGATGCGGTCGTCGTTCTCCAGCACGTAGGCGCGGTGCTCGGCCCGGACCGAGTCGCGGAGCGGCATCGAGTGCGGCGGGTGGTCGGTGGCGAATACGAGAAACTGGGGCATGGTGTCTCCTCAGGAAGCGGTCGCGCGCGCGCCCAGAAGCAGCGCGCGCATCTGGTCGGGCCCGACGAGGTCGGCCACCACCTCGCGCCGCGCAAGCAGCCATCCCCGCTCGCCATCGCGCATGAAGCGGTCGCGATAGCTGACGAGGAAGGTCGGGTTGACGAGCGCGCCGGGCGGGGAGTCGGCCGCCTGTCCGGCGCGAAAGGCAAGCGTATAGCAGGAGCCCGAAGCGGAACTCTCCGTCTCCGGGCGGATGACGGTGTTGGTCACGAGGTGGCGGCAGATCATGCCCTGCTCGCGCCCCTCCAGCCAGCGGCGGATCGCCGCCGGTCCGCGATGCTCGGTCCCGAGCATCGCAAGCACGCCGTCCTCCGCCCACAGCTGCATGAAGCCGTCATGGTCGTAGGCGTCGAGACGGTTGGCGTATTCGTGCACGAGCTGCACACAATCGAGTTCGGCTGCGATGCGGCTCAGCAGGTCCATTTTCCGCGACCTAGTTGCCGACCCAGGTCGGCGTCCGCTTCTCGAGGAAGGCCGTGACGCCTTCCTTCGCATCGGCAGACTGGTGCACGACGTTGCAGGTCATGGTTTCGAGGGTGATCAGCGACTCGGTGTCCGCATCGAGGCCGCGGTTGATGGCTTCCTTGGTCATCCACATGCAGAACGGGCTCTTGTCGATGAGCGGTTCGCAGAACTTCTCGATCAGCGCATCGAACTGGTCCGGCTCGGACACGTCGTTGACGAGACCCCATTCCTTGGCCTCGGTCCCGCTCAGGAGCTTGCCGGTCAGCATGAGCTCCTTGGACTTGCGGAGGCCGATGTAGCGCGGCAGGCGATAGATCGGGCCGGCGCCGCCGAAGAGCGCGCGACGGATGTGGAAGTCGCCGATCTTGGCCGTGGTGGCGGCAAGGGCGAAGTCGCACGAGATCATGAGCTCGAAGCCGCCGGCGACCGCGTGACCTTCGACGGCCGCGATGGTGGGCTTACGCATGTTGAAGAAGTGGTTGTAGGTGCGGGCCGACTTCTGGGCGAGCGCGAGCGAGTCCACAGTGGTGTGGAGAGCCGGACCCACGAGCTGGCCGAGATCGGCGCCCGCGCAGAACGTGTTGCCGCGGCCGCGGAAGACCACCGCCCGCACGCTCGCGTCGTCTTCCGCCTTGCGACCGAACTCGCCGAGCAGGTCGAGCACGCGCGGGCTCACGCAATTCTTCACTTCGGGGCGGTTGATCCAGATCGTGGCGACGGGGCCGTTGACCTCGTATTCGACGACATCCCTAGAACTCATTCGACAGTCTCCTCTCGGTCGGGGCGCGCGCCCTGTTAAGGTGATCCTAGTGCCGGAAATAACCGACTGACCAGTCGGCTCACTGAAAGCAGCAAGGTTTCGCGCTGTCAACCCCCTTCGCCGCCGGCGCCGCTCCGGCAGGCCTTCCGCCGGGCGGCCGAGGTTCGGCCGCTCCCTATTGCGCCGACGAGCCGCCGTCGCTGACCAACTCGCTGCCCGTCACGAACCCGGACATGCGCGACAGCAGAAAGACGGCCGCGCCCGCCACCTCGGAGGTCAGCGCGAGGCGTCGCATCGGGTTGCGCGCGGCCACGATCGCCTGAATGGCTTCCGACTGGTTCTCGGCATTTCCCGTCAGAACCCGCGCCATGTGCCCGTCCATCAGGCTGGGATGCAGCGAGTTGCAGCGGATCACGGGATCGAAGGTGGCGCCGTGGAGCGCGATCGACTTCGACATCAGCCGCACGGCGCCTTTCGAGGCCACGTAGGCGACATGATTGGGGCTTCCCACGAGCCCGGCCGTCGAACTGACGTTGACGATCGACGCGGCGGTGGAACGGCGCAGCAGCGGCCATGCCACCTTGCACCCCAGGAACACGCCCTCGACATTCACCGCCTGCACACGTCGGAAATCGTCGATCTCCGTCGTCTCGACGTGGCCCACGTGAACGATGCCAGCATTGTTCACCAGCCCGTCGATGCGACCGTGCCGCTTTTCGACCTCCTCGCAGACCGCGCGCCAACTCGCTTCCGAGGTGACGTCGTGAACGATGTCGACGCCCGCTCCCGCGACGAGATCGGTGCCGAGGACGATGCCTCCCTGCGCGGCGACGGCCGCCACGAGCGCGGACCCGAGCGCTCCCCCCGCGCCGGTCACCACCACGACATGATCCTTGAGCAGCATGATTCCTCCTGTCACAGCCAAACGGAACGAGTATCGCCCAGGCCGAAATGCCTGGGCGAGGGACGGGAGGAGACATCTCCGGAAGCCGACCCGCAATCTCCCCGCTCCGACGGTCGGAAAGTTTACGGCGGCACCTGCATCGTCAAGCCGGCCAAAAGCGCAGGTGCGGCGACACCGGTCCGACCGGCTCGACACACCCGCTTCGCCTCCGGAGCCCGCGCGGGATCCGGGGGCGCCCTTCGACGCCGTGCCCGTCCTGCATCCTGCGGCCCCGGGAATGTTGCTCTGCCGGCCGATTGCTTCCCCGGAACTCTGTCCGACGTTTCTGTCGAACGGAATTGCCGCCGTCCACCCTTCGGCAACGGTCATCCCTGCCACTAGTGCCAGATTGACATACCGCCCTCCCCCTCAGCATGAGGTTTGCCGGACCTATCGGGAGATGGACAACGTGCGAGAGAGCACCGCACCTGCGGACTCGGATCCGTTCGCGCTCGATGTCGTGGCAGTGGCGACCCATCTCGCTGCACACGGCATGACGCTCGAGGTCGAAGCCGGCGCGCAGCGACTGTCGGGCGGGCTCTCCAACCTCAACTACCTCGTCACGGTGGACGGACGACAGGCCGTCCTGCGCCGCCCGCCCGGCGGCGAACTTGCGCCGGGCGCGCACGACATGGCGCGGGAGCACCGGATCCTGTCGCGGCTGTCGACGGTCTTCGCGCCCGCGCCCGACAGCTTCTTCCTGTGCACCGACCCCGAAGTGATCGGAGCGCCCTTCCAGATCATGGAGCACCGAAGGGGCCGCGTCGTCGGCGGCGACCGTCTGCCGCCGGATCTCGACTCCCCCTCCGCGGCGGGAAACCTGTCCGGGGAACTGGTCGCGACCCTCGCCGCGCTCCATCGCGTCGATGCGGACGCGATCGGGCTTGGAGACTTCGGCAGGCCGGACGGCTTCTACCGGCGCAGCGTCGGGGGCTGGGTCCGGCGAGCGGAGGCGCTCGCGCTCGATGAGCGGCCGGCGCGACGCGTAGGGACGATTTCCGCGTGGCTCGGCGCGGTGGAACCCGCACCGTCGGCGCCGACGCTCCTCCATTCCGACTTCAAGCTCGACAATTGCATGCTCGACTCACGGGGACGCATCACCACCGTTCTCGACTGGGACATGGGGACGCGCGGGGATCCGCTGATGGATCTCGCCACCCTCACCAGCTACTGGACCGAGTCCGGCGATCCCGAATGCATGCACAGGCTGGCGCAGATGCCCACGGCGCGGCCAGGCTTCCTGACGCGCGCAGGCGTCGTCGAACTCTACGCTCGCCAGTCGGGCCGCGACGTGTCGGGCTTCGGCGCCTGGCGGATTCTGGCATTGCTCAAGCTCGGCATCATCTTCATCCAGTTGCACCGGAACTGGGCGCGCGGCGCGGCCGGCGACGCCCGCTACGCCGGCTTCGCGGAACTCGGCGTCGACATTCTCGATTTCGCAGCCGCCTCGACATCGCGGCCGATCTAGGAAAGGCATTCGCATGGATTTCTCCATTCCTTCCGACCTCAAGGACCTCGCAGACCGCATCGGCGCGTTCGTTCGCTCGCAGATCATTCCGCTCGAACGCGATCCGCGCTGGGGCAGCCACGGGCCGTCTGAGGAATTCCGGCTCGAACTGGTGGCGCGCGCGCGGGCGGAGGGCCTGCTCGCGCCGCACGTTCCCACCGAATTCGGGGGGCTCGGCCTGTCGCATTTCGGCCGGGCCGTCGCCTTCGAGGCGGCCGGCTACTCGATGCTGGGGCCGGTCGCGCTGCACTGCGCGGCGCCGGACGAAGGTAACATGCATCTGCTGGCCGAGGTGGCCGACGGGCGGCAGAAGGAGCGCTGGCTGCGCCCGCTCGCGTCGGGCGAGAGCCGCTCCTGCTTCGCCATGACGGAGCCGATGGGAGCGGGCTCCGACCCCGCTCTGCTCGGGACGGTGGCCGAGCCGGTCCCCGGCGGCTACCGTATCTCGGGCCGCAAATGGCTGATCACCGGCGCCGAGGACGCTCGGTTCGCCATCATCATGGCCAAGCTGGGCTCGGGCGAGCGGGCGGGTTCGGCCACGATGTTCCTCGCCGACATGGACCAGCCGGAGATCGTCCTCGAACGCCAGCTCGACACCATCGATTCCTCCTTCACCGGAGGCCACTGGGTCATACGCTTCGACGGCCTCTTCGTGCCGGAGGAGGACGTGCTGGGCGCCGTCGGCGAAGGGTTCCGTTATGCGCAGGTGCGGCTCGCGCCCGCCCGCCTCACCCACTGCATGCGATGGCTCGGCTCTGCCGTGCGCGCCCACGACATCGCCCGCGACTACGCCCAGCGCCGCACCGCCTTCGGCAAGCCGCTCGCCGAGCACGAGGGCGTCGGCTTCATGCTCGCCGACAACGACATGGACATCCACGTGGCACGGCTTGCGATCTGGCATACGGCCTGGGTGCTCGACCAGGGCGGACGCGGCAACATGGAGAGCTCGCGCGCCAAGGTCATCTGCTCGGAAGCGGTCTGGCGCGTCGCCGACCGCTGCGTGCAGATTCTGGGCGGGCTCGGCCTGACCCGCGACACGGTCGTCGAGCGCATCTTCCGCGACATCCGCGCCTTCCGCGTCTACGACGGTCCCTCGGAGGTACACCGCTGGTCGCTGGCGCGCCGGATCGCGGGCGGGAGGCACTGATGGCGTCGCGGTCCATGTTCGACCTCGGCGGCCGGGTCTGTGTCGTCACCGGCGGGGGCCGCGGCATCGGCCGGTCGATCGCCCTGGCGCTCGCGGCCCATGG
Source organism: Aquibium microcysteis (assembly GCF_014495845.1). NCBI lineage: Bacteria > Pseudomonadati > Pseudomonadota > Alphaproteobacteria > Hyphomicrobiales > Phyllobacteriaceae > Aquibium > Aquibium microcysteis. Next base: position 2,595,725 of record NZ_CP061080.1, read on the forward strand.
CGGCACGGTGGTCGTCACCGGCCGCTCGGAGGATACGCTCAGGGCCGTCGCCGCCGACATCCGCACCGCAGGCGGCGCGGCCGAATGGCTCGTCGCCGACATGCAGGACGAGGCGCAGGTTGTGGGGCTCGCCGAAACGATCGCTGCGCGGCACGGCCCCGCCGCCGTGCTCGTCAACAATGCCGGCGTCAACGCGATCTACAAGGGTGCCGAGAAGACGACGCTCGAGGAATGGAACACCATCATCGGCACCAATCTCACCGGCGTCTTCCTGACCTGCCGCGAGTTCGGTCGGCAGATGCTCGCGGCGGGCAGCGGCTCCATCGTCAACATCAGCTCGATCGGCGGACGCACGGGGCTCGCAAGGACCGCCGCCTACTGCGCCTCCAAGGGCGGCGTCGAACTGCTCACCAAATCGTTGGCGATCGACTGGGCGCCCAGGGGCGTCCGCATCAACTGCGTGGCGCCCGCCTATGTCGAGACCGATCTCACCCAGGGACTGGCGGAGCATCCGGTCCTCGGGGCCAAGATCATGGACCGCACGCCGATGGGCCGCTTCGGACGCACCGACGAGATTGCGGGTGCGGTGGTCTTCCTGGCTTCCGATGCCTCGACATACCTGACGGGAGAATCGATCGCCGTCGACGGCGGATGGACGGGATCATGACGCCTGGACCCTGGAACGGGGGCCGGGAAACTGCAGCAGGCATCGGGCGCTTCTCGCCGCGCGGCGAACCGCGGCCACATCGCCCCGATGGCGGGGCGGCGCCGTTCTTTGAGGCGCAGGCTGAGCCTTGCCGCCTCGATGTCCGTCCCGAGCCGCGCCGCGGGCGGCGTCGAAGGGACGGGAACGCTCCTCAGGTGACCGGTGCCGGACCCTCGACCGCGGGCCACCAGACGGCCACGAGACAGAAATAGATCAGGATGAGCCAGAATGCCACGAGGAGCAGGATGACGCTCACCGGAGAATAGCCCCGGCTGCGGCTGTAGGGATAGATCGGCACCGTCGCCGCAAAGAGCACGATGAGGATCAGGAGGACCAGAAGTCCCACGTCGCTGTCTCCTTCTGCTGCGCCGGCGGACCTCTGACCCGGTAGCCGGCATAGCCGTAGTAGGCGTGGAATTGCTCCTCGTAGGCCCGGTCGACCGTGCGCGCAGGGTCATGTTCCGGCGCGCTCCTGATGCGGTCCCTCGTGAGGTCGGCCGTCACGGCGCGCTCGTGCCAGCTGACCTGGCGGAACGCCTTCGGCAACACCAGGGTCCGCTTGCCCGGCCACCAGTTCCGGGTATCCATGCCTCGCCGCCCATGCCCGCGATCCGGCCCACGACGAGGCCCGTGCCGCCACCGTCGGCGCCGTCGGTCCGGTCGGCCCCCGCCGCCGTCCTTTCGCCGCCGCCGCCGCCCCCCCGCCTTCGTCATCCCGGAACGACGTCCGAGCGGAGCGAAGGACGACGTATCCGGGATCCATGCCTCGCCGAACATGCCCGCGATCCGGTCCACGACGAGGCACCTGCCGCCCGGTCGCCGCCGCGGGCGCCACATCCTCCAGCGTCGCCGCCCCCCCTCCGTCGTCGCTTCGCGACGCCACCTCCGCCCCCACTGCGTGGGGTGGAGGACAGCCCGCCCCAAGCGCCGACGCCCATCCTCCAACCCCACGAAGTGGGGGGGAGGTGCCGAGCGAAGCGAGGCGGAGGGGGGGACCCCGACGGACCAGTCCGCGACGGTGGACGGTCGGCACGACGGACGTGGCCAGGCCGTCCATCACGCTCCCGCGCATCGACGGCACGAGGATCCAACCCGTCGCGCGCCCCCCACCTTCGTCATCCCGGAACGGCGTCCAAGCGCAGCGCAGGACGCCGTATCCGGGATCCATGCCTCGCCGCCCATCCCCGCGATCCGGTCCACGACGAGGCACGTACCGTCGCCGCCACATCCTGCGCCGCCCCCCCTCCGTCGTCGCTGCGCGACGCCACCTCCGCCCCCACTGCGTGGGGTGGAGGAAGCCCGCCCCAAGCGCCGCCGCCCATCCTCCAACCCCACGAAGTGGGGGGGAGGTGCCGAGCGAAGCGAGGCGGAGGGGGGGACCCCGACGGACCAGTCCGGGACGGTCGACGGTCGGCACGACGGACGTGGCCGGGCAGACCGCCACCCTCGCGCCCTCAGCGGCCGGCAGGTCCGCGACCCCCGTCGCTGTCGCGCCGCCTCCATCTTCGTCATCCCGGAACGACGTCCGAGCACAGCGAAGGACGCCGTATCCGGGATCCATGCCTCGGAGCAGGTCATCGAACGGGACGATGGAGAAGGACCGGTGCGTCGTCTGCACCGCCCCGCCTTTCGACGACCGCCGAGGCATGGATCCCGGGTCTGCGCCTCCGCTTCGCTCCGGCTTCGCCCGGGATGACGAAGGTGAAAGTAGCGCCATCCCCCCATCTTCGTCATCCCGGAACGGCGTCCGAGCGCAGCGCAGGACGACGTATCCGGGATCCATGCCTCGCCATCCGTCCCCGCGATCCGGTCCACGACGAGGCACGTGCCGCCCGGTCGCCGCCGCGAGCGCCACATCCTGCGCCCCCCCTCCGTCGTCGCTGCGCGACGCCACCTCCGCCCCCACTTCGTGGGGTGGAGGACGGGCCCTTCCAGCGAAATCAACGCCTTGCGAAAATTCTGTCCACACCCCTGCCGGTCCACGACAGACTGGCCGCAGCTGAAGGAGGGCGGAGATGGGCGGGGCGGGATTGAACGGGCGGAAGCTGCGGGAGACGATCACGCTCCTGCTGTCGCTCGCCGCGCATGCCGACGCCGCCGCCGGCCGTTGCTTTGCCGTGCGCTGGCTGGTGCTGTTTTTCCTGCGCCGCGGCGAGCGGGCCGCGCGGGTCAGCGTCGCCGACGCGCTGCAGATCGACGTCGCCGTGATCGAGGACGAACTGGCGGCCGCCGCCGGGCCGGATGACGACAGCCCCTTCGATGCCGCGCTGGTCGCCTGGCGCTACCGCTGGTGCGCGGCGATGCTCTCCGCGGTGCTGGCCAGCATGGGCGGCACCGCCTGGGCGCCCGGCCGCGACGCGATCCCCGGATGCCGCGCGTGCCGGGCCGGTTCTTGCCCCGTCCTGCCCGGCCTGCCGCTGCCGCAGGTCCACGACACGTCCTGACGCCGACGCCGCGCCGATCCCATCCCGATGTCCAGCAGGCCGGGCGGCACAACCGCTTCGGATTGACATCCGACCGCTCATGCGATTTGGTCGTACGACCAAGCAATCCGTATTCGCCGGCGGCATGAGCGCCGGTCGGCGGATGGGCACCGGGAGGTCATCATTCTCGATCGACACAATCCCCTCGCCGGCTGGCAGGTCGACCGCCGCGGGATCCGCTTCGTCGGACGCGATCTCGAGCGCCCCGAATGCATCGTCGCCGAGCGCGACGGCACCTTGTGGAGCGCCGACGGGCGCGGCGGGGTGGTGCGCATCGACCCCGACGGGAGCCAGACGCTGATCCTCCAGTCGACCCGCACGGTCAACGAGGCGCGGTCCTTCGAAGACCGCTACGTCAACACCGCCGGCAGCCTGCCCAACGGTCTCGCCATCGACGCGGACGGCACCTTCCTGATCGCCAATTTCGGCACCGACGCGCTCGAGCGCATGACCCGCGACGGAACGACGACGACCCTGCTCGACCGTATCGACGGGCGGCCGGTCGGCAAGGCGAACTTCGTCACGCGCGACCGCAGGGGCCGGCTCTACCTGACCGTCACCACGCGCATGGTTCCCTGGACACGCCACGTCGAGACCATGAGCCGCGACGGTTACATCGCCCTCATCGACCAGCGCGGCGCGCGCATCGTCGCCGACGGACTGTGCGGGACGAACGAACTGCGCTTCGACCCCGACGAGCGCTTCCTCTACGTCGCCGAGACGACCGCCCGGCGCATCTCCCGCTTCGAGGTGCGCGCGGACGGAACGCTGTCGGATCGCGAGACGTACGGGCCGGAGAACGTCGGCGGATTCTGCGACGGCATCGCCTTCGATGCCGTCGGCAATCTGTGGAGCACGCTGATCATGGCCGACCGCCTGATCGCCCTCACGCCGCAGGGCGAGGTGCTGGTGCTGCTCGACGACGGCGACCCCGCCGGCACGGCGGCCCTCGATGCGGCCTGGGCCGCCGGGACGGTGACGCCGGCCGTCATGGCAGGTGCCACGGGCACGCTCTGCCCCTGGATGGCCAGCGTCACCTTCGGCGGACCGGACCTCAGGACGGTCTATCTCGGCAGCCTGCGCGGCAGCCGCATCCCGGCGTTCCGGTCGCCGGTCCCGGGCCTCCCGCTGATCCACTGGTAGCCTCGGCACGCCGTGACGCTTCTGCGCCGCAGTCTCCACCAGCCTGGATCGGCGACGCGCGCGGACGGACGCCGTGCGCGGGCCATCGCCGGCGCATCCAGGCCGTGCACGAGGACGGGTTCAGGCATTGCCGACGGGATGGTCGGCGGTGGATAGTCCTCGGGTCGCGCGGTGATTCAGGCTTCGCTGGCCGCTCCGGCGTCGCCACACCGCCGGCGAGGCTGACGACGGCGAGGCCGGGCCCCCTCCGCGTCGGCCGAGGGATGGTACCGGGAAGCGGCCGCATTCGAGAGAGGATTGGCCATGACCGGAAAATGGGGTGCTGCAGCCGGGCCGGCCACGAAGCGGCAGCAGAAGCCGTCGATGGACAGCACCCGCGACAGGATTCTCGACGCGGCCGAGACGCTGTTCGGCGAGGGCACGTTCGACACCGTCTCCCTGCGCGACATCACCCAGCGGGCCGACGTGACCCTGGCGCTCGCCAGCTACCATTTCGGAACCAAGGAACGGCTCTTCGCCGAGGTGGTGGGGCGACGTGCCCACATCCTCGACCAGATGCGGCGCGAGCGCCTCGCCGCGACCGAGGCCGAGGGCCGGCTCGACACCCGCAGCATCGTCGACGCCTTCATGCGCCCGCTGTTCGAACAGATGGCGAGCGGCCTGCCCGGATGGCCGTCCTATCTCCTCATCCTCGCCCAGCTGGGTCAGACGAACCGCTGGCTCCATCTGCTGCGCGAGAACTTCGACGCCACGGCGGAGCTTTTCCTGTCCGGGCTCGAAGCCGCCCTTCCCTCCGTCCCCCGGCCCCTGCTCCTGCGCGGCTTCTCGATGGTGCTTGTCGCCATGCTCCAGACGCTGTCGCGCAATCGGCGCCTGGACGCGCTGTCGGCGGGCACGGTGACGGCGGACGATCTGGACGCCGCCTACGACGCGCTGCTGCAGTTCGCCGTCAGGGGGCTGGAGGGTCTCGGTGAAGCCTGAGCCCGCCTCGGCAACTCACCTGCGGCCGCGCATGGCCCGGTCCGGCCGACCGCGCCCTTGCTCGTGCGTCTTGCTCTCCCCCTGGCGGCGGCAGTCGTCCGACGTCGCGGCCGGTCATCCTCACGTGCAGGCCGAGAGGACACGGGACGGTCAGAAGTCGGCGCGCGGAACGGCGACCGTATAGTGACGAACGGCCGGCGGTTCGGCGAAGAACGGCCCGACCAGCGCCCGCCACTCCTGGAACAGGTCGGAGCCCCGGAAGTCGACCGTGTGGTTCTCCAGCGTCTGCCAGCGGATGACCGCCTCGTAGAGCGACGGTTCCTCGATGCAGCGCTGGAGGTGCAGGCCAAGGCAACCCCTGGCGCGGCGGAACACCTCGACCGCCTTGCCGACCGCTGCCTCGAACTCCGTCTCGGAACCATCCTTCACACGGATGGAGGCCACTTCGATGATCATGCTTCGGTCGTCCTTCTGCAGATTGGCAATGCGGGCGAACGGGCGTCGTCGCGGACGCTCGCGCCGGCGAGACCGGTCGATTCGCCGCTGGCAGGATAGACGCGCCTGGCGTCGATGTCTCGCCGAGGCCAGGGCGATGATGGCGTCGTGGTCCGGCCGGTCGATCCGGCAGGCAGCCCCCCTGTACGGGCTGGCGCAGCCGGGTCGAGTCTCGTCCGACGTCCGGCAGCCCTTCCCCGGACTGCGGCTTGAAACGGGACGCGATCGAGCGGCTGTCGTGCCGTCCCCTGCCGCGCGCTTCCAAGCGACGCCGTCTCGTGCGGTGCATTGCGGCCACCCTCAGGCGGCGTTCCTGCCGTCGCAGAGGCGCATGCGGATGTCGCCCCGCCCGTCGTGGCCGGCGAACCGTCGTCTCCCGCCGCGGAGGCGGCTCGTCCTCGTCATTCCGCGGTCCAGCCGCCGTCCACGACGATGGCGCTCCCCGTGACCAGGGACGCGGCATCGGATGCCAGATAGACCACCGCGCCCATGACGTCCTCGACGGAGCCGATACGGCCGAGCTTGATCTTGGAAAGCGTGGCGTAGCGGAACGCGGCGTTCTCGAAGAACGGCTTCGTCATCGGCGTCTCGATGAAGGTGGGACAGATCGAGTTGACGCGGATGCCGGTCGGCGCGAGTTCCACCGCCATAGCCTTGGTGAGCCCTTCGACGGCGTGCTTCGAGGCGCAGTAGATCGTGCGGTTGGCGGCCCCGACGAGCCCCATCTGGGACGACATGTTGATGACGGATCCGGGCCGCTTCCCGGCCAGAAGCCGCCTGACGAAGGCCTGCGAGAGGAAATAGGCGGCCCGCAGGTTCAACCCCATCACCAGGTCGAAATCGGCGACCGTCGCCTCCGCCATGGGTCCGGGCCTGTTGGTGCCGGCATTGTTGACGAGGATGTCGTGCGCCTCGCCCGCCTGCAGCAAGGCCGCCACCGCGTCGAGATCCGTCACGTCGAGCGCGACTGCGGTCGCCTGATCGCCGCGCGCGCGGATCGCGGCGGCAGCCTCCTCGACCTCGGCGCCCGTTCGTGCCACGAGCGTGACATGCGCGCCGGCCTCCGCGAGCGCGGACGCGCAGGCGAGGCCGAGGCCGCGTCCTGCGCCGGTGACCAGCGCGCGGCGCCCGTCCAGGCGCATGCTCGGCATTTTCGGCAGTTCCATTCTCGTGCTCCGGTTCTCGCGTTCCATCGATCTACCGCGCGCGAGGTCGGATGCAAACCGCCCGTCTGCGAGAACGGTGGCCGTACGGCGGATCGTGCGGGTCCGGACAGGGACGGCGTCGCGGGGGACAGCCACGAGCCCGCCGGCAAGGCAGGACGGCGATCCCGTTCGAGCCTCATTGCGGGGTCGCCGACCGCGCCCCGTCCGGCGGACCGATCGCGCGGGGACCGGCGGGGGCTCGTCCCGGCGCGGTCCCGCGCGGGGGGTCCGCGCCGGTCGCGGCCGGTCAGCCGTTGGCCAGCACGTGGTTGATCATGTCGCCGGCATGGGACACGATCAGGTCCTTGTCGTTGTCGAGCGTGGCGACGTGGTAGGACTCGTTCAGCCAGACCAGCCTCACATGGTCCGACGAGGTCAGGCCGGTGACGATGTCGAGCGCGTTGCGCGCCGGCACGACATGGTCCTCGCGCGACTGGATGACCGTGACGGGGCACTTGATCCGCGACAAGAGGTTGGTCGTGACGCCGAACAGGAGATGGCCATGCGCGAGCCGGCTTGCCGGGAACTCCGAATAGGCGACCTCGATCACGCCCGGCGCCTTGATGTCCGAACCGACCCCCGGCACCCGCATCGACGAATCCTGATTGCAGAGGAGTGAGGCCATGTCCGGGCCGAGCGAGATGGCGGGCGCGTTGACCGGAATGGCCGCCCTGACGATCTCGGGAAAGCGCGCCGCGAGGTTCAGCGTCAGCGACCCGCCCATGGAAAGGCCGATCACGAAGACCGGCAGGCCGTCGGCCGCGAGAGCCTTGAGCGCAGTCTCGGCGGAGTTCAGCCAGTCCAGATAGCCCGTCTTCTCCATCTCGTCGGGCGTGGTGCCGTGTCCGGCGAGCAGCGGGCATGCGACGGTGAAGCCGAAGCGCTCGTGAATGGCCTCGCCGACGTAGCGCATGCTCTGGGGCGTGCCGGTGAAGCCGTGCAGCGCGAGCACGGATGCGGTCTTGCCTTCGAAACGGAACGGTTCGGCACCCTGCATGATGGTGGTCATGGTCTCTCCCTCAGGTCTTGGTTCGTGCGGAATAGGCGATCGCCGCCACGGCGATGATGGCGCCCTGCAGCATCAGCTTGCTCGGTTCTCCGAGGCCGAAGCTGGTGAGCAGGTTGAACAGGAAGGTCAGCATGAAGGCCGCCACCGCCGGACCGAGCACGCCGCCGCGTCCGGAACCGAAGGTGACGCCGCCCAGGATGACGGCGGCCAGCGAATTGAGCGCGAGGTCCCGGCCGATGTCCAGGCTTCCCATGCCGACGAACCCGACCAGCAGGAAGGCGCTGAAGACGGCAAAGAGGCTCGACGCGACGTGGACGATCACCACGATCGCGCCATAGGGTATCCCCGTGGCATGAGCGGCACGCGGATTGGCGCCGATCGCGTCGATGTAGTGGCCGAGCACGGAGCGCCTCAGGAACCAGGCGACCGGTATGAGCAGCGCCAGCCAGAGGAGCGGTGCCAGCGGCACGCCCGAGACGCGAGACTGGCCGATGTACTTCAGCAGGGCGGGCGCGTCGCCCGGCGCGCGGAACTGGCTGAAGGCGATCACGACCCCCGTGAGCAGCAGCCCCATGGCGAGCGTCACGATCACCGACGACGCACGCAGCCGCACGATGAAGAACGCATTGGCCAGACCGACGGCCGCCCCGAAGAGCAGGGCACAACCGATCAGCACCGCCTCGCTGCCGGGAACGTAGCCGCTGGTGAGGATGTAGCTCACGCCGATGGCCACCCCGCCGAAGGAGAGATCGATCGACAGGATGCGCATGCAAAGCGACTGGCCGATCACGGCCAGACCGAGCGGCGCCGCCTGGCGGATGATCAGGAGCAGGAGCAGCGGCGAAAGCAGCGCGGGCCGGAAGACATAGGCGCAGACGAGCAGGATCAGCGTCCCGGCATAGGCGATCGGCAAGGCCGTCGCCATGTTCAGCAGGCGCAGGCCGCGGGTGCGAACGGCGGTGTCGGACAGGGTCATCGTCTCACACCCCGATCGTCTTGCGGCGCTGCAGGCTGACGGCGCCGAGCAGCAGGAGCCCGGTGGCGGCCATGCGCAGGAACGGCGACACGCCGAGCAGGTTCATGCCGTTGGTGGCCAGCCCGAGCGTCACGACGCCCAGGATCACGCCGGGCACGCTGCCGACGCCGCCGGACAGCTGCACGCCCCCGAGCGCGATCGCGGTGATGGAGTCCAGTCCGAAGGCCGCACCGATGGTCGGGTCGCCCGTCGAGACGCGCGCCGTGAGGAAGATGCCGGCGGCGACCGCCGCAAGCGAGCACATGACGTAGCAGGCGATGATGGGGCCAACCACCGTGACGCCGTTGAGCGATGCGTTGCGCGCGTTGGCGCCGAGCGCGTAGAGGCGCAGGCCGAAGGCGGAACGGGCGAGGAGAAGCCAGCACAGAAGGATGGCCACCGCGCACCACAGCAGCGAGGGCTGGATGCCGAACGGCCGTCCATGGGCCAGAGCTTCGATGGCAGGAGCCACGACACCTCCGGGGACGGGGCTGACGAGAAGCGTCAGTCCCTGGACGAAGGTGCCCGTCGCCAGAGTCATCACGAGCGGGTGGACGCCGAACACGGCGACGCCCGTCCCGTTGACGACCCCGAGCACGCATCCCGCCAGGATGGCGAGCGGGATCACGATCGCCGGGTCGTATGTCACGATGATGGCGCTGGTCAGGCTGAGCATCGACCCCACGGACAGATCGACGCCGCCGCCGATCGCCACGATCAGCTGGCCGAGCGAGACGATGAGCAGCGCCGTGACCTGGTTGCCGACATTGGCGAGATTCTGCGCGGTGAAGAAGCTCGACGCGGTGAAGGAGAGGATCACGAACATCGCTACCGGCAATGCGATCGTGATGAAGCGGATACCGCTGCGCGAGGTCTTCGAGCGAACACGGCCGGTCACGACGCGCCCCCGGCATGGGCCTGGAAGGGTAGTCCGGTGAGAGCGGATGACATGATCGTCTCCTCGGTGGCGGCTGCGCCCGGCATGTCCGCCACGAGCCGGCCTTCACGCACCACCAGGATGCGGTCGCACAGCCCGATGTGTTCGGACAGTTCGCTCGACGTCATCAGCACCGCCCCGCCGTCGTCGGCGAACGCCCGCAGCAGCGTGTAGATTTCCGACTTGGCGCCGACGTCGACGCCCCGGGTGGGCTCTTCGACCAGGAGGATGTCGACTCCGGCCGCCAGCCAGCGGCCGATCAGCACCTTCTGCTGGTTGCCGCCCGACAGCGCCTGGACCTCCTGCTGCGGCCCGGTCGCACGAACCTTCATGCTCTCGAGCAGTCCGGCGAGCCGCTCCCGGTCGATCCGCGCCCGGCTCCAGACGGAGGAAAGACGCAGCATGCCGACGCCGACGTTCCTGTCGATCCCCAGCGGCAGGAAGAGGCCCTCGGACTTGCGATCCTCGGGCACGAAGCCGACGCCGGCACGGGCCGCCGCGACCGGAGACGGCAGGAGCGGCCTGGATCCGCCGCCGCCTGCATGACGCGACACTTCGCCCGAGACGGGCGCAACCTGCCCCGCCACGGCACGGATGATCTCGCGCTGCCCCTGCCCTTCGAGACCCGTCAGGCCGAGAATCTCCCCCCGTCTGAGCGTGAAGGAAACCGCAGGAGCACCGGCGACCGGAACAAGGCTGTCGACTTCGATCGCCGCTTCGGCATCCGCACGCACGGAACCGCGGTGCGGAAAGAACCGGTCGAGCTCGCGCCCGACCATCAGCGACACCAGCATGTCGCGGGTCAGTTCGTCGGCCGGGCGGGTCGCGACGTGGCTGCCGTCCTTCATGACGCTGATCGTGTCGCAGAAGCGAAAGATCTCATCGAGCCGGTGGCTGATGTAGAAGACGAGCTTTCCGTCCCGCTTGAGCGACAGGATCAGCCGCTCGAGCTTCTCGATTTCAGGCCCGTTCAGTGCCGCGGTCGGTTCGTCGAAGATGAAGACCCGCGCGGCGACCGCCACGCCCTTGGCGATCTCCACCATCTGCTGCTGCGCGATGGTGAGGTCGCCGCAGGGGATGTCCGGGTCGAGTTCGACGTCGAGCAGCCGGAACGCGCTTCCGGCGTCGCGCCGCATGGCCGCCCGGTCCACCATTCCCATCCGCCGCGGCTCCCGTCCGAGAAAGAGATTCTCCGCGACCGTCAGGTTCGGCAGCAGCGTCAGTTCCTGGTAGACCGTCGAGACGCCCGCGCGATGGGCCTCGCGGGGGCCGGCGATGACGACCGGCTTCCCGTCCAGATAGATCGTGCCGGACGACGGCTGATGCACGCCGGCAAGAAGGTTCATGAGAGTGGACTTGCCGGCGCCGTTCTCGCCGGTCACCGCATGCACGGATCCGGCGCGCCCGACGAGTGAGACGTCCCTGAGGGCGACGTGCGCGCCGAAGCGCTTCGTGACGTTTTCGAACCGGACCATCTCGCTCCCGGCCGGCATGCCGGGAGCGTGGCCGTTCGACGATCCTGCTTCGGCCATCGCCCCGCCTCGATGTCTCGCTGCCGACGACCGCTCAGCGCTTGAAACGCTTCTGCAGCTCTTCCTCGGGCAGCGTCGACGGCACCCAGTACGCGTCGTTCAGATCGGGACGATAGTAGGCGTCGATGTCCTCGTTGGTCATCGGCTCGGGCGCGGAGAAGTAGGTCTTGTGCAGCGACTTGCCTTCGAGCAGCGCGACGGCCGCGCGGACCACCGCCACCCCGAGACCGGGCGTGAACACCGGCGACACCGCCTCCACGCCGGATTCCTTCCAGGTCTTCAGGAAGCCGTTGTTGCCTTCGCCGGTCATGGGGACGAGCGGCTTGCCGACCGAGGTGAAGACGTCGATGCAGGCGCGGGTCATCTCGGCGCCGGAGAACCAGATGCCGTCGACCGGCTGTCCGGAGAGGACGAGGTTCTCGCAGAGCTGCTTCGACTTCGCATAGTTCCAGTCGCCATAGACCTCGGCGCCAATCACGATGTCGGTGCCGTCGATGGCCCGGCGGAAGCCTTCGTAGCGCTGCGCCTCTTCCTCGACGCCCGCGACGCCGCGGAAGGCCCAGATCGTGCCCTTGCCGCCGAGCTTCTCCTTCAGGAAGGTGCCGCCGACCTCACCGAAATAGTCGCCGGCGCCCATGATCTCGACGGTCGAATCGAGCGCGCCCTTGCTGTTGCCGAAGGTGATGACCGGAATTCCGGTCGCGAGCGCCGCCTCGATCTGTTTCTTGACCAGCGGGAAGGCGATCGGCGTGACGACCAGCGCATCGAGATCGCGCGTCATCAGGTCTTCGATGTCGGCCACCTGCTTGGCAGGCTGCCAGTTGGCTTCCGAGAAGATGAACTCCTTGACCTGCGGGTTCTTCGCCGCCTCGAACTCGGCCTCCTGGTGCATCTGCACGATCCAGGTATTGCCGACGCCGGGGAAGGAAACGCCGATCCGGTACGGACCGTCCTTCTTGAACTTGCCGGGCTCCGTCATCTCGGCGGACTTGATGTTGAGAAGGTTGTTGGGCAGCAGTTCGACCTCGTCCTGCGCATGGGCAGGCGCCACGGTCAAGGCCGCGGCGAACGTCATCGCGAGCCCGAGTGCGGGCTTGAAAAACTTCATGTGATCCTCCCCTTCGTTTGCCAGCAGGCAACCTTCGCCTCCCGACGAAACCGAAAGCTAACAAACCCAATCCGAAAATCAACGAAAAATGTATACACAGCTGTGAATTTTTGACTTCGGATCGCGCCATCGAGGATTGCGGTAGTCGCGGGATCTTCGCAACCGTCTCGCCGTGCCTTTCCACCGCTCGCCGCCGGTGTACGGTGCGGCCTGGACTCCCGACCGCGGCGAACGTCGGCGGCTCGCGGCGCCGGTCTCCGTCCGCCGTTTCCGCCGGTGGCTGCCGGGCGCCGGGCGGCCGGCCCGCCCCGGTCGCGCCGTTCGTTCCGGAGGCTCCCTCAGGGCCGGCGGACCTGCCCGATGAGCCATTCCTGGAACTCGAAGCCCGCCGAGCCTTGCCGTCGACCGTCGGGAAGAACCACGTAGTAGCCGTTCTCTGTCGACATCGGCAGGTCGAGGATGACCTCCAGGGCGCCCGATGCGAGTTCCGTCTCGATCAGATAGGTCGGCAGCAGCGCCGCTCCCAATCCCCCGAGCGCCGCCTCGATGACGGTCGAGAACTGGTCGAAGCGGCTGCCTCGGTAGGCCACCTGGTCGCCGGTTCCGCAGGCCCGGAACCACTCGGCCCACAGCATCGGCCGGGTGGTCAGGTGCAGCAGCGGCAGGCGCGCGACGTCGCCAGCCGTGCGCATGTCGCCGGGCCGGGCGAGCGCCGGCGCGGCCACCGGGAGGATCACTTCGCTGCACAGGTAGGTGCAGGTGGCGTTGGCCCACACCGGCTGGCCGAAATGGATGGCGATGTCGACGTCGGCCTCGTGCAGATCGAACGGTGCCGACCGCGACGCGATTTCTACCGTCAGCCCCGGCCGGGACGCGAGGAACGTCGGCAGGCGCGGCATCAGCCAGCGGTTGCAGAATGTCGGGAGCGCCGCGATCGACAGCCGGCCATCGGCTGCGACCGCCGAGCGTGCCTTCACGACGAGTTCCTCGGACTGGGCGAGCAGGCGCTGCACGCCGGGCAGGACCTGCCGTCCCGCAACCGAAAGATGTACCCTCTGGCGCGACCGCTCGAACAGCGGTACGCCGAACAGGACTTCCAGCGTCCGCACCTGACGGCTGACTGCGCTCTGCGTGAGGCTGAGTTCGGCGGCCGCCTTGGTGAAATTGCCATGGCGCGCGGCCGCCTCGAAGGCCTGCAGCACCGCCAGGTCGGGAATGGAGGCACGATTGAGGTTCATTCCGCTTTCGCATCAAGTCAGTCCGAGAAAGCATGCGATAGCATGTTGCGGGCCGCTTTTCACATGGCTACCAGATGCTGGGTCCGGAATGCTGCGTCCGGGCGATCTGGATCACCATCAACGGAGAAGAGCGATGGGCGCTGGCATCGACGTGAAGCGGGAAACGGCGGAACTTCTCGACCGGCTGGGCGTGCCGCGCGCCTCCTGGAATGGCGGCGACATGGCCTCCTTCAGTCCGGTGAGCGGCGAGCAGGTGGCGGCCGTCGCGACCACGTCTCCCGAAGCCGCGCAGACCGCCATCGAGGCTGCGCACGAAGCCTTCAGGGCCTGGCGGCTGGTGCCGGCCCCGCGCCGCGGCGAGCTGGTCCGCCTGCTCGGCGAGGAGCTTCGCGCCGCCAAGGCCGATCTCGGCCGGCTTGTCTCGATCGAGGCCGGGAAGATCGCGTCGGAAGGCCTCGGCGAAGTGCAGGAGATGATCGACATCTGCGATTTCGCCGTCGGCCTCTCGCGCCAGCTCTACGGCCTGACCATCGCCACCGAGCGGCCCGGCCACCGGATGATGGAGACCTGGCACCCGCTCGGGGTCGTCGGCATCATCTCGGCCTTCAACTTCCCCGTCGCCGTCTGGTCCTGGAACGCCGCGCTGGCGCTCGTTGCCGGAAACGCCATCGTCTGGAAGCCGTCGGAAAAGACGCCGCTCACCGCGCTCGCCTCGCAGGCGATCCTCGAACGGGCGCTGGCGCGCTTCGGCGACGCGCCGGAGAAGCTGTCGCAGGTGCTGATCGGCGACCGCGCGATCGGCGAGGCGCTGGTCGACCACCCGAAGGTGGCGCTGGTGTCGGCGACGGGCTCGACCCGCATGGGCCGCGAGGTCGGTCCCCGGCTCGCCCGGCGCTTCGCCCGCTCGATCCTGGAACTCGGCGGCAACAATGCCGGTATCGTCTGCCCCTCGGCCGATCTCGACATGGCGCTGCGCGCAGTCGCCTTCGGCGCCATGGGCACGGCGGGCCAGCGCTGCACGACGCTGCGCCGCCTCTTCGTCCACGACAGCGTCTACGACGCCCTCGTGCCGCGGCTGAGACGAGCCTACGAGAGCGTTTCCGTCGGCAATCCGCTGGAGACGTCCGCGCTGGTCGGGCCGCTGATCGACCGGCAGGCTTTCGACGGCATGCAGAAGGCGCTGGCGGAGGCAAAGGCCGAGGGTGGCGTCGTGACGGGTGGCGAGCGCGTGGCCGAGGCCGGCAAGGATACGGCCTACTACGTGCGGCCGGCGCTGGTGGAGATGCCCAGCCAGTGCGGTCCGGTGCTGGAGGAGACCTTCGCGCCGATCCTCTACGTCATGCGCTACGCCGATTTCGAGCGGGCGCTCGAGGATCACAATGCGGTCGCGGCAGGCCTCTCCTCCTCCATCTTCACGCTCGACGTCCGTGAGGCCGAACGCTTCCTGTCGGCCGACGGCTCGGACTGCGGCATCGCCAACGTCAACATCGGCACATCGGGCGCCGAGATCGGCGGCGCGTTCGGCGGCGAGAAGGAGACGGGCGGCGGCCGCGAAAGCGGCTCGGATGCCTGGAAGGCCTACATGCGCCGCGCCACCAACACCGTGAATTATTCGCGGGCCCTGCCGCTGGCTCAGGGCGTGTCGTTCGACATCGGGTAGGACGCCGCACCCTCGACCGGCGCATCCCGGCGCCGGTCGGCCATTGGCAGGAGGAACGGCACGTCGAGGACCGATCCTCGCTTCCGGGTGCGCCCGTGACGAGGGCCGCGCGCAGCCGGCAACGAAGTCCCCGTCAGCACGCCGGCGCGGCCGCGATCGATCCACGTTCGACGAAATCCGCCCGCATCACCACGGTGCGCATCGGCTCTCTCGATCCTTCGATCCGCTCCAGCAGCATGCTTGCGGCCGTTTCCCCCATCGCAAGCCGCGGCTGTGCCATCGTGGAGATGCCGGGCGACAGGAAGCTCATCCAGTCCAGGTCGTCGAAACAGACGAGCGAAAGAGCATCGGGCAGAACCAGCCCCGCTTCCGTGACGGCTCCGATCACGCCTTCCGACATGGTGCCGTCGGTCGCAAACACCGCGCTCGGCCGGTCCGGCCGCGCGATCAGGGTGCGGGCGACTTCTCGTGCAGCCTGCGCCGAATAGGCGCCGACCCGCCGGATCAGCGACGCATCGACCGCCATGCCCGCCTGCCGGTGGGCGCGCAGATAGCCCAGCAGGCGCTGCCAGCTCGGGTAAAGCGTGTCGGTGGACAGCACTTCGCCTGCGAGACCGCGGGCGATGAAGGCATCGAAGCCGCCATCCTGCTCCTCGAGCATCTCCCCGACGAGCCCGATCCGCCGGTGGCCGGCCGCAATCAGCACGCCAACCGCACGCTCGGCCGCGGCGATGTTGTCGATTCCCACGCGATCGACTTCCAGCCCGGCCACGCTGCGGTCGAGCAGCAGGAGCGGCAGTCCGCCCGAGTGGAGGTCGCGCAGGTGCCGCGCGTTGCGGGTGTCGCAGGGCGAGACGATCAATCCGTCGACCTGCTTCTCGAGAAGCAGGTCGACCGCCCGGATCTCCTTGTCGAGACTCTCGTCCGAATTGACGATCAGCAGCCCGAAATCGCGCCGCTCGACCACGTCGGCGATGCCGCGCAGGATGGACGCATAGAACGGATTCTGGATGTCGCCGGCCACCACGCCGATTGTGCGCGTCTTGCCGGTGATGAGGCTGCGGGCGAGTGCGTTGGTGCGATAGCCGAGCTTGGCAGCCGCCTGCAGGACCTGTTGGCGCGTCTCTTCGCGGGTGTAGCCGTATCGGCCGAGAACGCGTCCGGCCGTCGCCGTCGACACGCCGGCAAGCCGCGCAACGTCCGCGATCGTCGCCTTCGAGGTCTTCGCCACCGCCTGCCGTTCCCTTTACGCCCGTCTGCCGGCCAAGCCGTCCCGCGCTCGCGGCGAATCGCCTCCACCGCAACGCGTCGTTTCAATCACGCGGCGTCATTCAGCGCGATAGCAGTAAAGACGTCGAGATGCGCGCCGCCGACATTCTTGAAGACAGTGATTTCGTCCGCCGACCGGCGCCCCTGCACCTTGCCCTGCGCGAGATCGAAATGATCGCCGGCGATCGACGTGGCCGGCACGAGGCCCGAAGCCAGGGCAGGCCCGAGGTCGCCGGTGCTCTCCATCCCGCGCCGCGTGTCGACGAAGATGCGGCCGCGCGAGAGCGCCTCCTCGTCGGTCTCGCACAGGCTCGTCATGTAGGCGCCGACGAGATCGAGATGCGTGCCCGGCCGGAGCAGCGCGCCTCTGACCAGCGTGCGGTCGGACATGGTCACGCAGGTGATGACGTCGGCGGCAGCCACCGCCGCGTCGATGTCGCTCACGGCCTGTGCGTCGAGCCCTTTGCCCTGAAGTTCTGCCGCGACCGCTTCGGCCTTGGCCGCCGTCCGGTTCCAGATCAGGACGCGCTTCAGGGAGGGCCGGGCGGCGATGTGCGCGGCTGCGAAATGCGGCGCCAGCGCCCCGGCCCCGACCACCAGAAGCACCTGCGCATCCTCGCGCGCGAGCAGCGACGCGGCCAGCGCGGAATCGCCCGCCGTCTTGCGCGCCGTCATCGCCGCGCCGTCGGCGACCAGAAGCGGCGCGCCGGTGGCGCCGTCGAACATGGCGACCAGTCCCTGCACATTGGGCTGCGGCGGCGAGAGCCTCTCGTTGCCGGGGAACACGCCCACCATCTTCACCGCGACGGGACCGCCCGGCACCCATCCCGGAAGCGTGATGAACTGATTGCCGCTTCCCGCCGGATCGCTCTGAACCACCACGTCCGAAACCGGCATCGCGCCGCGATGCGCCCGCGACAGCGCGCCGATCAGGTAGGGCCAGGGCAAGGCCGCGTGGACCGCCGCTGCATCGAAGACCTTCATGACGTTTCCTCCTTGCCCCGTGGGCCGGGCTTCAGTTCTTCACGGCAAGCGTGACGAGGTGACAGGGCGTGACGGACTGCGACAGGGCGAGCGGCCGGCCCTCGCCGTCGAGCACCAGTTTCTCGATCCGGTAGACCGGCTGCGTGGCGGACACGCCGAGCAGCGGTGCCTCGCTGCCGCCCGCGAAACCGACGTCGATCACCCGCTCGGCGCCGGCCGGCTCGACGCCGTAGGCGCTGCGCAGGCTGGAAAAGAAGCTGCCGCCGGCGGCGACCGGGCCGAAGGCGTCGGCGAAGCGCTCGGCGTCGAAATAGAGCGTCTCAAGCGTCATCGGCCGGTCGTCCACCTCAAGCAGCCGGACGAAGCGGAACAGGTGCAGGGCCTGCAGCCGCGCCGCCACGGCGGGGGCGTCGGCTCGCTCCTGACCTTCGATGATACGGTGGCCGGGCTTCAGCCCGCGGCCCTCGACCACGTCGGAAAAGCCCGACAGCGAGATGGTCAGCTGCATCTTGCGCGGAGCCACCAGCGTGCCGCGCCCCTGCTGGCGCACGAGCAGCCCTTCGGCGCACAGCTCCCCCACCGCGCGGCGCAGCGTGATGCGGCTGACACCATAGGTCTCGCACAGTTCGAACTCGGGCGGCAGGAAGCTCCCTTCGGCAAGGCGGCCGGCCTCGATCTCGGACAGGAGCTTGCGCCTCACCTGTTCGTAGAGCGGCAGGAGGCCGTCTTGCGTCATCGGCACCTCAGTAGTCGGAGAGCTTCTTCATGTAGCGGCGACCGTCCAGCATCACCTGCTGCCGGAACCCGGCCACCTTGTAGATGAAGCGCCACAGCGTGTCGAAGAAGATGAGCGGCGCGACGTTGCCGCGGAAGCGCGGGTCGATGCCCGTCATGTCGAGCGCCTGGGCGTCGAGCACGAGGATGTTTTCGGCCTTCCCGAACCGGTGCAGGAATTCCTCGGCCCGGACGTCGAGATCGCGGGTGGAATCGATGCCCTTCATCAGGACGAAGCAGCGCGTCTCGTCCAGCACCTCGAAGGGGCCATGGAAGAACTCGTTCGAGTGGATGGCCTGGCTGTTGATCCACTGCATCTCCATCAGCACGCAGATGGCGAAGGAATAGGCCGCGCCGTAGCTGGCGCCGGAGGCCATCGTGTAGATCACGTCCTGCCTGGCGAAGTGCTCGGCATAGCGGTCCCAGAGCGGCGCGAAGCTCTCCTGCGCGCGGTCGATCACGACCTGGAGGTTGCAGAGGCTGTCGATCAGTTCCTCGGTCAGATCCTCGCCGCCGGATCCGGCCACGAGGCCGAGCACGATCTGGTAGATGATCGAATAGTTGCTGTCCTTCGCGTCGATCGGCACGCCGGTGGTGTAGGGTGCCTCGAACCTGACCGGATGGTCGACCGCCTCGCCCAGCGGAGAGCCGGGCTCCACGGTCAGGCCGATGGTCACGGCTCCACCGGCGCGTGCGAAGCGGGCGGCGGCGACCGTCTCCTTCGTGGTCCCGGTCATCGAACACAGAACGACGAGCGTGTCAGGCCCGAGGCGCTTCGGCGCACGGGCGACGAACTCGGCCGCGTTGAAGACGTCCGACGGCAGCGTGCCGTGCTGGTCGAGCATGAACTTCGCCGGGTGCATGATCGACAGCGAGCCGCCGCAGGCCACGAAGAACACGTGGCGCAGCGCCGACACGTCGATGGCGGAAAGCGCGGCGGAAACGGCCGGGTGATAACGGTCTGGTAAGGACATCTGCGGGGCGCCTTCTGATATGATGACATAAGACATATTAATTTCGCTGTCCGAGTGTCAAGGCGCCATTGACAAGCCGCCGCCTTTCTTGCGAACGTTCTCATACCGTCACAGGGAAGAGATGCCGGTGTCACGCACCACCCCCAGGATCCTCGCTTTCGGCGACAACGTCGTCGACTGCTACCGCGACCGGCAGCGCATGTTTCCGGGCGGCAACTGCGTCAACCATGCCGTGTTCGCGCGGCGCTTCGGCGCCACGACCGCCTATGCCGGCGCGGTGGCGGACGATGCGGCCGGCCGCGCCATCCGCGATGCCCTCGTCGCCGAAGGTGTCGAGACGTCGCTGCTGCGCTTCCTGCCGGGACAGACCGCCTATTGCGTGATCGCAACCGAGGGCGGCGAGCGCGTCTTCGTCGGCGCCAATCTCGGCGTCTCGATCATCGCGCCCTCCCCCGCCGATCTCGGCTGGATGCGGACGGCGGACGCCGTCCACACCGGCCGCTCCAGCCATGTGGATTCCTGGCTCGGCCATTTCGCCTCGCTCACGCGAATCTCCTACGATTTCGCGACGATCCGCGACGAAGGACGCATCGCCGCCGTCGCTCCCCATTGCCATCTCGCCGGCTTTTCCGGCGGTGACCTCGACCATGCGGAAGCGCTCGCACTGGCATCGATGACGCTCCGGCACGGCGCCGAATGGGTGGTCATCACGCGCGGCGACAGAGGCGCGCTGCTGGCCGGGCGCCACGGCGTCCACGAAGCGCCGGCAGTCCCCGTGCGGCCGGTCGACACGCTCGGCGCCGGCGATACCTTCATCGCCCGCACGCTCGTGGGCCTGCTGCGCGGGGAAGCGCCGGGATCCATCCTGGGCGAGGCGGCGGAGGCAGCCGCTCGCACATGCCTGTCCCCCGGCGCTTTCGGACACGGTGCGCCGATGAACCTCGACATGTCGACGATGCTCACCATCGACGACATCTATGCCTCGACGCGTCCCGTCCCCGGTCCCGGAGCGGACCCCACGGCTGCGGAATGACAATGAGAGCGGGCGGAAAACGTTCTCACAAACGCCTTCCGCCCCGCCCGGACGTGCCTGAACGAAACAACCGAACCAGAACGGGCAGAGCCCACGGAAGGAGGACCACCATGAACCGCTACACCGCCCCGATCCGGCTACTCGCCGCCGCGGCTTCGATGACGACGATGCTCACCGGTATCGCCCTCGCGCAGGACCTGACGATCCGCATCGCCAGCGTCAATGCCCCCACCAGCGAGTCCTGGAAGGGTGTGATGGCCACGGCCGAGCGTGTCACCGAGCGCACCGAAGGCCGCGTGAAGTTCGAGGGCTTTCCCTCCGGGCAGCTCGGCACCACCACCGATTCCATCGAGCAGGCGAGCCAGGGCCTGCCGATCATGACCTTCACCTCGGCCTCGTTCCTCTCGCGCTTCGGCGTGCCGGAACTGTCGATCGTCGAAGGTCCCTTCATCGTCTCGGGCACGGCCGAAGCCGAGACCCTCGCCTTTTCCGACCTGATGAAGGGCTACTACGACCGGTTGGCCGAGACCGCAGGCATCCGCGTCGTCGCGATCAACTGGTTCGATGGCCCCCGCCACATGATCGGCACCGCCGGCTATCCGTCGCCGGACGATCTGAAGGGCGTGCGCATGCGCGTTCCGCCGGTCGAGACCTGGCTGAAGACGTTCCAGCCGCTCGGCGTCGTCGCCACCACGGTCGAGGCGGCCGAGGTCTATTCGGCCCTGTCGCAGGGCGTGGTGACGGCGGCGGAGAGCCCGCTCACCGGCCTGCGCGCCTCGAAATGGCCCGAGGTCGCCAAGGAAATCACGCTCACCGGCCATTTCAACCTCTTCACCGGCTGGGTGATGAGCGAGGCTGCGTTCCAGCAGATGAGCGAGGAGGATCGCGGCATTCTGCTCGAGGAGTTCCGCAAGGGCGGCCAGGACCTGAGCGAAATCTCCGCCAATCTGGAAGCCGAGATCCGCGCCGAGTTCGAAGCGTCGGGCGTGACCTTCCACGAGGCCGACATCGACGCCTACCGCAAGGCGACGGCGAGCTTCTACACGAGCTTCCCGAACTGGCCGGCCGGCCTCTATGATCAGGTCCGGGCCGCGGCTACCGGGAAGTGATGCCGTTCGCCGGGCGGCCTTTTCGGCTCGCCCGGCGCCCCTGCACCGATGGAGGCGGTTCAGACGATGACGTCCCTGCGCAGGCTGCTGGAGTTTCTCGGCCTGACGCTGCCGGCCCTGCTGCTGGCGGCGCTGGTGGCCATCGTCATGGCCGACGTCGTCGCGCGCAACGCCTTCGCGATGTCGATCCTGTGGGCTCAGGAACTGGCGGTCATTCTCCTGGGCGGAACGGTCTGGCTCGGCCTGTCGGGGGCCGCTCTGCAGGGACAGCTCTTCGGCATCGCGCTCTTCGTCGACCGTCTGCCGCCGCGGGCCGCCTTCTGGGCCCGGCTCGTCGCCGACCTCCTGGTGCTCGTCATCGCCGCCGAGGTGATGCGCGCCGCCTTCGCGCAGATCGCGACGGCGCGCTTCACGGTCTTCCTCACGCTCGGCTGGCCGAAATGGATCATGGCGGCGATCCTGGTCGTCGGCATGGGCCTCGTCATCGCCGGGCGCCTCGTGCAGATGGGCGACAGCCTCCGGGACAGCCGCCCGTGACCATCGTCGCCATCGTCTTCGTCCTCCTGCTGGTTCTGGGCCTGCCCGTCGGCTTCGTGATGCTCGGCGCCTCGATGGCCTATTTCGCCGTCAACCCGATGATGGCGAGCCTCGTCGCGCAGCGCATGTCGTCCGGCCTCGAGTCCTTCCCGCTTCTCGCCATCCCGCTGTTCGTCGTCGCCGGCGCGGCCATGGCGCGCGGCGGCATCGCCGATCGGCTCTACGCCTTCTGCGAGACGCTGGTCGGCCACTGGCGCGGCGGGCTGGCGCAGATCGCGGTGCTCAATTCCGTCTTCATGGGCGCCATGTCCGGTTCGGCCAATGCCGACGCCGCCATCGACGCGCGCACCATCGTGCCGGTGATGCGGGCGCGCGGCTATTCCAACGCCTACGGCTCGGTCGTCAGCGCGGCCTCTGCCATGATCGCGCCGATCATGCCGCCCAGCATCGCGCTGATCGTCTACGGCCTCCTGACCAACACCTCGATCGGCCGCCTGTTCGTCGGCGGCATCGTGCCCGCCTTCATCATCGCCATCGCCCTGATGCTGACCGTGCGCTGGACCGCCGGGCGCATGAACCTGGCACCGGCGCGCGAGAACCGCGCCCAACCGCGCGAGGTGCTCGCCAACGGCCGCGCGGCGCTCTGGGCGCTGGCCATGCCGGTCATGCTGCTTCTCGGGCTGCGCAGCGGCTGGTTCACCCCCACCGAACTCGGCGCGGTCGCGGCGGTGTACGCCTTCCTCGTCGGCGTGCTCGTCTATCGCGGGCTCACCATGGGCGACACCCTGTCGCTCCTGAAGGAATCCGCAGCCACCACCGCCGGCGTCCTCTTCATCGTCGCCGCCGCCTCGGTCTTCTCGCTGATCCTCAGCCTCGAACAGATGCCCCAGCAGCTCGTCACCGCGCTTCTGTCGGTGTCCGACAACAAACTCGTCGTCCTGCTCGTCATCAACGTCGCCCTGCTCCTTCTCGGCACCGTCTTCGAGGGGCTGGCGATCATCGTCATCCTGGGTCCCCTGCTGGTGCAGGTGGCGCAGAGCCTCGGCATCGACCCGGTCCATCTCGGCGTCGTGCTGGTGTTCAACACGACCATCGGCTCGCTGACGCCGCCGGTCGGGACCGTCATGTTCACCGTCTGCTCGATCACGCGCTGTTCGGTCGAGGATTTCACGAAGGCGTTCCTGCCCTTCCTCGCCGCCGCGATCGCCGTCCTCCTGCTGCTCACCTACGTTCCGCCGCTGGTCACCTTCCTGCCCGACCTCCTGTTCTGAGACGCCGGGAATACGCGCGCGGCAACTGCGGATCAATCGGCGTGCTGGGCGATGACCGACAGGAAGGCGGGTCCGTAGCGCTCCAGCTTCGCCTCGCCGACGCCCGGAACGGCGCTCATCGCGCCGCGGGTCCGCGGACGGGCCGACGCCAGTTCCATCAGCGTGCGGTCGTGGAAGATCACGTAGGGCGGCACGTTCTGCGCCCGGGCGATCTCCATGCGCTTTTCCCGCAGCGCCTGGAACAGGCTGCGGTCTTCTTCCGGCAGCGCCTCCGTCGCCTGCCTGCGCGACGAGACCTTCGTCCGTTCGGCGCGGGGCGCAGACGGCAGCCGCAGCATCAGTGTCGGCTTCTCGCGCAGGAACTGCCTCCCCGCCTCGCCGATCGACAGACCGCCATGGCCGGCGAGATCGACGTCGATCAGGCGCAGCGCGATAAGCTGGCGCAGGATGCCGCGCCAGGTGCGATTGTCGTGCTCCTTGCCGATGCCGTAGGTGGAGACCCGGTCATGACCCTGTTCCGCGATGCGCACATTCTCGACGCCGAGAAGTACGTCGACGATATAGGCCTGGCCGTAGCGCTCGCCCGTCCGGTAGATGCAGGACAGCGCCTTCAGCGCGGCCGTCGTCCCGTCGAACAGGTCCGGCGGCTTGGCGCAGGTGTCGCAATTGCCGCACGGCGCGCAGTTGTCCCCGAAGTAGGACAGGAGCACCTGGCGGCGGCAGCCGGCCGTCTCGGCGAGGCCCAGCAGCGCGTCGAGCTTCTGGCGCTCGGTGCGCTTGCGCTGGTCGGGCGCATCTGACTCCTCGATGAACCGGCTGCGCAGCGCGATGTCCTCCGAGCCGTAGAGCATCAGCGTATCGGACGGCAGACCGTCGCGCCCGGCGCGCCCGGTCTCCTGGTAATAGGCCTCGATGCTGCTCGGCAGGTCGGTATGCGCGACGAAGCGGACGTCGGGCTTGTCGATCCCCATGCCGAAGGCGATGGTCGCCACCATCACGACGGCTTCCCCGCGCTGGAAGCGCAGCTGGTTCGCCTCGCGCGCGGCCTTGTCCATGCCGCCGTGATACGGCAGGGCGTCGTAGCCCTGGCCGCGAAGCCATTCGGCGGTCTCCTCCGTCTTGCGCTTCGACAGGCAGTAGACGATGCCGCTCTCGCCCTCGTGGCCCGCCAGGAAGCGCTTCAGCTGCGCGCGCGGATTGTCCTTCTCGCTGATGGCGTAGCGGATGTTGGGGCGGTCGAAACCGGCGATGAAGGCGTCCGTCTCGGCGATCTTGAGATGATCGAGGATTTCCGCCCGCGTCGGCGCATCGGCGGTCGCCGTCAGGGCCATGCGCGGCGTGCCTGGAAACAGATCGACGATCGCATCGAGCTGCCGGTAGGACGGCCGGAAGTCGTGCCCCCACTGCGACAGGCAATGCGCCTCGTCGATGGCGATCAGCGACAGGGGAACCCGGCGCAGCCGGTCGAGCGTCTCGGATCGGAGCAGGGTCTCCGGCGCCACATACAGGAGATCGAGCGCGCCCTGCCCGATGTCGCGCCACAATTGGGACCGCTCATCGCCCGGCAGGTCGGAGTTCAGCGCCGCCGCGCGCACGCCGGCCTGCCGCAGGGCCGCCACCTGGTCGGCCATCAGCGCCAGCAGCGGCGAGACGATCAGCCCCATCCCCGGCCGCGCCAGCGCAGGGATCTGGTAGCACAGCGACTTGCCGCCGCCCGTCGGCATCAGCACGAAGGCGTTGTTTCCTGCCACCACGTGGTCGACGATCCGCGCCTGCGGGCCCCGGAAGGCGTCGTAGCCGTAGACGGTCTTGAGAATGTGTCGGGGATCGGCGGACAAATCGGCCTTCTTCGGGAATCACGGTGCTACGGTGTCATAGCAGACGCCTGCGCCCGCCGCGCAACCGTCACTCTGCGGCTGCTCCGCGCCGGCCGCGTCAGTCGTCGGCGGTGCCGGCCAGTCCGAACCGCCGGAGCTTCAGATAGAAAGCCTGACGGCTGAGACCGAGCGCGCGCGCTGCGGCCGACCGGTTGTCGCCAGTCAGCCGGAGGGCAGCCTCCACGCACATCTTCTCGATCAGATCCGTCGTGTTCTGGACGAGATCGCGCAGCGGCGTGCGGCCCACCAGATCGGTCAGAGCCGTCAGGTCGAGCCTGTCCCCGTCTGAGGGCGCCGAGCCGGCCCCCGCACGCAGGACCCGCAGCACGATGCCGAATCGCGGCAGCACCGGATCGGGGGCGTGAAAGATGACGGCCTCGCACGGGGTGGTTCCGTGATCGAGTGCCTCCAGACCGAGCCCGCCGGCCAGAAGCCGTCCCTGACGTTCGGCCGCCGACAGCAGATCGGCCAGACGCCGCCCGCCGTCCACCGTCACGAACTCGTCGATGCCGCGTCCGATGGCGAGCACCTCGGCCGGCGCGCCGACCGCGGCGAGGAACGAATCATTGGCCCAGAGGATGGAGCCGGCCGGATCGATCAGCACGACCGGATCGGGGCTCTCCCGGATCAGCTGCGGCAACGACGAGGACGGATCTTCGCCCGCGTCGCGTTCGCCTGCCTGTGACAGCCGCACGAGCAGGAGCCCGGCCTCGCCACCCGCAGCGGGTTCGGCCACCAGCGACAGGCGCCCCCCGCGGTCGCCCCGCAGGGGCGTCTGGAAGCGGTCGGGACGCCCCGACGACAACACCCCCCGCAGCCGGACGCTGACCTCCGCGCGGGAATTTCCCTCGATGTGGTCGGCGAGGCGCCCGGACCGGACGGCCTCCGCCTGGATGCCGAGCAGCACCGCAGCGGCACGATTGCCGTCGCGGATGGCACCCGTGCGACCATCGACGAGGAGCATTGCCTCGCTGCCGATCGCCCACAGCCTGTGGAAAAGGCTCTCCGAGGACGACTGCGGACGCGGAACGGGCGGCGCGGAGGTGCCGATGAGCACGATCTCGCCCTCTCCGCCGAAAGCCATCGCGGCATATTCGACCGAAACATGGCCGGATGGCGTCGGGTGACGGATCGTCCTCGGCAGGCCGTTCCCGCCAGCCCGTGCCGCGGCCAGCAGATCCTGCAGGTCGTCCACGCTCTCCGCCGCCACGAGATCCGGCAGGCTGCGTCCCGTCCACGAGGCGACGTCCGCCGCGAACCCGCCCGATCGCCCTCCCCACGAGGCATCCCGCACCCGGTCCTGGCGGTCGAGAACGACGGCGACGTCGGCGACGGAGGCGATCATCCGCGCAAGCGAATCCGGATCGGCCTTTCCGAAGGCGGTGTGGAGGATGTCCTGTCCCGACATGGCTGTTCTGCGGGCTTTCGAGGCCGAGGAGGCGCGGGGTTCGGCCGCATCTGACGGTGGCTTCGTCTTCGCGCCGGGGCCCGGCGGTGTCAACTCATTCCATTGCCTTGGCGGGTGGCCTTGCCTAACTTGGCGCAGATGGGGAGCGGAGGACGCGATCGCCACCCGCGCCGGCGAAAAAAGCGCCGGAAAGCGTCCTTTCGCCGGATACCGCCAGACCGGCGCCGGGAGATCGTACATGCGACCGCGCATCGACCTGACGTCGTGCGACACCGAACCGATACACTTCATCGGGTCCATCCAGCCGAATGGAGCGCTGGTGGCCGCCGATGTCGTTTCCCGGCGCATCGACTACGTCAGCGCCAATACCGCCGCCTATCTCGGTCATGCGCCGGAAAAGCTGCTGGGGCGGCCGGTCGAGGACCTGCTCGGTCCGGTCCTTGCCGACGAACTGCACTCGCGCGCGCTGGAGCCGCGGCGCCCGGACCTGATCAAGCCGTGGTTCGTGGACCTCGTCCGCCCTGACGGCCCGGTCCGCCTCGAGTGCTTCCCCCACCTCTACGGCGGCAGCTTCATCCTGGAGTTCGTGCTGCCGGAGCACGGACCGGACCGGGTCTGGGAAGAGGACGAACTGCGTCAGCGCGTCATCACAGAACTCATCCGCCCCGACACGCTGACGGAACTTGCTCGGGCGAGCGCGCAGATCGTGCGCGAGGTGACGGGCTTCGACCGGGTGATGATCTACCGCTTCGCCGAGGACCTGCACGGCGAGGTCATCGCGGAGAGCACCGTCCGGGAGGATTCCTTCCTCGGCCTGCACTACCCCGCCTCCGATATTCCGGAGCCGGCGCGCCGGCACTTCGCGCTGAACGTGATCCGCTCGATCCCCGACATCATGGCGGAACCGGTGCCGATCCTGACCCATCGCGGCGCGATCGCGGACGCATCCCATCCCGCCGCCCTCGACCTGACCCATTCCAAACTCCGCGGCGTGGCTCCGGTCCACGTGGAGTATCTCGGCAACATGGGTGTCGGCGCGTCGATGTCGATCTCGCTCATCTCGAACGACGATCTCTGGGGCCTCGTCGCCTGCCACCATTACGGACCGCTGCACCTTCCGTGGAGCCGTTTCCGCTTCTGCGAACTGCTCGGCGGCACGATCTCCGCGCTGCTGCAGAGCCTCGAGAACGCGGCCCAGCTGCGCCAGAGCATCAGGGCGGAGCGGACGGCGTCCGAGATCGAGCGGAGCGCGCGCGAGGGACGGCCGCTCGCGTCGATCATCACGGAGAAGGCCGCCGAACTGATGCAGCACGCCGATGCCCAGGGCATGGTGCTGAAGCTCGGCGGCGCCGTCACCTGCTTCGGACGCACGCCGCGACCCTTGCCGCCGCTCGACGGCCTGCGCAGCGACCTCGTCGAAGGCCTGGCCACCCAGGATTCCCTGCCTGCACAGCTCGATCTCGATCCGGCCCACTGGTCGACGGCCTCCGGCGCGGCCTATCTCGAACTGTCGAAGGACGGCGAGGATTTCCTCGTCTTCCTGCGCGAGGAATACGAGCACACCATCGCCTGGGCGGGGAAGCCCGACAAGGTCGAGCGGATCGGTGCGGACGGGACCGTACGCCTGTCGCCGCGCGGTTCCTTCGCGCTGTGGAGCGAGGAGCGGCGGGGCCGCAGCAAGCCGTTTTCCGAGAGCGACCGCGAAGCGCTTCGCATCCTGCGCCGCGCCCTCTTCGCGCTCAACAGCCTCGACCGCGAACGGGCGGCCGTCGCTGCGCAGAAGCTGGCGGAGGCCGAGGAGGCGAGACTTCGCCTCATGGTCATGGACGCCGCGCGGCGCAGTTCGATGGGCGAGCTCGCCTCCGCCCTCGCGCACGAACTCAACCAGCCTCTGGCCGCCGTCACCAACTACGTCAACGCCTGCCGGCAGGAACTGCGCAACCACGGCGTCGCCATTCCCGACAACATCAACGGCCTGATCGACCGCGCGGTGGTCGAATCGCGGCGGGCGGCGGAGCTGGTGCGGCGGCTGCGCAACTTCATCGGCCAGGGCGAACTCGTCGCCGAGCCGGTCGACCTGCGCCTGGTCGTCCGCCAGGGTGTCGAACTGGCGCTCGCCGCCTCCGACGATCCCGAACCGACGGTGCGCTTCGCCTTCGAGGGATCGCTGCCAGCCGTCGTGGCCGATCCGATCCAGCTCGGCCAGCTGGTGCTCAACCTGGTTCGCAACAGTCTCGCGGCCATGCGCGACAGCGACGAACGGCTTCTCGAAGTGACCGTGCGGAGGGAAGGCGCGGAAGCGGAGATCGGCGTGCGCGACACCGGGCACGGTATCCCGCCCGAGATCGTCGCTCGGCTCTTCGAGCCTTTCCATCCCTCGACCAGCAGCGGCATGGGCTTCGGCCTGTCGCTCTGCCGGTCGATCGTCGAGGCCCACGGCGGACGGATCGGCTCGCGGCCGGTGTCGCAGGGCGCCCTGATCGTCTTTTCCCTGCCGATCGGCGGAGGCGCGCATGCCCTGGAGAGCTGAGCGGCTGCGCATCCACGTCGTCGACGACGACCCATCGGTGCTCGATTCGATGCGGGCGCTCCTGGTCGCCCACGGGGCCCGGGCGGTCGTGCACGTCTCGGCGGAAGCCTTCCTCGCAACCGGGGACCGGACGCCCGCCGACTGCCTGCTTCTCGACCTGCGGATGCCGGGCATGGACGGGCTGGAACTGCAGCGACACCTGCGGGAGAAGGGCGACGCCATTCCCATCGTC
The DNA here is from genome assembly GCF_014495845.1 of Aquibium microcysteis. NCBI lineage: Bacteria > Pseudomonadati > Pseudomonadota > Alphaproteobacteria > Hyphomicrobiales > Phyllobacteriaceae > Aquibium > Aquibium microcysteis. The sequence continues at coordinate 2,625,235 of NZ_CP061080.1, forward strand.
ATCCTGACCGGTCATGGCGACGTGCCGGTGGCCGTCGCAGCCATGAAGGCAGGGGCCCTCGACTTCATCGAGAAGCCCGGCACCGAAGAGCAGATCCTTGCGGCCATCGAACTTGCCGCCGACGCCGTTGCCAACCGCGCGCCCAGCGCCATCGCGCCGGAAGAGGTCGCCGACCGTCTCGCGCGCCTGACGGTCCGCGAGCGCGAAGTGCTCGATCACCTCGTGCTCGGCGAGACCAACAAGGCCATCGCCGACCAGCTCGGCATCAGCCAGCGCACCGTCGAGATCCACCGCGCCCGGATCCGCGAAAAGCTCGAGGCGCGCGGCCTGTCCGACCTCATCCGGATGATGCGCTGAGGCGTGTCGCGCTCTTCGGGATCGACGCTCCGCGATTCGGCGAGTCGGATCCCCGCATTCTCAGCGGAGGACCGGACCGGCTTCGATGAGACGTGTCACGGCTGCGCACGGACGTCGCGCCGGACCGCTGCGGATGCCTGATGGGCGCGGCGTCCCGCTCCGTACGTAGTTTTCCCGTAGGCGTTTTTCCGCAATGGAGGCGCGAGCACTTTGGCCCTACCTTCGGCATCGTGGAGGAACGCCGAGCAGCCGTCCGGGCGGTTTCGGGCTCTGGATCGGCGATACAGGGAGTAGGTGGCGTGTCCGCCCCGAAGAATGGCAACGGCGATGCTCCGGCGGCCGGCGCAACATCCGGCATCCGGCGCATTGAACTGATGTTGGACGAGGAGCAGTTCGCCGCTCTCGAGGGCTGGCGCTACGCGAACCGCGTGGCGGACCGGTCGGAAGCCGCGCGCGAACTGGTCCGGCTCGGCCTGCTCTCGGAGATTGCGCGGGTCTACCGTCTCGTTGCCGGCGCGGCAGATTTCGGCGAGGCGACCGAGGAAGGTTACGAATCCAAGGCCTGAGATGTCGTTGACGCTTGCGCAGGAACGCAGCGGCGCTATGTGATGCGGACGAACCCCAGCCGGAGTCCGCGTCATGTTGGACTGGTCCCTCGCCGTTTTTGTCGTGCTCTGCATCGTTGCTGCGTCGAGCGGCGCGCTGTTCCAGCCGGGTGCCTGGTACGAGACGCTCGACAAACCATCCTGGACGCCGCCCAACTGGTCCTTCGGCGTCGTCTGGACCATCCTTTTCCTGATGATAGCGGTCGCCGGGTGGCTCGTCTGGCGCGCGGGCGGCTGGTCGCTTCCGGTCGTGCTGTGGGGCGCGCAACTGGTCGTCAATGCGGCATGGTCCTGGCTGTTCTTCGGCCGTCGCCGCATGGACCTCGCCTTCGTCGACGTGGTGCTTCTCTGGCTCCTGATCGCGGCCTTCATCGTCAGCGCGTCTGCCCTGTCGGGCTGGGCGGCCTTGCTCTTCGTCCCCTACCTGGTCTGGGTGTCGATCGCGGCGGCGCTGAACCGGTCTGTCTGGCGCAGGAACCCGCAGGTCGCCTGACGGCTCAGGCGGCGGGCATCGCCGGCACCGGATAGAGCCTGCGCTCCATCAAGCCCAGGCAGTCCAGCGTCGAGAGCACGATCTGCGGCGCGTTCAGCCCGGCTGCCTCGTACATCGTGCGCGGCTTGTCATGCTCGATGAAGCGGTCGGGAAGGGTCAGCGTCCGGATCCGCAGGCCCCTGTCCAGCACCCCTGCCGCGGCGAGCAGGTGCAGCACATGCGCGCCGAAGCCGCCGGCTGCCCCCTCCTCCACCGTGATCAGCGCCTCGTGGTCGCGCGCCAGGGCCAGGATCAGCCTACGATCCAGAGGCTTGGCGAACCGTGCGTCGGCCACGGTCGCGGTGATGCCGCGCCTGGCCAGTTCGTCGGCGGCCACCAGGCATTCGTCCAGCCGGCCGCCGAGCGAAAGCAGCGCCACCGAGGACCCTTCGCGCAGGAGACGGCCGCGGCCGATCTCGAGCGGAACGCCGCAGGCAGGCAGGGACACGCCCGTCCCCGCCCCGCGCGGGTAGCGGAAAGCGGAGGGACGGTCATCGATGGTGCGGGCTGTGGCGACCATGTGGACCAGTTCCGCCTCGTCGGCGGCGGCCATGACCACGAAGTCCGGCAGGTTGCAGAGATAGGCGAGGTCGTAGGACCCGGCATGGGTCGGTCCGTCCTCCCCCACCAGCCCGGCACGGTCGATGGCGAAGCGCACCGGGAGCCGCTGCAGCGCCACGTCGTGCACCACCTGGTCATAAGCGCGCTGCAGGAAGGTCGAGTAGATCGCCGCGAAGGGACGCATTCCCGCTGCCGCCATTCCCGCCGCGAAGGTAATGCCATGCTGTTCGGCGATGCCGACGTCGAAGAAGCGGTCGGGAAACCGCTTCTGGAACGCGTCGAGCCCTGTGCCGCTGGCCATAGCGGCGGTGACGGCGACGATGCGCGAGTCGGCTTCGGCCTCCGCGATCAGGCTGTCTGCGAACACCTTCGTGAAGGACGGCGGTCCGGGTGGCGCCTTGACCTGCGCACCGGTCGCGACGTCGAAGCGGCCGACGCCGTGGTACTTGTCGGCGGAGCGTTCTGCGGGCGCATAGCCCTTGCCCTTGCAGGTCACCGCATGCACGAGCACCGGGCCGTCCGCCTGCCCGCGCACCATCCGCAGCACGGAAAGCAAGGCGTGCATGTCGTGACCGTCGACCGGCCCGACATAGGATAGGCCGAGGTGCTCGAACAGCGAACGCTCCGGCAGGAGCCCCGCCACCATGTCGCGCGCGCGCTCTGCCCCGGACGACGCGGGAGACCTGAGCCGCGCCGCTGAGTCCGCCCGATCCGTCGCGACCTGCGGCGAAGGCGTGCCCGCCTGCAGCCGCGTCAGATGACGCGACATCGCACCGACGGGCGGCGAGATCGACATCTCGTTGTCGTTGAGGATCACGACCAGCCGCTTTCCCAGCGCGCCTGCATTGTTCATCGCTTCGTAGGCCATGCCCGCCGAAAGCGCGCCGTCGCCGATGACGCAGACCACGTCGCCGACGTCCGCACCGAGGTCACGCGCGGCGGCAAAGCCGAGTCCGGCCGAGATCGACGTCGAGGAATGGGCCGCGCCGAACGGATCATGGTCGCTTTCGGACCGCTTGGTGAAGCCCGAAAGGCCCCCGCCCTGGCGCAGGGTGCGGATCCTGTCGCGCCGGCCCGTCAGGATCTTGTGCGGATAGCATTGGTGCCCGACGTCGAAGATCAGCCGGTCGCGCGGCGTCTCGAACACCGCATGGATGGCGACCGTGAGTTCGATGACGCCGAGCCCGGCACCGAGATGGCCGCCCGTCACTGACACGGCCGAGATGGTCTCGGACCTCAGTTCGTCCGCGAGCCGGACGAGTTCGGCGTCGTCAAGCCGGTGAAGGTCGGAGGGATCCGTGATCCGGTCGAGCAACGGGGTTGCCGGTCTGTCCATGCGTCCTCCCCGGCGACGCGACACGGCACGCCGCCTCCGTTCAGGCGCCAGAGCCGGCAGTAACCAGGAGACCGGCGGCGCTTGGTGTCCACTCAGATTGACACCAAGCGCCGTCACTGTCCATAGACTTGTGCGGTTACTGGGAGCCCGCTTCCGGCGAGAAGGTCTTGATGTAGGCGATCACGTCGGCGCGCTCCTCGGGCTTCTTCAGGCCGGGGAAGGCCATCTTGTTGCCCGGCACCTTCTTCTTCGGGTCGGTGATGTACTCGTCGATGTCGGCCTCGGTCCAGACGAGTCCGCCCTCGCCTGCCGCCACCATGGCCTTCGAGTATTTCTTGACGAAATCCTCCTGCGTTCCGGCCACCCGGCCGATCACCCCGTTCAGGTTCGGCGCGATCGGCTTGGTGGTGTCGCCGATGCCGTGACAGGTGGCGCAGCGCTTGAAGATCGTCTCGCCCTTGGCGGCGTCCTGCGCGACGGCAATCGACGGAATGCCGATGAGCAAGGCAGCGGCGGCGGCAAGGCGTATGGACATTGTCATGGGTTCCTCCCGGACTGTTTCCCTTCGTCCCGACACTTAGGCCGGGACGCTGCGTCGTCAAGCGTTTACTGTCAAGCCGGTTGGACGATCGGCGGTTCGCACTGACAATTCCGATTGATAACCGATCCGACCCGTGCTTTGAATAGGGCGAGGTAAACGAAGTTGACATACGCCTTCGTAAATCATTCCGGACTTTCGTCCACGACCTACCCGTTCTCCGCCATCGTCGGACAGGACGGGATGAAGCATGCCCTGATGCTGGCCGCCGTCGATCCGACGATCGGAGGCATCCTCGTCTTCGGCGACCGCGGCACGGGCAAGTCCACCGCCGTTCGCGGCCTCGCCCGGCTGCTGCCGCCCATGACGGTCGCCGGCGATTGCCGCTTCAACTGCGATCCGGCCGCGCCCGCGAGTCTCTGTCCGGCATGCCGGGCGCGCAAGCCCGGCCGCCCGCGCAAGGTCCCGGTCCCCGTGATCGATCTTCCGCTCAGCGCCACGGAAGACCGGGTCGCCGGCGCGCTCGACCTCGAGAAGGCGCTCGCGCATGGCGAGAAGGCCTTCGAACCCGGCCTGCTCGCCGCCGCCCACCGCGGCTTCCTCTACATCGACGAGGTCAATCTGCTCGAGGACCATCTCGTCGATCTGCTGCTCGACGTCGCCGCCTCGGGCGTCAACGTGGTCGAGCGGGACGGCCTGTCGGTCCGCCACCCGGCACGCTTCGTCCTGGTCGGCAGCGGCAACCCCGAGGAAGGCGAGCTGCGGCCCCAGCTGCTCGATCGATTCGGCCTGTCCGTCGACGTGAGATCGCCGTCCGACATCGCCCAGCGCATCGAGGTGGTGAAGCGTCGCGACCGCTTCGATCGCGATCCCGAAGCCTTCGCCGCCGAATGGGAGCGCGCGGACGCCCGGTTGCGGTCGAGGATCGCGCGGGCACGGCGCGGGATCGGCTCGGTCGAGACCCCCGACGAGGCGATGGAGTTCGCCAGCCGCCTGTGCCTCGCGCTCGGCGTCGACGGACTGCGCGGCGAACTCACGCTGCTGCGTGCCGCTCGCGCCGCGGCCGCGCTCGACGGTCGCGAACGCGTGGACGCCGCCGCGATCGCGGCGATCGCGCCGGCGGCCCTGCGCCATCGCCTGCGGCGCGATCCGCTCGACGAAGCAGGCTCGACCGTCCGCATCGAACGCGCGATCGCGGAACTCGCGGGCCGATGAGCCGGGATGCCGGGCCCGACCGGAGCTGGGCCGACGCCGTCGCCGCCGCCTGTCTCCTCGCGATCGACCCCGAAGGCCTCGTCGGGGTGCATCTTCGGGCCCGCGCCGGCCCCGCGCGCGACCGCTGGGTGGACCTTGCCCTCGGCTGCTTCCCGAAAGGGGCAGCGCGGCGGCGGCTCCCGGCCGGCTGCGACCCTGCCCGCCTGGCGGGAGGTCTCGACGTGGCAGCGACGCTGGCCGCCGGCCGGCCGATCCTCGACATCGGGCTTCTGGCTGCAGCGCATGGCGGCACGATCGTCGTGCCGATGGCCGAACGGCTCGACCGCGCCCAGACGGCCACCGTCTGCGCCGCCATCGACCGCGGCGCCGTGAGGCTCGAGCGCGACGGCTTTTCCGGCGACCTGCCGGCGCGTTTCGCGCTGCTCGCTCTCGACGAGGGCGCCGAGCCGGGCGAGACGATTCCGTTCCCGCTCGCCGAACGGCTCGCCTTCGCCATCGATCTTTCGGGCGTCGCCGCCATGGAAGAATGCGCCCCGGACATGGACACGCTCCTCGCCGCGCGATCGCGGCTGCCCGGTATCCGTCTCGACGATGGCCTGCTCGATGCGCTGGCTGCGCTCGCCATGGCGCATTCGCCGCGCCGGCTCCTCTTCCTGGTCCGGGCCACCCGTGCCGCAGCCGCGATGCGCGGCAGTCCGGCCGTCGAGACCGAAGACGCAGCCCTGGCCCTGCGGCTCGTCCTCGGCGTTCAGGCCGTCGCGGAAGCCGCGCAGCAATCCCCGCCGCCACCGCCGCCGGATCCTGCGCAGGAGCGGCGGGAGAACGCCGAGGACGGCGCCCAACTGGCCGATGTCGTGCTGGAGGCCGCCGCCGCCGTACTGCCGCCAGGCCTGCTCGAAGGGGCCGGCGCGCCCGCCACCCGCAAGGGCCGCAGCAGCGGCGCCGGAGCGGCGAGGACGGGTGGGCGCCGCGGACCGGCCGTCGGCATCGCGTCGAAGGCACCCTATCCGGGAGCACGGCCGGACGTGCTCGCCACCTTGCGCGCCGCGGCTCCGTGGCAGGCGATCCGCCGCGGTCAGGGTCGCGAAGACCGCGGGGATGCTCCGGCAGGAGGCATCATGGTGCGGACCGACGATTTCCGCTGGCTGCGCCGCCGCGAACCGCAGGGCACCACGGTGGTGTTCGTGGTCGACGCTTCCGGCTCGGCCGCCGCCGCGCGGCTGGCCGAAGCCAAGGGCGCCGTCGAGCTGCTGCTGGCCGAGAGCTACCGCCGGCGCGACGAAGTGGCGCTCATCGCCTTCCGCGGCACCGGCGCCGACCTCGTGCTGCCGCCGACGCGATCGCTGGTTCGCGCCAAGCGGGCGCTCGCCGCTCTGCCGGGCGGCGGTGGCACCCCGCTCGCCGATGCGATCCTGGCGGCCGACTCGCTGGCCGGCACGGTCACGCGCACGGGGCGGGAGGCTGTCGCCGTGTTCCTGACCGACGGCCGCCCCAACATCGGCTTCGGCGGCGCGCCGGGCCGGCAACGGGCGGCGGAAGACGCCGAACGTGCGGCCGCGGTGTTCCGTGCAGGCCGGACGCGCGGCGTCGTCATCGACACGGCCTCCCGCCCGCAGGCCGCACTGGCGGGCCTCGCGCGCAGGCTCGGCGCGGAGTATTCTCCCCTGCCGCACGGCGACAGCCGGCGGATCAGCCGCGAGCTCTCCGCGCACCTGCACGCCCGGACCTGACTCAGCGAAGCCTGGAGCGCTGCATGGAGCGGCCGGATTGGAACAGGCAGGGCCGCGACTGGCCGAACCGCGAAGCGAGCCGTTTCGTGTCGGCCGCGCGTCTGAACTGGCACGTCCAGGTGATGGGCCGGGGACCCGCGCTGCTCTTGCTGCACGGAACCGGGGCGGCCAGCCACAGCTGGCGCGACGTCGCTCCCCGTCTCGCCGACCGCTACACCGTCATCGTGCCCGATCTCCCCGGCCACGGCTTCACGGCGATGCCGCCGTCGGAGGGAATGTCCCTGCCCGGAATGGCAATGCGCGTCGCCGCCCTCGTCTCCGAACTGGGCCTGGCGCCCGGCGTCGTCGTCGGCCATTCGGCGGGCGCGGCCATTGCCATCCAGATGGCGCTCGACCTGCGCCTGGCGCCCGACCTGATCCTCTCGCTGAACGGCGCGATCAAGCCCATCCGCGGCGCGGGCGTGTTCTCGCCGCTCGCCAGACTGCTCTTCCTCAATCCGCTCGCGCCGCGCCTGTTTTCCTGGCGGGCGCAGGCACCGGGCGCGACGGAACGGCTGCTGGCCGGGACCGGCTCGACCATCGATGCGCGCGGCGTCGCGCTCTATGAGAGGCTGTTCCGGACGGCGGGCCATATCGAGGCGACGCTCGGCATGATGGCGGCCTGGGACCTGGACGACCTGCCGCGGCGCATCGCACAGCTGAATCCGCGGCTGCTGCTCGTGGCCGCCGCCGGCGACAGGGCGATCCCGCCCGGCGACGCGACCGAACTCGCGCGCCGCACGCCAAGGGCCGAAGCGCTGCTGCTGCCGACGGGCGGGCACCTCGTCCATGAGGAGCGCCCGGACGAGATCGCCGCGCTGATCGCCGGTCGGGCAGCGGCGGAGCACGCCTGACGTTTTCTTTTGTCATTTCGAATGACATCGCATACTGTCCATTCATGTTGACAAGCCCCGACCGCAACCGAAGGTTCGACCCGACCGGCCGGCGGCCGCACGCGGTCGTCGTCGGCTCCGGCTTCGGCGGCCTCGCGGCAGCCGTCCGGCTCGGGGCCCGCGGCTTCCGGGTGACCGTTCTGGAGCGGCTCGAGCGGCTCGGCGGCCGCGCCTCCGTCCTTGTCCAGGACGGGTTCACCTTCGATCGGGGACCGACCATCGTCACGGCGCCTTTCCTGTTCGAGGAACTCTGGACGCTCGCCGGGCGGCGGATGCAGGACGACCTCGACCTGCGCGCGCTCGACCCCTTCTACCGCATCCGCTTCGACGACGGCTCGCATGTCGACTGCTGGCGCGACGCCGACGCCATGCGCGCCGAAGTCGCGCGCGTCGCACCCGGTGACGTCGAGGGCTGGGACCGCTTCATGACGATGGCCCGCGAGATCTGCCGCATCGGCTTCGAGCAGCTCGGCCACCGGCCGTTCTCGTCCTTCGCCGACATGCTGCGCATCGCACCCGATCTCATCCGCCTTCAGGGCTGGCGCAGCGTCCACGGTCTCGTCGCGTCCTTCGTCCGCTCGACGAAGCTGCGCACCGTGCTGAGCTTCCATCCTCTCCTCATCGGCGGCAACCCGTTCCGTGCCCCCGCCATCTACTGCCTGATCCCGGATCTCGAGCGGCGCTGGGGCGTGCACTATCCCCTCGGCGGCGTCGGCCGGCTGGTCGACGGCCTCGCAGGACTGATCGCCGGGCAAGGCGGGATGCTGCGCACGCGGGCCGAAGTCGCGGAAATCGAGACGAAGGACGGCCGCGCCACAGGCGTGCGGCTCGTCTCCGGTGAACGCATCGCTGCGAATCTCGTCGTCTCGAACGCCGATGCGGCCACCACCTATGGCCGCCTGCTCGACAAGGCGGCGGCCCGCCGCTGGAGCGACCGCCGGATCGAGCGCGCGCGCCATTCGATGGGCCTGCTCGTCTGGTTCTTCGGCACGAGCGGCCGCTTCGATGCCGTCGGCCATCACACCATCCTGCTCGGCCCGCGCTACAGGGGCCTGATCGAGGACGTCTTCGAGCGCAAGCGCCTGACGGACGACTTCTCCATCTACCTCCACCGTCCGAGCGCCAGCGATCCCGGCGTCGCGCCCGCGGGCTGCGATGCCTTCTACGCGCTGACCCCTGTCCCCAACCTGAAGGGCGACGTCGACTGGTCGGTCGAATCGGAGCGGCGCCGCGCGGCGATCGAGCGCCGTCTCGCGGAAACGGTGATGCCGGGCCTGCCCGGCCGCATCGTCACCTCGAGGGTGATCACGCCGGTCGACTTTCGCGACGACTACCTGTCCGCTTACGGCGCCGGCTTCGGCTTCGAACCGGTCCTGACGCAGAGCGCGTGGTTCCGCCCGCACAACCGCAGCGAAACCGTCCGCGACCTCTTCCTGGTCGGCGCGGGAACGCATCCGGGCGCCGGACTTCCGGGTGTGCTGTCGTCCGCCCGCATCCTCGACACGGTCGTGCCCGATGCCAGCGCCTACCTTCGATAGACGCTTCTCGACCCCGGCCGACTGCGCGGCCTGCCGCCAGGCGATCCGCCAGGGCTCGCGCTCCTTCTACCTCGCCTCCCTCCTGTTGCCGGTGGCGATCCGGGAGCCGGCCTACGCCGTCTATGCCTTCTGCCGCATGGCCGACGACCGCATCGACAAGGAAGACGGCGGACTGCACGCGGTGGCGGACATGCGGGCGCTGCTCGACCGCGTCTACGCCGGCGCGCCCGGCCAAAGCACCGTCGAGCGCGCCTTCGCCGATGTCGTGATGGCCTTCGCCATTCCCCGCGCCCTCCCCGACGCGCTGCTGGAAGGGCTCGCCTGGGATGCGCAGGCGCGCCGCTACGAGACCTTGGCCGATCTTCGCGCCTATGCCATGCGCGTCGCAGGCTCCGTCGGCGCGATGATGACGCTGGTGATGGACCGCCGCCTGCCGGCGGTTCTCGCCCGTGCCTGCGACCTCGGCGTCGCCATGCAGCTCACCAATATCTGCCGCGACGTCGGCGAGGATGCCCGTGCCGGACGGCTCTATCTGCCCCTCGACATGCTGCGGCGACACGGCATCGATCCACAGCGGTTCCTCGCCGACCCCGTCTGCACGCCGGCGCTGCGGGCGGTCGTGGCGGAACTGCTGGCCGAGGCCGAGAAGCTCTACGACCGCTCTCTCAGCGGCATCGCGGCGCTTCCGGCATCGACGCGGATCGGAATCGCGGCCGCACGCCTGCTCTACCGGGAGATCGGACGCGGCGTCGCGGCCGGCCTCGACCCGGTCGCGCGTCGCTCCGTCGTCGCCGCGCCGCGCAAGCTCGCCCTCATGCTGGAAGCGGTCGGCCAGTCCTATCCGGCGGAGGCGCCCTCCGCGTGGCCGGCGCTCGACGAGGCTCGCGGCATGATCCGCGCGGTCGTCCGGTCGGCGCCGCCCGCGCGCAGCCCCGCGATGCCTCCCTGGTGGCGGGTCGAGGCGCGCGCCCTGCGGATGGTCGAACTGCTCCATACGTTCCAACGCCGCCCGCAGGCGGGGCGGCTGCCGCTGGGGCGGGCCCAGCGTTCGCAGCCGTGAGCTCCGGTTACATCATCCTCTTCGAACTGGTGCTGGTGCTCGGCCTGGCGCTCGTCTTCGGCGTGCGCGAACTGCGCAACCTGCGGCGCTTCGACCGGGAGCGGGCGGAACGGAACCGGCAGGCGGCAGCCACGGCCAGACGCGCGGAGGACGGCCAGGGCGGCGACTGAGCCTGCTGCGGGCGGACGATGCACCGGCAGCCGCTAGCGGCGCCGGGGCATCCGGAACGGCAGAAGCATGCGCACCCATGGCGATGCGAAGCGGTCGAGATCGACGCTTTCGCAGACGGTGGGTCCGGCCCGGCCGGGCTCGCCCGCGATGCAGCCGGTCCGGGTGTAGAAGGGTGTGTCCTCGAAGGTGCGGATGCCGGACGGCGCCTGCGCCGAGCGGAGGCTGCGGGCCACCCGCCAGAGCGTACCCGGCAGCGGCCGGACCGGCGGACGCGCCGCCTGCCCGATGCTGCCGTCGGCACGGTAGGACAGCGCCAGCCCCCTCTCCCCGCCCCGCCGCGTCTCGACGTCGTAGAAGATCGTCGTCTCGCCGGCGACGGCCGTGCGCGACCATGTCCAGCTGCGAAAGCCGTTCTCGATCGGCTCGTCGCCGGCATTCATGTCGACATAGGCCGATCCGCTCCAGGCCAGGCGCGGATCGTCGAAGGATACCGCCGCACGCGCCAGCGGCGCCACCGGCCGCCAGCGATGCAGGCCGTCCGCATCGAGCGCGTGCACCGTGCCGAACAGCGGCCCCGGATCCACGACGACGCGCCCCGCCATCCGTCGCGGCAGCGGAAAGGCCCGTTCCTCGATCTCGATGACGAGCTTGCCTCCGTCCCATCGCATCCTGCTCGGGCCGACCGTCAGCTGGTCCGGCGTCCGCGCCAGCGCCCCCGCGCCCCGCTCGGTCATGGCCCAGCGTCCAGGACCCGCGCCGTAGAGGATGGCATTCACCGCGACATGGTCCAGCGGGTCGCTTCGGCCGCGCCCCCGCGCCCAGGCATAGTAGGGCGAGAAGACGCTGCCGACGAAGGCGATGATCGTCAGCGCGTGGCGTCCGTCGTCGCTGGTCGCGTCGACGTACCACCAGGCATAGCCGCCGGGCGGAACGTCGCCGTCGAAGCGAAGTCGCGGGTCAGGAGATCCGCCGCGTGCCAGCCCGAGAGCGCCGCCATCGGCAGGCCGGGCCCCGGATGCACCGCCCCTCCCGCGAGGTAGAGCCCCGGGACGCGGCTCCTCGCCGTCGGCCGCTGGAAGGACGCCGCCCAGCCGTGCGAAGCCCTGCCGTAGAGCGCTCCGCCCGTCGCCGGGAACAGCCGCCCGAACGCCGCCGGCGGCGTCGTCTTCGTCTCGACGATCGTCGGCGCGAAACCCGACCGCCGCAGTCTCCTCTCGAAGGCTTCGACGCATGCCGCGATCTCCTCGCTCCGAAGTGACGTGGTACCGGTCTCGGCCGGCGCATTGATGATGGCGAACAGCCGCTCCGGCCCGGCCGGCGCGGCGGCACCGTCGTCGCGGTCCTGCGCGCAGACGTAGACGGTCGGGTCCGCGGGAAGCCTGCGCCGTGCGAAGATGTCGTCGAACTCGCTCCGGTAGTCGGCCGAGAAGAAGACGCCGTGCCGGGTCAGCGGGAAACCGTCCGAACCGGCGACCATCGACAGCGTCAGCGCCGAGAGCGACCGCTCCGTGTCGGCGACCGGCGGGACGGCGCGCCCCGCCGATGCGCCGAGCAGGCCGGCCGCAAGCGCGGCCGGATCGCCGTTGAAGACGACGGCATCGGCCTCCACCATCTCGCCAGACGAAAGCCGCACGCCTGCCGTCCGGCCCGCCCGGATCACGATCTCCTCCACGGCCGCATCGCAGCGGATCGCCGCGCCGGCCGACGTCGCGGCGCCCGTCAGCCCCTCCGCCAGCCGGCGCATGCCGCCCTCGACCAGCCATACGCCCGACTGTTCGACATGGGCGACAAGCATCAGGGGGCCGGGTGCCGCATAGGGCGAGGATCCGCAATAAGTGGCATAGCGGCCGAAGAGCTGGCGCAGGCGCTCGTCCGCGAAATGGGACGACACCACCTGCCACAGCGACGAGAAGGCCCGGATGCGGGCGAGCGCGGCGAGGCCGCCGATCCCGCCGCCGGCGACGAGCTTCGGCAGCCCCGGCTCGGGTTCGCGCATGAAGGATGCGTCGAGCGTGCGGAATACCTCCCGCGTCCGGTCGCAGAAGGCACGATAGGCTTTCGCTTCCCGCGTGCCGGCGAAGACGCCGATGGCCTCCGCCGACCGGTCGACGTCTGCGTAAAGGTCGAGGCGGGACCCGTCGGGCCACCAGTGCCGGGCGAGGATGTCCGCCTTCGTCGTCGGCACGCGCTCTGCAAAACTCAGCCCGGCCGCCGCGAACAACCCCTCGAAGATGCCGCGCATGGTCAGCACGGTCGGCCCCGAATCCACCGGACGGCCCGCCACCTCGATCGCACGGAGCTTGCCGCCGGGGCGCGGTTCCTTCTCGAGCACCGTGACCCGATGCCCGCGGGACGCCAGGAGCAGGGCGGCGGAAAGCCCGCCGACGCCTGCGCCGACGACCGCCACCCGTCTTCCGGTCTCCCCCCCGCCGCTGCGGAACGCTTCCTTCGCCATGCCCTTGTGTAAACTATTTTTTACATGCAATGTAGTCCAAACAACGTGACAGCTGGAGGATACCGCCCATGTCCCTCGACGATGCCGCCAACCGCATCGAACAGGCCCTCCGGCACGCCTTGGCGCGAAGTTGCGGACGCTCTGCGCCGCCGAGGATTGCGGCCGCCATGCAGCATGCGGTCTTCCCGGGCGGCCAGAGGATCCGGCCCCGGCTGACGCTCTCCATCGCCGCGGCGTGCGGCGACGACGTGCCGCTCCTGTCGGCCGCCGGCGCGGCTGCGGTGGAACTGCTGCATTGCGCCTCGCTCGTTCACGACGACATGCCGTGCTTCGACAATGCCGGCATACGGCGCGGCAGGCCTTCCGTGCACGCCGCCTATGGCGAGCAGATCGCGCTGCTGTCAGGCGACGGCCTGATCGTGCTCGCCTTTGAAACGGTGGCGCTCGCAGCCGCGGCCGATCCGCTGCGCGCGGCGGCACTCTCGGGCGTCGTGGCGCGTGCCGTCGGCATGCCCTACGGGATCGTCGCCGGTCAGGCCTGGGAGAGCGAGCCGTCACCCGACCTCGTCGCCTATCAGCGTGCCAAGACCGGTTCGCTCTTTGCCGGTGCCTCGATGGCGGGCGCGGCGGCGGCCGGACATGATGCGGAGCCCTGGGGTGCGCTCGGCTTCTGCCTCGGCGAGGCCTACCAGGTGGCTGACGATATCCGCGACGTGCTGTGCAGCGAGGCCGAGATCGGCAAACCGATCGGTCAGGACGAGGCGCTCGGGCGGCCGAACATGGTGCGCGAACTAGGCGTCGCCGGCGCTGCCCGGCGGCTGAAGGACCTCGTCGACGAAGCGGTGGCATCGGTCCCGGCCTGTCCCGGGCAGACGGTGCTTCGGGCCGAAATCCAGAGCCAGGCCTCGCGCTTCCTGCCGCGGGAGGCCTCCAGGGTCGCAGCGTGAGCGCCGACGGCGGCCTCGAACGCAGCGACGCGCCGGCGCCGGCGGGCACCAGTCTCGCCGACGCCTTCGCCGACTGGAAGATCCGCCGCCTGGCGGACCCCCGCTTCCGCCGCTTCGCCGCCCGGTTCTGGCCGACGCGTTTCGTCGCCCGCCGCGCCGCGGCCGACCTCTTCGACCTGACGGCCGGCTTCGTCTATTCCCAGGTTCTCGCCGGCTTCGTGCGGCTGCGCCTTCCGGGCCTGCTTCACGCCGCTCCCCGCCGGCTGGAGGAAGTCGCCGCGCGGATCGGGCTCCCCGCCGACCGGACCGAGCGGCTGCTCGAGGCCGCCGCGGCGCTCGGCCTGGCGCGGCGCCGGCGGGACGGCCGCTGGGGGCTCGGCGAGCGCGGCGCCGCCCTCGTCGGCAATGACGGCGTGACCGCCATGATCGAGCACCACGCGCTGCTCTACGAGGACCTGCGCGATCCCGTGCACCTGCTCGCTTCGGACGGAGAGACGGCGCTGTCCCGTTTCTGGAGCTATGCTGCGCGCGATCCCGGCGCGGCCGGCGAATCGGCATCCTACTCCGCACTCATGGAGGCATCGCAGGCCTTCGTCGCCGACGAGGTGCTCGACGTCCTGCCCCTGTCAGGGCATCACCGCCTGATGGACGTCGGCGGCGGCACCGGCGCCTTCGTCGCGGCGGCCGCGCGCCGCTCCGCCGGCATCGGCCTCATCCTTGCCGACCTGCCCGACGTGGCCGCTCTCGCGAGGACGCGCCTTTCGGCTCGGGGCCTGGCGTCCCGCATCCGTGTCCACGGCGTCGACGTCTTCGCCGACCCTCTGCCCGCGGGCGCCGACATCGTGACTCTCAACCGCGTCCTCCACGATCACGACGAGCCCGCGGCGCTGGCGATTCTGGCGGCCGTCCGGGCGGCCCTGCCGGCCGGCGGAACGCTGGCCATCGCCGAGCCCATGGCCGGCACGCCGGGCGCGGAACGCTCCGGTCATGCCTATTTCGGCTTCTATCTCCTGGCCATGCGGCAGGGCCGCCCGCGACGCTTCGAGGAGCTCGCCCGGATGGTGGAGGCGGCAGGTTTCCGGCGAGTCCGGGAGCGTCCCACAGCCACGCCGCTTCTCGTGCGCGTGCTCTGCGCACAGGCCTGACGGCGATCGCTGTACATTTTAATTGACAGCTATAACTGTAAATATAAGATGACACTCATAGCAGATCGCCGGATTGAGCCGGCGACAAGGAGGAGGGGATGCGGTCACAGGCCGTCGTTCTCGAGAGCCCCGGGCACATCTCACTCGCGGAACTCGATCTAACCGACCCGGGCGACGATGACGTGATCGTCGAGGTCGAGCACAGCGGCATCTCGACCGGAACCGAGAAGCTCCTCTTCACCGGCCGGATGCCGGCGTTCCCCGGAATGGCCTACCCGCTGGTTCCCGGCTACGAGACGGTCGGCCTCGTCGCCGAAGCCGGGCCGCAGTCCATGCGACGCGTCGGCGACCGTGTCTTCGTCCCGGGCGCCAATTGCTACGGTCCCGTGCGCGGCCTGTTCGGCGGTGCCGCCTCGCGCATCGTCGTCCCCGGCCGCCGCACCATGGCCGTTTCGCCGTCCATCGGCGACGACGCCGTGCTGCTGGCGCTTGCGGCCACCGCCTGGCACGCCCTGTCGCCCGACCAGTGCCGCCCGCCGGAGCTGATCGTCGGCCACGGCGCTCTCGGGCGGCTGGCGGCGCGCATCGTCCTTGCCACTGGCGGACGCGCACCGACCGTGTGGGAGACCGATCCCATGCGCCGCGCGGGCGACTTCCCCTATGCGGTCGTCGCGCCGGACGACGACCAGCGCCGCGACTACCACCGGATCCTCGACCTGTCCGGCGACGCCGCGATCTTCGACAGCCTCGTCGCCCGGATCGCCCGCGGTGGCGAGATCGCGCTGGGCGGCTTCTATGCCGACCGCGTCTCCTTTTCCTTCCCCCGGCCTTCATGCGGGAGGCGCGGTTCCGCGTCGCGGCCGAGTGGCGCCCGGGTGACCTCGACAGCGTCACGGCGCTCATCGAGGCCGGCCGACTGTCGCTCGACGGCATCGTCACGCACCACGCTCGCCCGGCCGACGCCGGCGATGCCTACCGCACCGCTTTCGGCGACTCGTCCTGCCTGAAGATGGTGCTGGACTGGAGGACTGCCGCATGAACGCTCCCGTGAAATCGCCGGAGGGCGGCCTGCTCGCTCTGGTCGAGGCCGTACGGGCCGAGGCCGCGCAGGAACCGGATCCGGTTCACCAGGGAGAGGTGAAGAAGGAGACGCAGATCATCGCGATCTACGGCAAGGGCGGCATCGGCAAGTCGTTCACGCTGGCCAACCTCTCCCACATGATGGCGCAGCAGGGCAAACGCGTCCTGCTGATCGGCTGCGACCCGAAGAGCGACACGACCTCGCTGCTGTTCGGCGGCCGTGCCTGCCCGACCATCATCGAGACCTCGGCACGCAAGAAGGCCGCCGGCGAGGACGTCCAGATCGGCGACGTCTGCTTCAAGCGCGGCGGCGTCTTCGCCATGGAGCTCGGCGGTCCGGAGGTCGGCCGCGGCTGCGGCGGGCGCGGCATCATCCACGGCTTCGAACTGCTGGAGAAGCTCGGCTTCCACGACTGGGGCTTCGACTACGTCCTGCTCGACTTCCTGGGCGACGTGGTCTGCGGCGGCTTCGGCCTGCCGATCGCCCGCGACATGTGCCAGAAGGTCATCGTCGTCGGCTCCAACGACCTGCAGTCGCTCTACGTCGCCAACAATGTCTGCTCGGCGGTCGACTACTTCCGCAAGCTCGGCGGCAATGTCGGCGTCGCCGGCATGGTCATCAACAAGGACGACGGCACCGGCGAGGCGCAGGAGTTCGCCAAGGCGGTCGGCATTCCCGTCCTTGCCTCGATTCCCGCCAACGACGATATCCGCAAGAAGAGCGCCAACTACCAGATCGTCGGCTATCCCGGCGGCGAGTGGGGCTCGCTCTTCGCAGAACTCGCCGAGAACGTCGCGGCAGCACCGCCGCAACGCCCCACCCCGCTCACCCAGGACATGCTGCTCGGCCTGTTCTCGGCCAGCGACACCGGCGGCAACGTCGTGCTCGAACCCGCTTCCCAGGCCGACATGCGCGGCGGCATCGTCGTCGAGCGCCCGTCCCTCGAAGTCGTCTACGACGAAATCTGAGCGGCGCCCCCCATGGAAAGCCTTCCGCACAGCCCAGACAGGTCGCACGACACCGCCGGCCCGGAGGTCGTCTACGACCGCGCCGCCGAGACCCGACTGGACAACCTGCCGGTCGCATCCTCCCGCGATCCGGCGCAGGCCGCCCCGGCCGCAGCGCATCCGGTCGCCCTCGAGGTCGACGGCGCTGCGGGCCAGGGTTGCCATGGCGGCAAGGCCGAGCTGACACGGGCGGCGATGGCTTCCGGCAATTCCGAGCTGATGGAGCGGCTGAAGGCAGACTACCCGCAGGGCCCGCACGACCAGCCGCAGTCGATGTGCCCCGCCTTCGGCTCGCTGCGCGTCGGGCTGCGCATGCGCCGCACGGCGACCATCCTGTCGGGCTCGGCCTGCTGCGTCTACGGCCTGACCTTCACCTCGCACTTCTACGGCGCCAAGCGCACCGTCGGCTACGTGCCCTTCAACTCCGAGACGCTCGTCACCGGCAAGCTCTACGAAGACATCCGCGACGCCGTGCACGGCCTGGCCGACCCGGCGCTCTACGACGCGATCGTGGTCACCAATCTCTGCGTCCCCACGGCCTCTGGCGTGCCGCTGCGCGCGCTGCCGAAGGAGATCAACGGCGTGCGCATCATCGGCATCGACGTGCCGGGCTTCGGCGTCCCCACCCATGCCGAAGCCAAGGACGTGCTTGCCGGCGCCATGCTCGCCTATGCCCGACGCGAAGCCCAGTCCGGCCCCGTGCAGGCGCCGGCCGGCGGCCGCAAGGAACTGCCCGCCGTGGCGCTTCTGGGCGAGATGTTCCCGGCCGATCCGATCGCCATCGGCCGCATGCTGGAGCCGCTCGGCCTCGCCGCCGGCCCGGTCGTGCCGACGCGCGAATGGCGCGAACTCTATGCCGCGCTCGACTGCGTGGCGGTTGCCGCCATCCATCCCTTCTACACCGCCTCGATCCGCGAGTTCGAGGCTGCCGGCAGACCCGTCGTCGGCTCCGCCCCGGTCGGCATCGCCGGAACGGCGGCCTGGCTCGATGCGGTCGGACGCGCCTGCGGCGTCTCCCGATCGACCGTCGACAGGGCCAAGGCGCCGATCCTCGCCGCGATCCGCGGCGCGCTCGAGACCGCGCCCGTCAAGGCCCGCATCACGCTGTCGGGCTACGAGGGATCCGAACTGATCGTCGGCCGGCTCCTCAAGGAATCCGGAGCGGATCTCCGCTATGTCGGCACCGCCTGCCCCGCCACCCGCTGGAATGCCGAGGATGCCGCCTGGCTGCGCGCGCAGGGCATCCACGTCGAGTTCCGCGCCTCCCTGGAGACCGATCTCGCCGCGGTCGACGGATACGAACCGGACCTCGCCATCGGCACGACGCCGGTCGTCCAGCACGCCAAGCAGAAGTCCATCCCCTCGCTCTACTTCACCAACCTCATCTCGGCGCGGCCGCTGATGGGTCCGGCCGGTGCCGGCTCGCTCGCCGCCGTCGTCAATGCCGCCGTCGCCAACAAGGGCCGCTTCAGGCGCATGTCGGACTTCTTCGACGGCGTCGGCGAGGGCCACCGGTCGGGCATCTGGCCGGATGCCGGAAGGCTCCCGCCGAAGGAAAAGCCCGTCGCGGCCAGGCCGCTCGTCGCCGCCAAGGCCTCCGTCAGGATGGAGGACTTCTGATGCTGGTCGCCGATCACGACCGCGCCGGCGGATACTGGGGTTCCGTCTACGTCTTCACCGCGCTCAAGGGCCTGCAGGTGATCATCGACGGGCCGGTCGGCTGCGAGAACCTGCCGGTGACGGCCGTGCTTCATTACACCGACGCGCTGCCCCCGCACGAACTGCCGATCGTCGTCACCGGCCTCGCCGAGGAGGAACTCGGCCAGAAGGGCACCGAACAGGCGATGAAACGCGCCCATGGGACACTCGATCCGGACAAGCCCGCGGTCGTCGTCACCGGCTCGATCGCCGAGATGATCGGCGGCGGCGTGACGCCGGAGGGCACGCGCATCATGCGCTTCCTGCCGCGCACCATCGACGAGGATCAGTGGCAGAGCGCAGACCGCGCGCTGCTCTGGCTCTGGAAGGAGTTCGGCCAGAAGAAGAAGCCGAAGAAGGCGCCGGTCCGGCCCGAGGGCGCCAGGCCCCGGGTCAACATCATCGGCCCGATCTACGGCACCTTCAACATGCCGTCCGACCTGGCCGAGATCCGCCGGCTCGTCGAAGGCATCGGCTGCGAGATAAACCTCGTCTATCCGCTCGGCGCCGACCTCTCCGAGACGCCGAAGCTCGCCGATGCCGACGTCAACGTCTGCCTTTATCGCGAGTTCGGCCGCAAGCTCTGCGAGGCGCTGGACAAGCCCTATCTGCAGGCCCCGATCGGGCTCCACTCCACCACCGCATTCCTGCGCAAGCTGGGCGAGCTGACCGGGGTCGATCCCGAACCCTTCATCGAGCGCGAGAAGATGACGACGCTGAAGCCGGCCTGGGATCTGTGGAGGTCCGTGACGCAGGACTTCTTCGCCACCGCCAGCTTCGGCATCGTCGCCACCGAGACCTATGCGCGCGGCGTGCGCAATTTCCTCGAGACCGACCTCGGCTTTCCCTGCGCCTTCGCGGTGGCCAGAAAGCCGGGCGAGAAGCCCGACAACGAGGCGGTGCGGGCGCTGGTCAGGGGCAAGCAGCCGCTCGTCCTGTTCGGCTCCTTCAACGAGCGCATGTACGCCGCAGAGGCAGGCGGCCGCTCGACATACATTCCGGCCTCTTTTCCCGGCGCGATCATCCGCCGGCACACGGGAACGCCGTTCATGGGCTATTCGGGTGCGACCTACCTGATCCAGGAGGTCTGCAACGCGCTCTTCGACGCGCTCTTCCGCATCCTGCCGATGGCATCGGACCTCGACCGGGTCGAGGCGACGCCGGCGCGGTCGCAGCGTGAACTCGCCTGGGACGAGGACGCACGTACTGCGCTCGACCGGGCCGTCGACGCCTATCCGGTGCTGGTGCGCATCTCGGCGGCCAAGCGACTGCGCGACCGCACCGAACGATCCGCCCGCAGCGCCGGCGAACGGCGCGTCACCAGCGAACGCATCGAGGCCATCCTGGCCGAGGCGCTCGAGCTCGCCTGAAAAGCGGACCAACAAGGGGAGAACGACCATGGCAAGCATCGAAATGGACGCCCGCTACCCGCGCCACAGCCGCCGCCGGGCGGAGCAGCGCGAATACCGGCTGATCTGCATCCTGGCCTATCCGCTGTTCCTGCTCGCGGTCGTGATCGGACGTCTCCTCGGTCTCGTCGGCCTGGTCGAGGCACCGCGCACGCCGCGCCGCAACGTCTTTTCGGAAGCCCGCGCCGCGGCGCGATCCTGCATTCCGTTCGCCTTTCGGTGAACGTCAGAGCTTCCGGCGGGGCGACCCGCCGGAGGAGGTCGACGGCCTACGGGCCGCCGGCACAACCGCCGGGCGGATCACCGTCCGGTCCATGGCCGAAAGGCCGAACTGAAGGAGGTAGCCATGGCTGCAAGTGACGGGTCCCTGTCGGGGCTCTCAGAAGCGGAAGCCAGGGAATTCCATTCCGTGTTCATGAGTAGCTTTATTGCGTTCGTGATCGTCGCGGTCATCGCCCACATCCTCGCCTGGATGTGGCGTCCGTGGCTTCCCGGGCCGGAAGGCTACGCATCGCTCGAGAACGGCGTGAAGCCGATCGCGAGCGCCCTCCTCTCGCTCGTCGCA
This sequence comes from Aquibium microcysteis, assembly GCF_014495845.1. Lineage (NCBI taxonomy): Bacteria > Pseudomonadati > Pseudomonadota > Alphaproteobacteria > Hyphomicrobiales > Phyllobacteriaceae > Aquibium > Aquibium microcysteis. The sequence continues at coordinate 2,646,117 of NZ_CP061080.1, forward strand.
TAAGGGGGAACATACGATGTGGAGAATCTGGCTTCTGTTCGATCCGCGCAGGTCGCTGGTCGCACTGTTCACCTTCCTGTTCGTGCTGGCGCTGGTGATTCATTTCATCCTGCTCAGCACCGATCGCTTCAACTGGCTGGAAGGGCCGCGGCCTGCCGCTGCCGCCGCCACGGTGGAGCTGGTCGCCGACGTCGCCTGACGGGCGAGGCCGGGACGGAACCGAGAATGACGCGGGCGGCGACCGTGCCGCCCGCGCCGATCCAGTTCGGCGGCGCCGTCGCGCCGCGCAATTCGCGCCCTGATGGGGGAGGCTCGACATGGCGATGCTGAGTTTTGAACGCAAATACCGGGTCAGGGGCGGTACCTTGCTCGGCGGTGACCTTTTCGATTTCTGGGTCGGCCCCTTCTATGTCGGCTTCTTCGGGGTCACGACCATCTTCTTTACCGCGCTCGGCGTGGCGCTGATCGCCTATGGCGCGTCACTCGGTCCGACCTGGAACATCTGGCAGATCTCGATCAATCCGCCGGCCGAGGAGATCGGTCTGGGCTTCGCCCCGCTCAAGGAAGGCGGGCTGTGGCAGGTGATCACCATCTGCGCCATCGGTGCCTTCGGCTCCTGGGCGCTGCGCCAGGCCGAGATCGCGCGGAAGCTCGGCATGGGCATGCACATCCCCTGGGCCTTTTCCTTCGCGATCCTGGCCTACGTCACGCTGGTCGTGTTCCGACCGGTGCTGATGGGCGCGTGGTCCTACGGCTTTCCCTACGGCATCTTCACCCATCTCGATTGGGTGTCGGCCACCGGCTACGCCTACGGCAACTTCCACTACAACCCCGCGCACATGATCGCGATCACCTTCTTCTTCACCAACTGCCTGGCGCTGGCCATGCATGGCGGCCTGATCCTGTCGGCCACCAATCCGAAGAAGGGCCAGGCGGTGAAGACCGCCGAGCACGAGAACACCTATTTCCGCGACACGATCGGCTATTCGATCGGGACGCTGGGCATCCACCGGCTCGGACTGTTCCTCGCCATCTCGGCGTCCTTCTGGAGCGCGGTCTGCATCATCATCTCCGGGCCGCTGTGGACCGAGGCCTGGTCCGAATGGTGGGAGTGGTGGCGCCGGATTCCGGTCTGGAGCTGAGGGGAAACGACAATGCTCGAGAATCAGAACATCTTCACCCGGGTCCAGGTGCGCGGCGCCCCCGACATGGGCGTGCCGATCCCCGCCGGGATCTGGAACCGCGAGACGGAAACCCGCTTCGTCCATCTGTTCGGTCGTTTCGGCGACGCGCAGATCGGCCCGATCTACCTCGGCTGGCTCGGTCTCGCATCCCTGATGTGCGGCTTCGTCGCCATCGAGATCATCGGCCTGAACATGCTGGCCAAGGTCAACTGGGATCCGCAGGAATTCATCAAGCAGTTCTTCTGGCTGTCGCTCGATCCGCCCCTGCCCGAGCACGGGCTGCGCATCCTGCCGCCGCTGAAGGAAGGCGGATGGTGGCTGATGGCCGGCTTCTTCCTCACCTCGGCGATCCTCCTGTGGTGGGCCCGCATGTACCGCCGCGCCCGGGCGCTCGGCATGGGCACGCACGTGCCCTGGGCCTTCGCCTCGGCGATCTGGCTCTATTTGGTCCTGGGCTTCATCCGCCCGCTGCTGATGGGATCGTGGAGCGAGGGCGTGCCCTTCGGCATCTTCCCGCATCTCGACTGGACGAACAACTTTTCGCTGGTCTACGGCAACCTGTTCTACAATCCCTTCCACGCGCTCTCCATCGCCTTCCTCTACGGCTCGGCCGTGCTGTTCGCCATGCATGGCGCGACCATCCTGGCCGTCAGCCGCTTCGGCGGCGAGCGCGAGATCGAGCAGATCGTCGATCGTGGAACGGCCTCGGAGAGGGCGGCGCTGTTCTGGCGCTGGACGATGGGCTTCAACGCCACGATGGAATCGATCCACCGCTGGGCCTGGTGGTTCGCCGTTCTCTGCCCGCTCACCGGCGGCATCGGCATCCTGCTGACCGGGACCGTCGTCGACGACTGGTTCGGCTGGGGCGTCAAGCACGGTCTCGCCCCGGGCTGATCGAGACGGGCCGGGCGACCTGCGGAAGCCCGGTTCGACGTCGGCGCAAGGCGGGATCGCAACGCCTGGCGCCGCGGCAGGGACGGACGTCCCCTCCTGTTCGTCCTGAAGGAAAGGGCCCGGATCCGAGCAGGATCCGGGCCCTCGCCGTCTGGCGGGGGACCTGCGATGGCGCCCGAAGGAGACCGACCAGGTCTGTCCGGTACGCGCTGGCAGGAGCGCGGCCGGAAGCGGCTATCGACCGCGCCCAGCCATCTCTTCCGGGCCGAGCAGGTGCACCGATCCGTCGACGCGGGCCAGTTCCTTCACAGACGGCTCGAAGCCGGTGCGGCTGCGGTGCAGGTGGTGCTCGTCCTTCCTCCCCGCGCCGCAGGCGGTGCTGTCGGTACGTGTGCGAAGAGTTTCGAGATGGCTGACGCCCATCGCCGCCGCGCGCCACTTGCATTCACCGCGGAAGGACGCGCCGTTCATTGCCCGATCTGCAAAGCGCAAGTCGCTTGGTTGGGAGCCCCTGCGTGTCGGGGGGACGATGACGCTGGATGATCATCTTCGGCGGTTGGTGGCGGGGCAGGACGATCGTCGTGCTTTCCCCTGCCCGGCTCAGGCAGCCTGGAGGCCGAGCTCGCTCCAGCGGTCCAGATAGATCCGGAACCACGGCGTGAAGGACTGGGGGTCGGCGGCGATCGCCGCGTGCAGCTCGTCCCGGTCCAGCCAGGCCACGGCCTGCACCTCGGCCGGGTCGAAGCGGTCGAGCGGGAGCGCAGCGGCGCCTCCGGCCGCTGCGGACGCGGGCGCCAGGTTGGCCTCGAAGATGTGCACCCGCTCGTTCTCGATCATGCCGCTGCCGACGTCGGCGCGGTAGTCGACCACGCTCCGCGCGGCGAGCGGCAGCGTGAAGCCGAGTTCTTCCTGCAGGCGTCGGCGCGCGCAGGCAGCCGGCGCCTCGGCCCAGTTGGGATGGGTGCAGCAGGAATTGGCCCACTGGCCGCCGGAATGGTATTTTCCGGACGCCCGGCGCTGCACCAGCAGCCGGTCGCCGGCGAAGACGAAGACCGACACCGCGAGGTGCTTCTGGCCACGATAATGGGCCTCGAGCTTGCCGACCGGCAGGAAGGACCCGTCGCTCTCGATGGCGACGATGGTCTCCTCGTCCGCATTCCGGCGCTGCAGGCTCGCGCTCGCTGCTCTCATCGACCCGACCTCCCCGGCATGGTGCTTCCCGTCACGCCACCTTCCGGGCCAGCGCGCAGCGCGACCAGAGGTCCGAGAGGGCGCCGGCGAAGTGGTCGATGTCGGCGTCGGTGTGGAACGGTGTGGGCGTGATGCGCAGCCGCTCGGTCTTGCGCGGCACGGTCGGATAGTTGATCGGCTGCACGTAGATGCCGTGGCTGTCGAGCAGGAGGTCCGACAGCCATTTGCACTTGGCCGCGTCGCCCACCATCACCGGCACGATGTGGCTCGGGTTCTGCATGGTCGGAATGCCGATGCCGTCGAGGCGCGCGCGCACCTTGCGCACCCGCTCCTGGTGGCGGGCGCGCTCCATCTGGCTCTCCTTCAGGTGCCGGATCGAGGCCCGCGCGCCGGCCGCCACGTGCGGCGGCAGGGCGGTGGTGAAGATGAAGCCCGAAGCGAAGGAGCGGATGTAGTCGCACAGCGCCGCCGAGCCGGCGATGTAGCCGCCGACCACGCCGAAGGCCTTGCCCAGCGTGCCCTCGATCAGCGTCACGCGGTCCATCAGGCCCTCGCGCTCGGCGATGCCGCCGCCGCGCGGCCCGTAGAGGCCGACCGCGTGCACCTCGTCGAGATAGCTCATCGCGCCGTGCTTCTCGCAGACGTCGAGGATGTCCTTGATCGGCGCGATGTCGCCGTCCATCGAATAGACGCTCTCGAAGGCGACGATCTTGGGCCGCTCCGGCCCGTATTCCGACAGGATCCGGTCGAGGTCCTCCACGTCGTTGTGGCGCCAGATGCGGCGCTCGGCCTTCGACTGGCGGATGCCCTCGATCATCGAGGCGTGGTTGCCGGCGTCCGACAGGATGACGCAGTTCGGGATCGTCGAGCCGAGCGTGCCGAGGGCCGCCCAGTTCGAGACGTAGCCGGAGGTGAACAGCAGCGCCGATTCCTTGCCGTGCAGGTCGGCGAGTTCGTCCTCGAGCAGCACGTGGTAGTGATTGGTGCCGGAGATGTTGCGCGTGCCGCCGGCGCCGGCGCCACAGCGGTCGATCGCCTCGTGCATGGCCGCGATCACCTTGGGGTGCTGGCCCATGCCCAGATAGTCGTTCGAGCACCAGACGGTGACCTCGCGCGTCTGTCCGTCGACATGGCGGGTCGCCCGCGGAAAGGTGCCGCGCTGCCGCTCCAGGTCGGCGAAGACCCGGTAGCGGCCCTCGCCGCGCAGGCCGTCGAGCTTCGTGGCGAAAAAGGCTTCGAAGTTCACGGGGCAGTCCTCCTCCATGCGCGGGCGCGGCCCTGCCGCTCCCGGTCGTTCGGCACGGCGCTCATGCGGCCGGCCTCGGTTGCTTGATCTTGGTCGCCGGCGCGATGCGGCCGGCTGCCGCAGGCGGCCTGGCCGCCCGCTCCCGCGAGCCGAGGCTCCAGTTCCACAGCGCCTCGAAGGGCAGCGGCAGGATCAGGAACCAGTGCTCGATGATGGCGAGCGCCATGATGGTCGTGAGGAACATCATGCTGGTGCGTTCGAAGTCGCTCTCGGCCTCGACGGCCGCGACGGCCGTCAGCGCGCAAACGACGGTGGAGACCGTCACGGAGACCGGGAACAGGAGGTTCATGTCGGCCTTGCGCATGAACCCCTTCAGGAACTCCAGGTGCTCGGGCAGGAAATGCTCGTTCAGGTTCCGCACGCCCAGGAAGACGTTGAGGCGGGCGCTCTCGTGCATCCACCACAGGATCAGGAAGGTGAAGAGCCCCGTCTTGTTCGGCGCGTCCCAGGAAATCCAGGCAACGGCACCGAACAGCGCCACGATGGCGAGCTCGTGCCAGATGTTGGCCTTCAGGGCATGGCCGAAATGCCGCCATCCCTTGCAGTCATGCGCGCAGCGCTCGACCCGCAGCCCGGTGACGAAGCCGAGATAGAGGCTGGCTTCCAGCCAGGCCCAGACCGCCAGCGCGCCGCAGAAGGCGATGTAGGCGTCGTGCGCATCCGTACCGCCGGCCGACGTCCACAGGAGCCAGAAGCCGGCCACGGCCAGCGCCGTGGCGCCGGCCATGGTCCATTTGAAGGTGACGCGCGGCAGCCCGTCGAGCCAGATGATCGCCCCGGTGGAAAACCACCAGGCGAACAGGGCGAACAGGACGGGTGCCGCGTAGCCGGACATGACGCCTCCTACCACACCGGCTGCATGCGGCTGGTGTCCGGCAGTTCGTTCTCGATCGTCGGGATCGTGTAGAGCGACACGAAGGTCAGCGCCGCCGACAGCCCGCAGCCGGCGCGCCGGATCCTGGCGACGAGGCCGTCGCCCTTGATCGCGTCGGCCTTCTCGTTGATGCGGCGCAGCTTCTCCAGCCCCTTGCGGAAACGCGGATGGTCGATGTCGAGCACCAGCGGGAAGACCTGCCGCGTGATCTCGCTCGTCAGCCGGAAGACCTTGTAGTCATATTCGGTCGGATCCATGCCGAGCGCCTTGTAGAACTCCGGCCGCGCATGGTCGCGGACGTACATGGTCGCGTAGACGGCGAGCACGAAGAAGCGCACCCAGAGCCGGTTCATGCCCTTCAGATAGTCCGGATTGGCGCGCATCAGCAGCGCGAAGGCCTCGCCGTGGCGGAACTCGTCGTTGCACCACTTCTCGAACCACTTGAAGATCGGATGGAACCGCCGCTCCGGATGCCGCTCGAAATGGCGGTAGATGTTGATGTAGCGGGCATAGCCGATCTTCTCGGACAGGTAGGTGGCGTAGAAGATGAACTTCGGCCGGAAATAGGTGTACTTCTTCGCCTTGGTCAGGAAGCCGAGATTGACGCCGATCCCGAACTCCTTGAGCGAATCGTTGATGAAGCCGGCATGCCGCGCCTCGTCCCGGCTCATCAGCCCGAACAGGCGCACCATCTCCGGATTCTTGCCGCGCTTCTTCATCTCCTTGTAGAGCACGCAGCCGGAAAATTCCGCCGTCAGCGACGACACGAGGAAGTCGACGAACTCGTTGCGCAGCCCTTCCGGCAGCGCTTCGAAATCGATCTTGTCCCAGTCGGCGTTGCGCTTGAAATGGCCGCGGTTCGGATCGTCTTCCATCTCCTGCAGCAGCGCATCCCATTCTGCCCGGACGCTCGACACGTCCATGCGGTCGAGCGCCTCGAAGTCGGTGGTGTAGAAGCGCGGCGACAAGAGCGTCGACTGCGCGGCCATTCCGTCGGTGTCGGCGGCCTTCAGCGAGAGTTTCTCGATGGTCATGACGCCCTCCCCGACGAGAAGCTGAACTCCAGCAGTTCCATGAACTCGAAGTCTCCGGTCATCCTGACCCACAGGCGCTCGGGCGCGGCCGCCCTGGTGACGGTCGCCATCCGCTCGAGCGTCACGCGCTCGCCGTAAGGCACGACGATCTCGCCGCCCTGCACGTGCACCTCGTCGCCCGGACCGACGTCGACGCCGTCCAGTTCGACATGCGCATGCAGGCTCTCCCAGGTGTTCTCGATCTCGATGATGCAGCGGACGTCGATCTTCTCGCGTCCCAGTCCCAGTTGCTCGATCATTGCGGTTCCCTCCTCTGATCGATGAAAGCACCGAATGCTGCGGCATTCGGTTGACCGAAGGCATTCAGGGTGATGGTCCGTCCGGTCTCCGGATCCACCAGTCGCAGGGCCCCGTCCGCATAGCGGACGAGGTCGAAGGGCGTGGCATCGGAAATGCCGCGCTTCTTGCGGGCCGTCGCAAGGCCACGCACGGTCGTTCGAACGAAACCGCCCTCGCCGACGCCCAGGCGCGCCAGCTGATCGCCGGTCGACGCGTCGCTGACGACGACGACGCCGCCCGGCTCGTCCGTGAAGCGGAGCGGCAGGGTGACCTCCACGGGTCCAGCCGGCAACGGAGCCTCGGACCTGGGCGAGAAGGCCGCGATCAGGATCCCCATCATCGCAAGCGCGCCGCAGGCGATCGCCGGGCGGCGGAGCGGGTCGGGCTGGCGGATGGCTTGGGTCATGGCGGCTTCCTTCTCAGGCTGGCAGGCCGATGGGGCCCGGCGACGCCGACGAGGCGGCGGAGGCGCGGCCCGGCAGGCGCGCCGCCGGACCGACGGTGCCCTGTCCGGTCGCGGCCATCGCCTCGGCGATCAGCGGCGCGACCGCGGGTGCGTCGGCGATGGCGCGCAGCATCGGCTGTGGATGGTTGAAGGCGAAGGGGGTGGCATGCGGCCAGAGCGCCAGCCAGGCGATGCGGTTCGGCCGCGCGATCACGAAACTGATGCTCGACGTGCCCAGAGGCGCGGACCGGACGGCTGCGGTCTCGACGAGCGACAGCGGAATGTCGAGCGTGATCGGCAGCGCGATGCCCGACCGGATCAGCAGCCGCTTCGACGTCAGAGAATAGACCGTCGTGCGCGCGTAGAACCAGGCGAGCGTCGAAAGGATCGCCAGCGTGATCGCCGCGAGCAGCGTGATCCAGACGGCGGCGGCCACGATGTCACCGGCCGAGCCGCCATTGGCCCACACCGAGGCGGCGCGCCACGCACCGACCAGGAGGAAGTAGATCGCGACGCCCCGCAGCCTGAACGCCGAGAGCGCCAGCGCCGTCCACTGCGGCCGACCCTGCCACAACAGGCGCTCGCCGCGCGGCAGCGGCGCCGGCAGGCCGGGTGCTGCCTCGAAGGCGAAGTCGTCGTGGCCCTGTGTCATAGCAGCGGCTCCGAACGCAGCGGCGTCGCATACATGTGCCCGCCGCCGAAATAGGCGCAGATGCGGTCCTCTTCGCGGAAGGTGACCGAATCGGCCGACGCCGGCCGCGGCGCCCGGCCGATCTGCTCGGCCTTCAGCGACCGCACCTTGACGCTGTGGCCGGAGAGTCCGGATCCCTCGATCGTCGAAAGGGTCATCGGGATCAGCACGTTGTTGATGCCCGGCACGTCGACCTTGACCTCGAGGTAGCGGATCACGTGCTCGGCGCGGTCGATCCAGAGATCGACGACCGTGCCGGCGACCTTGCGGTCGAGGCCGACGACCGCCAGGCCGCGCGGATCGACGTCGCCCTTCGCCACACCGTAATGCCCGTCCACCCGTGTCGGAACGATCTTGTTGTGGCCGTCCCAGGTCTGGTCCGGAACCTCGCGGCGTTCGGCCCATGCGGCCGGGCCGACGCCGTCGGCCAGCGCATCACCGGTGGGGGTCAGCGGTGCGCCCGGCCACGGGCCGACGCGCACGGCCGCGACCGGCCTCTGGTCCCGCTTGAAGTTCGGAGCGGTGGCCGTCGTGCCGTCGCGCAGAAGGAAGGTCTTCGGGCTCGGCAGCAGCAGGAAGCCGCGGTCCTTCACCTTGCCCGTCGGATCGGATTCCAGCGGATAGCCCTCGCGCCGGTCCTCGCGCCGAAGCCAGAAGACCAGGCCGAAGAAGAACAGCCAGAAGACGTAGAGCGCCACCTGCGCCGCGTCGATGTAGCTGGAGAACTCGTTGGGATACATGCTCTTTCTCCCCTGTACCGGCCTCAGCCGGGAAAAGCCGCCAAACCGAAAGTGTCTCCGTCCCGCCGGATCGTCTCGGACCCCGCGTAGCGGGCGAGCGGGCCGACGGCGACGAGTGCCGCAAACAAGAGCGCGATCTCGACATGATAGACCACGCCGTAGCCGGCCTCGGGTCCCTGGAAGACCGTGCCGAGCGTGCCGTTGGCGGCAAGCGTCGTCACGATGTCGCGCACCGCCCCGCCTGCCGCGACGGCCAGACCCGCGGCGGTCGCCTGGGCCGCCCCCCAGGCGCCGAGCGCGATGCCGCTGTCCGTCATGCGTCCGATGTTCATCGCCGCCGTCAGCAGGCCGACCGTGTAGAGACCGCCGCCGAAGCCGATCAGCGCCGCGCCCACCCTGAAGAGGCCGCCGGATTCCAGGGGCGCCGAGATGATGACCAGCGTGAAGGCCAGGATGCCGGCAACCCCGCCGACACCCGAGAGGCGATAGGGATTGACGCCGCGGTCGAGCGCACGCGCCGCAAGGAAAAGACCGGCGATCGTGCCGCCGGCCAGCATCGCCGTCAGCAGCGTGGTCTGGCCCACGTCGAGCCCCAGAACCTCGCCACCATAGGGTTCGAGCAGCACGTCCTGCATGGCGAAGGCGGCCGAGCCGAGCGACACCGCGACCAGCAGGCGCCGGGCGCCCGGTGCACGGACGAACATCGCCCAGGCCTCGCCGAAAGGCTGGCGCGGGCGGTCGTGCGCGGTGACGCGCGGATCGCGGCCTTCCTGCTTCCACAAAGCCACGAGATTGAGCACCATGGTGACCGCCGCGGCCCCCTGGACGACCTGGATGAGCAGCACGTGGCCGAAATCGGCCAGCAGCAGCGAAAATGCGATCGCCGAGACGAACATGCCGACGAGCAGCACGAGATAGAGCAGCGCCACGACGCGCGGGCGGCTGTCCTCCGGCGCCAGATCGCAGGCGAGCGCGAGCCCGGCCGTCTGCACGGTATGAAGTCCGGCGCCCACCAGGAGGAAGGCGAGTGCTGCGCCCACTTCGCCGGCATAGGGTACCGCCGCCTCGCCGCCGCCCGACAGCACGAGCAGCGCGAACGGCATGATCGCGAAGCCGCCGAACTGCAGCAGCGTGCCGAACCAGATGTAGGGCACGCGCCGCCAGCCGAGATGCGAGCGGTGGGTGTCGGAGCGGTGGCCGATCAGCGCACGTGCCGGCGCAAGCAGGATCGGCAGCGCGACCATGACCGCCACCACCGTCGCCGGCACGCCGAGCTCGACGATCATGACGCGGTTCAGCGTACCGGTCAGCAGCACCATCGCCATGCCGACCGAGACCTGGAAGAGCGACAGGCGCAGCAGCCGTGACAGCGGCAGGCCGTCCGTTGCGGCATCGGCGAAGGGCAGGAACCGGCTTCCGAGCCGGATCCATGCCGAGGACATCGCGAAACCGCCGCGCCTGCTCATGACCGCACCACCTCCATCGCCTGCGAGGTGTAGAAGCCGTGCCCGATGCGGGTCGTGCGGCCGGCGTGCCAGCCGGGAATGCCGTCGATGCGCGCGGCGATCGCCTCCGGTCGCACCGGCTCGATCGCCGGCGCCCGGTCGCCGCGCGGGAACAGCCGGCCCACCGCATGCATGGCGGCCAGCGCCGGCGTGCGCGGCGCGAAGGTGAAGACGATGCTGCGCTCGGTGCGCGCGGAGAGGCGCGCCAGCGCCTCGGCGGCGTCGGCGAGCGGATAGTGGATCAGCGAATCCATCGCCACCACCGCGTCGAAGCGGCCGAGCCTGTCGGAAAGCATGTCTCCCGAAAGGAACCGGATGCGGCCGGAACCGAGGTCGGCCGGCAGGGTCTTCGCCGCGAAGTCGACCATTTCGGGCGACAGGTCGATCGCGGTGACGTCCGCTCCGCGACGGGCGAGTTCGACCGAGAACATGCCGGCACCGCAGCCGGCGTCGAGCACGCGCCAGCCGGAGAGGTCCTGCGGCAGCATGTCGAGCATGGCCGCGCGCATCCGCGCCCTGCCCTCGCGCACGGTCGCCCGGATGCGGCCGAGCGGCGCCTCGGTGGCGAGCCGCTTCCAGGCATCCACCGCGGTGCGGTCGAAATAGGTGCGGATCCGGTCCCGCCGCTCGATATAGGCTGCGCCGTCCATCAGTCGTACCCCAGGAAGTCGAAGATCTCGCGATCGGGCATCGGGTTGGCGTCGAGTTCCTCCGACCCCGCCCAGAGCATCTCGGCGAGCTGCAGATATTCGCGCTGCACCGCCAGCACCTCCGGCGACGGATCCATCTCGAACAGGGTCCGCTTCTTCAGCCGGCTGAGCCGCACCGCGTCGAGATCGCGGATGTGGGCCACCCGCTTCAGCCCGATCGCCGCGTTGAAGCGGTCGATCTGGTCGGTCTCGCGCGAACGGTTGGCGATGACGCCGCCGAGGCGCACGTTGTAGTTCTTCGACTTCGCCTTGATCGCCGCCACGATGCGGTTCATCGCGAAGATCGAATCGAAGTCGTTGGCCGCCACGATCAGCGCCCGCTCGGCATGCTGCAGCGGCGAGGCGAAGCCGCCGCAGACGACGTCGCCCAGCACGTCGAAGATGACGACGTCGGTGTCCTCGAGCAGGTGGTGCTCCTTGAGGAGCTTGACCGTCTGGCCCACCACGTAGCCGCCGCAGCCGGTGCCGGCCGGCGGACCGCCCGCCTCCACGCAGCGCACGCCGTTGAAGCCTTCGAAGACGAAGTCGTCGGCGCGCAGTTCCTCGGTGTGGAAGTTCGCCTGCGCGAGAATGTCGATCACCGTCGGGATCAGCGACTTGGTCAGCGTGAAGGTCGAATCGTGCTTGGGATCGCAGCCGATCTGCAGCACGCGCTTGCCGAGCATGGAGAAGGCGACCGACAGGTTCGACGAGGTCGTCGACTTGCCGATGCCGCCCTTGCCGTAGATGGCGAAGACCTTGGCCTGGCCGATCTCCAGCGTCGGATCGAGCCTCACCTGGACGCTGCCTTCGCCGTCCTCCCGGCCGGAAGCGGCCTTCAGGTCCCTGGGATGGGTAAACACGTTCATGCGGCAGCCTCCACGCCCACGCCCTCGACGCGGTCCTCGAGTTCGTCTCCGGCGGCCCGCAGCGCATCGAGCGTGGCGGCATCCGGGGTCCAGTAGGCACGGTCGGTCGCCTCGATCAGGCGGCCGGCGAGTTTGGAGGCGGCACGCGGATTGAGGTCCGCCATGCGCCGGCGCATCGTCTCGTCGAGAACGAAGGTCTCGGCCATGTTCTGGTAGACCCAGGGCGCGACCTGACCGGTCGTGGCCGACCAGCCGAAGGTGTTGGTCACGTGCGCCTCGATCTGGCGCACGCCCTCGTAGCCATGGGCGAGCAGGCCCTCGTACCATTTCGGATTGAGTGTCCGGGTGCGCGTCTCGAGCGCCACCTGCTCGGACAGCGTGCGCACCTTGCCCTGGCCGCGCGTCTGGTCGCCGACATAGACCGGTACGTCGCCGCCCGAAGCGCGGCGCACCGCGCGGCTGATTCCGCCCAGCGTGTCGAAGTAGTGGTCGATGGTGGTGATGCCGAGCTCGACCGATTCGAGGTTCTGGTAGGCGGCGTCGACGTCCTTCAGGATCGCACCCATCAGCTCGGGCCGCTTCACCGGCTTGCCGTCGCGGCCATAGGCGAAGCACTTGCGCCGCGAATAGGCTTCCGCCAGTTCGTCCTCGTCCTCCCAGCAGCCCGATTCCACCATCATGTTGACGTTGGAGCCGTAGGCGCCGGCGGCGTTGGAGAAGACGCGCAGCGCCGCTTCCTCGATGCCGCAGCCCTTCTCGGCCGCATAGGCGAGCGCGTGCTTGCGCACGAAATTGCGCTCCAGCGGCTCGTCGGCTTCGGCCGCGAGCAGGCTCGCCTCGGCCAGGAGCTTCGTCTGCAGGGGCATCAGGTCGCGGAAGATGCCCGACAGCGTCATCATCACGTCGATGCGCGGACGGCCGAGCTCGGCGAGCGGGATGAGGTCGGCGCCGGCCAGCCGGCCGTAGCTGTCGAAGCGGGGCCTGGCGCCGATCAGCGCCAGCGCCTGGCCGATCGGGGCGCCTTCGGTCTTCATCGTGTCGGTGCCCCAGAGCACCAGCGCGATGCACTCCGGCAGGGCGCCCTTGTCCTTGACGTGCCGCTCGACCAGCAGCGTCGCCTGGCGGGCGCCATCGGCCAGCGCGAAGGCAGACGGCAGGCGGAAGGGATCGAAGCCGTGCAGGTTGCGGCCCGTCGGCAGGATCTGCGGCGAGCGGATCAGGTCGCCGCCGGAGACGGGGCGGATGTAGCGGCCGTCGAGCGCGGCGATCAGCGCCGGCAGTTCGTGGTCGTGGGAGAGTTGCGAGGCCATTTCGGCCAGCATCGGAGCGGCAGCGCGCAGGCGCTCGTCCCCGGCCATCTGCAGGGCTTCGAGCGCCTTGACCGGCACCTCGCCCTCCGCGAGCCGTTGCGCCAGGTCGCGCGGCAGGACGATGCCGTGCGAAGCCTCGGCCACCGCCTGCAGGAGATCGGCCCGCTCCTCCGCCGTCGCGGCCTCGCCCACGACATGCAGCCCGTGCGGGATCAGCGTCGCTTCGAGTTCGGCGACCGCCTCGACCAGCGTCGGCACGTCGGGCCGGCCGTTCACGAGGCTGGCCGTCTCGAGATCGAGCGCGCCGGCCTGCGCCACGATGGTCTCCTCCAGCCGGGTCCGTTCATGGACGTCGGATGGCGGCAGGCCGCGCCACCGGTCGAGCGACGCCTTGAGTTCCACCAGCCCCTTGTAGAGGCCCGCGGCCGCGACCGGCGGGGTCAGGTAGCTGACGAGCGTCGCATTGCCGCGCCGCTTGGCGATCGCGCCTTCCGACGGGTTGTTGGCGGCGTAGAGATAGAGGTTCGGCAGGTCGCCGATCAGCCGGTCCGGCCAGCAGTCGCGCGACAGGCCGACCTGCTTGCCGGGCATGAACTCCAGGGCGCCATGCGTGCCGTAGTGCAGCACGGCATCGGCGCCGAAATCCTCGCGCAGCCAGCGATAGAAGGCGGCGAAGGCATGCGTCGGCGCGAAGCTCTTCTCGAACAGCAGGCGCATCGGATCGCCCTCGTAGCCGAAGCCCGGCTGGACGCCGACGAAGACGTTGCCGAAGCGCTCGCCGAGCACGAGAATAGAGGAGCCGTCGGACTGGTGGCGGCCGGGCGCCGCACCCCATTGCGCCTCGATCTCGGCCAGATGCGTCTCGCGCTGCACATGGCGTTCGGCCGGGATGCGGGCGGCGACGTTGGCCGGATGGCCGAAGCGCGACGCATTGCCTTCGAGGATCTTCGTGCGAAGCGCCTCGACGCTGGCCGGCAGGTCGACCGAATAGCCGGCCCGTTTCATCGCGGCGAGCGTGTTCCAGAGCGAGCGGAAGACGGAGAGATAGGCGGCCGTACCGGTCGCACCGCCATTGGGCGGGAAGTTGAACAGCACCACCGCCACCTTGCGCTCGGCCCGCGCCGTGCGCCGCAGGCGCACCAGCTTCTCGACCCGCGCGGCGAGCATGGCCGCACGCTCGGGCTCGCCGGCCATGTCGCGGCGCCCCGCCCCGCGGTCCGCGCCGCCGGCAGAGGTCCGGCCACCGAACAGCATCGGTCCCGTCGCGCCGTCGATCTCGGGCAGCGCCACCATCATGGTGGTCTCGACCGGGGTGAGTCCGTGATCGCCCGTGCGCCACTCCTCGATGGTCTGGAATTCCACCGCGAAGGCCGAGAGATAGGGCACGTCGAGCCGGGCCAGCATCTCCTCGGCCGCGCGGCTGTCGTTGTAGGCCGGTCCCCCGACCAGCGAGAACCCGGTCAGCGACACGACGGCGTCCACCGTCGCGCGGCCATCGGCCATGAAGAAACGCTCGACGGCGGGCGTCGCGTCGAGCCCGGCGGCGAAGGCCGGCACGACCTTCAGTCCCCTCGCCTCCAGCGCGCCGATCACCGCGTCGTAGTGGGCCGTGTTGCCCGCCAGCACGTAGGAGCGCATCACGAGGAGGCCGACGGTTCCGGCCGCTCCGGCTCCCGGCAGGTCGCGCAGGGTCTCGCCGATGCGCCCGGCCAGCCGCGGGTGGTAGAGCCCGGCCTCCGGATAGTCGAGCGGCGCGCGCGCCGTCACCGCCTTGCGCAGCGCCGCACGCGGGCCGGCCGCATAGCGCGACACCAGATGACGCACGAGGTTGGCGACGTTGTCGTCGGAACCGGCGAGCATGTATTGCAGGGTGAGGAAATAGGCGCGCACGTCCTGCGCCTTGCCCGGGATGAAGCGCAGCAGCCGCGGGATCTGGCGCAGCATCTTCATCTGCTGGCGGCCGCCCGACTGGCCGGGCTTCGAGGCGCCGCGCAGGCGCTTCAGCAGCCCCAGCGCGCCGCCCGGCGCACCCGACATCGAGAAGCCGCCGAGCCGCGTGGTCCGCACGATGTCGCCGGCCGAGAGGCAACCCACCATGCAGTCGCAGGCCTCGCGCCGCGCCTCCAGCCAGGGCTGGACCTTCCGGATGTGCTCCTCGAGGAAGATCATGTTGGCGACGACGATGTCGGCCGTCTCGACGTCGCGGCGGCAGCGCTCTTCCGCGGCCGGTTCGGATCCCCATTCGGCCATGGAATGCAGCGTCAGCCTCAGGCCCGGCAGTTCCCGCTTCAGCACGATCGACGCGCGCTCGACGGCGCTCGCCATGTGACTGTCGAGAGTCACGATGGTGACGGCGATCGGCGTCGCTTCAGCGGCTGAAATGGGCCTTGGCATCGTACAATGTCTCGATGGTGATGGTCTGCAGCCCGCGTTCGGCCGCAAAGCGCTCGGTGTTCCTGCGTGCCTTTCCGCGCACGAAGAACGGGATCTTCTTCAGTTCCTTCTCGGCTTCGCCGGTCCAGGCGACGGGCCGCTCCAGCACCACGAGGGTCTGCTCCTCGGTTTCCGACGCCGCCGGAGCCGCATGGCCCAGATGTGACGGCGCGGCCGTGTCGTTGAACTCGAAATCGTCCCGGAACATGCCGAGCAGATGTTCCTCCAGCCCCATCATCAGGGGATGCACCCAGCTGTCGAACAGCACGTTGGCGCCCTCGTGCCCCATCTGCGGCGAGTAGCGCGCGGGAAAATCCTGCACGTGGACCGGGGCGGAGATGACCGCGCAGGGAATGCGCAGCCGCTTGGCGACGTGCCGCTCCATCTGCGTGCCGAGGATGAGTTCGGGCTGCGCGGCGACGATGGCGTCCTCGACTGCCAGGTGGTCGTCGCTGATCAGCGGCTCGACGCCGTACCGGACCGCAGCCGCTCGGACTTCGCGGGCGAACTCGCGGCTGTAGGTGCCGAGCCCGCAGACGACGAAGCCCAGTTCGTCGGCCGCCACGCGGGCAGCGGCAACCGCATGGGTGGCGTCGCCGAAGATGAACACCCGCTTGCCGGTGAGATAGGTCGAATCGATCGAGCGCGAGTACCAGGGCATCCGCAGCGTCGCGGGCGGTGCCGGTGGCACAACCCCCGCGAGGCCGGCCACGGCGGCAAGAAACTCGGCGGTGGCGCGCACACCGATCGGCGGGATCGTCACGAAGGCCTGGCCGTGGTTGCGCTTGAGCCAGTCGGCCGCCGTGCCGGCAATTTCGGGATAGAGCACCACGTTGAAGTCCGCTTCGGGCAGCCGCGCGAGGTCCGACGGACTGGCGCCGAGCGGCGCCACGAGGTTCACCGCCACACCCAGCCCCTCGATCATGCGGCGCACCTCCTCGATGTCGTCGCGATGGCGGAAGCCGAGCGACGTCGGACCGAGGATGTTGCAGCTGCGCTCGCCGGCCGGGCGCACGACCCGCGGTGCGGGACGCTGCGGCGCCGGCGCGAAGGCGCGCACCAGCCGGTAGAAGGTCTCGGCCGCGCCCCAGTTCTCCTTCTTGGAGTAGGACGGCAGTTCGAGGGGAATCACCGGGATCGGAAGCGCCAGCGCGGCGGCAAGCCCTGCCGGATCGTCCTGGATCAGTTCCGCCGTGCACGAGGCGCCGACGATGATCGCCTCCGGCTGGAACCGCTCCACGGCGTCCCGGCAGGCGATCTTGAAGATCTCCGCCGTATCGGCGCCGAGGTCCTGCGCCTTGAAGGTGGTGTAGGTGACCGGCGGACGCGTGTCGCGCCGTTCGATCATCGTGAACAGAAGGTCGGCATAGGTATCGCCCTGCGGCGCATGCAGCACGTAGTGCAGGCCGCGCATCGATGCGGCGATCCGCATGGCCCCGACATGGGGCGGTCCTTCGTAGGTCCACACGGTGAGCTGCATGGTCAGGCCCCCAGCTTCAGCACGGCGCGGCGCGCGAGCGGCCGCACGAAGAGTTCGGCGAGGTCGCCGGCCTGCTCGTAGCCCTGCACCGGGGTGAAGACGAGCTCGATCGACCATTTGGTGGCGATGCCCTCGGCCTCGAGCGGATTGGCGAGGCCCATGCCGCACACCGCGAGATCGGGCCGCGCGGCGCGGCAGCGGTCGAGCTGGCGATCGACGTCCTGGCCCTCGGAGAACGGAATTCCGGGCGGCAGCAGCGCGAACTCGCCGGCCAGATGCTGGCGGTGCAGGTAGGGCGAACCGATCTCGACGATCTCGGCGCCCGCCTCGCGCGCCAGGAAGCGCGCGATGGAGGGCTCGAGCTGCGAATCGGGAAACAGGAACACGCGCCGGCCTTCGAGTTCGGCACGACGGCGCCCCACCGCCTCGCGCGCGCGCCGCCGTCCGGCCCGGGTGATGGCATCGAAGCGGCCCGGCGCCACGCCGAAGGCGTCCGCGGCCGCGCGCAGCCAGGCGGTGGTGCCCTCCTCGCCGAGCGGGAACGGCGCGGCGAGCACAGTGGCGCCGCGCGCCTCCAGCGCCCGCGCCGCCTCGCCGAGATAGGGCTGCGCCAAAAGCACGCGCGTCGCGGCGCCGACCGCCGGCAGTCCCGAGGAGGCGCGCGACGGCAGGAAAGCGACCGGGCCGATGCCCAGCGCATCGAAGATTCGGCGGAACTGGTCCTCCACGACGTCCGGCAGCGCCCCCGCCACCATCAGCGACGGCGGCGCCTTGGCGTCCGCCGCCGGCAGTTCGCGCACCAGCGCCGCCAGGAAATTGTCCTCGCCCTGCGTGAAGGTCGTCTCGATGCCGCTTCCCGAGAAGTGCAGCACCCGCGTCGCCGGCGCATGCAGGCGGGCGAGCCGCTCGGCGGCCTTGCCGAGGTCGAGCTTGATCACTTCGGACGGACAGGAGCCGACCAGCACCAGCATGCGGATGTCCGGCCGGCGCGAGAGCAGGCGCGCCACCACGCGGTCGAGTTCCTCGTGCAGGTCTGCCATTCCGGCGAGGTCGCGCTCCTCGATGATGGCGGTGCCGAACCGTGGCTCGGCGAAGATCATGACGCCCGCGGCGGACTGCATGAGATGGGCGCAGGTGCGCGACCCGACGATCAGGAAGAAGGCGTCCTGCACCTTGCGGTGCAGCCAGATGATCGAGGTCAGGCCGCAGAAGACTTCGTGCTGGCCGCGCTGCCGCAGGGGCGCGGCGGGGCCGCAGTCCTGCGCGCCGATCCGGGGCGGCATCGCGTTCATCGGCCTGCCTCCGGAAGCACGGCTCGGACGCGGGCGGCGTCGAGCCTCGCGGCGCGCAGCTTCACCAGGAACTGCGTGGCGTTGACGACGTAGGCTGCATATGCCGCGAGCGCCAGGAGCATCAGGCCCGCCGGGTCAAGCGTGCCCCGGAAGAGCGCGACGAGATAGGCGGTGTGCAGCGCCAGCACCAGCATCGAGAAGACGTCTTCCCAGAAGAAGGCGGGGGCGAAGAGCCAGCGGCCGAAGACGATCTTTTCCCAGATCGAGCCGGTGACCATGATGGCGTAGAGGACGCAGGTCTTGGCGACCACCGACGCATTGGCGGCCGCGATCCCCTCGCCGGTCGCGAGATACCGCAGGATGAGGATCAGGCTGGCCAGGAAAACCACGAACTGCAGCGGGGCGAGCACACCCTGCACGACCGTCCAGGCGGTCGCATCGCGCCGAAGCCGTTGCTCGGGCGTGTAGAGCGGGCGTCTGGCCGAACCCTCTGCTGGTGCCTCCCTCATCGTCTTGCCCGACCGCCTCCCTCTCGTTGTGTCTTGTCGTTCTTTTCGAGCAGTCCGGGGAGAGTAATCCCGATACACCGGAAGTGTCAATCTGGATTGACGTCCATTCGAATTGACGATGTCAAAACCGATGGACAGATTCCGCTGGACAAGCGGCGTGAAGGGAGTATCGTTGGAACAACAATAAGGATCAGCGCGAAGACCACGCCATGCCACCATCGGCGCCCCGTGCGGCAGCACCGGCGCGGGGGGAAGCACAGCGCGCGACCTTTACGCTGGCGAACGGAGGGATCGCCAGTCATGACCAGCAGAAGCCCCGACTCCACCTGCAGCGTCACCGCGACACGCGGCCTCGTGCCGGTCGGCCGCGGTCATGGCGAGCGCAGATCCCATGGCGCCGAGCTCGATGTTTCGGAGCGGCTCGCCGCCACCCTGCGCGAGAACGTCGTGCCCATGCTCGTCGGGCGCAATGCCCAGGGCAGGCCCCAGCGCCGCGGCGGTGTGTCCTCGCGAAGCCCGGCCATCGACGACTTCACCCGCCTCCTCCTCGACGAGAACAGTTCGCGCTGCGAGGACGTGCTGGAAGGTTTCGTGTCGCTCGACGGTGACCCGCAGGCGGCGACCGAGGAACTGCTCGCGCCGGCGGCGCGCCTCGTCGGCGAGTACTGGCGCATGGACATCTGCGACTTCATGCAGGTGACGGTCGTCATGACCCGGATCCAGCGACTGTTCTGGCGGCTGGCGACGGAGTATCCCGCGGTCGGCGCGGTCCGCCCGGGGCGGACGGCGCTGCTCGCTCCGACGCCTGGCGAACAGCATTCCTTCGGCCTCAGCATCGTGGAGGATGCCTTGCGGCGCGATGGCTGGCACGTCGACTGCTGTGGCTGCGGCGATGGCCCGGACCTGTTCAGGCTGGCGGAGAGCGGCCACTATGCCCTCGTCGGCCTTTCGCTCTCCGGTTCGGCGCTGCTGCCCGAACTCGCGTCTGCGATCGCCAGACTGAAGTCTTCGATGCGCAACAAATCGGCCACCATTCTTGTCGGCGGACCGATATTCGTCGATAAGCCGGAACTGGCATTGGAGGTCGGGGCCGATTCCCTGGCCCTGAACGCTCGGCATGCGGTGGCCATCGCCGCCCTATCCGACGACAGGGCGGGCGGTACGCGTCCGACGGTCGCCGCCGGTATGAACTGGAACTCGAAAGTCTCAGATGGACAAGCTGGTTTCACGGGACGTGTGCCGCTCGTTTCGCGACAGTGGCCGGTTCTTGAAGGAGCTGGACGCTGAGGCCGTATCGACGATCGTCACGGCCGGCGCCGACATCGCACTCGTCCTGTCGCCCGACGGCGACATACTCGACATCGCTTATCGCGACAGCGAGCTGAAGGCCTGGGGGCTCGACGGCTGGGTCGGGAGGCACTGGCAGGATACCGTGACGATCGAGAGCCGCGAGAAACTGCGCGATCTCCTCAGCGACGCGGCGACGGTCCAGATTACACGCTCCCGTCAGGTCAACCATCCGGGTACGGGTACACGCGACCTCCCGGTTTCCTACCGTCTCGCCTCGATTCCCGGCAGCGGCGCCCGTCTGGCGCTCGGTTCGGACTCCCGCTCGATGGCGGACATGCAGCAGCGGCTGGTGCGCGCCCAGTTCGAGATGGAGCGCGACTACCGGCGCGTCCGCGACATCGAGGCGCGCTACCGGATCATCTTCCATCTCGCCTACGAGCCCCTGCTGGTCGTCGATTCGCAGAGCTTCAAGGTGATGGACGCCAACGAGGCGGCCGCCCGGCTGTTCGCGCGGCCGGCCAAGAAGCTGACCGGTTCGCCGGTAACCGCCGCCTTCGCGCGGACGGAACAGCAGGCCGTCTCCGAGGCGCTGTCGGCGATCGCGGCGCGCGGGCGCGAGGACGTCATCACGGCGCGGATCGCGACGCTGGACGAGCCCCTGTCGATCCGCGTCACCCCCTTTCGCGAGTTCGGGCGGACCAACCTGCTCGTCTGCTTCCTGGCCGACCGCGACCTCGAGGGCGGCGTCTCCTCGGTGTCGGCCATGCTGTCCCTCGCCGAGAGCCTGCCGGATGGCCTCGTCGTCGTCGACGGCGAGGGCCGGGTCCTCGAAGCCAACATGGCCTTCCTCGACATGATCCGGGTCGTCGGCTTCGACCGGATCGAGGGCAAGAGCGCCGATGCCTGGATCGGCGGTTCGGCCGTCGACCTGCAGGTTCTGATCGCCAATCTGCGCGAGCACGGCTCCGTCCGCCGCTTTTCAACCATGGTGCGCGACGACCTCGGCGGCACCGAGACCGTGGAAATCTCGGCCACCCGCGTCGCCGGGCACGACGGCCCGCGCTACGGCCTCTCCGTCCGGACCGCACCGCGCGGCGACGCGGTCCCCTCGCCGCTCGGCGCGATGAACGCCCAGTCGGCCGGCCAGCTCACCGAACTCGTCGGCCGCGTCCCGCTCAAGGATCTCGTGCGCGATACCGCCGACATCATCGAGAAGCTCTGCATCGAAGCCGCCCTCAAGCTCACCGACAACAACCGCGCCTCGGCCGCCGACATGCTCGGCCTGTCCCGCCAGAGCCTCTACATCAAGCTCCGCCGCTACGGCATTTCGGACGTCGAAGACGATACGGATTGACACTCCGAAGTGTCAATTTAGGTTGACGAACTGGACCGGCCGACTTAGTCTGCGGCATGGCCTCACCGATCTTCATCGCAGCCGTCGCCGTCCGGACGCCCACGCCGGGCGCGGTGCTCGAACTGCTGAAGCCGATCACCTGGTTCGCTCCGATGTGGGCCTACGGCTGCGGTCTGGTTTCCGTCGGAGGCGCGACCGTCGACCGCTGGCCCTATGCGCTGGCCGGCATCCTCCTCGCCGGTCCCCTCGTCTGCGGCACGAGCCAGGCCATCAACGACTGGTTCGACCGCGAGGTCGACGCCATCAACGAACCGGACCGGGTCATCCCCTCCGGCCGGATGCCCGGCCGCTGGGGTCTCGCCGTCGCGGTGGCGGGCACGCTGCTTTCGCTCCTGGTCGCCGCGATCCTCGGTCTCGTCGTGTTCCTCGCCGCTCTGGTCGGGCTCGCGCTCGCCTGGGCCTACAGCGCGCCGCCCTTCCGGCTGAAGCGCAACGGCTGGATGGGCAATTCCGCCGTCGGGCTCTGCTACGAAGGCCTGCCCTGGTTCACCGCGGCCGCCGCCGTCGCCGGCGGCTTTCCGGCCTGGCCCGTGGTGGCCATGGCGCTGCTCTACAGCATCGGCGCGCACGGCATCATGACGCTCAACGACTTCAAGGCGGTCGGTGGCGACCGCGTCTCGGGCATCGACAGCCTGCCGGTGCTGCTCGGCGAGAGCCTCGCCGCGCGCGTCGCCTGCGCCGTCATGGCCGCCCCGCAGCTGGTGGTGATCGGCCTCCTCTTCTCCTGGGGCTTCCCCTGGCACGCCGGCGCGGTCGCCCTGCTCCTCCTGCTCCAGGCGGCCTGCATGCTGCGGCTGCTGTCCGATCCGCAGCGCCATGCCGCCTGGTACAACGCCACCGGCACGACCTTCTACGTGCTCGGCATGCTGGCTGCCGCCTTCGCACTCCAGGCCATGGGATGACCGCCATGCACGCGACACTCGGCTGGATCGGCATCGTCAGGCTGGGCCTCGTCCAGACCGCGCTCGGCGCGATCGTGGTGCTCACCACGGCCACCCTCAACCGCGTCATGGTGGTGGAACTGGCACTCGCCGCCACCATCCCGGGCGCCCTCGTCGGCCTGCACTATGCGGTCCAGATCCTGCGGCCCGTCTGGGGCCATCGATCCGACCGCGGCCGCCGGCGCACGCCCTGGATTCTCGGCGGCATGGCGACGCTGGGGCTCGGCGGCGTGCTGGCCGCCCTCTCGGTCGCTCTGATGGCGGACCGCTTCGCCCTCGGCATGACGCTCGCCATCCTGGCCTTCCTCCTGGTCGGCATCGGCGTCGGCGCAGCGGGCACGTCGCTGCTCGCGCTGCTCGCGAGCGCCGTCGCCCCGGCCCGCCGTCCGGCGGCAGCCACCATCGTCTGGCTGATGATGATCCTCGGCATGGCCGTCACCGCGGTCCTGGCCGGCGGGCTCCTCGATCCCTATTCGCCCCTGCGGCTCGTCGCCGTCACCGGGGCCGTCGCCGGGCTCGCCTTCCTGCTCGCCTGCGCGGCGCTCCTCCGCGTCGAGAGCCGCCTCGCCCGCCCGGCGGTCGTCGCCGCCGAGCCTCTGGCGCCGGGCTTCCGTGTCAGCCTCGCGGACGCCTGGGCCGACCCGCAGGCGAGGCTGTTCACCGTCTTCGTCTTCGTCTCCATGCTCGCCTACAGTGCTCAGGACCTGATCCTCGAGCCCTTCGCCGGGCTCGTCTTCGCCATGACGCCCGGCGAGACGACGACGCTCGCCGGAATGCAGCATGGCGGCGTCTTCCTGGGCATGGTCTTCACCGGTATCGTCGGTACGTGGCTGTCGACCCGCCATCCGGGCGTGCTGCGGGCGTTCACGGTCGCCGGCTGCTTCGGTTCCGCGCTCATGATCGGCGGGCTCGTTCTCGCCGCCGCGGCACCGGAAGGCTGGCCACTGCTCGCCAACGTGGTCGCGCTCGGCGTTGCGAACGGCGTCTTCGCCGTCGCCGCCATCGGCTCCATGATGGCGCTCGCCGGCTCGGCCGGTCCCCGCCGCAGCGGCATGCGCATGGGCCTCTGGGGTGCCGCGCAGGCCATCGCCTTCGGCCTCGGCGGTCTCGCCGGCACCGTGGCGGTCGATCTCCTACGCCTCGTCACCGACGATGCCGCCTCCGCCTATGGCGCGGTCTTCGCGCTCGAAGGCGTTGCTTTCGTCGCGGCTGCCGTCATCGCCCTGCGCCTCGCCGGCGCGCGGCCCTCCCCCTCTCCCGCCATGGTGCCTGCCGAATGAGCGCCGAAGCCCGCCCTTTCGATTATGACGTCGTCGTGGTCGGCGGCGGCCCTGCCGGCGCGACCGCCGCGGCGGACCTGGCGCGCGCCGGACGGCGCACGCTGCTCGTCGACCGCGCCGATCGCATCAAGCCCTGCGGCGGCGCCATCCCGCCGCGCCTGCTCGCCGATTTCGACGTGCCCGAGAGCCAGCTCACCGCCCGCATCGCCGCCGCCGACATCGTCGCGCCTTCCGGCCGGCGCGTCGACATGCGGGTCCAGGGCGGCTATGTCGGCATGGTCGACCGCGACCGCTTCGACCCCTGGCTGCGCGCGCGCGCGCAGGCCGCCGGTGCCACGCTCGCCATCGGCCGCTTCACCGAGATCGAGAACGATCCGGCCGGCGGCGCGGTCGTGCGGCTGAAGCCGGCCCAGGGCGGCGCCACGCAGAGCATCCGCGCGCGGCTCGTCATCGGCGCCGACGGCGCCAACTCGCTCGTCCGGAAGGCCGCCTTCGGCCCCGATCGCCGGCCGCCCTACGTCTTCGCCTATCACGAGATCGTCCGCTCGCCGGCCGCCACGACCGCCGGCTTCGATCCGGCCGCGTGCCAGGTCCACTACGACGCCCGCGTCTCGCCCGACTTCTACGGCTGGGTCTTCCCGCATGGCGAAGCCACCAGCATCGGCGTGGGCTCCGCCGTCAAGGGCTTCGACCTCAAGGCTGCGACCCGCATGCTGCGCGAAGCCTCCGGCCTCGCCGATGCAGAGACGATCCGCTGCGAGGGTGCGCCCCTGCCGCTGAAGCCGCTGTCGCGCTGGGACGATGGTCGCGCCGTGCTGCTCGCCGGCGACGCGGCCGGCATCGTCGCGCCTGCCTCGGGCGAGGGCATCTGGTACGCCATGACGGCAGGGCGGCTGGCCGCCGAGGCCGGCAACGATTTCCTGCGCACCGGCGACGCCCGCGCGCTCGCCACGGCGCGCAGGCGCTTCATGGCCGATCACGGCCGCGTCTTCATGGTCCTCGGCTTCATGCAGTCCTTCTGGTACCGCAGCGACAAGCGGCGCGAGCGCTTCGTCGCGATCTGCGCCGACCCCGACGTGCAGCGGCTGACCTGGACCTCCTATCTCGACAAGCGCCTGCAGCGCAGCGACCCGCTCGCCCATCTGCGGGTCTTCGTGAAGGATCTCGGCCAGATGGTGCGCCTCGCCTTCCAGGGTACGTGATGTGCCCGGCGCGACCGATCGCGGCTGACTGCTGCTGCGGCGGCTGGCGCCGCAAGCCGCGAGTCCTCCCGTGCTGATCGCCCTGGTGGAGAGCGGCGCCGTCGCGCTCGTCGCCGCGGCCATCATTGCCACCGAGGTCGTCATCGTCTGGCTGAGCGGCAATCCGGGACGGACCGCCTTCGCCGCCAACGGCCTCGCCGGAATCCTGATCCTCGCCGCTCTCGGTCTGGCACTGCGCGGCCACGGCGCCGTTCCGATCCTGCTGGCACTCGCCGGCTCCTTCGTCGCCCACCTGTTCTGGCTCCTGTCCGCGCGGCGAGGCTGAACGTCGAGGCGCCGCCGGGCATCCGCAAACCGCGCTCGGGCCGGATCGCCCGGCCGCGGCCGGTTCGGCAGGAGCCAGCAGGGTCCGGTTACTCCGCGACCACCGGGTTCGTCAGCGTGCCGACGCCCTCGACCCAGATATCGACGCTGTCGCCCGGCGTCACCGGTCCGACACCGGACGGCGTTCCGGTGATGATGACGTCGCCGGGCTGGAGCGTGATCGCCGAACTGAGATAGGAGACGAGTTCCGCGACGCCGAACAGCAGGTCGGCCGTGGAACTCGACTGACGCTCGATCCCGTTCACGCGGGCGCCCAGCCGAAGGCTGCGCGGATCGAGCCCCGTCGCGATCACCGGGCCGAGCGGACAGAAGCTGTCGAAGCCCTTGCCGACCAGCAGCGCGCCCTGGTCCATCTCCTCCTTCTGGATCACCCGTTCGGAGACGTCGTTGGCGCAGGTATAGCCGAGCACGTGGTCGGGTGCGGCCTCCGGCGCAATACGACGGCCCGACCGGCCGATGACCACCGCGAGCTCGGCCTCGAAATGCACGTTGCGGGCCTCGCGGGGATAGACGATCGGCGCCCCCGGTCCGACCACCGTGGTCGACGGCTTCATGAAGAACAGCGGCCGCACCGGGGTCTTCGCCCCCGATTCCTCGATATGGGCCACGTAGTTGAGCCCGACGCCGAAAATCCGCGGTGCCTCGACCGGAGCCAGCAGCGCGGCGTCGGCGAGGCTGTCGGTGATGCCGGCCCGCTCCACTGCCGCAAAGGGCGAGCCGGCCAGCCGGTGCAGCCGATCGTCCTCGAGCACCCCGTAGTGGATGGCCGTGCCGATCCGGTATCGCGCGATGAGCATCGTCGTCCCCCTCCCCTTCAACCTGTTCCTCCCGATGCGGCGATGCGTTCGATCTCGTCGCGGTCGGCGGGACCGTCGTGCAGAAGCACCGTGCACCGACTGTCGAAACCTTCACCGCGGTCGAGAACGAGTGGCTCTTCGCGGAACGGCCCGACGGTGACGACGCCCCAGTCCGCCACGAACCAGAAGGGCGCGCGGCCCGCGCCCGGATGCGGGATCACGCTGACGCCGGCCACCGCGCCGCCGCCGACGGGGCCGGTGAAATCGATCCAGCGCGCGCCTGCCCCGCTCACCGCCCCGCCGCCGCTGCGCCCCTTGTCGTCGGTCACGGCGCCGCCATTGCCGACGATCATCGATTCGGCGACGCGCACGTTGAACCAGGCGTGGCGGGTGGGACCGAGCTTCAGCGCGAATTCGCCGCATTCGAGCCGGGAGGCCAGATCGATTCGGTGTCGCCTGTCCCCGGCCTCGACCGTGATCGTCCGCGTCTCGACGGCCACCAGCCGGCCCTGCGGAGCCGCCCATTCCCGCGGCCCGCGCCAGCAGAGCCGCTGCACGATGCGGAACCGGTCGTCGTCGAGGGCCTCGCCGCTGTGTTCGGTCCCGACGATCCGCCCCGGCGCGCGCCCCTGGAAGATCTCGTCGACGTAGAAATTGTAGGTGTACTCCTCGATCATGCCGTGCGCGGCCGGCACCTGCGCATGCACATGGTCGGCACCGATCCAGAGACCGCTGTGGTGCGGGTGGTCGGCGGGCGCTTCGGCCGTCACACAATAGCCGGCGGGCGTCGACAGCGGGTGCAGATAGGGCCGGAAGGGTCCCTGCGTCAGCGCCAGCACGCCGGCGCCATGACGGCGCAGCCGAAGCCGATGAGTCTTCGCCCAGGCGCCCGGCGGCAGGACGATCGCATCGGAGTCCAGCGTGAACGCCGCCATGGCTCAGTCCACCGGAGCAAGACCGGCGGAGTGGGCCGGCAGGTCGGTGTCGGCGAACAGGTCGGGATGGGCGGCGGCGATCTGCGGCAGTGCCACCAGGATCTCGCGCAGGTGCCGGCGCATCGCCGCTTCGGTCCCGTCCGGATCATTGGCGGCCAGGCGTTCCACGATCGCCTCGTGCTGGCGGATGAGCAGCGGCATCGGCGAGGCGTCCGGGAGGCTGAGGAAGCGCACGCGGTCGGTCTGCACCCGCGCGCTCTCGACGATCCGCCAGGCATAGTCGCAGTCGACGATGTCGGCGATGGCGCGGTGGAAGGCCTCGTCGAGGTCGTTGAAGCTGCGGTAGTCGTTGTGTGCGGCCGCGACGCGCTGCCGGTCGAGGTGCCTGCGCAGTGTCACGACATGCTCTGGTCCGGCAAGCCGTCCGGCGTTGCTGGCGATGTCGCACTCGATCGCCTCGCGCACGAACCGCGCATTGGCGAGTTCGCGCGCCGAGATCTTCATGACGTAGGTGCCGCGGCTCGGCCGGATCTCAACGAGCCCGGCTTCGGACAGCTTGATGAAGGCCTCGCGCACCGGCTGCCGGCTCACGCCGAACCGGGCGGCGACGTCGTTTTCCGACAGGGCTTCCCCGGGCCGCAGGCGCAACTCCACGATCCCTTGCCGCAGGGCTGAGAAGAGCTGGGGCGCGATGGGCTCCCGGGCGCGCAGCGCGATGTCCATCCGTCACGATCCTCCGAAGCCCGCTCTGGGTCGCCGGGCCACGCGATGATTTCCTGCAACTGGTCCGACCACACTTGCGCTGGCCGCTCGACGATGTATCCTACCAGTATGGTGCCATACCGCAAGCATGGGGATGAGACACCAGAAGACGTCCGAGGGAGGAAACAATGACCGCCATGCGTACACATATCTCGAGGCGCGGCTTCATCGCCGTCGGAACCGCCGCCCTGGCGATGCCGGCCTTCATCCGCGATGCGCGCGCGCAGGAGAAATACGTCTGCAAGATCGCCCATACCGAGGGCATCGGCACGCCGATCACCAATGCCTTCGACGCCTGGGCCAAGGTGCTCAACGAGAAGAGCGGCGGCCGCATCGACGCCCAGCACTTCCCCGCCGCCCAGCTCGGCGGCCTGGCCGAGGCGCTGGAAGGAAGCCGCATCGGCACCATCCAGGTCACCACGGCCGGTCCGGATTCGGAAGAAGCCATCGCCCCCGAGATCGCCGCTTTCGGCGGAGCGCCGGGCTTCATCTACAAGAACGAGGCGCATGTCGATGCCGTCCTGCAGGGCGAACTCGGCCAGAAATGCTCCGACATCGCGCGCGCCAAGACCGGCGTGGAATTCGTCGCCTATGGCGAGACCGGCTTCCGCCACATCCTGTCCAAGCGCCCCGTCGGCAATCTGGCCGATCTCGCCGGCCTGAAGATTCGCGTGCCGCAGCTGCGCATCTGGGTCGACTTCTGGTCACTGCTCGGCGCCGCGCCGACGCCGCTGCCCTATTCCGAGCAGTATTCCGCGCTGTCGACCGGCATCATCGACGCCATCGATTCCGACGTCTTCTCGATCGTCGGCTTCAAGTTCCACGAACAGGCCAAGAACCTCACCTTGACCGGCCACTGGTTCCTGCCCAAGGCCGTGCGCGTCAACGCCGCCTGGCTGGACAGCCTGCCGGAAGACCTGCGCGATCTCGTCCGCACCTCCGCCAAGGAGGCCTTCGCCGAGCAGCGCACGGTCAACCGCGCCAACGCCGCCAAGACGCTCGAAGACCTCAAGGGCCTCGGCGTCTCGGTTCAGCAGCTGCCGGCCGAGGAACTCGCCAGGATGGAGGCGCAGACGGCGAAGCTCTTCGACGAGTTCGGGTCCAAGAGCCCCGAGACCGCCGAGATGATCATGGCCATCCGGGCGCTGGGCTGAGACCGGTCGGATGCCGATGAATGCCGAGGCCGGCGCCGCACCGGACGGTGCGGCGGCCGACACGTCGCTGGCCGGCTTCGCGCGGATCGTCGACCGCGTGCTGGAGGCGCTCTGCGTCGGACTGATGCTGGCGGCGGTCGCGGTCGCCTGCCTGCAGGTGGTGCTGCGCTACGGCTTCAACTCCGGCCTGCCCTGGCCGGAGGAGTTCGCCACCTGGGTCTTCGCCTGGGCGGTCTTTCTCGGCATGGCCGTGGCGACGGGGCGCGACGCCCACATCGCCATCGACGTGGTCACCCGCGCGCTGCCCGCACGGCCGCGCGAACTGCTGCTCGTCTTCAACCGCGCCGTCATGGCGGCGGCCAGCATCATGCTGGTCATGCATGGCTGGGACTATGTCAGCCGCGCGATCGCGGCGTCGCCGGCGCTGCAATGGCCGATGAAGTACTTCTTCCTCGCCGTCCCGGTCGGCGGTGCGCTGAACCTGTTCTTCCTGTTCTGGCCGAGGCCCGGCCGCAGCCTGCTGCAGGGCGCAGCCGTCATCGCGGGCGGTCTGGCGCTCTATCTCGCCATCCGCTTCGGCGCCTCCAGCGTCTATGGCGAGAGCGGCAGCGCGATCGTCCTCGTCCTGGTCGGCATCGTCTCGATCGTCATCGGCGTGCCCGTCGCCTTCGCGCTCTCCTTCGGCGCCTTCGCCGCGTTCGCCGCCTTCAACCCCATCCTGCTGGTCACCATCGCGCAGAACATGGGCGCGGCGCTCAACTCCTTCACGCTGCTCGCCATCCCCTTCTTCATCCTCGCGGCTGCGGTGATGAACGCGGGCGGCATCACCCCGCGGCTGGTCGATCTCGCCATGCAACTCGTCGGCCACCTCCGCGGCGGGCTCGGCCAGGCCAACGTCATCACCAACACCATGCTCGCCGGCATTTCCGGATCGTCGACCGCCGACGCCTCGACGATTGCCAAGCTGATGGTGCCGGAAATGGCGCGGCGTGGCTACGGCCGGCCCTTCAGCGCCGCCCTGACCGCGGCCAGCGCGACGCTCGCCAACCTCATCCCGCCGAGCCTCGGCCTGATCATCTACGCCGCGCTCGCCTCCGTGTCCGTCGGTGCGCTGTTCGTCGCCACCATCGTTCCGGGGCTGATGGTCGCCGCCTCCCTGATGCTGGTCGTCTACGGGCTGTCGCGGCTGCGCGGCTATGGTGGCGACATCCCGAAAGCCTCGCTGCGGCAACGCATGACGTCGCTCGGCCTGGCGATTCCCGCACTCATCCTCCCGGTGATCATCGTCGGCGGCGTGCGCTTCGGCATGTTCACCGCCACCGAGGCCGGCGCCATCGCCTTCCTCTACGCGCTGCTGTGCGGCGCCCTGCTCTATCGCAAGCTGACGCCGTCGAACCTCCTGGCCGCGATCCGCGAATCGGTCTTCGACACCGTCGTCATCGTCGTCATCATCGCCGCCGCCGCCCCCTTCGCCTGGGTGCTCGCCTTCGAGCAGGTGCCGCAGAAGATCGCGCAGCAACTGTCGGGGCTCGTCTCCACGCCGGTGCTGCTGATGCTGGCGATCAACCTCTTCCTGCTGATCGTCGGGCTGTTCATGGAAATGATCGCCTCGCTGGTGATCCTGGTGCCGATCCTCGTGCCGCTGGTCATCGCAGCCGGCGTCGACCCGATCCACTTCGGCATCGTCATCGTCATGAACCTGGTCATCGGCGCCCTGACCCCGCCGCTCGGCGTGCTGGTCTTCACGACCGCCCGCGTCGGCGGCGCCAACCAGACCGAGACCTTCAAGGCGATCGTGCCCTTCATCCTGGCCCTGGTAGGCGTGCTCCTCCTGATCACGTATGTACCCGGCTTCACGCTGCTGCCTGTGCGATGGCTCGGGCCCTGACGGTCGATCATCCGGAGTTCGT
Source organism: Aquibium microcysteis (assembly GCF_014495845.1). NCBI lineage: Bacteria > Pseudomonadati > Pseudomonadota > Alphaproteobacteria > Hyphomicrobiales > Phyllobacteriaceae > Aquibium > Aquibium microcysteis. The sequence goes on from NZ_CP061080.1 coordinate 2,676,971, forward strand.
CGAGTGAAGAAGACGCGCATTGCAATCGTCGGCCTCGGCATGGCGGTCACGCCGCATGCCAGGGGCCTCATGGATCTGTCGGGCGAGATCGATGTGGTCCACGCCTTCAGCCCGAGCGAGCATCGCCGCCGGACGTTTGCGGAACGCTTCCCGTTCCCGACCTGCGACAGCCTCGACACCATCCTGAACGACGAAAGCGTCGAGGCCGTCGCGGTCTTCACGCCCGCCAGCACCCATCGCGACATCGGGCTTGCCTGCGCCGCCGCCGGCAAGCACGTCCTGATGGAAAAGCCGCTCGACATCACCACCGCCCGCGCCGTCGAACTGGTGGAGGGATGCCGACGCGCCGGCGTCACCATGGGCGTGGTGCTCCAGCACCGCTTCCGCCCGGCGGGCATGAAGCTCGCGCAGATGCTGGCCGACGGCGAGCTCGGCCGCATCGTCGGCTGCTCCACGGCCATCCGGCTGTGGCGGCCGCAGACCTATTATGACGAGCCGGGCCGCGGCTCCTTCGCCCGCGACGGCGGCGGCGTCCTGATCTCGCAAGGCATCCACACGCTCGACCTGATGCTGTCGCTCGCCGGCCAGGTCGACATGGTCACCGGCTTCGCCACCACGACGCCGGTCCACCGCATGGAAACCGAGGACATGGTCTGCGCGGCGATGCGCTTCGACAACGGCGCCTTCGGCACCGTCGACGCCACCACCGCCGCCTATCCGGGCTTCCTCGAGGAGATCGTCGTCACGGGCGAGAAGGGCACGGCGCGGCTCGCCGGAACCGAACTCCTCGTACATCTGCAGGACGGTCGCAGGGTGGCGATCGAGGCGGACCGGAGCGCGGGCGGCACGGGGGCCGACCCGATGGCCTTCCCGCACGACTATCACCGCGCCGTCATGGCCGATTTCGCAGCCGCCATCCGCGAGGGGCGCCAGCCGAAGGTGACGGGCGAGGAAGCGCTCAAGGTCCATCGCCTGATCGACGCGCTGATCGAGACCGGCCGCACCGGCGCGCCCGCGAAGGTCGTGCGATGAGGCGCGGCCTGCGCTTCGCCGCGATCGGCCTCGACCACCGCCACATCTACCATCTGGTGGGCGAGAACGTCGCGGCGGGCGCCGAATGCGTCGGCTATTGCCCGCAGACCAGCGATCCGCGCGTGCTCGACGGTTTTCGCGAGCGCTTCCCGCATCTGAGGCCCGTCGAACGCGGGCGGCTTCTGGACGACCCGACGATCGACTTCGTCGTCTGCGCCGCCATCCCCGTCGACCGCGCCGCCATCGCGGTCGCGGCGATGCGCGCCGGCAAGGACGTGATGGTCGACAAGCCGGGCGCGGTGACCGATGCGCAGGTCACCGACATCGAGCGCGTCGCGCGGGAGACGGGGCGCATCTTCTCCATCTGCTTCTCCGAGCGCTTCGTCGTGCGGGCCTGCGAAGCGGCATCGCGCCTGGTGGCCGAGGGCGCCATCGGCCCCGTGGTGCAGACGACGGGTCTCGGACCGCACCGGCTCAACAGGGCGATCCGCCCGGACTGGTTCTTCCGGCCCGAAACCTTCGGCGGCATCCTCACCGACATCGCCTCGCACCAGATCGACCAGTTCCTGCATTTCACCGGCAATGCCGATGCCGGGATCGTGGCCAGCACCGTCGCCAACCACGCATTGCCGGAGGTGCCGGCCTTCGAGGATTTCGGCGAGATCCTGCTGCGCGCCGGCAACGCCTCCGGCTACATCCGCGTCGACTGGTACACGCCCGACGGCCTGCCGGCCTGGGGCGACGGGCGGCTGTTCCTGCTCGGCACCCGGGGAACGATCGAACTCCGGAAATATGTCGACGTCGACGGCCGTCCCGGCGCCGACCACCTCTTCCTCGTCGATGGCGCCGGCGCCCGTCACATCGACTGCTCGTCCGAACCGCTGACCTATTTCGCCCGGTTCCAGGCCGACCTCCGCGACCGCACCGCGACCGCGATGCCGCCGGGCCACGCGCTCGCCGTCACCCGCCTCGCCATCGCCGCGCAGACCACCGCACACCGGCTCGGCGGCAGGACCTGATACCGGCGACTCCGGGTTTCGAACGGGCGAGACGCCTCCGCCTCTGCCAGTGCCTGCCTCCGCCTCTGCCCCTGCCCCTGCCGTTCCGGGAGCACCTGCAACGTAGCAACGCCGTCATCCTCGGGCTTGTCCCCATACGCGCTAACATAGCTGCCGATGTGCAATTGCGCGCCGTCGTCGCGGTGGCTCGCGCAGTCGGTGGAGCAGACGGTCGATGGGGATCCGTCTGGTTGGTCCCTGCAGGACCGCCAGGGAGATGTTGGCGAGCGCCATGGCTGCGAGACGCCAGATCGGCAGGGCGGCCCGGTTCAGGCGGCCAGGGGGAGAGAGTCCGGCGCCTCGGGACCGAGGGCCGGCAGGTCGTCTTCGGTCAGCAGGGCGGCCAGAAGGGCGGTGTTGATCCACAGGCGCGCCAGGTTGGGATCTTTTGCGCGGAGGTCTTCCAGGCCCACCAGCGACTTCATCCGTTTGAACGCCAGCTCGACCTGCCATCGCAGCCGATAGGTCGAGGCGAGCCGTTCGGGCGGCCAGCCGTCCGACGGGAGCGACGTCAGCAGCACCAGACAACCGGCCATCTCGATGCCGGCCTCGCTGGGCTCGTACCCCGCCTTGGCGGCCAGACGGCGCGCCGCGCGCCTGGCCTTCGCCGCCGCCTCGGGCGGCAGGGGCAGGATCACCACCCGGGCGGCCACCTCGACCTTCGACTTGCGGTCCTGGACCCTCACCGGCCGATCGAGCACGCCCTTCTCGCCCGCCTCGCGGCACAGCGCCAGACGATCCAGCAGCCGACCCTCCCCATCCACCAGGCGCGGATGGGTCGAAGGGGCGCGAACCAGGAACGCGCCGCCAGCCTCGACCACCCGAGCCAGATCGTCCGCCCTGGCGTGGGCGCGATCGGCGATCCGCAATTCGCCGGCCTGGACGACGCCGCGCGACAACCGCTCGGCATCATGCCGATCGGTCACGTCCACCGAACACAGCCTGAGCCTCGAGAGGTCGAACACCGTATGCACCATCCAATAGGCCCGCTTGGGTCCGGGCGGCGCCACCACCGTGGCGTCGACCGCCATCATCCGCAGTCCGCCGCTCGAACCGGCCAGGGCTTCGGGGCAGCGCTCGGCGAGCAGGTCCGAGACCAGGTCGCCCACCCAGTCGGCACTGGCCTTCAGCCGCCTGAGCATCGCCACGTCGGACATCGACGCCAGGCCTCGCTGCTCGGCCCAGGCCGCCAGCGTGCGAAGCGAAAACCGCCCCAGCACATAGGCGAAACACAACCGCAACAGAATTGTGGCGCTGGACACCTGCCGCTTTCGAAGCAGCGCACCCGCCTCCCGCGCGCTCCTCGTCAACTCCTCCTCCGAGCCCAGTCGCGCGACCAGCTCGTCCCAATTCCATGCGTGCAGCGAATCATTCATGCGCCAAACGAATCACGCGGCGAATGCACCGTCAACGCTATGTTAGCGCGTATGGGGCTTGTCCCGAGGATCTGTCATGGCGGGCGATTGCACGCTTCTCGGCGTCGTACGGAAGCCACGGAAGCGCTTTGCCGGCAAAGGCTGGCAGATCCTCGGGACAAGCCCGAGGATGACGGCGGCGGGACGTGACGGGCAGGCGCCGCCTCCGCCTCAGCGCGATTTGCAATCGTCGCTCAGACGATCGCAAGCCGGTTCGCCGGCAGGGCTTGACACCAGCATCTCCGGGCTTCGACCGGGCGAGACACCTCCGCCTCCGCCTCTGCCGTTACGAGGGCACGTTCGAAACGGGGCGGGGCGTCATCCTCGGGCTTGTCCCGAGGATCTGCCAGCCGTTGCCAGAGGGGCTGTTCCGAGGCTCCCGCGCGATGTCGAGACGCGTAGGATCGCCGGCCATGGCAGACCCTCGGGACAGACGCGAGGATGACGGCGGCGGAGTTGCCACGGCGTTGGAATCCCCGCCAGGCCTCCGCCTCAGCGCGGTCGGCCGCCGCCCCCCTGCGTGGCGATCACCTCGTCCGTATTCGCAAGCAGGCGTCGGACGGCCTTGCGCGCTGCGTCCGGCCGCTGGAGCCGGATCGTTCGCTCGATCTCCTCGTGCAGGTCCTGCGCATGGCGGATGTCGTTGACCTCGCGCGTGACGAAGACGAACAGGCCTTCGAGCGCCGAATCGATCAGGGCGCCGAGCGGCAGCAGCAGCTCGTTGCCGGCCGCCCGCAGGATCGCCAGGTGGAAGCGCGTGTCGGCGGCGGTCCGCTCGCTCAGCGTCGGCGCCGTGCCCATCTCGCGGCAGGCCTTGCTGATCGCCTCCATCTGGTCCTCGCTCCGCCGCACGGCAGCGAGGGCGGCCGCTTCCGGCTCGATGATGTAGCGGAATTCCTGCACGGTCTTCAGGAAGGCGTGGCGTTCCGGCGAGGCCGCGTACCAGGTCAGCACCTCGCGGTCGAGCAGGTTCCAGCGCTCCCGCGGCTCCACCCAGCTGCCGATCTTGGGCCGCGAGGCGAGCAGGTTCTTCGCCATCAGCATCTTGATGGCCTCGCGCACCACCGACCGCCCCACGCCGAACATCTCGGACCATTCCGCCTCGTTGGGCAGGATCGAGCCGGGCGGATAGTCGCCGCGCACGATCCGCTGGCCGATCTCGTTGGCGACCGAAAAATGGACGAAGGTGCCGGCGATGCGCGGCGAGACCTGCCTCGTGACCATCGGCCGGGCGGCGGGCGGCGCGGCCTCGGGAACTGGCGTCCTGCCCGATCCGCCGTCCTTGGTCTTCCTGCCCGCCACGATGCCCGCCCTCAATGATCGCTTTCGCGATAGGCCCGGATGCGGTCGAACGCAACGGCGAGCACGATGAAACTGCCCACGAACGCGCCCTGCCAGAAGGTGCTGATGCCGAGCAGGATCAGGCTGTTGCGGATCACCTCGATCAGCGCCGCGCCCACGACCGAGCCGAACACGGTGCCGGCCCCGCCGAGCAGGTTTGCCCCGCCGATCACGGTCGCGGCGATGACGGAGAGCTCCATCGACTGGCCGAGATTGGTGGTGACGCCGCCGAGCCAGCCGGCCTCCAGCACACCGGCGATGCCGGCCATCAGCGCGGAGAACATGTAGACGCTGATCTTGACCCGCGTCACCGCGATCCCGGTCAGCACGGCCGCCCGCTCGTTGGCGCCGATGGCGAAGACATGCGTGCCCCAGCGGGTCCATTTGAGGATCAGTCCCGTCACCACGGCCAGGACGAAGAGAGCGATGACCGGATTGGCGATGCCGAAGCTCGCCCCGCCCCCGAGGAAGAACAGCAGCTTCTCGTCGGGGCCGAACTGGAAGATCATCTTGTTGTTGGACAGCACCATCGCCGCGCTGCGGGCGATCGACAGCATGCCGAGCGTCACCACGAAAGGCGGGATGCGCAGATAGGCGATCAGCACGCCGTTGACGAAGCCGACCAGAAGCGACGCCGCGAGCGCGAGCGCCGCGCCGACGGCCAGCGGATATCCCGCATTCATGGTGATCGCCAGCACCATGGCCGACAGGCACAGCACCGATCCGACCGACAGGTCGATGCCGCCGGAAATGATCACCACCGTCATGCCGAGCGCGACGATGGCCACGAAGGCGAAATTGCGCGTCACGTTGAACAGGTTCTGCGAGGTGGCGAAGGTGTCGGTAGCGAGCGCCAGCGACACGCAGGCGATCACCGCCGCCACGAACACCCAGAAGGCTTGCTGCGAGAGCAGTCGGCCGAGCGGCGAATGCGTTTCCCGCGCGATCGCACCGTCGATGCCGGCCGCGGCTGTCGTGTTCGTCGTCTCAGGCATGCTCGATCGCTCCGGTGATGAGACCGGTGATTTCCTCCGGCGACGTCGCCGCGGTCGGCTTGTCGGCCACCTTGGTGCCGCGCCGCATCACCACGATGCGGTCGGTGACGGCGAAGACGTCGGGCATGCGGTGGCTGATCAGGACGACGGCGATCCCCTGCCGCTTCAGTTCCCGGATCAGGTTCAGCACCTCGGCGACCTGGCGCACGGAGATCGCCGCGGTCGGCTCGTCCATCAGCACGATGTCGGCGTCGCTCAGCCGCGTGCGGGCGATGGCCACCGCCTGGCGCTGGCCGCCCGACATAGACTTCACCGTGTCGCGCGGCCGCGTCTCCGACTTCAGTTCCTTGAACAGCTCGGCCGCGCGCCGGTTCATCGCGCCGTAGTCGAGGATGCGGAACGGCCCGACCGACCGCGTCAGTTCGCGGCCGAGGAAGACGTTCACCGCCGCCGTCAGATTGTCGCACAATGCGAGGTCCTGGTAGACGATCTCGATGCCGTGCTGGCGCGCGTCCAGCGGCCCGTCGAAGACGATCGGCCGGTCCTTGATGAAGACCCTGCCATGGGTCGGCCGGAAGTTGCCGGCGATGATCTTCACCAGCGTCGACTTGCCCGCACCATTGTCCCCCATCAGGCCGAGGATCTCGCCCGGCTGCAGCGACAGCGACACGTCGTTGAGCGCGTGAATCGCGCCGAACTGCTTGGAGATTCCTTCCAGCCGCAGAGCCGTCATGCCCGTTCCTCCCGTCAGACGAGGTAGCGGATGCCGCCGTCATCCGTCAATAGTAGACAAATCCGATTTATCGTATTTATCAGACAAATGCTTGACAAGCCGCCCTGCCCTGTTCTGTATTGCGCGGCGGGAGGAAGCCGATGCTGGTTCTCGTGACTGGAGCGACGGGGAAGGTCGGCCGCGCATTGATCGCGCGGCTCGGCGCCATGGCGCCGGACGTCAAGGTCCGTGCCCTCTGCCACAACCGCGTGCTGCCCGAGACCGACACGCTGTCCGTCGTCAGGGGCAGCATCGCGGACCGGGAGATCTGCCGCGCCGCGCTCGACGGCGTGACGCACGTGGTTCACCTCGCCACCTGCAAGGAGACGCCGGACGACGTCATGGACGTCACCGTGAAGGGCCTGTTCTGGCTCCTCGAAGCCTTCCGGGAGAGCCCCGTGGCGCAGCGCTTCGTCCTGATCGGCGGCGACGCGGCCGTCGGCCACTTCTTCCACCGGCACCCGCAGCCGATCACCGAGGATGCACCGCACAGGGCCTATCCCGGCTGCTACGCGCTTTCCAAGGTTCTGGAAGAGGTGATGCTGGAGCAATTCGGCATCCAGTACGGCATCGACTGGTGCTGCCTGCGCGCGCCATGGATCATGGAGAAGGACGACTTCCGCTGCAGCCTGTCCTTCGGCGACGATCTCTTCGGCGGTCCCGACTGGAAAGAGATGGTCGGCCCAGAGGTCGCCCGCCGGAGCCGCGAGACCGGCGCCGTGCCGCTGCTTCTCGAGGAGGACGGCACGCCGCTGCGCCGCAACTTCGTCCATGTCGACGATCTGGTCGAGGCGATCCTGCTCGCCCTCACCGCGAAGGCGGCGCGCCAGCGCCTCTACAACATCTGCATGGACGAGCCGGTCGACTACGCCAAGGTCGCCGCCCATCTGGCGCGGACGCGGGGCCTGCCCGCGACCCCGGTGCGCGGCCCCTATGTCGGCAACTGGATGGACAACAGCCGGGCCAAGGCCGAGCTCGGCTGGCGCCCGGCCTACGACCTGGCGCGACTGATCGATTCCGCCTGGGACTATGCCCGCCCGCCCGAGGAACCGCGGCGGGTCTGGTACCCCGGCTGAAGCCGCGCCGGCAGCGCCGGCACGGATGAACCGAAGACGACTGCACAGACCAAGGGAGGACCAAACATCATGAAGATCACCACACTGCTTCTCGCCGGCGCGGCCACGCTTGCCTTCGCAAGCGCCGCGCTCGCCCAGGACAAGACCCTCGCCATCGTCGTAAAGGGGCTCGACAACCCCTTCTTCGAACAGGTCAACCTCGGCTGCCAGAAATGGAACGCCGAGAACAAGGGCTCCGAGTACAAGTGCCTCTACACCGGCCCCGCCTCGAGCGCCGACGAAGCCGGCCAGATCCAGGTCGTCGACGACCTCCTGACGCGGCCGGACGTCGCGGCGATCGCCATCTCGCCCTCCAACGCCCCGCTGATGGCGCGCCTGCTGCGCGACCGCGCGCCCAAGATCCCCGTCATGACCATCGACGCCGACCTCGGCGCCGACGACGCGGCCCTGCGCAAGACCTATCTCGGCACCGACAACTATCTGATGGGCGTCAAGTTCGCCGAGCACCTGAAGGCGCTCAAGCCGGATGGCGGCACCGTCTGCCTGCAGCTCGGCAACGTCGCGGCCGACAACATCAACCAGCGCGCCGCCGGCACGCGCGACACGCTGGGCGGCGAAAAGGGCATCGAGCGGCTGGCCGGCCAGGGCGGCTGGACCGAGATCGCCGGCTGTCCGGTCTTCACCAACGACCAGGCCGACCTCGCCAACCAGCAGATGGCGGACACCTTCACCGCCAATCCCGACCTGACCGCCTTCATGCTGATCGGCGGCTGGGCCCAGTTCGCCCCGCAGGCCTATGTCCAGGTCACCGACCAGGTCATGGACAAGCTGAAGTCCAAGACGCTCGCCATCGTCGCCGGCGACACGCTGCCGCCGCAGATGGAAGCGCTGAAGGCCGGCCGCAGCCACGTCCAGGTCGGCCAACGGCCGTTCGAGATGGGCTATCGGGCGCCGAGCGTGATGATCGACCTGATCGACGGCAAGCCGGTCGACCCGATCATCTACACCGGGCTCGACGAATGCACCCAGGACAACGCCGACAGCTGCATCGGCGGCTAGCCCACCAACCGGCCCGGCTTCGGCCGGGCCCCTTCCCTGTCCCGTCGAGCCCCGGCCGCCCATGTGCCCGGGACGGGACGTCACGTGTTCCAGTCAACGCAAGGAGAGAACGATGAGACTCCACACCACGGCCCTGGCGCTGTCGCTTGCGGCGGCGCTCGCCGCCACGACGGCGGTCGCTGAGGAGAAGAAGTCGATGGCCTTCGTGGTCAACGGCGCGTCCGATTTCTGGAAGCTCGCCGAGGCGGGCGTGAAGAAGGCGCAGGCCGAACTGCCCGGCTACGATCTGCAGTTCAAATATCCCGAGCAGGCCGCCGCCGCCGTGCAGCAGCGCCTGATGGACGACCTCGTCGCCGCCGGCGTCTCGGCCATCATGGTCAGCGCCGTCGACCCGAAATCCTCCACCGACGCGCTCAACCGCATCGGCGGCCAGGTGCCGCTGTTCACCACCGATTCCGACGCGCCCGACACCAACCGCATCGCCTATATCGGCTCGTCCAACGGCGATGCCGGCCGGCAGGCCGGCGAGATCGCACTGAAGGCCCTGCCCGACGGCGGCAAGTGCATCGGCTTCGTCGGCCTTCCCGGCGCCGACAACGCGCGCGAGCGCATCGAGGGCATGAAGGCGGCCATCGCCGGCTCGAAGGTGGAGCTCGTCGACGTGCGCGGCGACGACATCGACATGACGCGGGCCAAGCGCAACGTCGAGGACGCGCTCGCCGCCAATCCCGACATCGACTGCATGGTCGGTTTCTACTCCTACAACCCGCCGCGCATCTACGAGGTGCTGAAGGAATCCGGCAAGCTCGGCGCGGTCACCGTGATCGCCTTCGACGAGGATCCGATCACGCTCGGCGGCGTCCGCGAGGGCTCAATCGCCGGAACGGTCGTCCAGCAGCCCTACGAATGGGGATACCAGGGCATGAAGCTGATGGCGAAGTTCCTGGAGGGCGACAAATCCGGCATTCCCGCCGACGGTCTGGTCATCGTCCCGACGAAGATCATCGACAAGGGCAATGTCGACGCGTTCGAGGCCGAGCTGAAGTCCAGGATCAGCGGCTGACGGTCTCGAGCCGGCAGGCCGGCCTGCACGTACCTCCCGCCGGCCTGCCTGGCACCCGACCGACACCGAGCCAGCCACGCGCGCACGCCATGCCGACACCCCTTCTCGCGATGACGGGCATCTCCCGGACCTATCCCGGCGTCCGGGCGCTCGACGACGTCAGCCTGTCCGTCATGCCGGGCGAGGTCCTCGGCATCGTCGGCGAGAACGGCGCCGGCAAGTCGACCTTGATGAAGATCCTCGGCGGCGTCATCGCCCCGAGCGCCGGAACCATCACCATCGACGGCGAGGACCTGCCCGCCCTGACGGTCGCGCGATCGATGGCGGCGGGGATCGCCTTCGTCCACCAGGAACTCAACCTCTTCGACAATCTCGGCGTCGCCGCCAACGTCTTCATCGGCCGCGAACCCTTGAGGGCAGGCCCGCTGCGCCTCGTCGACGAACGGGAGCTCGAGCGCCGCACGGCGCCGCTGCTCGGCCAGCTCGGGGCCGATTTCGATGCCGCCGCGCCGGTCGCACGTCTGTCGCTGGCACAGCGCCAGATCGTCGAGATCGCCAAGGCGCTGTCGCTGAAGGCCCGTCTCGTCATCATGGACGAGCCGACCTCGAGCCTGACGTCGACCGAGACCGAGCGGCTGCTCGCCGTGATCGCCCGCCTGAAGGCCGACGGCGTCGCCGTCATCCTCATCACCCACCGCCTTGCCGAGATCGAGCATGCTGCAGACCGGGTCGTCGTGCTCCGCGACGGCCGGTGCGTCGCCGAACTGCCGCAGGCGCAGATCGCCGCGCCGGCCATGATACGCCACATGATCGGCCGCGGCCTCGACGCTGTCTACCGGTCGCCCGCCGCCCCGCCGGGCGCGCCGGTGCTGGAGTTCGAAGCCGTCCGCACCGCCTACAGGCCCGATCAGACGGTGAACCTCGCGGTCCGCCGCGGCGAGATCCTCGGCCTCGCCGGACTCGTCGGCTCCGGCCGCACCGAACTCGCCTGCGCCGCCTTCGGGCTGCAGCCGCCGCTCTCCGGCACGGTCCGCATCGACGGCCGGCCGCTCCCGCCCGCCTCCCCCAGGAGCGCCATCGCCGCCGGCCTCTACCTCGTCCCCGAGGACCGCAAGCGCTGCGGCCTCGTCCTCGACTTCCCGATCCGCGCCAACGTCACGCTCGCCAACCTCCGCGCCTATGCCCGCCGCGGCCTCGTCAACCGCGCCGCCGAGGATCGGGAGGCCGTCGCGCAATGCGCGCGCCTCGACATCCGGACACCCGGCATTGCCGTCCGGGCGGGGTCGCTGTCCGGCGGCAACCAGCAGAAGGTCGTGCTCGCCAGATGGCTGTCGATGCGTCCGGTCGTCCTGATCTTCGACGAGCCGACGCGGGGCATCGACGTCGGCGCCAAGAGCGAGATCTACCGGCTGATGCGGCAGCTCTCCGACGAGGGCGTCGGCATCCTGATGATCTCGTCCGACATGGAGGAGATCATCGGCGTCAGCGACCGCGTCGCCGTGATGCACGAGGGCCGCATCGCCGGCCTTCTCGAACGGGACGGCCTGAGCGAGGCGGCCATCCTGTCGCTCGCCGTCGGCCGCCTCGCCGCGCAGGACCACTGAGAGGAAGCGAAGGAATGCCCGCTTCCGCGCCGCTCGAGCCAGACATCTCGAGGATTTCAGGGGGCATTCTTCCGCATCCTCGATTGATTCACACGCTCTGAGGAGACCGCCGCCCATGATCAGCCGCAAGGACCTCGGCCTCCTCGCCCTCATCCTCGTCGTCGGCGCCGTCGTCGCGACCATCAACCCGCGCTTCCTGTCGCCGATCAACCTCGCCAACACCGCCAACCTGATCGGCCTCTTCGGCATCTTCGCGGTGGCGCAGGCCTTCGTGATCATCTCCGGCGGCATCGAATTGTCGGTCGGCTCGATCATCGCGCTGCTCGGCGTGATCTTCGTCGACCTCGTCGCCGGCGGCGCCATCCCCCCCGGCATGGCCGCGATCCTCGTGCTCGCGCTCGGCTGCCTGATGGGGCTCGCGCACGGCCTGCTGATCACGAAGATGGGTCTCCAGCCCTTCGTGGTCACGCTCTGCGGCCTGCTGATCTACCGCGGCGCCGCCCGCTACTACACCGAGGACGCAACCGCCGGCTTTCCCTTCGGCGCCTCGTTCCCGCTGCTCGAATGGCTGACGACCGGCCGCTTCTTCGGCGTGCCGCACAGCCTCATCGCCTTCCTCGCCATCACGATCGTCATGGGCGTCGTCCTCCACCGCTCGGTCTACGGCCGCCATCTCTTCGCCGTCGGCAGGAACGAGGAGGCCGCACGCTACAGCGGCATCGACGCCGACCGCATCGTCATCGCCGCCTACGTCATCTGCTGCGGCCTGACCGCCGTCTCCGCCATCTTCGTCGCCATGTACACCCGCTCGATCTCCCCATCCTCGCACGGCAGCTTCTACGAACTCTACGCCATCGCCGCCGCCGTCCTCGGCGGCTGCTCGCTGCGCGGCGGCGAAGGCTCCATCCTCGGCGTCGTGCTCGGCACCGTCCTGCTCCAGATCCTCCAGAACCTCGTCAACCTGCTGGGCATCCCGAGTTCCCTCAACTTCGCGGTGATGGGCTCGGTGATCCTGCTCGGGGTCATTGCGGACAGGGAGTTTGGAAGGCGGAGCGCGGGGCGGGGGTGATGGGGAGGTTTGGTTGGTACCACGATCGCGGCAGGTGGCGCTCTGCGGCTCGCCGCTCGGTGAGCTCTTTTTGGTTTTCGAGGGGGAACTCGCGCTTGGAGGCCCACCACGTCAGGCGAAGAGGCGGGCGACCTCGACCATCGGGATGAAAAGACGACGGCCGGCGTTGTCCAGGGGAAGGAAGTCATAGGCGCGGTAGAAGGCGGCGGCGGCTTCGTCCTTCGCGTCGACCAGGATAGCGAATGTGGCGATCTCGCTGCGCAGCACTCGCGCGAATGCATCCAGAAGCATGTGCTCGCCCAGTCGGCGTCCCCGATGGCGCCGGTCGACGGCGAGGCGCCCCAGCAACGTCGCCGGTACGGTGGGATAGCGCGGCAAGCGCTTGGCCAGCGTTGCCGGAAGGTCGGACAGCGCGATCGATGTCGCGGCGAGTGTCGAGAACGCGAGAGGCACGCGATCATCCTCGACGAGGACGAAACAGGAGGCGACGCGTCGGCGAACGTCCTGACCGGCTTGGGTGCGGAAATATCGGTCGAGCACGTCCACGCCGGATTCGAAGCCGGCGCGATCGTGGGAGTCGTCGAGTGGCTCGACTAACAAGAGCTAACGAGCGTTCGGATCATGCGCCGCAACCGACGCCACATAGCGTCGCGCGGCCGCGGCAAGTCGCGGGCCTGGTTCTCGCGGGTTCAGAAGAGCCTCGGCAAAAGCGCGGCTTTCATCAACCGCCAACCTGACCGACTGCAGGTCCTCAAGGGTGCGCACGGCGGCCTCGTGCACGCTCGCGATGACGAAGTCCGTGAGCGTTCGGCCCTGCAACTCGGCGGCACGGAGGAACAGTTCCTTCTGATCGGAGGACACGCGCGCCTCCAGTCGCTCGCTCCGGGCCGCGACCCGCCTTTTGCCCGCCGCACGTTTCATGGGCTATTGCCTTGATGATTGCCTGGAGGAGATTGTACGGCTTACAGCCGGACGCTTCAAGGAGGCCCGCGCTCGTTTGCGCACTGGCGATCATGCGATGTCGCGACGGCTTCCTTACTCCCGCCGGGCAGCGTCACAGACTATTGGGCAACGCCGCGATCACCGCCCGCAGCTTTGCGTTGGGCCTGGGCGGATTCTCCAGGAGTTCGAGCACGCGCGCATGGTCGCGCGTCGTCAGGCGGACGATGTCGGCCGCCTCGATCACGGCTTCGGCTTCACGCAAGGCGCTCTGTGTGACGAAGCTGGTCAGATCGGTGTTGCGCAGCGCAGCGGCGCGCGCGAGCTTGGCCTTCGTCTCCGGGGAGACCCTCAGGGTCAAGCGCTTGTTGGCATTCTCGGCGGCTCTGGGCATTTCCGTCTTCCCCGGAAGTCGTACATGCTCAAGTTGTACGCGCGCCCTATCGGGTTTCCAAGGTCGTGCATCTCGATATGATGGACGAGTGCCAGACCGACGTTGCTCAATGCTACGTTGCGCGGCCTCCCCGGAAGAGGACGGCCGGGTCCCGATACGACGACGACCCGCGGGGCGGCAATCAAGGTGAGAGCGAGGACTTGGCCCGCCAGCTCCGTTGCCAGCCCCGCCCTCACCCCGCCCCTTCCCCCGCCATCGCCCGCCACAGCGGTTCCATCGCCTCCGTCCACCGGCTCCAGATCGCATACCGCCGGTCGTAATGCGCCCGCATCGCCGGGTCGGGCACGTAGGTCCGGGCCGGACGCGTCATTGCCGCCACCGCGGCGGCTTCGTCGGGGTACAGCCCGGCCCCGATCGCGGCGGCGATGGCGGCGCCCAGCGCGCCGGTTTCGCGCGCTTCGGCGACGGTGACCGCGACGCCGAGGCCGTCGGCGAACATCTGGGGCCAGTGCGGCGAGCGGGAGCCGCCGCCGGAGAGCGCGGCGGTGGCGAAGGTGACGCCGGCTTCAGCCAGCACCGCGACATGCCGCCGGTGCTCGAACATCACGCCTTCGAAGATCGCCCGCAGCAGGTGCCCCTCGCCGTGCCAGCCGGCCAGGCCGAGGAAGCCGCCGCGCTGGTGGGCGCCCTGTCGTCCGCCATAGAGGAACGGATGGAACAGCGGATCGTCGGGCGCGGGCTCGACCGCCCCGACGGCGCGGTTGACGAAATCGAACGGATCGTCGTGGTGGCCGCCGCGTTCCACCAGCGTGCGCACGTACCATTCGAGGTTCGCCGCCGAGGTGGCGCTGTTTTCCATGTTGAGGAAGCGCCCGGGGCGCCACGCCGCCACCATGAACACCCGCTCGTCGCGCACCGGGGCGTCCGAGAACACCTGGTTGATCGACCAGCTGCCGGCGACGATCGAGGCGGCCCCCGCGCCAACCGCACCCGATCCGAGCGCGGAGGCGACGACGTCGAAATAGCCCGCCACCACCGGCGTGCCTGCCGCGAGCCCGGTCGCCGCGGCCGCCTCGGGCGTGACGGCGCCGACGACGCTCGATGGCTGGTGCAGCGGCGGCAGCAGGGCCTTTCCATCCGCGATGCCGTAGAGCGAGAGCAGCGCGTCGTCATAGGCGGCTTCCGGCAGCCGCAGCAGGCCGGCGCCCGACATGTCGGAGATCTCGCTGACGCGCTCGCCCGTCAGGTGAAAGGTCACCACGTCCTTGGCGAACAGCAGCGTGCCCGCCTTCGCGTAGAGGTCCGGCCTGTGCCGCTTCAGCCAGGCGAGAAGAACCGGCGTCTGCGACGGCCACGGCCGCTGCAGCGCGATGGCGTGAAGTGCTGCCCCCGCCGCGCGGTCGAGCTCCGCCGCAAGCCCGGCGGCGCGCGTGTCGAGCGACTGGATGCCGATCAGGGCCTGGCCGTCGCGGTCGAGCAGGTAGAGGCCGTTGCCGTGCCCGGCGGTCCCGATCGCCGCGATGGCGCGCGGGTCGATGCCGGCCGAAGCGATGCAGCCGGCAATCGCCGCCCTGGCGTTCTGCCAGAGTTCGGGCACCGACCGCTCGACCATGCCGGGCGCCGGCTTGTGTGTCTTCCCGTCGATGGCATGCTGGGCGATCTGCCGGCCGGCCGCGTCGAACAGCACCGCCTTGATGACCGTGTTGCCGGCGTCGAGCCCCAGCAGGTAGCTCTGCCCCTCAGCCACGCGCGTAGACCTCGAGGGCGCCCTCGCCGTCCGCTCCCTGGTGGATGATCGCCATCAGCGCGGCCACCACCGCCTTCGGATTGGCGTGCTGGTAGACGTTGCGGCCATAGACCATGCCCTTCGCGCCCTGCCGCATCAGCACGGCCGATTTCGCCAGCACCGCCTTCAGCTCCTCCCTGCCGCCGCCGCGCACCAGCACGGGCACGCGCGCCGCCTCCACCACCTTGTGGAAATCCTCCGGGTCGTCGGTCGGATCGGCCTTGATGATGTCGGCGCCCATCTCGGCGGCGAGCCGCACCAGCGTGACGATCTTCTTCGTGTCGCCGTCGACCTGATACCCGCCGCGCACGGCGTTCGGCAGCATCACCAGCGGCTCGATCATCAGCGGCATGCCGTAGCGGTGGCAGTCGGCGCGCACGCGGGCGATGTTTTCCACGCATTGGCGGAACAGCTCCGGCTCGTCGGGCAGCATGAACAGGTTCACCACCACGCAGGCCGCATCCATCTCCAGCGCGCCGACGAGCGGCTCGTCCTGGTTCTGCAGCATCGACCACATCACGCGGTGGCGCTCGGCATTGTAGGGGTTGCCCATGTCGATGCGCATCACCAGCGCCGGCTTGTCCTTCTCCGGCCGGCCCTGCAGCAGGTCGGCCTGGCCGTAGGCCATCTGGATCGCGTCGGGCCTTGCGCGCACCAGCGTGTCGACCACGCCCGGCATGTCCTCCAGACCCGCCAGGAAGCCCGGCTCGTTGCAGACGCCGTGGTCGACGGCGACGTCGAGGCAGCCGCCATTCGTGAACAGCCGGTTCATCCGCGCCTTGGTGCTCAGTTTCATCCCTGTCTCCCGTCCTCGTCTCGTCGTTGAAGCATCTCGCGCGAGACGCCGTGATAATCCGCGAGGTCGCGGACGAAATCGTCGATCTCGCCTGCCCGGCGTTGGTCGTCCCAGCCGAGCTCCCCTGCCATGGCCGCGGCGGCGGCCGCGATGATCGCCATCGACACGTCGCCGCGGATCGAAAGCGGCGTGCGCCGCAACAGCATGTCCTCCAGCCGCACCGCCCATTCGCTGCGCGTCAGGAAGACGATCTCGGCCGCCGTGATGACGCCGCCCGCAGCCAGCGGTACATCGTCGCTGCGGGCGAGGCAGAAGTCGAGCACGTCGCGGGCGCGCGTGCCGTAGGCGTCGGCGAGCCAGGCGGCGCGCTGCCAGGCGATGCCGCGGCCGGCCAGCTCGGCCACGAGATCGGCGGGGTTCTTCGGGAACCCGGCTCCGCCGCCGATCGGCAGCCCGATCGTGTCGGTGAGCCGGGGGCGGCCGAGTTCGGCCAGCACCACGTCGGCGGTCTGTTCGGCGAAGGCGCGGAACGTCGTCCACTTGCCGCCGATCATGCAGAACTGCGGGATCAGGCCGCCCATCGGCCGGACGGAATGGCCGCGCGAGATGCGTCCCGTGAACGCCTGGTCGCTGCGGGGCAAGGGCCGGATGCCGCTGTAGCTGTAGACGACGTCGTCGGCCGAGACCGCGACGCCCGGAAACACCTCCCGCACCGCCTCCAGGATATAGTCCCGCTCCTCCGGCTCGCAGCGCACCCGGTCGGCCCTGTCCACCCTGATGTCGGTCGATCCGGCCAGCACCTTGCCCAGATAGGGAAACAGGATGCACACCCGGCCGTCGTCGTTCTCGAAGAAGATCATGTGGCCGTGCAGCGCCTGGTGCAGCGCCGGGCAGTCGAGGATCAGGTGCGATCCCTTGGTCCCCGAGATGAAGGGCTCCGCCGCCTCCCCCTGGTCCGAGAGGCTCGCCAGCGCCTCGTCGAGCCACGCGCCGGTGGCGTTGACGATCACGCGTGCCGTCACCGGCAGGACGGCGCCCGTCGGCCGGTCGGTGACGGTGAAGCCGTCGCCCGAGCGCGCGATCTCGGCATGGTTCAGCGCCAGGCTTCCGGGCGCCAGCCGCGCGGTGTCGAGCACCAGTTCCACGCCCAGCCGCTCGGGATAGCTGATCCAGGCGTCGTGGTAGGTGGCCGAAAACCGCAGCCGCGGCGACAGCGCCGGCCACAGCCGCATCGTCTCGGCCGCTTTGCGGAAACGGTGCTTCGGCATCAGGCGGCGGTGCCTGGTCGTCCAGTCGTAGAGCATCAGCCCGATCTTGATCGGCAGCGCGCCGCGGCTCGCCGGCCGGCTCGACAGGCCGAGGAACCCGGCGGCCCCGTTCATCAGCCCGGAGAAGATCCGGCCGATCGGGATCGTCGTCGGCAGCGGCCGCACCATGTGCGGCGCGTTGACGAGCAGCGCGTCGCGCTCGCGCAGCGATTCCCAGACGAGGTCGAACTCGCCGTTCTCGAGGTAGCGCAGCCCGCCATGGATCATCCGCGAGGGTGCCGCGCTGCAGCCCGAGCAGAAGTCGTTGCGCTCGACCAGCAGCACCCTGAGCCCCTGCAGCGAAAGCTCCCGGTAGACGCCGATGCCGTTGATGCCGCCGCCCACGACGACGACGTCGAAGGCGCCGTCGCGGCGCAGCTGGTCCAGAGTGTCGTCTCTGTTTCGGGGCATGGCGTGTCGTTCGCCGTCGCGAGACGGCGCTTGTCCTTCCGGGTTGTGGTCGTGCGGTCAGGCGTCGAGGTCGATCAGATGGCGCGTGGCTGCCTCGCTTATCGTCGTGATGTCCGTGTCAGACAGGCGGATACGCCCGGCCCGGGCGTTCTCGCGCGCCTGGTCGGGGTTGCGCGCGCCGCAGAGCGAGAATGTGATCCCGGGCTGCCGGATCGTCCAGGCGATGACGATCTGGGCGGGCGTCGCGTCATGCACGGCGGCGATCGGGGCGATTTCGGCCATCAGCCGCGCCACCTTCTCGCGGTTGGCGATCGAGAATCGCGGATTGTCCCGGCGCAGGTCGTCGCCGGAGAACACCCGCTCCGGCCCGATGCGTCCCGACAGCAGGCCGAGCGCCAGCGACGAATAGGACAGCACCGAGATGCCCTCGCGCAGGCAGACCGGCAGCAGCGTCCGCTCGATGCCGCGCTTCACCATGCTGTATTCCTCCTGGATGGCATCCAGGCCGCCCGCCGCGACATAGGCCTCGAGCTCGGCCACCGAGAGATTGCTCGCGCCGATCGCCCGGATCTTGCCCTGCCGCTTCAGGTCCTGCAGCGCCGCCACCGTCTCTTCCACAGGCGTCGTCGGGTCCTGCCAATGCGTGATGTAGAGGTCGATGTGGTCGGTGCCGAGCCGCCGCAGGCTCTGTTCCACCTCGTGGACGATCGACTCGCGCCCGAGGTGGCGATGCACCGGCCGGCCGTCATAGTCGAAGAAGTGGTTGCCCTTCCGCGTATGCCACACGAGCCCGCATTTGGTGGCCAGCACCACCGCCTCACGCCGGCCGCGGATCGCCTTTCCGACGATCTCCTCCGCGACCCCCTGCCCGTAGGCCGGCGCGGTGTCGATCAGGCTCACGCCCTCGTCGATCGAGGCCTGGATGGCGGCGACCGAGGCGGCCTCGTCGGTCCCGCCCCACATCCAGCCGCCGATGGCCCAGGTGCCGAGCCCGATCGCCGAGGCCGTGATGCCCGACCGGCCGATCTCCCGTGTGATCATCTCATGCGACATTCTGCAGGGGCTCCAGGGTTTCGAGCACGGAGGCGGCGGTCTCCTCGTCCACGACAAGGGTGTCGAGGAAGCGGCCGTTGAGGGCGGCGCGGATCGGCAGGACCTTCGCCGGCCCCGCCGCGACGCCGATCCGGCGCGGGCAGGCCGCCAGTTCGGCCGGTTCGAGCGCCACGAGGCGCGAATTGAACGGATGGTCGGCCACCGTCCCGTCCTCGCGGATCAGATGCG
The DNA here is from genome assembly GCF_014495845.1 of Aquibium microcysteis. Taxonomy (NCBI): domain Bacteria; kingdom Pseudomonadati; phylum Pseudomonadota; class Alphaproteobacteria; order Hyphomicrobiales; family Phyllobacteriaceae; genus Aquibium; species Aquibium microcysteis. The sequence continues at coordinate 2,696,369 of NZ_CP061080.1, forward strand.
CCAGGAATTCGCCGCGCACGCCGCTGCGGATCAGGTTCTCCCGGTCGAGGTCGGGCAGCGGATGCAGGTCGTAATAGCTCGAGCCCGGCGTGACGATCGAGCCGATGCCCACCAGCGCGATCGCGGCTTTGCGGGCGAGGTCGAACACCTCCCTGATCGAGGCCATCTCGATCAGCATGTCGCGCTGCTTTCGGCTCTCGGCGAACAGCGGCGCGTGCACCAGCATGGTGCGGCCGCCGAGGCGCTCGGCAAGTCGCGAGGCCAGATGGTTGACGTCGGTGTAGAACTTGCCCTGCACGCCGCCGGTCAGCGGCACCACGGTCACGTCGAAGGCGCGCTCGGGCTGCATGTTCTCCACCACCGCGCTCACTGCCCGACCGCCGGTGATCGCGATCACGTCGCCGTCGCGCAGCGTCTCCAGCACCTGGTTGGCCGCCGCCCGTCCCACCTGCTGCAGCGTCGTGTCCGGGCTCCCCGCGACGGCCGGCGTGACGATGCTCGACACGCCCCGGGCCGCGGTCAGCCGCCGCTCCAGCTCGACCAGCCGCTGGAACGGGCTCTCGATGGCGATCTTCACCATGCCGAGCTTGCGCCCTTGGGCGATCAGCCGGTTCACCTTCGAGGCCGACAGGTTCATCGCCTGGGCGATGTCCGACTGCTTCATGCCGTCCACGAAATGCAGCATCAGCACCGTGTAGATCTGCCGGATCGCTTCGAAATCGTCCTTGTTGTCCGCCATGTCAGCCGCGCCGCCTGTTGATGTAGTGGTCGATCGTCACCGCGGCGAGCAGGATCGAACCGCGGATGATGTCCTGCCAGTAGACCGAGACGTCGAGCAGCGCGAGCGAACTCGACACCACCGAAAGCAGGATCGTGCCGAGGATGGCACCGAGGATCGTCCCGGTGCCGCCCGACAGGCTCGCCCCGCCGATCACCGCGGCGGCGATGACGTTGAGCTCCATGCCGACGCCGAAGGTCGGCTGCGCCGAGCCGAAGCGCGCCATGTAGATGATGCCGGCGACGCCGCACAGCGCCGAGCACAGCGTCGTCGTCAGGAACACCACCTTCTTGGTGCGGATGCCCGAATAGGCGGCCGCCTTCTCGTTGCTGCCCGTATAGAATACCTTCCGGAACATCGTCGTGCGCCGCAGCAGGAAGTCGAACGCCACCACCACCACGACGAACAGGATGATCACCACCGGGATGACGCCGATCGAGCCCTGGCCGATGAACTTGAACTCCGGCGGCAGCGTGTAGAGGCCGATCGGCCGCCCTCCGGTGCCGAGAAGGCAAAGGCCCCGCGCGATCACCATCACAGCCAGCGACACGATGAAATGATGCAGCCCCACCCGGGTGACGAAGAAGCCCATGGTGGCGCCGATCGCCGTGCAGGCGGCGATCGCGATCGCCGATGCCACCCAGGGGTCGACGCCGTTGAGGAACAGCAGGCCGGCGATCACCATGGCCAGCGCCGTCACCGAGCCCACCGACAGGTCGATGCCGCCCGAGATCAGCAGGATGGTCATGCCGACGACGACGATGCCCTCCACCGCGAAGGCCATCGCCATGGCACGCATGTTGTTCCAGGTCAGGAAATAGGGCGAGGCGAACGACATCGCCACGAACAGCACGAGGATGATCAGGATCAGCCCCGTCTCGCGCATCCGCAGCAGGCGCCGCAGCGTTCCGGCCAGGCCGCCGGCCGAACCGCCGTCCTTTGCGGCGGGGGTCGTCGCCATGGTCATCGTTTCCTCCGCCTTCATGATTGAAGCCGCCGCCCGTCGCCGACGGAGGCGAGATACAGGATGCGGTCCTCCGTCATCGCCTCGCCCGTCACCTCCCCGGCGAGCCGCCCCTCCCGCACCACCAGCACCCGGTCGCAGACGCCGATCAGTTCGGGAAGCTCTGACGAGATCACGACGATCCCGACGCCGCTCCGCGCGAGGTCGCGCAGGATGCGGTGGATCTCGGCCTTGGCGCCGACGTCGACCCCCCGCGTCGGCTCGTCGAGGAAGATGACCTTCGGGTCGACCGACAGCATCTTGGCGATCGCCACCTTCTGCTGGTTGCCGCCCGACAGCGACGACAGCGCCTGGCCGACACGGCCGTATCGCAGGTTCAGCCGCGCGCCCAGCCGCTCGGCCTGCGCGGCCTCGGCCCGCTCGTCGATGATACCGGCGCGGCCCGCCACCTGTTCCAGCTTCAGCGCCGACACGTTCGCCGCGATCGACATGTCGAGGAACAGCCCGTCGCCCTTGCGGTCCTCCGACAGGTAGACCAGACCCGCCGCGATGCTGTCGGCATAATGCGCCAGCCGCAGCGGCCGGCCGTGCAGCCGGATTTCGCCCGTCACCTCCCCTTCGAGCCGGCAGATCCCCTTCACGATCTCGCTGCGCCCGGCCCCGATCAGGCCGGCGAGCCCCAGGATCTCGCCCCTGCGCAGCTGGAACGACACGTCGCTGAAGCGCCGCCGCTCCGTCAGGCCCCGCACGTCGAGGACGATCTCGTCCGACCGCTCCGCCTCTGCGAGCTTGGGCGGATACAGGCTGTCGATCACCCGGCCGACCATCGCGCTCACCACTTCGCCCGGCGTGGTGTCGGCGACGTCGAGCGTGGTGATGTACTGCCCGTCGCGCAGCACCGTCACGCGGTGGCAGTTGTCGAAGATCTCCACCATGCGATGCGAGATGTAGATGATCGAGATGCCCTGCGCGACGAGCTTGCGCATGATCTCGAACAGCACCTGCGCCTCGCGTTCCGTCAGCGCCGCCGTCGGCTCGTCGAGGATCAGCACGCGGCAGTCGAGCGTCAGCGCCTTGGCGATCTCGACCAGCTGCTGCTGCGAGATCGACAGCGTGCCGACCAGCGCGCTGGGATCGATGTCGCCGAGGCGATGCAGGATATCGGCGGCGCGCCGCTCCAGCGTCCGGTAGTCCATCAGCAGAGAACGGCTGGTGTTCGTCGCGGCCATGAAGATGTTTTCCGCCACCGTGACGTCCGGGCAGAGCGCGATCTCCTGGTGCACGAAGCCGATGCCGAGCCTCTGCGCCATGGCCGGAGAGGTGATCGTCACCGGCACGCCGTCGAGCCGGATCTCGCCGCCGTCAGGCTTCAGGATGCCGTCGACGATGTTCATCAGCGTCGACTTGCCGGCCCCGTTCTCGCCGGCCAGGGCGTGGATCTCGCCGCGCCTGAGTTCGAAGTCGACGCCGCGCAGCGCCCTGATCGGGCCGAACGCCTTGGTCAGGCCGGAGATCTTCAGGATCGGGTCGTCGCGATCGGCGCTCGCCATGCCGCTGGTCCTCGCATGCGCGGTGGGAACCGGCATCCGCGCGGGGCGCGCGGATGCCGTCTCGTCGGGCTGAGATCATCAGCTCGGATCGCGGCCCTTCATGTAGGCGTTGAGGTCGAAGGAATCGGCGTTCTCCTTGGTGATCACGGCGAAGCCGTTGTCGACGAAGGGGATCTGCATGGGGTTGTAGCCCGACACCTTGTAGTCGTTGAACGGGTCGAACATCTCGGGCCGCGTCGCGAGGAAGGTGGCGATGAAGCCCATGAAGCCCTGCACGCCCTGGTTGGGGTTGAGAGACATGTGGATGTTGCCGGCCTTGATGTGCTCCAGCGTCGTCGGCGTCACGTCGGCATGCATGATCAGCACCTTCGCTTTGGCCTCCAGCACGGCCGCCACGGCGCCTTCGGCCGAGCCCGCCTCGGGGATCCACATCGCCGCGAGATTGGGGTTGGCCTGCAGGATCGAGGCCGTCGCCCGGTAGGCCGCGTTGGAATCCTGGTTGGTGGCCTGGCGCCCGACCAGCTTCATCTTCGGATAGTTCTTCTCGAAATAGGCGATCAGCGCGGTGACGCGCAGGTCGTGGTTGCTCTGGCCCGGGTTCTCCAGCACCGCATACTCGGCGCTGTCGCCCACCTGCTTGACGATTTCTTCGGCCGCGAACTTCGCCTCGGCAAGGTTGTCGGAGGTGATGTAGGCGGTCCGCTTCGATTTCGGCGAGTCGGCCGCAAAGGTCACCACCGAGACGCCGCCGTCGATCGCACGGTTGATCGGCTCGATGAACGGATCGGACTGCATCGGATGCAGCAGGATGCCGGACGGGTTCTTCACCAGGTCCTGCTCGAACGAGGCGATCTGCTTGGTGATGTCGTAGTCGGGCGTGCCCGAGAACACGGTCTCGCAGCCCATGGCTTCGGCGGCCTGCTTGAAGCCCTGGTAGACAGGCACCCAGTAGGGATGCGCCGACACCATCACGTTCATGACGAAGGTCTCGCCGGGCTCGCACTGGAACTTGCTCTGCGCGAATGTCCCCGCGGTCGAGGCGAGGACGGCCGTCATCGTTGCCGCTGCCAGGGGCGCGGCCAGTCCGAATGTCTTCATTGTCTCCTCCACTTTGGCTCCTGCCACCGCACCGATGCTGCCAGCACGGCACAAGGTTTGCAAGAAATTTCACTGCGCGAATGTTATCGCGACGTCGCGGATACAATCAGCGGTCACGCACCCTGTCAAGTGAATCGACATAAAATTCTATCGATGAAATTTCTTTCAGCACGCGTTGCGAGTGGCCGCATCGCCGCGCGGTGCGGTCTGCGCAGCGACAGGAAAAACAGGGACCGTGTACTCAACTCGGGATAGCAGCGCGTCCGCCTGAGCGGCGGGATCACGCGGACTACGTAGACGGTCACCGCATTTCCCGGCGCCGCATTTCAAGCCGACTGCATTTCCCGCCCCTTGTCGCCCCGGTCCCGCCCGCCGGCCGTCGATCGCCGCCCCCGCCAGGAGCCGCAAATCCCGCCGCTGGTCGCGCACCCGTTGCCGCATCGGCAACGGGCGGTCCGAATCATTCTACTTTATTCGAACGTCCGTCGGCCGCATCATCCGCTCCGACCTCAGAGCTCAGCCGGCGCACGGGAACGCGCCAGGGTCCACCAACGGGAGATCGACCATGCCTGAATTCCGCAGCACGCGCCGTCAATTCCTCCAGACCGCCGCCACCGTCGGCGGCCTCGTCGCCAGCCACAGCCTGCTCAACGTCACCCGCGCCTCGGCGCAGTCGCCGGCCAAGGTCAACATGCAGCTCGGCTGGCTCGCCTCCAACGGCATCCTCGGCGAAGTGGTGGCCATCAAGAAGGGCTTCTATGCCGAGCAGGGCGTCGAGCTCACGATCACGCCCGGCGGCCCGAACGTCGACGGCGTCGCCAGCGTCGCCTCCGGCCAGGCGATGGTCGGCCAGACCTCGTCCAGCCCCTCCGTCATGCTCGCCCGCTCGGCCGGCATCCCGATCAAGGCGATCGCCGGCGGCTACCAGAAGCACCCCTTCACCTATTTCTCGCTCGCCAAGGATCCGATCCGCGAGCCGAAGGACATGATCGGCAAGACGATCGCGACCCAGCCCACCGCCTTCATCCTCGCCCGCGCGCTGCTCGCCAAGAACGGTATCGCCGAGGACCAGGTGACGCTGGTCAACATGGGCGCCGACATGAACCAGCTGCTCACCGGCCAGGCGCAGGCCGCCACCGGCTGGCTCACCAACACCAACGCGCTGAAGATCCTGGGCGACGACCGCGTCGACATGATGCTCTGGGATACCGGCATCCAGCTCTACGCCAACGTCTACTTCGCCACCGACAAGGCCATCGCCGAGACGCCGGACGTGCTGGCGAAGTTCATCGCCGGTTCCGCCATGGGCTGGGGCTACGCCAAGGACAACCCGGAAGAGGCCGTCGAGATCCTCGTCGAGGCCTATCCGAACCTCGACAAGGCGAGCGAGCTCGAAGCGGTCAAGCCGGTGCTCGAGTTCAGTTTCGGCGAGACCACCAAGGCCGAGGGCTGGGGCGCGATGAACCGGGCGAACTGGGAGGCCCAGCTGAAGACCTACGCCGATCTCGACCAGTTCAAGGGCACGGTGCCGACCGTCGACGACATCATGACGCTGGCGATCCTCGAAGCCACCGCCGACATCCGCAAGAAGGTCGGCTGAGGTCATGGGCGCGAGCGCGCTGGCCCGGTCGGCCGCCATGCCCGCGGCACCCGCAGAGAAGGCGGACGTCGCCGTCGCGGTTCGCGGCGTGGACGTCGTCTTCGGCGAGAGGGACAGCGCCGTCACCGCGCTGTCGGGGGTGTCGGTCGACATTCCCGCCGGGTCGCTGGTCACCATGCTCGGACCGTCGGGCTGCGGCAAGTCGACCCTGCTGCGGGCCATCGCCGATCTCGTACCGCTCAGCGCGGGCGAGATCACGGTGCTCGGACGGTCGCCGGAGCAGGCGCGGCGCGAACGCAATTTCTCCTTCGTCTTCCAGGACGCCACGCTGCTCCCGTGGCGCAGCGCCATCGACAACGTCCGCCTGCCGCTCGAGGTCGGCGGCGGCGGCTCGGCCCACGCCGAACCCGCCGAACTGCTGGAGCTCGTCGGCCTCAAGGGCCGCGAGAAGGCGCTGCCGTCCGAGCTCTCCGGCGGCATGCGCCAGCGCGTGGCGATCGCCCGGGCGCTGGTCTCGCGGCCGAAGATCCTGCTGATGGACGAACCCTTCGGCGCGCTCGACGAGATCACCCGCGACAAGCTCAACGAGGAGCTGCTGCGCATCTGGCGCGAGACGGGCACGACGATCATGTTCGTCACCCACTCCATTCCCGAGGCCGCCTTCCTCGGCCAGCACGTCCTCGTGCTCGCCTCCCACCCCGGCCGCGTGAAGGAATTTGTGACCGTCGACCTGCCCGCCGAGCGGCGGCTGGCCATGCGCGACACGCTCGAATTCGTGCAGATCACGGCGCATCTGCGCCGCCTTCTGGAGGAATGCTGATGGCCGACGTCGCGCATCGCTCCCCTGCCCTCAACCAGACGGCCGCCTTCGGCTTCGCCGACCGGTTTCGCGACAAGCTTCCCGCCCTGCTCGCCGTTGTCGGGCTCGTCGCCGGCTGGCAATTCATCGTCTGGGCCTTCTCGGTGCCGACCTACATGGCGCCCGGCCCGCTCGACGTTCTCGCCTCCTTCCGCGACGACGGCTGGACACTGTGGAGCAATTTCTGGCCGACCTTCTTCGAGTCCGTGCTCGGCTTCATCTTCGGAAATCTCGTCGCGATCCTGCTCGCGATCTGGTTCGTCCATTCACGCACGGCCGAAAAGGCCTTCTATCCGATCGCCGTCTTCATCAACACGATCCCGATCATCGCCGTGGCGCCGATCCTGGTGCTGATCTTCGGCAGCGGCTACCTGCCGAAGGTCATCATCGCCGCGCTGATCTGCTTCTTCCCGACGCTGGTCAACATGGTGCGCGGCCTGAAGGCGGTCACCCCGGCCACCCTCGATCTGATGCGCGTCCTTTCGGCCTCGAAGAGCGAGATCTTCTGGAAGGTGCGCATCCAGAGTTCCCTGCCCTTCCTCTTCGCGGCGCTGAAGATCGCCAGCACCACCTGCGTGATCGGGGCGATCGTGGCGGAATGGATCGGCTCCAACTACGGCCTCGGCGCGCTCATCATCGAGGCGACCTACAATTTCCGCTCGCCGCTGCTCTACGCGACGGTCTTCACGGCGGCGCTGCTCGCCGTCCTGCTCTTCACCCTCGTCTCGGTCGCCGAGACGCGCCTGATCCGGTGGAAGACGTCCGACGTCCACTGAGACCGCAACGTCTGTCGACCAGAAAAAAAACGGAGGAACACCATGGCACCCGTGACCATTCGTGAAGCCGCGCGCGAGGCGACGGTGGCCGACCGCTCCGACGTCGTCGTGGTCGGCGGCGGACCGGCCGGCATCTCGGCCGCCGTCTCGGCCGCCCGCAACGGCGCCAGCGTCACCCTGCTCGAGCGCTATCCCTATCTCGGCGGCCTCGCCTCCGGCGGCATGGTGCTGGTGCTGGACGACATGCACAATGGCGAGGAGATCACCGTGCGGGGCATCTGCATGGAGATGATCGACCGCATGCGTGCCTGGGGCCTCTGCGTCACCCCGCCGGAAGAGGACCTGCGGCCCGGCGTCCGCGAGACCGAGGCGATGTGGCGCAAATGGGCGCGCTGGGGCCTGTTCGACTTCCACACCCAGACCATGCCGCACCCGGCCTGTTTCGCCGCCGCCTTCGATCCCGACGCCTTCAAGCGCGCTTCCTACGCCGTCATCGGCGATGCCGGCGTCAAGCTGCGCGCCCATTCCTGGTTCTCCTCGGCGATCGTCGAGGACGGCGCCATCAAGGGCGTGATCTGCGAGACCAAGGAAGGCCGCCAGGCGATCCTCGGCGACGTGGTCATCGACGCCACCGGCGATCTCGACGTGGCGGCGAGCGCCGGCGCGAAGTCGCAGGAGAGTTCCTTCATCCTCACCACCGTCTCGCGCTGGGGCGGCGTCGATACCGACCGCGCCGAGGCCTTCCAGTTCGAGCGGCCGGAGGAATTCGCCAGGCTCGACCACGAGGCCAAGCGCATCATCGGCGGCTGCTGGAACTTCTGGTGGCTGAAGACGCCGCTGCCGGGCGTCGTCTGGCTCAACTGCCCGCACGTGCCCAAGCTGCACGGGCTGAAGGTCGCCGACCTGACCGCCGTGGAGATCGAAGGCCGCGCCCGGATGGAGCGCCTGATGACCTTCGCGCGCGAGAACATGCCCGGCTTCGAGAAGGCCTACGTCGTCGACTTCGCGCCGCAGACCGGCGTGCGCCAGACGCGCATGCTGGAAGGCGAGTACGTCGTCACCAAGGACGACGTGATGCAGCGCCGGCACTTCGCCGACACCGTCTGCCGCGGCCGCGACTACTACACGCCCTACCGCGCCATGCTGCCGCGCGAGGTCGACCAGCTGATCGTCGCCGGCCGGCACTATTCCGCGACGCCGCAGGCACAGAAGTCGAGCCGCGAGATCCCGCCCTGCATGGCCATGGGCGAGGCCGCCGGCATCGCCGCCACCGTGGCGCTCAACGCCGGCGTCAAGGTGCGCCATGCCGACGTCGCCGCCATCCAGCGCCAGATGCGCGCCCAGGGTGCCGATCCGGGTGACGTCCCGTCCGAAAACGCCATGCTCCTGGAGGCCGCCGAATGAACCCTCTCCCGCTCGACGGCGTCCGGGTGATCGACTTCACCCAGGTGATGATGGGTCCCTGCTGCACCCAGATGCTCGCCGACTACGGCGCCGAGGTCATCAAGATCGAGAAGGACCGGATCGGCGACCTGTCGCGCTGGTCGCTCGGCTCCGATCCGGACGGCCTGAACAACCCGGTCTTCTCCTCGCTCAACCGCAACAAGAAGAGCGTCGCGCTCGACCTGAAGTCGGACGCGGCGAAGGCGCAGGTGCTGGCGCTGATCGACGGCGCCGACGTCGTCGTCAGCAATTTCCGCCCGGGCGTCATGGAGCGCATGGGCTTCGGCTACGAGGAGCTTCGGGCACGCAATCCCGGCATCGTCTTCGCCATCGGCTCCGGCTTCGGGCTCGAAGGCCCCAACGTCCACAAGGGCGGCCAGGACGTGCTGGCCCAGGCGATGACCGGCGTCATGGCGCGCAAGGCCGACGCCACCCAGGCCACGTCGATCTACTCGACGGCGCTGTGCGACTATTCCGCCGGTATGCACCTGGTGCAGGGCGTGCTGCTCGCCCTGCTGCAGCGCCAGAAGACCGGCCTCGGCCAGGTTGTCTCGGTGTCGCTCTACAACTCCATGCTCGCCATGCAGATGCAGGAGGGTGCGGCCCACATGATGCGCGGCAAGGACCTGAACTGGGCGGCCTTCCCGCTCACCGGCGTCTTCGAGACCACCGACCGGCCGATCGTCATGGTCGGCGCCTTCAAGCAGAACCCGCTGCGCGACATCTGCGAGGCGCTGGAGATCGACGACCTGTCGCAGGAGGCGCGCTTCGCCGATCTCGACCGGCAGATGGAGCACAAGGCCGAGCTGCAGGCCGTCTTCCGCGCCCGCTTCGCCGAAAGGAGCTGCGACCACTGGCTGGCGCGGCTGGAGAAGGTCGACATCCTCTGCGCGCCGGTGCGCACGCTGGCCGAGGCGCTGGAGGACGAGCAGACGCTGGTCAACCGCATGATCCTCGATGCCGGCCGGTCGCCGAACGGCCCGATCCGCCTCATCGGCAGCCCGATCGACATGTCGGCCGCGCCGGTCGTGGTCCGGCATGCGCCGCCGCGTCTCGGCGAACACAATGACGAGGTGCTCGGCATGGCCGACGAGCGCCGGCGGGGGGCTGCATGAGCGTCCGCCTCGACATCGCCGACCGCGTCGCGCGCGTCGTCATCGACCGCGCCGACCGGCTGAACGCCATCGATGCGGCGCACGAGGCCGAACTGGAGGCGGCCTGGCAGGAGATCGAGCGCCGCGGCGACGTCTCCTGCGTGGTGCTGACCGGTGCCGGCGAGAAGGCCTTCTGCGTCGGCGCCGACATGAAGGACGTCGGCAAGTCCGGCCTCGAATACTGGGCCGACGCGCGACCGCACGGCTTCGGCGGCATCGCCTACCGGCGCTCGCTCGACGTGCCGGTGATCGCCCGCGTCAACGGCTATGCGCTCGGCGGCGGCTTCGAGATGGTGCTCGGCTGCGACATCGTCGTGGCCTCCGAGAAGGCGCAGTTCGGCCTGCCTGAAGGCCGCGTCGGGCGCATGCCGCTCGACGGCGGCATGGTGCTGCTGCAGCGCAAGATCCCGCACAACCTCGCCATGGGCGTCATGCTGACCGGCCGCCGCTTCTCGGCCGCCGAGATGGCCGGCTTCGGCATCGTCAACGAGGTGGCGCCCGCCGATGGGCTCGACGCGGCCGTCGACCGCTGGGTGGCCGACATCGTCGCCAATGCACCGCTGTCGCTGCGCGCCATCAAGCAGACGGTCAACCGCACCGGGCATCTGTCGCCGGCGGAGGCGCAGGCGCTGCGCACGCCCGCCCTCGTCGCAGCGCTCGCCAGCGAGGACTCGCAGGAAGGGGTCCGCGCCTTCAACGAAAAGCGTGCGCCGGTGTGGAAGGGACGGTAGGGTCGCCCGACCATCCATCGCGGAGGAGCGACCCGTCACCATGCATGCCGCCGTCTTGCGCTACTTCGTCGCCGTGGCGCGCGCGGGCTCGATCCGCAAGGCTTCGGAGGAACTGCACGTCGCCAGTTCCGCCGTCAGCCGCCAGATCCAGAAGATCGAGGACGAGCTCGGCACGCCGCTGTTCGAGCGTCTGCCGAACGGCCTGCGCCTCACGCGGGCCGGCGAGATCGCCCTGCGCCACGCGCGCGACACGCTGCACCAGTTCGACATCATGCGCGGCGAACTCGGCGACCTGAAGGGCAAGAAGACCGGCCGCGTCCACGTCGCCTGCCTCGACAGCCTCTCGGTGCAGTTCCTGCCCGAGCGGGCGATGACCTTCCACCGCCTCCACCCGGCGATCGACCTCCGGATCCGCAACGACAACTACAGCCAGATCTTCGGCTTCGTCGCCGATGGCGACGTCGACGTCGGCATCACCTTCGACCTCGCCCGCCCGGAGGACATCCGCCGCGTCGCCGGCGTGCCGATGCCGCTGATGGCCATGGTGGCACGGGGCCACCCGCTGGCGAAGCAAAAGTCCGTCACCCTGCAGGAATGCGCCCAGTTCAACCTCCTGCTCCAGCTCGACAACGAGGTGATGAGCTCGATGATCTCGATCGAGCTCGCCGCGCTCGACCGGACCGGCCGCACGCTGGTCGCCACCAACAACCAGATGATGCTGAAGCCGCTGATCCTGGCCGGCATCGGCGTCGCCTTCTTCACGCCCATCGGGCTGCTGAACGAGTTGCGCGAAGGCAGCGTGGTCGCCCTCCCCATCGCCGGGTCGAGGCTCCAGGAACTCGAGATTTCGGTCATGGTGCCCCGCAACCGCCCCCTGACCGGGGCCACGCAGGCCTTCGTCGATTTCATCGCCGCCGAACTGGTCGCCTACAGCAAGGACATTCACGCGGTGCTGAACCGATGAGCATCACCGTCTCCGTCGAGCGCTACCTGCCGGCCCCGGGCCACGCAGCCGCATCGCGCGACGTTGCGGTCACCGCGGGCGCGGACGGACTGGCAGCGACGGGAAGCAGCACCTCCGGCGCCGGCCTGCTTGCGCTGCCGGCGCCCGTCAACGCCCATGACCACGGCTACGGCATCCGGCCCTACGACTTCGGCGGCCTCGACGACGCGCTCGAGCCCTGGATCCCCTTCATGCGGCTGCGGCCGAAGACGGATCCCTATCTCGAAGCCCTGGTGGCCTTTGGCCGCATTGCGCGATCGGGTTGCGGCGCGACGATGCACTGCCACAACTCGCTCAACGTCGCGACGCTAGTCGACGAGGCGGGCGCGGTGGTGCGGGCCGCGCGCGACGTCGGCATCCGGCTCGGCCTCTCCTGCCCGCTCCTCGACACGTCGCCCTTCGTCTATGGCGGCCTGCCGGAACTGCTGCCCGGCCTTTCGGCCGCCGAGCGCACCCGCGTGGAAGCGCTGGCGCCGACCTACGCGCCGATCGGCGAGCAGCTCGCGGCCGTCGACGCCATCGCCCGCCTGCACGGCTCCGGCATGGTCGACGTCCAGTACGGCCCGATCGGCCCGCAATGGGCGAGCGACGCGCTGCTCGAAGCCGTCGCCGAGGCCTCGGCGCGGACCGGCCGGCGCATCCACATGCATCTGCTCGAAAGCCCGCGCCAGCGCGTCTGGCTCGACCGGCGATTCCCGCAGGGCGTCGTGCGGTTCCTCGACGAGATCGGCTTCCTGTCGCCGCGGCTGGCAGTCGCTCACGGCGTCCAGCTCAGGCCGGACGAATGCGAACTCATGGCCGAGCGCGGCGTCATCCTCGCCAGCAACCCCTCGGCCAATTTGCGCCTGCGGTCGGGCGTCGCGCCGGTAGAGGCGATCCGCAAGGCGGGACTGTCCTATGCCATCGGCCTCGACGGCACCGGCATCGACGACGACCAGGACATCTGGCGGGAGATGCGGCTGTTCCATCTCCTGCACGGCGGGCGCGGTCTGGACCCGGCGGTCCCGACCGCCGAAATCTTCGACGCCGCGATCCTGCGCGGCGCGGCCGTCGTCAACCAGCCGCCGGCCCGCGACCTCGTCGTCGTCGACTATGCGGCCCTGTTGGAAGACGCCATGTTCGACGATCTGGACGAGGCGGAGCTGCTGCTGGGCCGCATGACGGCCGGCCACGTGCGCGGGCTCGTGGTCGGCGGCCGCTCGGTGGTGGCGGACGGACGGCTGGCCACGGTCGACTTCGAGGCGGCGCGCCGCGAGCTGGTCGGTCAGGCGCGCCTTTCAGCGGGCAAGCTCGGCGGGCAGCGCGACGATGCGCGCTTCCTCTCGCAGGTCGTCCGGCGCCACTTTGCGGGCTACGCCGGCTGATCCTTCCCCCGCTGCTCCCAGCCGGCGACCAGCGGATGGTCGAGCTCGGTCCTGCGGGTGGCGTCCCAGCCGCCCGGCGAGTGCCATCCCGTCACCGCGTCGCCGAAGAAGTCGCGGTTGACCGCCTCGAACGGCTTGTGCTGCGGCTTCATCTCGCCGTCCCAGACGATGGCGTCGACGGGGCAGATCGACAGGCAGAGCCCGCAATTGATGCATTCTTCGGGATGGATGTAGAACATCCGTCCGCCTTCGTAGATGCAGTCGACGGGACAGGCGGCGGTGCATGAGCCGTCCTTCACGTCGATGCAGGGCTCGGTGATGATGTAGGCCATCGTGCCGTCGGATCTCCTCGATGCGGCGAGTGTCGCAGTCGGATGCGTTCCAAACAATCATCGATTGTCGTCATCAGCGTTGCCGATCGGGCAACGGATCCGCCGCCGGCATTCACTCCTCCCCGTAACCGGTCATTTCGAGATAGCCGCGGCCGTCATGGCTGCCGCTGACGGTGACCGGTCCTTCCCAGTAGGGCACCGTCAGCCCCATCCAGGATTGGTCGTTCAGCGCCGCGACCGTCACGTCGAGACCGCGCTCGGCCAGGGTCACCCGCCAGCGCGTCGGCACCCGGCGCCCCGCCACCGGGCTCTCCGCGAGCGGCACCGCCGCGAATGCGCCGTCGGCATAGGCGGTCGCCGTTCCGTCCGGTTCGATCCAGGTCGCGGACGTGAAGTCTCCGCCGGTCGCATCGCGCAACCGGAAGCCCATCAGCTTCTCGCCGCTGGCGAAGGACAAGGAGAACCAGTCCCAGCCCGACTGGGTTTCGGCGAGCGGCTGCGACGACCATTCCCGGTCGAGCCAGGCCGAACCGCGCACCGGGATCTCCCCTTCCGGCAGGACGAGCCTGCCTTCGACCTCGAAGAAGGGCTGCGAATAATAATGGCTCGCCTGCCCCGCCGCCGACTTGACCGAGAAACCGTTCTGGCCGTGGAAGACGAGCGGCCCGGCGGCGCGCATGGTCATCTCGTAGGCGAAATCCGTCCCCGTGGCGGCCAGCCGGGCGGTGCCGAGGAGGTCGCCGGTCATGTGCCAGTCGTCGATCCAGGCCTGGAAGGGCGCCGCGGTCACCCCGGCCTGTCCCGTCCCGCCGCGCCCGAAGCGCTCGGCGGCCCTGTGCATGGTCGCACTCGTCACCGCCGCGTGGCCGAACCACACCTGCGGGCTCTCCCATCCGCCCGCCTCACCCGGTTTCAGCGCCGAGCGGAACAGCGTCCATTGCAGGCCGTAGGGCGTGCCGTCGGGGCCGGTCAGGTTGGCGGTGACGTACCACCACTCGATGCGGAAGTCGGGGTGAGCGCCGTGATCCTGGGGGAACGACAAGGCGCGCCCCGGCTGCGGCAGGGCGAAGCCTTCGGCCTCCGTTCCGAGCCCGGCGAACCCCTGCGCGAACGCCGCGCCGCAGCCGAACAGCCAGACGATGACGGCAAGCGACCGGATGCTATCGTTCATGGGCGAAGATCCTGAGCAGGGCCGCCGGCGCCATGCGCGACAGCCGCAGGGCGGGCCAGGACGCGGCGGCAAGCGCTGCCGCCAGCGTCAGCAGCACCAGCCGGGCATATTCCAGCGGGAAGAGATACATCGGCAGGCGCCAGCCGAAAGCCTCGACGTTGACGATGGCAAGCAGCACCCAGGCGAGCAGCAGCCCGAGCGGGATGGCGAGCAGCGCCGTCAGCATCGCCAGGAGCACGGTGCGCAGCACCTCCAGTCCCGCCAGGCGCCGCTGCGTCACCCCCATCGCCCAGACCGGCGCGAGCTGCGGCAGCCGCATCGCCGCGAGCGTCAGCAGGCTCATCAGGATGGAAAAGGCCGCGACCGCCAGCGTCAGCACGTTGAGCGCGCCGGTGACGGAGAAGGTGCGCTCGAACACCGACAGCGAGAACCGCTTGATCGCAGCCTGGTCGATGATCGACGCCGGCGGCAGGCCGAACGTGTCGACGAGCGCGCTCCGCAATGCCGCGGCATCGCCCGTTCGCAGGCCGAAACGCGCCGCCGCGACGGCCGGATAGGCCTGCCGGAACAGGTCTTCGGCCATGATCGCCTGGCCGATCGGATTGCCATAGTCGCCGACGATGCCGGCGATGGGCAGCGTCACGCCCGGCGCCACCGTCAGCGGATCGCCGAGCGCGAGGCCGGCACGGCGCGACAGCTGCTCGTTGACGATCAGCGCGCTGCCATCGGCCACGCGGTCCCAGACATCCGCCTCGGCGGTGAGGAAGCGCCAGTTCTCGCGGTAGGTCCGCCCGACCCGCGCGCCGTAGAGCTCCGCCGGCAGCCCGGCGAGTTCGGTCTCGACCGAGAGGATCGGCAGGATCTCGTCGGCTTGCGTGCCGAGGAAACGCTCCAGCGCCGCACGATCCTGAACCTCCGCCGCGTCGACGTAGAGTTCGGCCGACAGGCGCTGGTCGAGGAAGCCGGTGAAGGTCAGCCGGAAGCTCGACACCATGGTGGAGACGCCGACATTGGCCGCCATGGCCAGCAGCAGCGCCATCAGCGCGAGGCTGAGACCCGGCAGCTGCTGCCGGCTGTCGGCCCAGAACCATTGCGCCAGAACGCCCGTCGACCGGTCCTGCCCCGCCTTCAGGATCACGGCGAGGCAGAGCGGCAGGGCGAGCGCCCCGCCGAGGAACAGGCAGGCGAGGATGGCGAACCCGGCCACCAGCCCCGTGCCCATGGCCGCGAACCCGCCTGCGGCAGCGAAGAGGACGAGTGCCGTCGAACCCTGGACCAGCCGCCCGCGACCCGACGCGACCGCCCAGGCCCTGCCGCCGGCGCTCGCCAGGATCGGCATGCGCGCGATCCGCCACAACGCGCCGGCCGCCGCGGCCAGCGCGCCGCCGACGGCCATGCCCAGGCCGGAGGCCCACCAGACGGGCCGGATCTGCAGCGTGCCCGCGACGTCGGTGCCATAGAGGCCGCGGACCGTCGCCGCGACGTCCGGCAGCAGCACTGCTGCCACGACATATCCGAGCACGATCCCGATGGCGCCCGCCAGCGTCGCCAGCGCGACCAGTTCGAGGATCATCAGCACGATCAGCCGATCGAGCGGGACGCCGAGCGCGCGCAACGTGCGCACCATGCCGCGCCGCTGCTCGAAGGCGAGTCCGATCGCCCCATGCACGATGAAGATGCCGACCGCGAAGCTCAGGAAGCCGAAGGCGGTCAGATTGAGGTGGAAGCTGTCGGTCAGGCGGCCGACGTCGCTCGCCCCGTCGGCCCGCTGGCGGACGAGGTCGGGGGCCACCTCGGCAAGCGGCCGCTGGCGCAGCGGCTGGACCTCGGCGACCACAAGCCGGTTGATCTGCCCCGCCCGGTCGAGCAGACGCTGCGCCACCCCGATGTCGGCGATCACGGTTCCCGGCGCGATCGAGGCATCGACGATCACCGGGTTCGGCAACGCGCCCCGCAGCACGTCCGCCGCCTGCGGCCCGGCCAGCAGCGTGTCGGCTCCGAGGAAACCGGCAAGGTCGGTGCTGCCGAGCGCCGTGCCCGCCGCGGCGCCGGCCGGCACCGTCAGCGGGTCGATCCCGACCAGTCTCAGCGACGTCGTGCCCGCGCGAAGCCGTCCCTCGACGACCGGGCTGACCAGCCACCCGGCGCGGCGCAACGCGACGAAGCGCTCCTGCGGCATCGTTTCCCCGGCCGCCGGCACGAGCTGGTCGAGCCGGCCCTCGCCCAGCGTCGCGGCCGCCGCATCGTAGCTCGCGCGCGCCTCCGCGTTGATCGCCTGTACGCCCGACCACAGGGCTGTCGCCAGCGCCAGCCCGACGACGAGGGTCAGGAACTGGACAGGGTTGCGGCGCCAGTGGGAGACGAGCGCGGCGAGCGTCGCCGCCGTCATGCCAGACGTCCCCGGCTCAGATGCGCGTGCCGGCCGAGCCTGGCCGCCAGGCGCGGCGAGTGGGTGACCATCAGGAGCGCGGCACCCGCCTCGCCGACGAGGCCGAGGAACTGGTCCATCACCTCGTCCGCCGTCCTCTCGTCGAGATTGCCGGTCGGTTCGTCGGCGAGGATGAGCCTGGGGCGCGCGGCGAGCGTGCGGGCGATCGCCACGCGCTGCTGCTGGCCGCCCGACAGCTGCTCGGGATACTTGCGCAGATGCGCTTCGAGCCCGAGCGCCGTCGCGAGATCGCGAAGCCTCGTCTCGTCCGCGCCTCCCGACAGCCGGGCCTGGAAGGCGATGTTGGCCGCGACGTCGAGCGAGGGGATCAGGTTGAACTGCTGGAAGACGATACCGATCGCCTTTCGCCGCAAGGCCGCGCGGCCCCGGTCGTCCAGGGCCGTCACCTCCGTCCCGTCGATCAGGATGCGGCCTCCATCCGCGCGATCGAGCCCGGCGACGAGATGCAGGAGCGTGCTCTTGCCGGAGCCGGACTCGCCGGTCAGCGCCAGGCTCTCGCCTGCGCCGAGCGTCAGCGTCACCCCGCGCAGGACCGGGACCGGCCCGTCGGGACCAGGGTAGGATTTGGTGATGGCGTCGATGTCGAGAAGCATGCCCGGAAGCTATCGCACGCGGCGCGAAGGGGAAGCCGTCCCGGCCGGATTTCCCTCTCCCGGAAATTGGCAGGCGGGGATCCGCCACGCGGTCCCCGGATGAGGAACGCTGCCCCGACCTGCACCGACGGGCGACGAAATTGATCATGACATGCATGCCACCCGCCATACTGAAGAACACAATGCTGCTGGCAGTGGAGGCAAGGCTGAGATACGGTAACGTCGTCTTCGAGCGAATGCGGGAGTCTTCCGATGTCGGGACGGATCTTGGCGACGGCTGCGCTTCTTGCGCTCTGCCCAACACCGTTGCTGGCCCAGAATGCCGCAGCACTCAGCGGGACATGGCGTTGCGTGATGAACTCGGTCCCCGCAACGGTAGAAACGACCGTGTATCTCGCGCCCGACTTTTCGGCCGTCGCCGACGGCATCGTCATTCTCAATGGGACGAGCGGTTACTTTCCCTACACCCGCGCGAGCGGACGATGGAGTATTGGTCCGGGCGACAACGGGCAGGCCATGGTTCGCATCCAGATCGCTCCGCCAAACCAGGCGATGTTTTCACTGTTCGTGATCCCGCGTGACATGAACAACATGTACAACTATTTCGCGCATCAGGACGCCCGCGTGGAGACCGCCTGCCAGCGCATCCGTTAGGCGCCCGAACTCCTCCCTATCGATCATGCAACCGATGGTCGGTCACGGGCATCACCGGAAGAGATCGTGCGGTGCTGGACTATCTCCGCACCGCCAGCCAGATGACGTGGCGCGCCCCTCCCCCGCCGCGCCGGGCCCGAGCCCTTGTTTCCTCGACATCGAAGCCCGCCTGCCCGAGACGGCGGGTGAACCCGGCGTCCGGTCCGGAGGACCACACCGCCAGTACCCCGCCCGGCCGAAGTGCCGCCCGTGCCGCGGCGAGGCCGGCGCGATCGTAGAGGGCGTCGTTCGCCGCCCGGCTCAGCCCTTCCGGCCCGTTGTCGACGTCGAGCAGGATGGCGTCGTAAGAGGCCTTCGCCGATCGGATCAGGTCGGCGACGTCGTGTTCGCGCACGAGAACGCGCGGGTCGTCGAGCGATCCCTCGAAGATCGGCGCCATCGGCCCCCGCGCCCATGCCACGACCTCCGGCACGAGTTCGGCGACCGTCACGCGGGCGCCCGGCCCGAGCGCAGCCAGCGCCGCGCGCAGCGTGAACCCCATGCCGAGCCCGCCGATCAGCACGTGCGGCGCCGCGCGGCCGCCGATGCGCGCACAGGCCAGCTTCGCCAGCGCCTCCTCGGAGCCGCTCAGCCGGCTGTTCATCAGTTCGTTGGTGCCGAGCATGATGGAGAATTCGCCGCCGCGCTGCTTGAGGCGCAATTCGCCGCCGCCGGGCACGCGCGCGCTGTCGAGCTGGATCCAGGGTATCATCGGTCTTCCATAGGCCGCCAGATTGCCGTCGACAACGCCGATCGCATCGATGGGCCGAGACGGACACGGTTGCCGCTTGCCCCGGCGCCCCCGTCCCGTGCTATGGCGCTGGCAAGGTCGCCGGGCGGCGATCGCGGGCATGGGTTTGGGGAGGCGTCGCGACGTGCAGGAACTGGATTGCGTGAAGGACGGCGGCATCCTGCGACTGACCCTGAACGTTCCGGGCAAGAAGAACGCCCTGACGGACACGCTGCGCGCCGAACTGCGCGAAGCCATCGCGTCAGCGCAGGACGACGCGGACGTGACGGGCATCATCCTCACCGGCGCCGGCGGCAGCTTCTCGTCGGGCGGCGACATCTCGGCCATGACGAGCGATCCCGACATCGCCCGGCGCCGCATGGCCATCCTCCACGACGTCGCGCGGCTCCTGATCGCCGGACGCAAGCCTTCGGTGGCGGCGGTGAGCGGCCCGGCTTTCGGCGCCGGTTTCTCGCTCGCGCTCTGCTGCGACGCGGTGGTCGCGGACACGACCGCGAAATTCTGCGCCTCGTTCGGCCGCATCGGCCTGCCGCCGGACATGGCGCTCGGCTGGACCCTCCCCGCCCGGATGCCGACCGCCAGCGCGCGGCAGCTGCTCCTGTCGGGGCGGATCGTCGAAGCTGCGGAGGCCGGCTCGCTCGGAATAGCCGACGAAGTGGTGGAGCCTGCGGATCTTCCTGCTGCCGCCGACCGCTGGTCGGCAGCGCTTGCGGCCAACCTGCCAGGGCCGAAGGGACATCTGAAGTCGCTTCTTGCGCTGGACCAGCTGGAGCGCGTGCTCGCCGCCGAGATGGAGTCCTACGTCGCCTGCCTCGGTTCGGAGGAGCATCGCCACGCCCGGGAGGCGTTCCTGTCGAAAGGCAGGCCGAAGACCTGAGAGGATGCGAAAGACTGCCCGTCTCCGATCAGCTCAAGCCGAAAATCTGGAGGATTTCAGTGGGCCTTCTTTCGCATCCTCGATCGTTTCACACATTGTGAGCCGCGGCCGCTTCCGCAGCGGGATCAGAGGCCGGAAGCCTGACTCGCCGCTGGCGCAGCGAGGAGCTCGAGACGACGCTGCACGAGAGTCTCGATCGGTTCGGGCTTGTGAAACAGATATCCCTGGCCGAACTGGACGTGCATTCCCTGGAGAATGCCGACGGTCTCCTGGTTCTCGATCTTCTCGGCGATGACGTCGTAGCCGAGCCCGCGCGCCACGCGGCTGATCGATGCGACGATCTGGCGGTCGAAGCGGCTGGTCGGCAGGTTCTCCACGAAGGAGCCATTGATCTTCAGGCTGTCGACGGGAAACCGCCTCAGATAGTCGAATGACGACAGGCCGGCACCGAAATCGTCGAGGCTGATCCGGCAGCCGTGGTTGCGCGCCTGGCGGACGAAGCGGTCGGCGGCCTCGAAATTCGTGACCGCCGCCGTCTCGGTGATCTCGAACACCACCCGCTCCGGAGATGCTCCCGTTTCCTCGACGAGGCCGTGCACGTAGTCCCAGAGCAGAGGATCGCTCAGGGTCTGCGCCGAAAGGTTGACGCCGACGGTCAGGCCGCCGGGCCGCAGGATGTGCCCATGCTCCCGCAGCAGCCTCGCGATGATCCAGCGGTCGAGTGCTGCGGCACGGCCGAAACGCTCGGCTGCAGGAATGAAGGTTGCCGGCGGCACGAACTGTCCCTGCTGGTCGACGAGGCGGGCGAGCAGCTCGATCTTCTCCCCGGGAGCGTCCGGGCTCGCAAGCGAGCGGATCTCCTGGCCGTAGAGCCGGAGCCGGCCGTCATCCTTGGCATCGGCGATGTCGCCGACCAGTCGCGCGGCGGTCAGGCGCGAGACGAGGCGCTCCCCGGTCTGCGTATGCGCGACCAGACGGTTGCGTCCCGCCGCCTTCGCGGCATAGCAGGCATCGTCGGCATGGGCGATGACGTCCGGCGCATGCAGCCCATCCTCGGCAACGACGATGGTCCCGACGCTCGCACCGAGACGCCGATAGCTCGCATTGCTGCCGAGATCCGCGCTGCCGATGGCCGCCAGCACCGCTTCCGCCAGGCGCTCCGCGCCGCCTTCGTCGCGGCAGTCCACGACGGC
Organism: Aquibium microcysteis; assembly: GCF_014495845.1. Classification (NCBI taxonomy): domain Bacteria; kingdom Pseudomonadati; phylum Pseudomonadota; class Alphaproteobacteria; order Hyphomicrobiales; family Phyllobacteriaceae; genus Aquibium; species Aquibium microcysteis. The sequence continues at coordinate 2,717,748 of NZ_CP061080.1, forward strand.
AGCAAACTCGTCGCCGCCCAGACGCGCGACGACGGAGCCGCCGGGCAGGCTGGCGGCGATGGCATGCGCGATCATCACCAGCGCACGGTCGCCGGCGGCATGACCGGCATAATCGTTCAGCGCCTTGAAGTGGTCGAGGTCGATGTAGAGGAGCGCGAAGGGCGCGCGACCGGCGGAGGCGACGCGCGCCTGCAGGATGGTCTCGAAGGCCGCGCGGTTGCAGAGCCCCGTCAGGGAATCATGCTCGGCGGCGTAGGCGAGTTCCCGCTGCTTCTTCTGCTCGTGCGTCACGTCGAGAAGCGTGTGGACGAAGCCGCTGACGGAGCCGTCGGCGCGGGTGATCGGATTGGTCGTGCAGCGAACCAGGATGCCGCGCCCCTGCCTGCCGGGCAGCACCATCAGGCCGGCGGCTGCGGCATCGAAGCCCGGCAGGTCCCCCACCGACCCCGGACGGGCGAAAAGCTCTTCGCTGCGCCGCCCGAGCAGCGCCTCCGGCGGGAGGCCCAGCATCTCCGCCGCAGCCGGGTTGGCGAAGGTGATGCGGTCCTTGCGGTCGGTGCTCACCACGCCGTCGCTGATCGATGCCAGCGTCACGCGCAGGCGCTTCTCCTCGTTGCGCTGGGCTTCGGCGGCGAGCACTTCCTCCGTGATGTCACGCACCGTTCCCACGATGCTGCCATGGGGGGCCGGATCGCCGGAGAATCGCGCCAGCGTCTCGAGATGCCGCACCTCGCCGTCCGGACGCACGATCCGGTAGCGCATCCGACGGTCGCCGTGCTCGAACAGGGAGAGATCCGCATGCGTGGCCACCGCCTCGTCCCGGTCGTCGGGGTGGAGGAAGGAGACCCAGGTGTCGCTCGGGACGGTGCCTTCCTGCGGCGGAAGGCCCATGATGACATGCGTGTTGCTGTCCCAGAAGCTCCTCTTCGTGGCGATGTCGAAGTACCAGATGCCGGTCCGGCTGGCAGCCAGTGCCAGTGCGAACCGCTCCTTGATGCTGCGCAGCGCCGCCTCGGACGCCTTCTGGCCGCTGATGTCGGTCTGGACGCCGACCACCCGAAGCGGCGCTCCCGCCGCGTCGCGCTCGACGACACCGCCGCGGTCCAGCACCCACACCCAGTGCCCCGCCTTGTGGCGCAGGCGCATTTCGGCCTCGATCGACGGTGTTTCCCCGCGCAGGTGCCGATCGCCCTTGGCGATCGTCTTCTCCCGGTCGTCGGGATGCATGAGGCTTATCCAGAGATCTCCGCCGCGCGGAAAATCCTCCGGCTTGTAGCCGAGCATCCGGAACCAGGTGTCGGAATAGGTGCAGATGCCGGTGCGCAGGTCCCAGTCCCATACGCCGAGGCTCGCCCGTTCCAGCGCATGTGCCCAGACATCCACAGAGGCGGAATCGGACGGTTCTTTCGCCCCCATCCAGGTCTCCCGGCATTGCGCCTTCTCATTGTGGGAGAGCCTACAGTCTATTCTAAAATATGAGGTTAACCGCACGGGATCCCGCCGCGCGAGCCGGCTCCGGACGCAGGGATCGGCGTCCGGCCACCCCGGGTGAGCGGAGCCTGGACCGACGGAATCGGGACCGACCTCGCGGCCGCGCGCCCCCGAAGGCTCAGGCGGTGCGGCGCAGCGCTCCCGTCCGCACGGTCTCGTTGGCCCAGTCCGTCGACGCCTTGATGCCGCCGAGCGGGAAGAAATGCACCTGCTCGATCAGGCTGCCCGGATTCTGCTCCTTGTAGGCGGCGAGATCGGCGAGCACGTCGGCCGGCTCGTAGGGCATGACGAGCTTGCGGATATCCATGGCGCGGCGCTGCAGCACGCGGATGGAGGGCCCGACGCCGCAGGCCATGGCGAACTTGATCAGCGTCTGGAGCTTCGCGGGACCGGCGATGCCGACGTGGATCGGCAGCGAAATGCCGGCCGCCTTCAGCCGCTCCGCCCATGCGATCACGGGCTGTGCTTCGAAGGCGAACTGGGTGGCAATCGCCATGGCCGCGTCGGTCCGTTCGGAAAAGGCCTGCTTCCACTGCAGCGCGGCGTCGACCTGACGCGAGGAGCCATCGGCGTCGATGTCCTTGTTGCCCTCGGGATGGCCGGCGACATGCAGGCGCTTGAACCCGTGCTTGTCGAACAACCCGCTCTCCATGAGATCCATGGAGGACGCGAGTTCGCCGTGCGGCTTCGTCACGCCGCCGGCGAGAAGGAGCGCCTGGCTCACCCCGACGTCCCGATAACGCAGGATCCAGTCTTCGAGCATGGCCCCGTCGCGGATGATGCGTGCCGGGAAATGCGGCATCACCGGAAAACCGTCGCCCGCGAGCCTTGCGGCGGTCTCCACCATCTCCTCGATCGGCGTGCCCTCGATATGAGCGATGTAGACGCGCGTTCCCGTCGGCAGGAGGGCTTTGAAGTCGTCGATCTTGGCCGCCGTACGGGGCATGACCTCGATGGAATAGCCCTCGACGAAGGCACCGGTCAGCACCTCGGATCCGGCAGAAGATCCCTCGGTCGCGGCTTGCTTGAAAAAGGCCATGGTCATCCTCCTTTGTTCGATCATGTATACACGACGGGCGCGTCGGATCGCAACCCGGCTGCGACATGTCACGGCGCAAACGCGTGAAAACCCCGTCTGGCGACGCCAGCGCAGAGGCGGCAGCGTATTCCCGCGTCGCGCACCAAAGGCCCAAGTGCATACACAGTGCGGCGGAGCCGACGCTCTACAGGCCGCAGACCGCGCGTCTTCCGGAGCGACGCGGCTACAATGGCCCGCCCGACCTCCGCCGCCATCGCGTCCGCGCGCCATCGGATCGACCAAAAGCGACGGGCGGCGGAATGATCCGCCGCCCGTGCGTCCTTTTCCGACGGAGCGCCCGTCGCGACCAGCGTCAGCGCGACGCCTTGGTGCGCCAGCTGTCGGCGTAGTTGGTGCGGGCTTCGGCCGCGTAGGGCGTCTGGGAGACGCGGACGCGGATCTCGGCCTGCTTGTGCTTCTCGGTCGAGGTCTTGCCGGTCTGCTCCGGCTCGCCCCACTTCAGCGTCAGCACGTCGCCGATCTGGATGTCCTGGTCGACGACGCCGAGCGAGAGCATGCAGCGCTCGTTGTAGGAGTAGCCGTTGAACATCGACATGCCGACCATCTTGTCGCCGTTCATGACCATGTCGGCGGAGGTGGAGGCGTAGTTCGGCTGCGGGAAGTCGATCCACTTGTAGTGGTCCTCGCCCGGCTTGAAGGCGGACGCGATGACCTTGACCACGTCCTCGGCATTCCACTCGAAGGTGACCTTCTTGCGGTTCTTGCGCTCCTTCATCTTGACGAGCGCGTCCTTGCCGACGAAGTCCTGCTTCTTCCAGCCGATGTAGAAGTCGTAGCCGAGCTCGAACGGGTTGACGTAGTAGTCCTCGATATTGTCGGACACGAACGAACCGCCGATGGCACCGGCCGCCTCGTAGCTGTCGGCGCCGAGCCACTCGCGATAGTCGGCCAGCATGCCGTCGCCGGTGTAGATGCCCGGCAGCGGCGACGGGATCCAGCCCGACTCCAGCGTGTTGGTGGAGTAGGCGCGGCTGCCGCAGCGCACGAGGTTGACGCCAGCCTCCCTGGCCGCCTCCAGAATGGCGCCGAGAACGTAGTTCTTGTCCTCGTAGGGACCCCAGATCTCGAGGCCGGGTGCACCCGACATGCCGTGCCGCAGCGCCTGGACCTTGCGCGAGCCGACGTTGATCCAGTCGACGTGGAAGAACTTGATCTCCGGGATCGGCCCGCCGTTCATCTTCTCGAAGATCTTCGGCGCATCCGGACCCTGGATCTGGAAGCGGTAGTGCGTGCGCAGCACGCGCTCGCCCTCGGGCCGCGACGGCGAGCGGGGATCGTACTTCAGGCGCACGTTCCACTTGCCCCAGGCGGCACAGAACATCAGCCAGTTCGAGGTCGGCGCGCGGCCGACGAGGATGAACTTGTCCTGGCGCTCGCGGAAGATGATGTGGTCGCCGATGACGTGACCGTTCGGGGTGACCGGCACGTAGTGCTTGGCACGGTTCAGGTCGAAGTTCCCGAAGGAGTTGATGCCGTGATGGGCGAGGAATTCCTCGGCCTGCGGGCCTTCCACGATCAGCTCGTCCATGTGGTGCGTCTGATCGAACAGCACCGCCGATTCGCGCCAGGCGCGCTGCTCGTCACGCCAGTTGGCGAACTCCGGAGCGACCACCGGGTATACATACATGCCGGTCTTGGAGTTGCGGAGGAGCTGGACGGGATTACCCGCCTTCTCCAAAACCGCCTGGAGACTGAATCTGTTCATCTGGGTTCCTCCCATGGATCAAGGTTCGTGTATACATCACCTTTGGCAAATGGTGGCGGCGTTTGCAAGAGGCAAGCGCGGCCGTCGCGGGTACCGGGGTGCCCGGGCGGTGGATTCCGGCGCCCCGGCCGCTGCCGGCGCAGTCAGGGCGACCCACCGGGCTCCGACGGCGATCGCCGCCCCCGCGCGACCGCCTATTCCGCCGCCTTCGCCACCGGCGGCGTGCCGTGCGTGTGGAAGCTCTCGATGGTCTTGAGGCCCCAGGCCTGGCCCTTCCTGCGGTCGGTCTCGGTCCAGACCACCGTCGGCCAGTCCGGATCGAGGATCAGCCGCGCTCCGGCATTGGCGATTTCGACGCGGTTGCCGGCCGGCTCCCAGACGTAGAGGAAGAACGTCCCCTGGATCGCGTGCTTGTGCGGCCCCGTCTCGATGAAGACCCCGTTCTCCAGGAACACGTCGGCGGCACGCAGGATGTCGTCGCGATGGTCGGCGGCATAGGTGATGTGGTGGAAGCGTCCGCGCGCGCCCGAATGGTCCTCCGTGCAGGCCATGTCGTAGCCCTTGTTGTTGACGGTGAACCAGCACCCGCCGATGCGCCCGTTGTCGAGCTGGATCAGTTCCGTCACACGGCTGCCCATCGCCTCCACCATGAAGGCGCGCATCTTCGACACGTCGGTGGCCAGAAGATTGAAGTGGTCGATCCGGCGCGGCGCCGCACCGCGTCCGTGGAAGCGCTGCGCCACGTTCTTCAGCGCCGGCCGCTCGGGGTCCGGTGCGGCATACTTGACCGTCTCCCAGTAGAGCTCGAAGACATGGCCGTCGGGGGAATGGAAGCGGAAGCTCGGCCCGTGGCCGAGGTCGCCCTCGGTCCAGCCGATGCCGAGCCCCATCTTCTCGATGACCGCCACGCGCCGGTGCAGCGCCGCCTCCGACGAGGTGCGGTAGCCGCAATGCGCCATGCCCGTCGTATCGGATCGCGTCAGCTTGAGCGAGTGGAACTCGTAGTCGTCCCAGGCTCGAAGATAGACGGAATTCTCGTCCCGCCCGCTCTCCGTCAGACCGTAGACCCTGACGAAGAAGTCGAGGCTTTCCTCGAAGCGGTTCGTCAGAAGCTCGATATGCCCCAGATGCGCCACGTCGAAACACGGCTCACTCATCGTCCAGTCCTTTCCCGTTTCACCCGCTTTGCCGGCGGGCGCGTTCCGAATCTATTCCGCGGCGAGGTTGAGCCCGACGAAGCGGTCCAGCGTCTCGCGGTCCGCGAGCAGGTCGCGAGACCGTGCCCGGTGCGCGATCACGCCGCGCTCGATGACCACCGCATCCTCGGTCAGTTCGAGCGCGACCTCCGCATGCTGTTCGACCAGCACCAGCGCCATGCCCTCGTCCCTCGCCATGCGACGGATGGCGGCGGTCAGCTCCTCGACGATGATCGGCGCCAGCCCTTCCAGCGGTTCGTCGAGCAGCAGGACGGCAGGGTTGGTCATCAGCGTGCGGCCGATCGTCAGCATCTGCTGTTCGCCGCCGGACAGCTGGTTGCCCATGTTGCCCCTCCGTTCCCGCAACCGCGGAAACAGGCCGTAGATCGAGGCGAGGTCCCAGCGCCCGGGCCGCGCCGCGACGGTCAGGTTCTCCTCCACGGTCAGCGATGGAAAGACGTCGCGTTCCTGCGGCACCCAGCCGATGCCCCGCCGCGCGCGCTGGTGCGGCGGCAGCCGCGAGACGTCCTGGCCGCGGAAGCGGATCCGGCCGCCCGCGAGCTGGAGATGGCCCATGATGGTCAGGATCATCGTCGTCTTGCCGACGCCGTTGCGGCCGAGCAGCGCAAGGCTGCCGCCGGCGGGCAGAGACACCGAGACGTGGTCGAGCACGATCCCCTCGCCGTAGCCGGCGCTGACGTCGTCGAGTTCGAGCAGCGGTTCAGCCATGATGCGCCTGCCCCAGATAGACGTCGCGGACGCGCTGGTCGGTGCGGATCACGTCCGGCTCGGCCTCCAGCAGCACGCCGCCGGACACCAGCACGATGATGCGGGCGGCGAACTTGAAGACGAGGCTCATGTCGTGCTCGATGAACAGCACCGAGATATCGTCGGGCAGTGCTGCGATCACCGAGAAGAGCTCCGCGCTCTCGCCCTTCGGCACGCCGGCGGCCGGCTCGTCGAGCAGCAGAACCTTCGGCCGCGTGGCGAGCGCCAGCCCGATCTCGAGCAGCCGCTGCTGGCCGTAGGCAAGCACCCGCGTCGGCCGCGTCGCCACCTCGGTCAGGCGCAGCTGCGCCAGGATTCCCCACGCTTCGTCGATTGCCTCGCCATGCGAGGCGAGGCTGCGCCAGAACTGGCCGGCGGTGCCTCTGCGCTCGGTGACGGCGAGCGTGATCGCCTCGATCGGCGTCAGCGCGGGGAACAGCTGGTTGATCTGGAACGTGCGGGCGAGCCCTGCCTTGACGCGCGCGGCGCGGTTCAGCCGCGTGATGTCCTGCCCGTCGAGCAGGACCCGGCCGGAATCCGGCGGAAGCTGACCGGTGATCAGGTTGACGAGCGAGGTCTTGCCGGCACCGTTCGGCCCGATCAGCGCATGGCGGGCGCCGCGCGGCAGCGCGATCGACACGTCGCGCGCCACCTCCAGCGAGCCGAAGCGCTTGCGGAGGTTCTCGGTGCGCAGGGCGAAGGTTTCCGGACTCATCGCCGCATCCTCTCCCACGCCTGCGCGAGGAAGCCGAGAATGCCCTTCGGCATGACGAGCACCACGATCATCAGGAGGATGCCGATCCAGAAATACCAGTATTGCGGGTTGATGCCGGCGAGCTGGTCGCGCGCCACCATGAAGATGATCGCCCCGATGATGCCGCCATAGAGCCGCCCCGTCCCGCCGAGGATGAGCATCACCACCACGTCGGCGGAACGCTGGAAGGACAGCACGTCGAGCGCCACCTGCGAGGTGGTCTGCGTCAGCAGCGCGCCCGCCAGACCCGCCATGCCGGCGGAGATCGTGTAGATCACCTGAAGGCGACGCTGGTAGGGCGCGCCGATCGCCGGCATGCGGTTCAGGTTTTCGCGGATCCCGCGCAGCGACAGGCCGAAGGACGAGTGGACGATGCGCCGGGCGACCAGCACAGCGACGAAGAGCACCGCGAGCGTGTAGGAATAGGCGGTGTAGCCCCACAGGTCGTAGTCGAAGGTACCGAAGATCGGCCAGACCGAGACGCCCTGCAGCCCGTCGGTGCCGCCGGTGAGCCAGCTCATCGCGTTGGCGAGTTCCAGCGTCAGGAGCCCGAGCCCGAGCGTGATCATCAGCAGCGCCAGGTGCTGCACCCGCACGATCACGAAGGAGACCACGAAGCCGACCAGCGCCACGAAGAGGCCTGAGATCAGGAGCCCGCTCAGCGGCTCGCCCCATCCCGTCTTGGTGAGCAGGCCGGCGGCATAGGCGCCGAGGCCGAAGAACATGGCGTGTCCGAGCGTGATGATGCCGGCATAGCCGAGGATCAGGTCGACCGAGAGGGCGAAGAGAGCCGCGATGGCGATCTGGCTCGCCAGCGTCAGATAGGTCGGAAAGAAGAAGAAGGGCACGAAGACCGCGATCCAGAATGCGATCTCGAAGGCGTTCCAGCGCCCCTGGCGCCTGATCCAGGCGTGAACTCCGGAACGGTCGGTGGTCGGATCGGCCATGGCGTCAGCGCTTTCCGAACAGGCCGAGCGGACGCCAGAACAGGACGCCCACCATCAGGAGGTAGATGAGGAAGGAGCCGAGTTCCGGCACGAAATACTTGCCAGCCACGTCGCCGATGCCCAGCAGCGCGGCCGCGAGGAACGATCCGCCGATCGAGCCGAGCCCGCCGACGGCGACCACGATCAGGACGTAGATCAGGTAGTGGAAGGCGAAGGTCGGATCGAGGCCGACGATCTCGATGGCGAGCGCGCCGCCGAGTCCCGCAAGCCCGCAACCGAGCGCGAAGGTGATCGCGAAGATCGTGTCGACGTCGATGCCGAGCCCCTGCGCGACGCGCTGGTTGTCCACCGCCGCCCGCACCTTCGCGCCGAAGCGGGTGAACTCCAGCCCGAAGACGAGCGCCGCGGTGACGGCGAGCGCGACGAGAATGAGAAAGATGCGGTAGATGCCGAGGCGCAGGCCGCCCACCTCCACCGAACCGCGCAGCATCTCGGGGATCTGGATCGGCTGCTGACCCGTGCCGAACGCGAAGGTGGCGATGGCGGTGGCGACGAAGACCAGGCCCACCGTGAAGAGGACCTGGTTGAGTTCACCCGACCGGTAGAGCCGGCGGAACAGCGTGCGCTCGCAGGCGATGCCGACGACCGCGGCGCCGAAGAAGGCCGCGGGCAGCGCGAGGAAGAAGGACAGCCCCGCCTCGCGTGTGACGACCAGGGCCAGATAGCCGCCGAGCATGCCGAAGGCGCCATGCGCGAGATTGACGAAGTTCATCAGCCCCAGCGTGACCGACAGCCCCACCGACAGGACGAAGAGAAGCATCCCGAAGGCGAAGCCGTCGAAGAGGACGATCAGGAGATTGCCGGTCACGTGAGCGCCGATTTCCGATTCGAGACTAGGGGCTTGGCGTCAGTTGCTGGCGCCGTGCAGCGGATCCTTCACGTTCTCGATCGTGTCGATGATCACGTTCTGGAGCTTGCCGCCGACCTCCTGGACCTCGCGGATGTAGACGTTCTGCACGATGTCGCGGGTCTCGGGATCGATCGAGATCGGGCCGCGCGGGCTGTCCCAGGACATGCCCTTGGCCGCCTCGACGAGCGCATCGCCCGATGCATCGCCGTTCGTCTTCTTCAGCGCCTCGTAGACGAGGTGCATGCCGTCATAGCCGCCGATGGAGAACAGGTCAGGGCTGCGGCCGTTGTTGGCGCCGCGGTAGGCCTCGACGAAGGCGTTGTTCAGCGGATCGTCGCGCTCCAGCGTGTAGTGGAAGGTGGTGACGATGCCGCGGGCGTTCTCGCCCATGCTCTCCAGCGCCTCGGGATGGGTGAGCTCGCCCTGGCCGAAGATCTTGGTGGCGGGCGGGGTCAGCCCGCGCTCGGACAGCGCCTTGCCGATCGCCGCCGGCTGGCCGCCGCCGGGGACGAAGATGTAGACCGCTTCCGGATTGGCATCCTTGACGCGCTGCACGAAGGCCGAGAAGTCGGGATTGGCCACCGGCGTCTTGTCGGCGCCGATCACGGTACCGCCGGCTTCCGTGAAGCCCTTGGCGAAGGACTTCTCCGCGTCGTGGCCCGGGCCGTAATCGGCCACCAGCGTATAGGCCTGCTTCACGCCGCCCTTCTCGAAGGCCCACTTGCCGAAAGCGTAGTTGACCTGCGGGATCGTGACGGAGGTGCGCACGATGTAGGGCGACTTCTCCGTGACCACGGACGTGGCGGCATTCATCACCACCATGAGCTTCTTGGCCTGCGTGGCGACGTCGGCCGCGCCCAGCGCTTCAGGGGTCAGGGCGAAGCCGGCGATGATGTCGACGCCGTCGCGCACGACGAGTTCCTGCGCCAGACGCTTGGCGACGTCCGGGGCCGGGCCGCCGGTGTCCTTGCGCACGATCTCGACCTTCTTGCCGGCGACCATGTCGCCATTCTGCTGCATGTAGAGCTTGATTCCGGCGTCGAGCTGGTTGGCGGCGTCGGCGAAGGGTCCCGAATAGGGCAGGATCACGCCGATCTTGACGGTCTCCTGCGCCTGCGCGCCGGCCGACCAGGTAAGTCCCGCCGCAACGGCAAGGGCGAGCGTCGTTCTCGTTGGCATCTGTTTTCCTCCCAGAATGCAGTGAAGCCACGCGGCAGTGTATACACAGCGCCGCCGAAATCAATGGGCATGGAGGGTGCACGACGGCGCGCGAATCGATCCGCAGGTCGTGAACGCCGGGCAAGCGCTGCGCGGCGCTGTGGATGCTCGCCGGTTCCGGGGGTTCTTCCGGGATGGGACGACGAAAGCCGCCGCCCCTTTGAACGGGTGTGGACGAATGCCATCGAGCGCCGGCTCTGCGCAGTTCGTCCATCCTGTATACACGACATCACAGGCGTCCGGATCCGTCGGATCGGTTCGCCCCGGGCGAAGCGAGCTGCCGCCGCAGAGCCGCCGGCAGCTTGTCGCGGATGATCTCGTAGGACGAGAGAAGCCGGTGCCGAAGCTCGTCGTCGCCCGTCTCCTCCGGCAGCAGGACCCAGCTCTTGTGGAAATACCGGGCATGCGTCGCAACACCCGCGTCCTTCAGCATGGTCGCCGTTTCGACGTCGCGACACTTCACGGCGACGCCCGGCAGCACCGCGCCGATGCACGCGAACATGCGGTCGCCGACCTTCCATGCGTCGTGCCCTCCGCCCCAGGGATCGGAGACCTGCGCGCCCGGGAGCGCGCCGCAGATGGCGCCCACGCGGGCGCGAAAGCCGTCTGGCATGGAAGTCTTCCCCGTGACTCCGACAGCATAGCATCGATCGCCCGGCGGGGCACCTGCACCGGCCGCTTCATGCGCGACGTGAAGCGGTTGAATCGGTTTCTCAGGAGGCCTTCGCCGCCTCGCGAACCGGCACCACGTCGACGGAATGCGTGCTCGACTGCGGACCCGCCGTGCGCATCGTGCCCTTGATCGGCGAGACGTCGAAATAGTCGCGGCCCCGCGCCACCACCACGTGGTCCTCGCCGGCGGCGATCGCGTTGGTCGGGTCGAACTCGACCCAGCCGAGGTCGGCGCCGCACCAGGCGCGAACCCAGGCATGCATGGCGTCCGCACCCTCCAGCCGCTCCTCGCCCTTCGGCGGGATCGTCCGCAGGAAGCCGCTGACGTAGCCGGCAGGGATGCCGATGCCGCGCAGGCAGGCGATCATGACGTGCGTGAAGTCCTGGCACACGCCGTGGCGCCGCTCGAAGGCCTCGAGCATCGGTGTCTCGACCGTCGTCGCCTTCGGGTCGAAACGCATCTCCTCGTGCAGCGCCAGCCCGATCGCACGCACCGTCTCGAGCACGCTTCGGCCATCCACGGCGATGGCGCGGGCGTGATCGGTCGTGACCTGCTCGATCGGGACGCGCGGCGAAGCGCCGAGGAAGTGGTGTGGCGACGTTCCGTCCATGCTGCGCCAGGCGAAGATTTCGTCCGCCAGCCCGGCGAGCGGCGGCGACATGTCGAGGATCTCTCCCGGCGCGTGACGCTCCACGCGCGACTGCACGGCGAAAACGATCTCCGTATGCGGGCGGTCGAAGCCGACCTCCACGCAGGCATTGCCGAAGAAATCGACGAAGTTGACCCATTCGTCGGGTTTCGGGACGATGCCGAGCGATCCCGCAACGAGACGCTGTTCGCCGGGAACGTCGGCAGGCATCAGCCTGGCGATGTGGCGGCCGGCATCGGCCGAGAAGTCGTAGCGATAGGCCATTCGCAGCGTGATGTCGTAGAGCATGCGAGGACGGTCCCTATCGCATGTACTTGGCGGAGAACGCGTCCGACAGCGCGGCGATGTCGGCGCCGAGCGCCTGAAGCGCCTGCGTGTCCAGCGTCTCGGGCAGTTGCAGTTCGAGCCCCGTCCTGAGCTTCAGCAGAGCGCGGCGCAGCGGCGTCAGCGGCTGATGCGGGTCCTGACCCGGCAGGAAATCCAGGTGGCCGGCGATCTCGCCGAGCTGGAAGATCACCGAGCGCGGATTGAGGGTGTCGAGCGCAAGAAGGTCGACGACGGTGGCCCGGTTGGTCGCCACCGCATAGCGGCGCCGGTGCGACATGACGCTGTCGCCGATCTCCACCGCCATGTCGAGGCTCCCGTCCGGCGCCTGCTCGTCGGCCAGGCGCGCCAGGAGGTGTGCCATCGAGAGCGAGCGCTCCAGCGAACGGCCGATCGTGAGGAACCGCCAGCCCGCGAAATGGTACATGTTCTCGTGCACCAGACCGGAAAAGCCGGAGAGCTTTCGCAGAAGCACGCTCATCGCCCGGGACATGTCGTCGCCGGGCTGCGCCGTGCCGCGCATCGCGCGCACCGTCTTGGCGAGATCGGTCAGCGCCATCCATCCGTCGGACGAGAAGCGGTCGCGCACGTGGCCTGCGGAGCGCGCGGCGGCTGCGATGGTGTCGCCGAGGGCAGCGGGCCATTCGTCGGAACGCGCGACGCCCAGACCGTCCAGATGCTCGGCACAGAGCTTGAGCAGCGGGGTTTCCGCCGTCGCGGCCTCGGCGAGGCGGACATGATAGGCACGCAGGATCCGCACCAGACTTTCCGTGCGCTCCACATAGCGCCCGAGCCAGAAGAGATTGTCGGCCGCCCGGCTCGGCAGGACGCCGGGCTGCTGGCGCGCGAAGGCCTTGCCGTTCGACGCATGCATCGTGTCCGGCGGCACCGGCTTGCCGCTGACGATCCAGACGTCGGCGGCCGACCCGCCCTCCTGGAGGGCGAGCGCGGCGGAGCTGGCCGTGCGGCCGATGCGGGCGAAGCCGCCCGGCATCACCTTCCAGCCGTCGCCGGTACGTGCGAGGAAGACGCGCAGGCTCATCGGGCGCGGGACGAGGCGACCCTCGACCAGCGCCGGCGTCGTCGACAGCGTCACCGCTTCCTGGCCCACCAGCTGGCCCGCGCCATGGTCGATCCAGTTCCCCACCGTCTCGTGCATCTCGCGCGTGAAGGCGCCGCCGATCGCCGAGACGTCGTCGAGGTCGAACAGCAGGCGCGTCGAGAAGGCCTTGCCGATGGTCATGCGTCCGGCATTGGCCTTGACGTATTCCCGCTCGGCCGACTGCCCGCACCACCAGGTGGCGACGTTCGCCAGCTTGAGCGGCTCCCCGAGGAGTGCCCGGCAGATGCGCGGCATGAAGGCCAGGAACGCCCGCGCCTCGACCACGCCGCTTCCCAGCGCGTTGACCATGGTGACGTTGCCCGCGCGGATGGCGCTGAGCAGGCCGGGTGTGCCGAGCCGCGACCCCTCGTTGAGCTCGAGCGGATCGGCCCAGGCGGCGTCCAGCCGGCGCCACAGCACGCGGATCGGTCGCAGACCCGCGACGGTCCGCACCATCAGTTCACCGTCGCGCACGGTGAGGTCCTCGCCTTCCAGCAGCATGAAGCCGAGATAGCGGGCGATGTAGGCATGCTCGAAATAGGTGTCGTTGTGCGGCCCCGGCGTGAGGATGCCGATGCGGCTGTCTTCGCCGTCCCGCAGGCCCTGCAGCGTGTCGCGGAAGGCGCGGAAGAACCCGGCGAGCCGGTGCACGTTGGCCCGCCCGTAGAGGTCGGAATAGACCCGTGCCGTCGCGATGCGGTTCTCCAGCGCGAAACCCGCACCGGACGGCGCCTGCGTCCGGTCGCCCAGCACCCACCATTCCCCGTCGGGGCCGCGGCCGAGATCGAAGGCCAGAAAGTGCAGGAAATGGCCGGAGCGCGGCGTGACTCCGACGAGCGGCCGCAGCCATTCCTGGTTTCCCGCGACGATCGCGGGCGGGAGGTGGCCCTCCGTGACCAGCCGGTTTTCGCCGTAGACGTCCGCCACGATCTTCTCGAGGAGATCCGCCCGCTGGACCAGTCCCGCCTCGAGTGCCGTCCACTCGGCCTCGTCGATCAGCACCGGAATGTGGCTCAGCGGCCAGTCGCGCTCGACGGCCTCGTCGCGTCCGTATTGCCGGTAGAAGACGCCGGCGTCGCGCAGATACTGGTCGCCGCGCGCCATCCGCTCGGAAAGTTCCTGCGGCTTCATGGCCGCCAGCGCCTCCAGGAAGCCGCGCCAGACGGGCCGGACTGCCCTGCCCGGCCCGAGCAGTTCGTCGGGAATGGTTTCGGACGTTCGGTAGCCGGCGATCAGCTGGGCGATCGGATCCTTGTGTGCGGGCTCGACCCTGGCGGCCATCTCCTCAGATCCCCGGCGCGCGTCTCAGGTCGAGCGTCATGGGGAACTCGCGGTGCGGCGTTTCAGGCTGCGGCGCGTAGGCGCCGGGCGTGTGGCCGTGCGGCTCGAACCGGGCGAGCCGCCGCGCTTCCGCCTCGTTCGCGTTGACCGGGAAGGTCTCGTAGTTGCGCCCGCCGGGATGCGCGACGTGGTAGACGCACCCGCCGATGGCGCGCCCGCTCCAGGTGTCGAAGACGTCGAAGGTCAGCGGCGCGTTGATCGGCAGCACCGGGTGCAGCGCCATCGCCGGCTGCCAGGCCTTGAAGCGCACGCCGCCGACCGCGACGCCTCCGGTCGACGTCTTCGCCAGCGGCACGCGGCGGCGATTGCAGGCCACGACATAGCGCTCCGGGTCGGTCGTGGTGAGCTTCACCTGCATGCGCTCGACGGAACTGTCGGTGTAGCGCACCGTGCCGCCGATCGCGCCGGTCTCGCCGAGCACGTGCCAGGGCTCGAGCGCCTGGCGGAGTTCCAGGTGCACGCCTTCGACCTCCACCTCCCCGCAGTACGGGAAACGGAACTCGGCCTGCGCCTCGTACCACTCCGGCCGCAGCGGAAAGCCGTGGTCGGTGAGGTCGCGCAGCACGTCGAGGAAATCCTCCCAGACGAAGTGCGGCAGCATCAGCCGGTCATGCAGCACCGTTCCCCAGCGGACCGGCGTGCCGGTCAGCGGCGACGCCCAGAAGCGGGCGATCAGCGCCCGGATGAGCAGTTGCTGGGCAAGGCTCATGCGCGGGTTGGGCGGCATCTCGAAGCCCCGGAACTCGACGAGCCCGAGCCGGCCCGTCGGCCCGTCCGGCGAATAGAGCTTGTCGATGCAGATCTCGGCGCGATGCGTGTTGCCCGTGACGTCGATCAGGATGTTGCGCAGCAGGCGGTCGACCAGCCACGGCAGGGGCGGCTGCGCCTCGCCGTGGCTCGGGATCTGCGAGAGCGCGATCTCCAGTTCGTAGAGGGAATCGTGGCGCGCCTCGTCGATCCGCGGCGCCTGGCTGGTGGGGCCGATGAACAGGCCGGAGAACAGGTAGGACAGGCTCGGATGCCGCTGCCAGTGCAGGATCAGGCTCTTCAGCAGGTCGGGCCGGCGCAGGAAGGGGCTGTCCATCGGCGTCGCCCCGCCCACCACCACGTGATTGCCGCCCCCGGTACCGGTGTGGCGGCCGTCGATCATGAACTTGTCGGCACCAAGCCGGGACTGCCGCGCCTCCTCGTAGATCGCCTCGGTGGTGGCGACACAATCCTCCCAGCTCGATGCCGGGTGGATGTTGACCTCGATGACCCCCGGATCGGGCGCTACACGGATCACGTTCATGCGCGGATCGACCGGCGGCGCATAGCCTTCGATGTGGACGGGCATGCCGAGGTCGCGGGCCGCCTCCTCCGCCGCCGCGACCAGTTCGAGATAGTCCTCGAGACGCTCGACCGGCGGCATGAACACGCACAGACGCCCGTCGCGCGGTTCCACGGTGATCGCCGTGCGGACCGCCCCTTCGAGTTCGCTGGCCGCCTGCTCGACGCGTCCCGATCGCGTGTCGGAGGCCGTGAAGGACGCGATCGGCTGGGCGGTCCCGCCCAGCCCGTCGGTCCCGAGACCAACGCCGGCAGGGGTTGCGGCACGTGACGAAGCCGGAAACACGAACGCGTCCGGCAGCGGCTGCCGCGGCTCGGTCGGATCGGCGGGATTGACGAAGGGATAGTGCGACGGCGCGATCCACGGCAGCGAGCCGAGCGGCAGGCGGTAGCCGACCGGACTGTCGCCGGGCACCAGGAAGATGTAGCCGCGGCGGCTCCTCCATTTCTCCGACCGCCAGCGGGGACCGGACGCCCGCGCCTGCCAGCGCTGGACCGGCAGGACATAGCCCGACGGCTCGGTGAGGCCGCGCTCGAACACGCGCGCGATGCGGTGCCGCTCCTCGGGGTCCTTCAGCCGCGAATTCCCGGGGGTCACGTTCTCCGGGAGATTCGCTTCCCGCAGCAGCCATTCGCCCGGATCCTCGTAGGCGGGCAGGACATGGTCGGTCTCGATGCCGAGATGGCCGGCAATGCCCTGCAGGAGCGCCTCTGCCTGATCCTTCCGCACGGAACCGATGCCCCCTTCGGGCGCAATGAGCGCGGGATCGTTCCAGATCGGTTTGCCGTCGCGGCGCCAGTAGAGCGAGAAGGTCCAGCGCGGCAGCGTCTCGCCGGGATACCATTTGCCCTGGCCGTAATGCAGGAAGCCGCCCGGCGCGAAGCGGTCGCGCAGCCTCCGGATGAGCCGGTCGGCGAAGAAGCGCTTGGTCGGGCCGACGGCCTCGGTGTTCCACTCGGGCGCCTCGAAGTCGTCGATCGACACGAAGGTCGGCTCGCCGCCCATCGTCAGCCGGACGTCGCCTGCGGCCAGCGCCGCATCCACCTTGCGGCCGAGCGCGTCGAGCGCCTCCCAGGACTCGTCGGAAAAGGGTTTCGTGATGCGCGGGTGCTCGGCCACGCGCGAGACCGTCATGTCGAAGTCGAAGCTGGTCTCCGCCTGCCCGAAATAGCCGCCGGAGATCGGCGCGGCGTTGCGGTAATGCGGCGTGGCGGCGAGCGGAATGTGGCTCTCGCCCGTCAGCAGACCCGAGGTCGGATCGAGCCCGATCCACCCCGCGCCCGGGATGAAGACCTCCGCCCAGGCGTGCAGGTCGGTGAAGTCGTGCGCGGTTCCCGCAGGCCCGTCCAGCGCCACGAGATCCGGCTTGAGCTGGATCAGGTAACCCGACACGAAGCGGGCCGCGAAACCCAGGTGGCGCAGGATCTGCACCAGCAGCCAGGAGGAATCGCGGCAGGAGCCGGTGCCGATCGCGAAGGTCTCCTCGGGCTCCTGCACGCCGGGTTCCATGCGGATCACGTAGCCGATCTCGTGCGCCAGTCGCGCGTTGAGATCCACGACGAAATCCACGGTGCCTCTGGGGCTGCGGTCGATGGTGTCGAGGAACGCCTGGAGCTTCGGCCCCGCCGCAGCCGGCCGGCGATAGACGTCGAGGTCGGCACGAATGTCTTCGGGATACTCGAAAGGCCAGGTCGTGGCGCTCTCCTCCACGAAGAAGTCGAAGGGGTTGTAGACCGTCATGTCGGCGACGAGGTCGACCTCGATGCGCAGTTCCGTCACCGGGCTCGGAAAGACGAAACGCGCCAGCCAGTTTCCGTAGGTGTCCTGCTGGTAGCTCACGAAATGTTCGCCCGGCGTCACCTTCAGCGAATGCGAGATCACCCGCGTCCGGCTGTGCGGCGCCGGACGCAGGCGGATGACCTGCGGCCCGAGCATGACCGGCCGGTCGTAGCGATACGCGGTGAGGTGATGGATGGCCGCCTTGATGGACATGGGAACCCTTCCGTTGGTCTCGGCGAAGTCGTTCCACATTCCGTTGCGTTGCACAATCGTATTGGGCGGAGACGACCCGTTTCGTCGGTCGGTCCGAGTAGGCCGCCTCCCTCCGCCCGCTTCGTCGACGACCTAGTCCACGGGCGTCGGCGGCAGCCGCCGCGCGTCGCGGCCGGCCGGCGCGGGCGCGACGGTCCACGTTTTCCCGATCTGCAAAGGACGCATTGCATACTGCGAAGAACGCCGTGGCGTTTCGCCGTCGGGCCCTCGCGATGCGCCGGCCGGATCGGTCATTCTCATTGGATTCGTTGAACTTTCTCGGTTGGCACGCCCGTTGCTTCTGTTTTGGCACGACAGGGAGCATGCGCGGCGCGCTCCGGACGAAACCACGAGAGACGAGCCAACATGGACGCCCGACACGTCATTCACTGGAAAGGTCATCTGACGATCCGCGATGGGTCCCGCTCGGCGCGCGACTTCCTCGAAGCCCTCTCCACCGGCAACGAGGTTACCGTCGACACGCGCGAACTCCAGTCCGTCGACGTCTGCCACCTGCAGATCCTGGTGGCCGCGCACAACTTCGCGCGCTGCCTCGGCAAGCGGATGGACGTGCTGGTGCCCCCGGGCGGAGCGCTGGACGAGGTCATGGGAAAGGTCGGCCTCGCCGATCCGCTCGACGCCTCGCTGCTGCGCAGCGGCGGTACCTGGACCGGTATCGCCCACGACGAAAGGAACGCCGCATGAGCAAGACCATCCTCACGATCGACGACTCCTCGTCCGTCCGCCAGATGGTGAGCCTCACGCTCGCCTCCGCCGGCTATGCCGTCGTCGAGGCGGTGGACGGCAGCGACGGTTACGACAAGGCCACCTCCGCGCCGGTCGACGCGATCCTCACCGATCTGAACATGCCCGGCATGAACGGCCTCGAGTTCGTGCGCAAGTATCGCACCCATCCGGCGAGCCGCGGCATTCCGATCGTCTTCCTGACCACCGAGTCCGACGAGAGCTTCAAGCAGCAGGCGAAGGCAGCCGGGGCGACCGGCTGGATCGTCAAGCCTTTCCGGCAGGACCAGCTCCTGGCCGTCGTGAAGAAGGTTGCAGGCGCATGACCATGACCGATGCCAACGAGACCTTCCGCACCGAAGCCGCGGATCTCCTCGAGACCCTGCAGGCCGGTCTCATGGAACTCGAGCGGACGCCGGGAGACCTCGCGCTCGTGGACAGCGTGTTTCGCGCTCTCCACACCATCAAGGGCTCCGGAGCCATGTTCGGCTATACGGCGGCTGCAGCCTTCGTGCACGAATTCGAGACCGTCTTCGACGGCGTTCGCAAGGGCCGTACGCCGGCGAGCTCGGCCCTGATCCGCATCGCGCTCGGCGCATGCGACCATATCCACGCGCTGGTCCAGTCACCCGACGCCAGCGACAGCGGTGGAGAACCGATCCTCGACGCTCTGCGCGAGGCCGTCGGCAGCAGCACCTCAGAACCGACCCCGGTGGCCGATCCTGTATCGGCGGCCGAGCCGGTCACGGGGTGGAGGGTGCGCTTCCGTTTGCCGTCGGACGCGCTGATCCTCGGAACCAGCCCGATCCTCCTGCTCGAGGAACTGTCCGCTTTCGGTCCGTGCGACGTCCGCGCGGTCATCGGCGGGGTTCCCGAACTCGGTGCCCTGGATCCGGAGGCCTCCTACCTCGAGTGGGAAGTCACGCTGCAGGCCGACGTGCCGCGCGAAAGCGTCGAGGACGTCTTCATGTTCCTCTCCATGACCGGCGACGACCTGGTGATCGAGCCCCTCGATCCCGACCAGCCGGTCATGCCCGAGGTGCATGCGGACGTCCATGAAGAGAACCACGACTCGGTGGGGCACGCCGCCTCTTCGATCCCGCAAGGGGCGGCGACCGGGGCCGGAAGGAGCGGAGGCGGTAGTGGGGCAGTTCCCGCCCGCTCCTTCCGGGCAGACAAGGCGGGCACGTCGCTGCGCGTGCCCGCCGAACGGCTGGACTCGCTGATGGACCGCGTCGGCGAACTGGTCATCGCGCAGGCCCGCCTGAGCCAGCTGGCCTCGGCGTCCACGGACCAGAACCTGAAGTCGGTCGCCGAAGACCTGGAGCGGCTCAGCGCCAGCCTGCGCGACACCACGATGGGTATCCGCATGGTGCCGATCGGCTCGCTGTTCGGGCGCTTCCGCCGGCTCGTGCACGATCTTTCGCACGATCTCGGCAAGGAGATCGATTTCGTGACCAGCGGCGAGGAGACCGAACTCGACAAGACCATGATCGAGCAGCTGGCGGACCCGCTGGTGCACCTGATCCGCAACGCCGCCGATCACGGACTCGAAAGGCCGGACGCCCGCCTCATGAACGGCAAGGCTCCGACCGGGACGCTGCGCCTCTCGGCCGTCTACGCCGGAGCGGAGGTCGCGATATCGATCGCCGACGACGGTGCCGGGCTCGACGCCGGGCGCATCCGGGCCAAGGCGGTGGAAGCCGGCTTGATCTCGGCCGACCAGGCGCTCGCCGAAAGCGAGCTTTTCCAGCTGATCTTCCACCCCGGCTTCTCGACCGCGAAGGAAGTGACGGCGCTCTCGGGCCGCGGCGTGGGCATGGACGTGGTGAAGAAGACCATCGAAGGTCTTCGCGGCAGCATCGACATCGCGAGCCGGCCCGGACAGGGCACGACGGCGACGCTGCGACTGCCCCTGACGCTCGCCATCATCGACGGCCTGCTCGTCCGGGTCGGCGACGGCCGCTACACGATCCCCCTCGCCGCCGTCGAGGAGTGCGTCGAACTCCCGCGGGACACCGAGATCGCTCCGAAAGGGCGCAGCTTCCTCAATGTCCGGGGTGCCCTCGTGCCCTATCTGCGGCTGCGCGAAATCTTTCGCACCGAGGCTCCGGCCGACCTCCATCCGAAGGTCGTGATCGTCTCGTCCGGCGAGACCCGTGTGGGCCTGGTCGTCGACCAGATCATCGGCAACAACCAGACCGTCATCAAGCAGCTCTCGCGGCTTCACGCCGGGCTGAAGACCTTCTCCGGCGCGACCATTCTCGGCGACGGCTCCGTCGCCCTCATCCTCGACGTGCTGAACCTCGTCGGCTCCGGCCAGGATCTCGACGAGCGCAGCACCGCCAAGTCTCTCGGGAGGGCAGCATGAACGCGACGACCATCGAACACAGGACCATGCGCGCCCTGACGATGCGGCTCGACGACGAGACCTTCGCCATCGACGCCGAAAGCGTCCGCGAGATTCTCGAAGTGGTTCCCGTCACCCGCGTGCCGAGCGCTCCGGATGCGGTCTTCGGGCTGATCAACGTCCGCGGCAGCGTCGTCCCCCTCGCCGATTTCCGCGTGCTGTTCGGCATGGATCGGCGGGAGGCGACCGAGGATACGCGCATCGTCGTGGTCGAGGTTCGCCTGGACGACGAACGTCTCGTTGCCGGGCTCCTCGCCGACAAGGTGCACGAGGTCGTCGATCTCGATGCCGGCGTGCAGGAAGCCGCCCCCCGCGTGGGCATGCGCTGGCCGGCCGAATTCGTCCAGGGCATCGCCAAGCGCAACGAAGCCTTCGTGATCATTCCCAACGTCGAAAAGATTTTCGCAACGCTTGCCGCGGCTTGACCGCCCCCCTCTCACCGAAAGACCAAGTCGATGTCGAACCAGAAGACCAGGAAACGCGGCGCCATGAAGTCCATCGCCGCCAAGATCGTCCTGATCCAGTCCGTATCCTTCCTTGCGATCGCCGCCGTCGGCGGTGCCGGCTATTACGGCCTGAACGAGATGCACGGGAAGATCACCTCGATCTACCATGACCGCGTCGTCCCGATGGAACAGCTGAAGGACATGTCGGATTCCTACGGGATCACGATTCCGACGGGAGCCGTGAACCTGAAGAACGGCGTTGCCGAATGGGCGACCGTAGAGGCGTCGATCGCCGATGCCCGCGCGCTGATCCGGAAGGACTGGGACGCCTATCTCAAGGGCAGCCTCACCGAAAGCGAGACGGTGATCGTCGCGCGCCTGAAGCCGCATCTCGTCGCCGCGGACGCCGCGGTGGACAGGCTCGAAGAAATCCTCGCGGCGCGGGATACCGCCGCACTCGAGGCCTTCGTCGCCAACGACCTCTATCCCGCGGTGGAACCGGCCCTGAAGGAGATCGTCGAGCTCGGCGCCTACCAGAACCAGACGGTGAAGAAGCTGATGGACCTCTCGGAGGAGCTGTTCCAGATGCTGTCCACGCTGATGATCGCGCTCGGCGTCGGCTCCACGCTGGCCGCACTCGGCCTTTCCGCCTTCTTCACCCGCAGCGTCAAGCGCAACCTGTCGTCGGCCGTCCACCTGGCCAATGCCGTCGCTTCAGGCGATCTCGCCGCAAGTGCGGAAGTCCGGTCAAACGACGAGATCCGCGATCTCGTCGACGCCCTGAACGACATGGCCGCCAAGCTGCGGTCGGTCGTCGGCGAGGTGTCCGGCGCGGCGCGAAACGTCGCCTCCGGGTCGGAGGAAATGTCGGCGACCGCCGAGCAGCTCTCGCAGGGGGCGACCGAGCAGGCGTCCTCGACGGAGGAGGCGTCGTCGTCGATGGAGGAGATGGCCTCCACCATCAAGCAGAGCGCCGACAACGCCTCGCAGACCGAGCGGATCGCGCGCCAGTCGGCGGCCGATGCCATCGCCAGCGGCGCTGCGGTCGGCAAGGCGGTCGACGCGATGCAGACCATCGCGACCAAGATCCTGGTCGTGCAGGAAATCGCCCGTCAGACCGACCTGCTTGCGCTGAATGCCGCCGTCGAGGCCGCGCGGGCCGGCGAACATGGCCGCGGCTTCGCGGTGGTGGCCTCCGAGGTCCGCAAGCTCGCCGAGCGGAGCCAGGCCGCGGCGACCGAGATCTCGACCCTCTCCGGAGACACGGTCAAGGCCGCTCAGTCGGCCGGAGAGATGCTGACCCGGCTCGTGCCTGACATCCAGCGCACCGCACAGCTCGTCGAGGAGATCTCGGCTGCGACGCGCGAGCAGAATGCCGGCGCCGCGCAGATCAACTCCGCGATTCAGCAGCTCGACAAGGTGACGCAGCAGAACACCGCGGCTGCCGAGGAGATGGCGGCAACCTCGGAGGAACTCGCGAGCCAGGCCGAACAGCTTCTGTCCTCGATTGCCTTCTTCCGGATCGACGGAGCCGGCGCTTCGCAGACCGCCGCTCCGGCCGCCGCAAGGCCTGTCTCCGCGCCGCGGACGGCTCCGGCGGCGGATCACGAGATACGCGAGGCGATCGCCGCGCGCGCTCCGCACATGACCGCCCGCCGCCAGCACAAGGGCGGCTTCAACCTCGAGCTCGACATGGCCGGCGACGCGCTCGACGCCGAGTTCACCCGCCGCAACGCAGCCTGACCAGCCGGTAGCAGTGCGTCGTGAACGCTGCAGCCCAACCCCATCCAAGGATCCCCACGATGAAACTCACCCTCAAGGGACAGCTCGGAGCCGGTTTCGGCCTCCTCATCCTCCTCGCCGCGGCTCTCGGCGCCATGGCCCTCTGGCAGATGAACACGATGAAGGGCGCGTCCACGGAGATCGTCGAGAAGGCGATGCCCTCCATCGATGCGGTCCATCGCCTCAACACGCTCATCACCGACCTGCGCGTGACGGAACTCGAGCATGTCGTGGCGACGGAGCAGGCCGCTGTCGATCGCTGGTCGTCCGCAGCCGACGCTCTACTCGTCCGGATCGAGGAAGAGCGCGCACGCTACGCCGCGCTCCTGACGACCGAGGCGGAGCGCTCGGCCTTCGAGCAATTCGCCCGGACCTTCGGCGCCTACATGGCGGAGCACGACCGGGCCATGCGCCTTTCGGCCCAGGGCCAGAAGGCCGCGGCGATGAGTATCTATGACGGCCCGGCGCTGGCCCTCTTCGAGCAGTTCAACGAGCATCTCGACACGCTCGTGCGCATCAGCACCGAAGGCGGCGCTGCGGCCGGCGCCCGGAACGAGGCCGTGTTCGACTTCGCGCTGATGACCACGCTCGCCGCCATCGCCGCCGCTGCCGCGATCGGTGGGACGATCGCCTGGCGGATCACCTCCGGCATCATGCGCAACGTCGGCGGCGAACCGGACTATGTCCGCTCGATCGTCGGCGAGGTGGCGAGCGGCCATCTGGCGGTCGAGATCCTCACCGCCAAGGGCGACGCCGAGAGCATCCTCGCCCGCCTCCGGTTCATGGTCGACAACCTCCTCGACACGGCCAGGGTGGTGGACGCCATCGCGGCCGGCGACCTGCGCGTCGAGCCGGAGCCCCGCTCCGAGAAGGACGTCATGGGCATCTCGCTGAAGCAGATGGTCGGGCGCCTCCGTGACGTCATGACCAACGCCAGCGGTGCGGCCGAGAACGTCTCCTCGGGCAGCCAGCAGCTTTCGGCCACGGCCGAACAGCTCTCGCAGGGCGCGGCCGAGCAGGCCGCCTCCACCGAGCAGGCTTCGGCCTCGATGGAGGAAATGGCCTCGACCATCAAGCAGAGCGCGGAAAACGCGTCGGAGACCGAGAAGATCGCCCGCAAGTCGGCCGCCGACGCCATCGCCAGCGGCTCGGCGGTGGAGAAGGCCGTCGGCGCCATGCAGACCATCGCCTCGAAGATCCTGGTCGTGCAGGAAATCGCGCGCCAGACCGACCTGCTCGCGCTCAACGCCGCCGTCGAGGCGGCCAGGGCCGGCGAGCACGGCCGCGGCTTCGCCGTGGTCGCGTCCGAAGTACGCAAGCTCGCCGAACGCAGCCAGGCGGCTGCCGCCGAGATCTCGACCCTCTCGTCGGAGACCGTCAAGGCTGCGCAGTCGGCCGGCGAGATGCTGGGCAGGCTGGTGCCGGACATCCAGAGGACGGCGCAACTGGTCGAGGAGATCACGGCCGCGACCCGCGAGCAGAACGTCGGCGCATCCCAGATCAACGGCGCGATCCAGCAGCTCGACAAGGTGACGCAGCAGAATTCGAGCGCCGCCGAGGAGATGTCCACGACTGCAGAGGAACTCTCGATGCAGGCGGGCGAACTCCAGAACGCGATCGCCTACTTCCGGCTGGGCGCCGCCGGCGAAAGGTCGGCCGTTCGCGCCGCCGGAGCCGCCGCCCTTCGTGGCGGGCTGCGCGAGGACCACATCAGGCAGGCGGTCGCAGTCGCTGCGCCGCACATGAAGCGCGCGCGCCGCGACCACGCGAAGGGCGGCTTCGACCTCGATCTCGACAACGGCGCCGACGAACTCGACGCCGAGTTCACCCGGCGCAACGCCGCCTGAACGGAGGGAACCATGTCCGGAACGTCACAGTTCGTCACGCTCGGCGCCGCCGAAGAAATCTACGCCGCCCCGGTCGAGAAGGTACAGGAGATCCTGGAACTGAGGCCGATCTCGCGTCTGCCCAACGCGCCCTCCAACCTGCTCGGCATGATCGACGTGCGCAGCGAGGGCGTGCCCGTGCTCGATCTTCGCGCGACGCTCGGACTGCCGGTGACCGGCGATGACGAGAACACGCGCATCGTGGTGCTCCGCTTCCACGCGGAGGGCCGCGAACTGACGCTGGCGCTCAAGACGGACCGGGTCTTCGAGGTGACGGTGCTCGACGACGAGACGCTTTCGCCGCCGCCCCCGACGGGCCGCCGCTGGGACTCCCGCGTCATCGCCGGGATCGGCCGGCGCAACGGTGCCTTCGTCACCGTGCTCGACCTCGACCGCCTGTTCTCCCTCTCGAACGCCGACACTCTCGACGCGCTGCCCAACTGAACCGCAGACGATGGGCCGCATCCGCGCCCGCAGGAGACTGCAATGCTTGCCGCACACAACCGCCTGCCCGATCCGGACGTCGATCCCGCAGACAGCCTGTCGAACAGAGACTTCGAGCGGCTGGCCACCTTCATCGGCAACAAGGTCGGCATCAGGCTGCCGCCGACGAAACGGCTGATGGTCGAAGGCCGCCTGCGCAAGCGCCTTCGCGTCCTCGGCATTCCGGACATGCAGACCTATTGCCGGCTCGTCATCGAAACCCGCACACTCGATTCGGAGATCACGCACCTGATCGACGTCATCACCACCAACAAGACGGACTTCTTCCGCGAGGTCGAGCATTTCGACATCATGCGCGACCGCCTGGTCCCCGCACTGCTGGCCGAGCGGTCGCGGGAACGCATGCCGCTCCTGAAGATCTGGAGCGCCGCCGCCTCGACCGGCGCGGAAGCCTATACTGCGGCCATGGTGCTGCACGACATGACGACGAGGCGCAACGCCTTCCGTTTCGCCATTCTCGGCACCGACATCTCGACCGCGGTTCTGGACCAGGCGCGCAGCGGCGTCTATCCGGCCGACATGATGGCGCCGGTGCCGAAGGACATGCGCGCCCGCTACGTCATGGAGCCGGTCCGCAAGGCCCTCCGGCCCGAGGTGAGGATCGTGCCGGAACTGCGCAGCCTCGCCTCCTTCGAGCGGCTCAACCTGATGGACGAGACCTATCCCTACGACCGCGACGTCGACATCATCTTCGTGCGCAACGTCCTGATCTACTTCGAGAAGGAAGATCAGAGCGCCGTCGTCAAGCGCCTCGCCGGGCACCTCCGGCCGCGCGGATACATCATGCTCGGCCACTCCGAGTCGATGGTCGGCAACATGCCCGGCCTCGCTCAGGTGGCACCCGCGGTATTCCAGAAGATCTGAGGACAGCCATGCCTGGAACCAGTCCCGTCACTGCCCGCACCGGCGACAAGATCCGGGTGCTGATCGTCGACGATTCGGCATCGGTGCGCCAGGCGCTGACCGACATCATCAACGCCGATCCCGATCTCGAGGTCATGGCGACGGCGCCCGATCCCTACGTCGCGGCCGAGCGCATCCGCGCCGAAGTGCCCGACGTCATCTTCCTCGACATCGAGCTGCCGCGGATGGACGGCCTGACCTTCCTGCGAAAGATCATGTCGCAGCGCCCGCTGCCGGTCGTCGTCTGCTCCAGTCTCGCCGAGGAAGGATCCGACACCTTCATGCAGGCCCTGGAGGCCGGTGCGGTCGACGTCGTCATGAAGCCGAGAATGGACGCCGCGCACTACCTGCTCGAATCGCGCATGCGCATCTGCGACGCAGCGAAGGCGGCGGCGCACGCGCGCCTGCGTGCGCTCCGCCGTCCCGTGCCGGTGCTCACGGTCGAGCCGAAACTCAAGGCCGATGCGATCATTCCACCGCTGTCGGCCGGACGCATGGCCACCTTGCGCGCGATGATCCCGCAGACGGAACCGATCGTCTGCATCGGTGCGTCGACGGGCGGCACCGAGGCGCTGCGGAGCGTGCTGGAGAGCCTGCCGGCCACCTGCCCGCCCGTGCTGATCGTCCAGCACATGCCCGAGAAGTTCACCGGCACCTTCGCACGCCGGCTGGACAGCCTCTGCCCGCCCGCGGTGAAGGAAGCGGAGCAAGGCGACGCGGTGCTGCGCGGCCGCGTGCTCATCGCGCCCGGCAACCGCCACATGCTGTTGCGCCGCACGGCTCGCAGCTACGTCGTCGACATCGTGGAAGGACCCCACATATCGCGGCACCGCCCGTCGGTCGACGTCCTGTTCCGGTCCGCCGCCCACAATGCCGGCGCCAACGCCGTCGGCGTCATCCTCACCGGAATGGGCGACGACGGAGCGGCGGGCATGCTCGAAATGCGGGCCATGGGCAGCTTCACGATCGCGCAGGACGAGGACAGCTGCATCGTCTACGGCATGCCGAAGGAGGCCGTCGATCGCGGCGCCGTCACCAAGGTCATGCCGCTCGACGGCATCGCTGCCGAGATCATGAAGCAGACGCGCGTCGCGACGCTGGAGAAAGCCGCCCGATGAACCCGTCTGCCGGCCCTTCGTCCTCGCCATGGCAGTCGGTCCTCGCGGACCTGGCCGGAACGCGCGCGGCGATCGATGCCTCCGTGGCGGGTGCCGGCAGCAAGCTCATGAAGTGCGTCGGGGACCTGAACAGGAACTCGGCACTGTTCGAGGCGCTGCCGCGCGACATCCGGAGCGAGGAACTCGACCGGGCCTGCAGCAACATCGCCTCGATCGGCGACCGGGCAAGGGAGGTCACCGCCGCTTTCGGGCGCGAGCGCCAGACGATGGACGAACTGAACCGCGCCCTCGTCAGCTCGGCGTCGCCGATCGCGGATCTGCAGCGCAGCGTCAAGATGATCGGCATCCTGTCGGTGAATGCCCGCGTCGTCGCGGCCGAGATCGGCCAGATCGAAGGCTTCGAGGTGTTCACGGTCGACATCGACCGTCTGTCGCGCGAGGCGGGAACGACGGTTTCCCGCTTCTCCGACCTGTTCCGACGCCTGCGCGGCGACCTGCAGGCCGTGGCGGGCAAGCGCCTGGCCTTCGAGCTTTCGCATGCGGGAACGCTGGCCGGTCTCGGCGACCACCTCGCCGGGCATCTCGCGCGGGTCGAGGACCGCCGCCAGTCCGCCGAAGACGTGAGCCGGCGCACCGGCGAGACCGTCCGCCAGATCGCGTCGCGCGTCGGCGCCGTCGTTCTGTCCCTGCAGTCGGGCGACCGCATGCGGCAGCGGATCGAACATGCAGAGCAGGCCCTGGCTCCGATACCTCCGGATGGGGACGGCGATGAATCGCATCCGGACGCCTCCGCCGCGCAGCTGGGTCCGATCGCAAGGCTGCAGGCGGAGCAGCTGGCCGCCGCGGTCGCGGAATACGATGCCGACATGGCCTCCGCCGAGGATGCACTGACCGGCCTGTCCCGCGACGCCCTCGACATGGTGCGCGCGGCCGCGGCGCTGGTCGGACGGTCGGGACGGTCGGGACGGTCGGACGACGGCCCGATCGCCGTGCTCGCAAAGGCTCTGCACCAGGCGATCGGGTTGCTCGGCCGTTGTGCGTCGGAGCGGACCGAACTGGATGCCCTCGCCGAACGGATGGCCAGCGCGGTGTCCGAACTCCTGGCGCATGTCGAGGTTGTTCAGGACGTCGAGGCGGAGATGCGCATCCTCAGCCTCAACGCCACGGTGAAATGCGCCCAGCTCGGCAGCCGCGGACGCGCCCTCAACGTCGTGGCCCAGCAGTTGCGCGACCTGACGGTGGAGACGGTGACGTCCGCCGAGGCCGCAGTGGAGGCCTTGCGCGCCTGCGCGGGCATCACGGCGAGGATCAGGGCCGATGCCAGCGGCGACCTCGCACGCGAGATCGGCGGCATCGAAGCCACCGCGCAGTCGGCGGTGGATCTTCTGACGGCGATCGACCGTCGGACCAGCGATGCGATCCAGACCCTCGAAACGGAAGGACCCGATATGGCCTCGACCCTGGAAGACGCCGCTCGCGACATCAGGACAGGCCGCACGCGCGCAAACGAGCTTGCCGAACGAGCGTCACGGCTGGCGGACGGCGTGGATCCTGCGGAAGCGGACGGGAACGACGACCTCGTGGCATCCCTGCTCGAGACGCTGGACAAGCTGCGCAGCGGCTACACGATGGAGGACGAGCGCCGCATCCACGACGCCTTCGCCGCCCGTGTCGCCGCGAGGCGTTCCGCCGGCACGACGTGACACACCGGACCCCGGTGGCCACGCTGCGCGACCCGCCCGGTTTCGTCGATCCTTAAGGGATCTCGGATAGAACGCTCCGTGGCTGTCCGGCAGGGACAGCCGAGGTGGGGCGAAAATGCAGTTCAAGGCTGTGGCCAGCGACGAGACATCGGGGAGGAGGCGTCCGGTCGTCCTCGTGGTCGAGGACACGCCCTCGCTGGCGGCGACATACCGGGCGATTCTCGAAAAGCAGGACTTCGCGGTGGAGACTGCGGCGACCGGCGCCGAAGCGCTCGCGCTGCTGAAGTCGGCTGCCTACGATGCCCTCGTGCTCGACGTGCGCCTGCCCGACATGACGGGGCTGGACGTACTCGACGCGATGCGCGAGCGCGGCGACCAGACGGAGGCGGTGGTCATCACCGCGGACGGATCCATCAACCTCGCCGTCGATGCCATGCGGCGCGGCGCCTTCGACTTCATCGTCAAGCCGCTCAACGCGCACCGTCTGGCGGTCACCGTCACCAACGCCACCGAACGCGCGCGGCTGAAGGCCGAGGTCACGACGCTGAAGCGCGAACTCGGCGACGCGGCAGGCTTCTGCCGCTTCATCGGTCGCTCGCCGGCCATGCAGACCGTCTATCGCATCATCCGCAACGCCGGGCCGTCCAACGCGACGGTCTTCGTCCTCGGCGAAAGCGGCACCGGGAAGGAACTCTGCGCCGACGCCGTCCACCGCACGTCCAGGCGCGCCGGCGGACCTTTCGTCACGCTCAACTGCGCCGCCATTCCCAAGGACCTGCTGGAAAGCGAGATCTTCGGTCATGTCCGCGGCGCGTTCTCCGGGGCGACAGCCGACCGCAAGGGCGCGGCGCTCTCGGCTGACGGCGGCACGCTGTTCCTCGACGAGATCTGCGAGATGGACGTCGCGCTGCAGGCCAAGCTCCTTCGCTTCCTCCAGAGCAAGGAGGTCCAGCGCCTCGGCGAGGACCGGGTGCAGCGCGCCGACGTCCGCATCGTCTGCGCCTCCAACCGCGACCCCTTAGCCGAGGTTCAGGCCGGCCGCTTTCGCGAGGACCTCTACTACCGCCTCCACGTGATCCCGATCGAGTTGCCGCCGCTGCGCGACCGCGGAGAGGACATCGTCGAGCTGGCGCAGCATTTCCTCGCCCGTTTCTCGGAAGAGGAAGGCAAGAAGGTCTCTCCCCTGTCGGTCGATGTCCTGGCCGCGATGCGGCGCCACGCCTGGCCGGGCAACGTCCGGCAGCTGGAAAACCTGATGCGCCGTCTCGTCGTCCTGAACGACGGCGAGACCATCGAGCCCGCCATGCTGCCGGCCGACATCCGCGCATCGGCGGAAGCCTCCGGTCCGCATCCCCCCGCCTTACCGTCCGACGGACATCGGATCGTGACGACCGCGCCTCCGATCGACGGACCCGGCCGGCCCGAACAGGCCGTCGGTCCGCTCGAGGCGACCATCCGCGAGGCGATCGAGCGCGCGATCACCGCCAGCGGCGGCTCGATTCCGAAGGCGGCTCAGCTGCTGGAGGTCAGCCCGTCGACCCTCTACCGCCGCATCGAGGCATGGGAGAACGCAGCCTCCTGACGCATCCGATCCGGTTCCGGCCCCGGTTCCGGAGCAAAGACCTGCCCGAAGACGGACGCCGGAAACCTGCGGAGCCGACCAAAGGTCGCGCCGGGCCTCAGCGGCTTCCTGCGGTCGGGTCGGGCATCATCGACACATGCGCGGCCGCAACCTTCCAGCCGTCTCCGGTGCGAACCCAGGTCTGCATCTGCCGTCCCACCTCTCCTGGAAAGTCGTCCCGGAAGAACAGCGTCGAGGCAATGGCGAAATCCGTGCCGTAGGTGGTGATGACGGTGCGCGCGAGCCTCCGCTCGAACGGCGCCTGCGCCTTGCGGAAAGCGCGGATCTCCTCGTAACCGTGCTGCACCTCGGCCACGCCGTAGCGGATCGTCAGCGGCGACGGCATGAACATCGCTTCCAGGGTGGGATTGTCGTTGGCGAGCAGCGCCGCCTCGTAGGCTTCGAACACGGCCGTGGCCTGCGCCAGCGTCTCCGAATCGTTCACGACCATCATCGGCCTGCCTCCTTGCGTGCCAGCATCCGGTCGCGCAGCCGGCCGAGGAACGGGATCGTCTCGAACTGGTCGGCCCGCACCATGTCCCACGTCACGCCGGCAGGCCGCGGCATGGCATTGCGCGTCTCGATCAGCTCGACCTCGGTGGCGACGAAGTCGAGCGGACTGTCATGCGCCTCGATCACCACCTGCTCGTCGGCAACGATCTGCAGCGAATGGACCGTCGTGGCCATCGGCGTCGTGGCGCCGACGATACCCAGTTCGCGGAAGATTCCGGTTTCGAGGTCCGCGAATCCTGCCCCCTTGCCGGTCCGCCCTCCCCCGCGGCCGACCGCCACCGATCCGACGACGCAGAAGTCGAGCGGTTCGACGTCCTCGAGTTCGATACGCTCCCCGTGCTGCATGAAACCCTGCGCCGTGGCGGCCAGCTCGAAGGATATGCCGTCGGCCTCGAGCCGCTTCGGGTCCAGCCTGAGATAGGGAAAATCGTGCGTCAGGTAGGGCACCGGCACATAGACCGTCTTGCCCTGGTAGAGCGCGCGGATCCGGATCGGGATCTGGGCGTGGTCGGGATTGGTCTTGACCGTGCGCGCCGCTTTCCAGGCGTCCGTCTGCGCCAGTCGCCACGCCGCGACGTCGGCGCCGACGAAGTTGGGAATCATGCTCCAGGCGGGGCCGACGGCGACGCCGTGTTCCTCCAGGAGCCGCCACACGTCGTGGCGCACGATGTCCTTGGCCGTGTTGCGCCCGGCCCAGCGTCCCTGCTCAGCCATGGACGAATTCCCGTGCGAAGGCCGTTTCGAGCGCCGCGAGCTTCGCCGCCCAGCCGACGATCCCCCCCTGCGCGACGATCATCTCGATGGCAGACGCCTTGAATTCGGGAAAGTAGCTTTCCGTCGCCTCCTCGATCAGCAGGCACTCATAGCCGCGGTCGTTGGCTTCACGCATCGAGGTCTGGACGCAGACCTCGGTGGTGACGCCGGCGAAGACGAGCTGCTCGATCCCCTTCGCCTGGAGCGTCTCGTGGAGCCCGGTCGCCCAGAACATGCCCTTGCCGGGCTTGTCGACGACCATCTCGCCGGGCTGCGGTGCGAGTTCCGGCACGATCGCGTTGCCCGGTTCGCCGGCGATGAGGATGCGGCCCATCGCGCCCTCGTCGCCGATCCTCAAGCCCGGCGCGCCGCGCAGTCGCTTGGCGGGAGGACAGTCTGACAGGTCCGGCCGGTGCGCTTCGCGCGTGTGCAGGATGGGCAGCCTCCGGCCGCGGAACAGCGAGAGCAGCGCGGCCACCGGGGGGATGATCCGGGTCAGCCGCGACACGTCGTTGCCGAGCACGGCGCCGAAGCCGCCCGGCTCGATGAAGTCGCGCTGCATGTCGATGACGACCAGGCAGACCTTTGCCGGGTCGAGCTGGAAGGCATAGGGCCGGGCTTCGACGGTGATCGCCATGTCAGTGCCCCGCCATATGCTGGCCGATGGTGTTGCGGTCGGTCTCGCCGATGGGGGCGACGTAGCTGATCGTGCCGCCCGACATCACCGCGACCCGGTCCGACAGTTCCAGGATCTCGTCGAGATCCTCCGAGACCAGCAGCACGGCCGCACCGCGGTTGCGCTGCTCCATGATCTGGCTGCGGATTTCGGCGACCGATGCGAAATCGAGCCCGAAGCAGGGGTTGGCGACGATCAGCACGTCCACCTCGCCCGACAGTTCGCGCGCGAGCACCGCCCGCTGGACGTTACCGCCCGAGAGCGACTCGATCGGCGAGTCCGGCGACGTGGTCTTCACCCGGTAGCGGGCGATCAGTTCCTCCGCCTTGCGCCGCATCGGCCCGGGCGACAGCCACCAGCCGAGACTGGCGATGGGAGGCTTGTCGAAGGCGCGGAAGGCCATGTTCTCGGCCACGCTCATCCGCGGCACGGTGGCGTTCTTCAGCGGCTCCTCCGGAAGCCCGAACACCTTGAACCGGTCGAAATCGGAGCGCTTCGGCTCGAAGGCCTTGCCGTGGATGAAGATGCGGCCGTCCGAGAGCGGCCGCTGCCCCGCGAGCGTCTCCACCAGCGCGCTCTGGCCGTTGCCCGACACGCCGGCGATTCCGACGATCTCTCCCGACCGGACCTTCAGGTTGACGGCGGCGATGGCCGGCCGGCCGTCCTCGTCCTCCGCATGCAGTCCGGCGAGTTCCAGTACGGCGGAGCGGTCGTTGTGCATGACGCGCTCGGCGCGCTCGCGCACTTCCGTGTCGCCGATCATCATGCTGCTCATCTCGGCAACCGTCGCCGTACGCGCGTCGCCGGTGCCGGTCAGCCGGCCGCGGCGCAGCACGGTGAAGGAATCGCAGAACGCCTTCACCTCCCGGAACTTGTGGGAAATCATCAGGACGGTGATCTCGCCCCGCGCCGCCATCTGTCCGAGCAGTCCGAGCACCTCGTCCGCCTCGCCCGGCGTCAGCACGGACGTCGGCTCGTCGAGGATCAGGAACCGCTGGTCGAGATAGAGCAGTTTCAGGATCTCGAGCTTCTGCTTCTCGCCGGCCGACAGCGTCGACACCTGCGCGTCGAGCGGCACCCGGAACGGCATGCGCGCCATGAAGGCCTCGAGCTTCGGCATCTCGGCCTTCCAGTCGATGATCGTGGGCGCATCGGCGCGGCTGATCACCAGGTTCTCGGCCGCCGTCAGGCAGGGCACGAGGGTAAAGTGCTGGTAGACCATGCCGATGCCGAGGTCGCGGGCGTCGCGCGGGCTCTTCACCGCGACCTCCGCGCCGTCGAGCAGCACGGCGCCGCGGTCGGCGGCATAGAAGCCCATGATGCACTTCACGAGCGTCGACTTGCCGGCGCCGTTTTCGCCGAGCAGCGCGTGGAAGGAGCCGGCCTGCACCTTGATCGAGACGTCGTCGAGCGCGACGAGCGGCCCGAAGATCTTGGTCATGCCCGCCGTCTCCAGCGA
Organism: Aquibium microcysteis; assembly: GCF_014495845.1. Lineage (NCBI taxonomy): Bacteria > Pseudomonadati > Pseudomonadota > Alphaproteobacteria > Hyphomicrobiales > Phyllobacteriaceae > Aquibium > Aquibium microcysteis. Next base: position 2,751,804 of record NZ_CP061080.1, read on the forward strand.
TGGCGCGCGCCGGGCGGCCGGCGGCGCCGCGACGTCGGCGGCGAGCGCCGCCGCACTCACGGCAGGGCCTCCAGCAGGACGGACGACGTCGCCACCGCGCCGAACACGCCGCCCTGCATCTTGATCATGTCGATGGCCGCCAGATGGTTCTCCACCTTGGTCGCCGCGCAGCAGTCCTCCAGCAGCAGGCATTCGTAGCCCCGATCGTTGGCGTCGCGCATCGTGGTGTGGACGCAGACATCCGTCGTCACGCCGGTGAAGATGATGTTGCGGATGCGCCTGGTCTGCAGGACGAGGTCGAAGTCGGTGGCGAGGAATGTCCCCTTGCCCGGCTTGTCGATGATCGCCTCGCCCGGCTCCGGCTGCAGTTCGGGGATGATCTCCCAGCCGGGCTCGCCGCGCACCAGGATGCGCCCGCAGGGTCCCTGGTCGCCGATCCCGGCGCCGATGCGCTGCGACCGCCAGCGCTTGTTGGCGGGCAGGTCCGAGAGGTCCGGCTTGTGGCCTTCCCGCGTGTGGATGACGAAATAGCCTTTCGCACGCATCGCCGACAGCACGGTCTGGATCGGGCCGATCGGCCGGCGCGTCAGCGAAATGTCGTAGCCCATGGAATCGACGTAGCCGCCCGGCGCGCAGAAATCGGTCTGCATGTCGATGACGACGAGCGCCGTGTTGTGCGGCCCGAGATCGCCGTCGAACGGCCAGGGATAGGGATCGGACGCGACCGTCACGCCGCCCGGCACGCGGGCTTTCTCGATGCGTTCATCGACAAGGCTCATCTCGGTATCCTCACTTGACGATCGACAGTTCGCCGGGCGCCTCGCGCGCCGCGCTCTTGGAGCGGGCGGAGGCGATCATGATGAAAAGGGTCAGGATGTAGGGGGCGGCGTTGAAGAAGTAGTAGCCCTGGCTGATGCCGATGGACTGCAGCGAGGGACCGATCGCGCCGGCCGCGCCGAACAGCAGCGCCGCGAAGACGCAGCGCACCGGGTCCCAGCGCGCGAAGATGACCAGCGCCACCGCCATCAGGCCCTGCCCCGACGACAGGCCCTCGTTCCAGCTGCCGGGATAGTAGAGCGACAGGAAGGCGCCGCCGACACCCGCGAGGAACCCGCCGGCGGCCGTCGCGAGAAGCCGGACGAGGTCGACCGACACGCCCATGGCCTTCGCCGATGCCGCGCTGTCCCCCGTCATGCGCAGGATCAGTCCCCAGCGCATGTTGCGGAAGGCCCACCACAGGAACACGGCGAGCGCGATGCCGACGAAGAAGAGCGGATTGACCTGCAGCGCCTGGGCGATCGAGGAATTGCCCGTCCAGTCGCCGAGCGGGATGGCCTCGAGCCGCGGTGCCGACGGCTGGATGTAGGGCTTGCCGAAGAAGAAGGCGAGACCGGTGCCGAAGCTCATGAAGGCGATGCCGACGGCGATGTCGTTGACCTTCGGCAGCTTGCAGATCCAGCCGTGCAGCGCGCCGAGCACGAGGCCCGCACCGCCTGCCATCAGCACGCCGAGCCAGGGGCTGCCCGTCGTGTAGGATCCGGCATAGGCGACCATGGCGCCGAGCACCAGATTGCCCTCATGGCCGAGATTGATCCGGCCGGACTTTTCCGTCAGGCACTCGCCGAGCGCCACGAACATGAACGGCGTGGAAACGCGGATCGCCCCGCCGACCATGGCGATCAGCACGATGAAGAGGTCGGCGCCCGTCATGTGCGGTCTCCCGTCGTTCTGGCCTGCAGGAAGGGGATGCGCCCGTAGAAGGTCTCCGACACGAGCAGCACGACGAAGATGATGCCCTGCAGCACGAGCACGGTGGCGTCGGGCATGCCCATGCGCCGCTGGATCAGCCCGCCGGAGGCGGCGAGCGCGCCGAACATGATGGCGACGGGCACGACCGCGAGCGGGTTCTGCCTGGCGAGGAAGGCGACGAGGATGCCGGTGAAGCCGTAGCCAGCGACCAGCGAGGCATTGGCCTGGCCGTGGACGGCGGCGACCTCGAAGAAGCCCGCGAGCCCGGCGCAGGCGCCGGCGATGGCGCAGCAGGCGACGACCAGGAAGCCGACGGGCAGCCCTTGCGCCTTGGCGGCGCGGACGTTGCCGCCGGTCATCCTTGCGGCGAAGCCGAAGGTGGTGCGCGTCATCAGGATCCACAGCAGGACGGCAAGGACGAGCCCGGCCGCCAGCCCCCAGTGCACCGATGTGCCGGGCATGGAGCCGACCCGGTAGGCGTCGCCGATCGGCATGGTCGACGGCTTGTTGGCCGAGGCCGGGTCCCGCAGCAGGCCCTCGACGAAGAAGTTCATGATCGCGACGGCGATGTAGGACAGGAGCAGCGACGAGATGGTCTCGTTGACGCCGCGATAGTGGCGAAGCCAGCCGGCCATGCCGATCCAGACCGCGCCGACCGCCATCGCCGAGAGCGCCATCAGCGGCAGCGTCAAGATCGGGGCGACCCCGCCGGTGACGAGCGGGATGGCGACGGCGGCGGCGGTGAAGCCGCCGAGCACCAGCGCGCCCTCCGCACCGATCAGCGTCAGCCCGATGCGGGCGGGAATGGCGAAGGCGAGGCCGGTCAGGATCAGCGGGGCGCTGCGCTGCAGGGTGTTCTGGATCGAGAAGGACGAGCCGAAGCCGCCGGTCCAGATCAGGCTGAAGAAGGTCGCCGGCGACTTGCCGAGCAGGATCAGGAAGACGGAGAAGAGCAGCGCCGAGGCAATCAGCGCACCGGCCGGAATCACCATGGCCTCGACGGCGCGCATGGCGCGGGGGCCGAGGCTGATCGGCCGGGCGACAGGGGGCGAGACGACGGCGGTCATGGATAAGGTCTCCACTGTGCGGCATGTCGCCGGGGTTCATTCCCACATCGCCAAGGCCGAACTCCACCCCTTGCCGCGGCGCTGGCGACCCCCTCCCTTTGAGGGGAGGGTAAGGGTTGGGGTTCGTGCGCGAGGCATGGCGAGATGGGGCACGTCTTCGGACGGCGGCTGGGGTCGACGGTCTCCGCTGCGCCAAGTCGTCCCCCCGATCGCGTGTCGCCGGCACCCCCACCCCTCACCCTGCCGGGGCGAGCCACGCGTCTCGCCCGTCCTTCGGACCCCCTCAAGGGGGAGGGGAAATGCGCGACGCTGGCGACCCCCTCCCCCTTGAGGGGAGGGTATGGGTGGGGGTTCGCGCGTGAGGCGTGGAAAGACCGCGCTCGTCGCCGGATGGCGGCGTGGGTCGACGGGGTCGCCGCGGCCCCATGTCTTTCCCCCGCCCGCGTGTCGCCGGCACCCCCACCCCTTACCCTGCTGGGGCGAGCCACGCGTCTCGCCCGTCCTTCGGACCCCCTCAAGGGGGAGGGGAAATGTGCGGCGCTGGCGACTCCATCCCCCTTGTGGGGAGGGTAAGGGTGGGGGTTCGCGCGCGAGACGTGGCGAGATGGAGCTTGTCGTCGGACGGCGGCTGGGGTCGACGGGGACGCCGCGGCGCCAGGTTCTCCCCCCAATCGCGTGTCGCCGGCACCCCCACCCCTCACCCTGCCGGGGCGAGCCACGCGTCTCGCCCGTCCTTCGGACCCCCTCAAGGGGGAGGGGAAATGCGCGACGTCTGCGCCTTTTCCCGTTTCCGGTGAGCGCACGGGCAGCTGGCATGGGCGGAAGGACGTCATCGGCGTCAGCCTCGGTGATCGAACGACGGACAGCCGGGCGGCGGCAGACCGCCGCCCGCCGAGCAATGCGATCAGGTGATCGATCCGACCACGCCCTCGAGCAGGTAGTTCATGCCGTCGAGCACCGGGTCGTAATTGTCCATCGATCCTTCGATGACCAGCTTGCCGGTGTTGTCCTTGAGCGGGCCGACATAGATCGGCTTGCCGCCCTTCAGCGCCTCGATGGCCGCCTCGCCGGCCTTGACGGCTTCCGGCGTCGCACCCGCGCCGAAGGCCGTGTTGCGCAGCATGTCGTTGTGATAGCCGCCGGCGATGAAGTTCGGCAGCGCCTCGCCCTTGGCCAGGGCGTCGGCATAGATCTTGTAGATCGTCTCCCACTTGTACTCTGCGCCGGTGATGAAGCCCTTCGGCGCGAGCGGCGCCTGGCTGGCATTGTGGCCGCAGCTCTTGACACCGCGCGTCTCGGCGGTCTCGACCACGACCTTCGGCCCGTCGACGTGGCAGGTGATGACGTCGCAGCCGGCGTCGATCAGCGCGTTGGCGGCCTCCGCCTCGCGCACCGGCATCGACCACTCGCCGGTGAAGATGACCTGCACGGTCGCCGCCGGGTTCACGCTCTTCGCGCCGAGCAGCACCGAGTTGATGTTGGACAGCACCGACGGGATCGGCTTGGCCGCCACGAAGCCGATCTTGTTCGACGTCGTCGACAGGCCGGCCGCCACGCCGTTCACGTAGTGCGCCTGGTTGAGGTAGCAGAAATAGCTGCCGGCATTCGTGGGATCGGTCTTTTCGTTCCAGAGCGGCGCGGCGTGGCGGAACTGCACGTTCGGATACTTCTTGGCGGTTTCGACCACGAACGGATTGTAGTAGCCGAAGGAGGTGGCGAGCACGAGATTGGCGCCGTCGAGGTTGATCATCGATTCCATCGACTGGGCGACGGCGTCCGTCTCCGGCACCTTTTCCTCCTCGATGACGGTCACGCCCGGCACCTGCTTGAGGATGTCCATGGCGACCGCATGGGCCTGGTTCCAGCCGAAATCGTCACGTGGACCGACATACACCGCGCCGAGCACGATCGGCGTCTGGGCGCGGGCGAGACCGAAAGGCAGAGCGCTCGCGGCCAGGCCGGCAGCGCCGGCCTTGAGCAGGGAACGACGGGAAAGCATCGACGTCATGAGAGGCTCCAGGGGTTGAGAGGGAGGTTGCAGGGACGGCGGCAAGGCGCCGGATTGCGAGGGTCGGGACGACCGGCATCAGACCGCATGGGCGCGCACCTCCACGGGCTGCGGCCGGTCCCGGTCGCGGAGGTAGCCGCGCCAGCCGCCGAAGTGCGAGATGTCGCGCGCGCCTTCGAGGCCCCAGGGCTCGCAGAGGAAGCCCTTGACCAGGCTGCCGTCGTCGAGCGCCACGCTGCCGATCGAAAGCGGTGAGGGAATGCCGGCCATGAAGTCGCCGAAGGCCGCACGCGGCAGCGCCCAGACCTCGACCTCGATCGCGGTCCCGCCGCCGCGCTTGCGCACCATGCCCGGCCGGAAGGGAGGCCCGCCTGCCAGCGCGTGCAGCGCATATTCGGGCGCAGTGCGGCAGGCCTTGAGGAAGCGTGCGCCGCGCGACGTGAGTTCGGGATTGAGCGGCAGGCCGGACATGTGCGCGCCGCAGACCGCGATCGCGATGTCGTCGGCCTCGGCGACGTCTGCCGCCGCCCGGCTGACCGATCGGGGCCAGCCCGTCGCGCCGAGCGGCCCGGCTTCGACCGCCAGGGCCACCGAAGCCGCGCGATGGTCCTCGCCCCTGCGCGCCAGCACGGTGAGGCTGCCCGGTCGCCCGTCCGTACGCAGCCCCGTCGGAACGGCGATGCCGCAGAGGTCGAGCAGGTTGACGAAATTGGTGTAGGTTCCGAGCATCGAGTTGGGACCGATCGGATCGGCCGCGATCTCGGCCAGCGTCACGACCGTCGGGATGGTCGGCACGCAGAGCAGGTCCACGTCCTCCATCAGGTCCTCGCAGCGCCGCGCCAGCGCCTTCAGCCGGTAGAGGCCTTCGAAGGCGTCGACGGCGCTGAGTTTCAGCCCCGGCTCGAGGACGGCGCGCGTCGTCGGGTGCAGCGTCCCGGGCGCATCCACGAGCCGGGGGCCGACGGCCGCCACGCGCTCGGCGAGCCACGCGCCCTCGTAGAGCATGCGCGCAACCGCATAGAAGGGCTCGAAGTCGATCTCCGTCACCGATGCGCCCGCCGTCCGCAGCCGGACGACCGTGCTGCTGAAATGCTCCGCCTGTGCGACGTCGCCGAAGGTCGCGAGCGTCGCCTCGTCGGGGATGCCGATGCGGATCCCCGCATGCATGGCGGTCAGCGGGCGGATCGGCACCGGCCGGGAATAGGCGTCTTCGACATCGTAGGCGGCGGTCACCCCCAGGATCTCGTAGGATTCGGCGACCGTCATCGCGAAGATCGAGATCGTGTCGAGCGTCCGGCAGGCCGGCACGACGCCGCTGGACGACAGGGCTCCGAGGGTCGGCTTCAGTCCGACGATGTTGTTGAGGGCGGCGGGCACGCGGCCAGACCCCGCGGTATCGGTGCCGAGCGAGAAGGCCGCGATGCTGCGCGCCACCGCGACGGCGGAGCCCGACGAGGAGCCGCCCGGCACGAGGTCCGGGTCGATCGCGTTGCGCGGCACCGGATAGGGGGACCGCACCCCGACGAGGCCGGTCGCGAACTGGTCGAGATTGGCCTTTCCGATCAGGATCGCGCCGGCCTCGATCAGCCGCGACACCACGAAGGCGGTCGCCTGCGGCACGTAGGCGAAGTCCGGGCAGGCGGCGGTCGTCTCGACGCCCGCCACGTCGATGTTGTCCTTCACGACGAAGGGGATCCCCCAGAGCGGGCGGCCGTCGGGCGCGCCGAGCGCACGGGCGGCACGGAGCGCCTGCTCGCGCATCTCGAGGATCAGGATGCCCGGATCGCCTGCGGTATCGAGCCGTCGAAACGCCTCGGCGACGACGGCTTCCGGCGAGATGCCCCCTTCATAGGCGCGCCGGAGGTCGGCGAGCGTGAAGGGCAGGCTTTCGATGGCCGGTCCCGGCGCCATGTCAGCTCCGGCCCGCGAGAAGGCGGGCGGTCGGCATGCCGACGCTGCGGAAAGCGGGGGATCGAAGGAACATCGCGGCGCCTCGGAATGCTCGAAACTTGCTGCCCAAGACGTTGCAGATTTCCCCGTTCGCGAAAATTGCTATAAATTCACCAACCCGGTGCAAATCCGGCACCAGTGGCGACGAGCGAGGGAAAACATGAAACATCTTCAGACGTTTCGGCTGATCGAGGCGGTTGCGCGGGCAGGCTCGATGCGCAAGGCGGCGGAAGACATGAACATCACGGCCTCGGCGCTGAACCGCCGCATCAACGGCTTCGAGGACGAGTTCGGCGCCGAACTCTTCGAACGCCTGCCGGGAGGCGTTCGTCTCAATCCGGCCGGCGAGCTCCTGCTGCACCATTACCGCGCGACGCTGTCCGACCTGTCACGGGTGCAGGGCCAGGTGGCCGACCTGTCGGGCGAGCGGCGCGGCCATGTCTCGATCGCCTGTTCGCAGGCGCTGCTGCCCTATTTCCTGCCGCAGCAGATCGCCCGCTACCGCCGCGACCATCCGGGGGTGACCTTCACCGTCAACATCCGCGACCGCTCGCAGGCGGAGCAGGAATTGGCGAGCTATTCGAGCGATCTCGCCCTCGTCTTCGAGCCGGTCTACCTCGTCGATTTCGAGGTGATCCAGGCTGTTCCGCAGGCGGTCAACGTGGTGATGACGCCCGACCATCCGCTGGCCCGCAAACCCGAGTTGCGGCTGCGCGACTGCCTCGACACGCGCCACGTCGCCCCGTCGCCGAAATACGGCGTGCGTCACCTGCTCGACTTCGCCGCGCGGCGGGGAACGCGCCGGGTCTCGCCGGTGGTCGAGACCGAAAGCTTCGAGCTGATCCGCCACTACGTACTGCACGAGAAGGTGATCGGCTTTCAGATCCCCATCGGCCTGCGTGATCCGGGCGACGGATCGCTGCTGTTCCGCCCGATCTCCGAGCGGGATCTGCAGCCCGGCAACCTGATCCTCGGCCAGATGCGCGGCCGCACCCTTCCGGTCGCGTCCGCCCGCTTCGCCATGCAGCTCGCAACGGCGCTCAAGGATGCGACCGGCGCAGCCATGCAGTGAGACCACCCGCCGCGCACGATCGCCGGTCGCGTCGGTGCCGCAGCGCTGCGGGTTCCGGGCCTGTCCCGGCTCAGGCGCCGAAGCGCATGTTGCGGACGGCGGACTTGCGGTCGCCTTGCGCGCGGTCGCGCCTGAAGATGGCCAGCCGGCCCGGGTTGCGCGCGCGGGCCTGCCGGATCAGGGGCAGGACGTCGCGGCGGTCGGGGCAGAAGACGATGGTGCACGCCACCACGTCGGCCAGATCGTCGGCGACCGACGAGAGCTCGCCCTCGTCCCTCAGCCACCGGTCGCCGATCTCGCGTGACGTCAGGAGCCATCCGCAGTAGCCGGCGAACCGGCCATCGCGCGTGAGACAGACGTGATGGCGCCGCTCGAGCTGCTGCTGCAGGGCCCGCACCAGAACGCGGCTGCGAAACTCGGAGAAGGGTCTGGTGGCGCTCAGGAAGGCGACGAGCAGGCCGAGCGACTCGTGCGTCGGCCGAAGCTGCCTGATCTCGAAGGCGCCGCCCGGCGCATCCTGTCCCGCGCTCACCTGGCGTCTCCGTCCGCACGCAGATCCTCGATCGCCGCCGCCAGCCCCCGGGTGCTGATCGGCAGGCGAAGCGTCTGTCCGTCGGCGAGGGAGATGGTCACCGCAAGGCCGGGCACGGTCTTCAATCCGTTCACCAGATCGTCGGGAAGCCGGATGCTCGCGACGCAGTTGTTGGCGTTGCAGCCCTGATAGGGCAGCATGACCGGATCGGGCAAGCCGGCATCGATACGCAGGCCGCGGGCCAGGACGACGTTCTTCGGCGTCTGCCAGATGCTCGTCAGCGACCGGCCTTCTTTGACGATCCGCCAGGACAGAAGCAGGGACCGCGTCTCCTTGTGAAGAAGGGTCTGGACGATCGAACAGGCTCGCACCCCGTCCTCCCGCGTCAGGCACGAATGGCGCCAGTCGCCATGGCTGCGCTGGTCGCTGACCGCGACGCGCCGATGGGTAGCGGCGTCTCCCACCGGACCGGGTGGCGATCCGTCGGAGGGCGCCGCGACCGGTGGAGATGGGGTCACCGACGGTGCCGGCACCACGCGCGCGTCGACGGTCGTGCCGTCCCACGCGCGGAATGCCGCATAGGTCCCGAGGCACGCCAGGACCGTCAGGACGACGAGCGACGCGATCCGGGTGGATCCGGTTTGTCGCCGCAACGTTTCGGCCACGTACCGCATCCCGTTCTGTTCCGTGCCGACAGGCATCGCGCCGTCCCCCGACAGGATCCGAAATCAACGGGGGCCGGTCGCGGACGACCGGCCCCCCGACCTGGTTCGAACCTGCGGATCAGAAGTTGACGCGCAGGCCGGCATTCGCGCCGTAGGACTGGTAGTCGCTTCCGAACTGCCCGGTGCCGGAGATGAAGCCGGACCAGCCGCTGTTCGCGCTCTTGAAGGTGAGCGTGCCCGTCACCTCGCCGAAAACGCCGTCGAGCCCGTCGGTGAAGGTCGCCGTCGTGACCCCGTCCGACACGGTGACCGTGTTGTCGTCGCCGAACTCGTTCCAGATCCGGCCGAGCAGCGCGGCTTCGGTGATGATGCCACCGGCGGAGGCGAACTGCGCGCCCACCCGGACGCCCGCGCCGAGTCGGGCGCTCGAGCCGTCGTCGAAGGAGACCGAGTGCCCTGCCGCCGCGACGTCGTCGACCGAGGTGTGGACATAGGCGCCCGAGACCAGCGGCTCGATGAAAGCCGTCCCCCGCGCCATGCGGTAGCCGATATTGCCGTAGACGCCGTAGTTGAAGACGTCGGCGTCGACGTCCATCGCACCGAAGCGATAGTCGGCGTTGAGGAAGTCTGCCTTCGCCGTCAGGTCCGCGTAGAAGGCGCCGTCGTTGTAGGCACCATAGGCGCCGACGGTGCCGCCGCTGTAGTCGACCGAGGAGCCGTCCGACGCGAAGTCCATGTCGGAACCGACATAGCCGCCGAACACGCCGAACCGGAAGAAGCCGTCGCCGGGAATGAAATCGGCGCCTGCCAGCACGCTGTAGGTGCTCTGGTCGGACGATCCGTCGACCCCCACGCCGCCGATGGTCAGTTCGCGGTCGCGCTCCGTCCAGCGGCCGCCGACCTTGCCCCAGATGCCGCCGTCGGGCGACGACGCCGCAGCCGGGGGCGCCATCTCCACGACGTCCGCGCCGCCGCCGCCCGACTGGCCGAACTGCCCGCCGTAGATGTGGTCTTCGACCGTCGCCACGGTGTCGTAGAAGATCTGTTGCGCGCCCGTGACGATGGCCGGTGCGTTCTGCGCGCCCGGACCCCAGTCGTTGACGAGTTCGTAGTCGTCGTCACCGGCATCGTGCTGGATGAACCAGGCGAGGAAGCCGTCCTGGATGTAGTCCTCGCCGGCGATCTCATAATAATCGTCGGAGAGGCTGGAAATGAAGAAGGCGTCGTCGGACGGTTCGGAGGTGTTGTTCTGATATTCGACGACGTCGATTTCGGTGCCGTAGGTGCCGAGCCCAGTCCCCTGCGCTCGGCGGATGACGACGCCGGTCTCGCCGCTGATGTCGCCGTCGACCACGAGCCGGTCGCTGGCGGCATCGTCGAAGTCGACGTCGACGGCGAGCAGGCCGCCGCCATAGGTCGGGACGAAATTCTCGCCGATCATCGAAAGGCTGCCGCCCAGGTAGTCGCCGAGGATCGTCGTCTGGTCGCCGTCGGTGCCGTCGGCCATGCTGACGATCCCGGAATTCGCAAACACGTCGACGTCGAAGGACGTCGATTCGCTCGCGTCGTCGTCGAAGGCGGTCTGGATCCAGCCGCCGTTCATGATCACGTCGTTGCCCGACGCCCCGTCGATGTCGGTCTCGCCGGTGACGAACCAGGCGCCGGCATTGACGATCGAATTGCCGACCTTGTCGTCGTCAGCATTCACGAAGTCGTTGGCGCCGCTCATCTGGACCCGACCCACCAGGAGGCTGGTGGCGTCGTTCTGCAGCGAGCCGGCCCCGTCGCTGGTCTCGACGATCAGATCCTCGGCCGCATCCGCGTAGTCCTCCATTGCGGACGCGTCGAGCGGTTGCCCGCCCAGGACGAAGCTCTGGAAGTTCGTGACGTCGGCCCACAGAGCGACCGAATCGAAAGTCGAGGCAGGTACTTCCGTCGGATCCGGAGAACTCCAGGAGCTGTAGAGGAAGTGCGGCAGGTCGCGGCTCGCGATGATGCCTCCCTCGATGTTGCGGATCTCTGCGGCCGCCTCGGAGGTGGTGCCCACCTTGCCGGTGTCGGTGCCCGAGATTTCGATGACCGGTTCGTCCGTGTCGCCGTCGCCGATGATCAGGCCCGTCGACGAGACGAAGACGGTGCCCGCGTCGTCCACCGCAATGGCGCGGTCGCCGGCGAGGATCCAGCCGTCATTGCCGATGGCAACGGTGCCGCCATAGGTGCCGTCGCTGTCGACCTCACCGATCTGGATCGCGTCGCCCCAGAGGCCCTGGATGAGGCCGCCGTCGCCGTTGGTGACGAGAACGCCGCCGCGCCAGATGTCTTCCGCCTCGATGCCGTTCTCGCGGCCGAAGATCGTGCCGATACCGTTGTTGACGATGACGTTGCCGTCGATGTCCCACAGATCGATCGCGTTCTCGCCGCCCCAGACCAGACCGCCCTGCTCGGGGTTCTCCGTCGTGGAACCGTTGTTCAGCTGGAAGGCCGCGTAGAAGTCGGTTTCCTCACCGTCGACGAACAGGCCGTCGAGGCCCGAGACCTCGATCGCGTGATCGGTGATGCCGACGATCAGGCCGCTGCCGTTCTCGATGCCGACGGCACCGCCATCGTCGCCTGCGCCGTCGATCTCGATGCCGTGCTCGTCGCCCCAGATGCCGGTCGTGAAGCTCGTCCCGGCGAGCTGGCCGCTCGGGAAGAAGCCGCTGACGGCGGGATTGAGCCCGCCGAGGCTGATGCTGCTGCCGGACCAGTTGTAGGTATTGCGGTTGTCGATGGAGATGTCGGTATCCGCATCCGTGATCTGGATACCGCTGCCGCCGACGCCGTAGATCAGGCCGCCGCTGTAGTCGACGAGGCCGGACGTGTAGCCGTTGTTGTTGATGACGACGTCGCCATTCTGGACGTTGTTGATGTCGATGCCGTTCGCGCTGCCCACGAGGACGCCGCCGCCGAGGGTTAGCGGCTCGTCACCGGTGCCGGCACGGCCGCGATTGCTGATCGTCACGCCATCGGCACCCGATACGAGGTCCAGGTTCACACCGTCGCCGGCGAGACCCGCCACGAGGCCGCCGGCATTGTCGAGCGAGAACTCGCCGATGCTGGTCTGGTTGATGCCGTTGGTGCCGCCGACGATCGACTGGTAGCTGGCATTGGTGATCGCGCTGCTCGCCGCGCCCGTCACGTCGATGCCGTTGCCGACACCGCTGATCGTGTCGTCGTTGTAGATCACGACGTCGCCGGCGACGTTCAGGTACACGCCCGCCCGGTCGACCCCCTGGCCGGTGATCGTGCCGTGGTTGGTGATGGTCGCATCGCCGGCGGTAGCGATGTGAATCGCCGAGCTGTTGCCGCCGAGGATCTCGCCGCCGTCCTCGTTCTCGATCTCGACATCGCCCGCGGCGCGGTCGGTCAGGACGAGGTTCTGCGAAACCACGATGCCCATGCGCTCGAACGGCAAGGGAGTCGCATCCCCGCCCCCGATCTGCCCGGCGTTGGTGATGGTCAGGAGACCGCGCAGTCCGGCGAGCTGGATACCATCATCCTCGCCGACGACGGCGCCGCCTTCGAGGACCGAGATCGTCACGTCGTCGGCATTGCTGGTCGCGCTCGCAGTCGCGTTGCCCGAGCCGGAGATCTGGATGCCGTCGCCATTGGAATCGTTGCTCGTCACCGAGCCCGCGATCACGAATTCGAGGAGCTGACCGTCCGTCGAGCCGCCCGGAACCACGAGGATGCCATGGCGGGTGTTGAACGTGTCGGTGGCGTTGTCCGCGATCGTGATCGAGGAGTTCTCGGTGACGACGATCCGGCCGCTGTTGTTCTGCGCATTGACCTGCAGCGCCGCACCGGCCGCCGTGCCGGAAGCGATGGAGATCGTGCCCGCGTCCTCGACGTCGTTGATGTCGACGACGCCGACATGGACGACCCACTCGTCGGTCGCCGTGAGCGTCTGCGGATCGGTCTCGCCGGACGGCATGTCGATGCAGGTGATGAAGTTCGTCCCCGTCGCGCAGTCGGCGCGGGCTGGCGTCGGCACCGCGATCAGGGCACCGAGCCCGGCCACCACGCCGGCGGTCAAAGCCGTCCCCCCGAGCAGCCAGCGGCGCTCGCCCTTCGGTGCGACGAGGAACCGCGCGGCACGCATGGCGCCGAAACGTTCCGCCTTCTTCTTTCCCGTCAAAAACATCGTCCCGCTCCCGTAGATGGCCGGAATTGCAATTCGGAATTCCGCAATGCGCAGCAGCCCTGTGCCGGCCCGGGCGCATCGCTCCTCTTTCATTCGCCACTACACGTAGTAAAAGGTCAATCCAAAATTTCTACCACAGCATTAACCTTCGATTCAGGCTTGCACTCCTGCGGAGTAACGTCGGAAATCGAAAAGGCAGATTCCCAGTTGGCTTTCTTGCCTAATCGACTGACGGCACCCAACGGAATCCCTTTCGATTCAGACATTTGTTGCAACCTCGAGAGCAAGATACCGACGGGATCGAATGATCTTCGGGATGAACGGCAATCTGGCGACCCACAAGGAAAAGCGTGCGAATTCTACCACGATTCTTGACCTCACTGTTGCAGCAGAGACACACGGAGAGGAGGGGCTGCGCCAGTTCTGCGCACCCAGACGTTGCCGCTGAGGAAGCGATGCGATAGACCTAGGCCATTATGCTGGCGCCGCGCATCCGGAATGACGGGGGTGGCCGCGGCTAGGCCCGGATCCAGCCCGCGAAGCGTTCCGACGTCCGGCTGAGGCGTCGATGGCCTCCCGTCGAGGCGCAGGTTCTTTCGGAAGGGGTCGATCTTGATCAGCGAGCCGGAGCCGACCAGGGACCGCGCCGCAGGTGCGTCGTTCCCGCGGCTCCGCCGGTTGCTTTCCGTCCTCCGCCAGCGCGCCGCGCCCCGCGGCTACGCCGTGCGGGGCGCGGAGGGATGGATGCAACGGGCGCCGTCCGGCGTTCTCCGGCGGCATCGGCGGGGGTCCTCGGCCGCGGTTCGCGACGAGAGCACCAGGGCTACGGGCGCCCGCCGTCTCCACGCCGCGGCGGCACTGACCGGACTGCTCGCCGCCATGGCGGCGGGGTGCCAGTCCGTCGGGACCATGATCGAGGCGATCCCGCCGGCCAGTGAGGGCGCGACGGGCACCCGTGAAGTGGCGATACCGGTCGAGGGCCTGTCCCGCCCCATGCCGGCGACCTTCCATCTTCCACCGGGGACGCCACCCTTCCCGCTCGCCGTCGTCAGTCACGGCTCCGACCAGCGCATCGAGCCCCGCGCGCGCATGACGATGCCGTCCTACCCGGATCTGACGGCGTTCCTCCTCGCCGAAGGCTATGCCGTGCTCATCCCGCTCCGTCCGGGTCACGGCCCCGCGGGCGGCCCCTACGTCGAAGACCAGGGCGGCTGCGAGCGGGCCGACTATCGCGCCTCCGGGCTTGCGACGGCCCGGCTGATCCGGGCGGCGATCGACCATGCGGAGACGATGCCCTCGATAGCGCCCGGAAAGACGCTGGTCCTCGGCACGTCCGCGGGCGGCTGGGGCGCCGTCGCGCTTGCGGCCACCGATCCGCGCGGCATTCGCGGCTATGTGAACTTCTCGGGCGGCCGCGGCGGACGCAATCGCGGCAGATCAGGCGAAAACTGCGCTCCCGACCGGCTCGTCGCCACGGCCGGCGCGTTTGGAAGAAGCGCCCGCCTGCCAGCCCTGTGGCTCTATGCGCAGAACGATTCCTACTTCGGGCCGCAGCTCAGCCAGGCGCTCGCGCAGGCGTATCGCGATACCGGGGCGCCGCTCACATTCGCACTGCTCCCGCCCACCACCGGCGACGGCCACGGCCTGATCGACCGGCCGGCGGTCGCCTGGTCCCAACCGCTGCGACGCTTCCTGCGCGAGATCGGCGGCGGGCGGCCCTGAGGCCTTCGGCCAGCACGCTGCGCGATCGCGGCGCGGCGGCGGGGTTCCGCATTCGGCCGCTCCGTCACGCCGTCGCCGCGGTCTTCAGCCCCAGTTCGGCGATCATCGCGTCGCGCATGACGAACTTCTGCGGCTTTCCGGTCACCGTCATCGGCAGCGCCTCCTTGAACCGCACGTGGCGAGGCACCTTGTAGTGGGCGATCTGGCCGCGGCAGAAGGCGCGGATCTCCTCCTCGGTCGCGCTCTGTCCTGGATGCAGCACGATCCAGGCGCAGAGTTCCTCCCCGTAGCGCGGATCGGGCACGCCGAAGACCTGCACTTCGGAAACCTTCGGATGCCGGTAGAGGAACTCCTCGATTTCGCGCGGATAGACGTTCTCGCCGCCGCGGATCACCATGTCCTTCACGCGCCCGACGATGTTGCACCAGCCGTCGCGGTCGATGGTGGCGAGGTCGCCCGTATGCATCCAGCCGTCGGCATCGATCGCCTCGGCCGTCTTCTCCGGCTCGTCCCAGTAGCCCTTCATGACCGAATAGCCGCGCGTGCACAGTTCGCCCGACTGACCGACCGGCACCGTCTCCCCGCTCTCGTCGACGATCTTGACCTCGACATGCGGACCGATGCGGCCGACCGTCGCGACCCGCTTGCCGATCGGATCGTCGACGTCGGACTGGAACGACACCGGGCTCGTCTCGGTCATGCCGTAGGCGATCGTCACCTCCGGCATGTGGAGATCCGACACGACCCGCTTCATCACCTCGATCGGACAGGGCGCGCCGGCCATGATTCCGGTCCGGAGCGAGGTCACGTCGTGGCGCCGGAATTCCGGACTGTCGAGCATGGCCACGAACATCGTCGGCACGCCGTAGAAGGCCGTGCAGCGTTCGGCGGCAATCGCTTCCAGTGCGGCCGCCGCCTCGAACCCCTCGCCCGGAAACACCATGGTCGCGCCCTTGGTGACGCAGCCGAGCGTGCCCATCACCATGCCGAAGCAGTGGTAGAGCGGCACGGGGATGCACAGCCTGTCGGCATCCGTGAGCCGGATCGTGCGGGTGACGATATCGGCATTGTTGAGGATGTTGGCATGCGTCAGCGTGGCACCCTTCGGCGCGCCGGTGGTGCCTGACGTGAACTGGATGTTGATCGGATCCTGCGGATCGAGCGTCGCGGTCACGAGATCGAGCCGGTTGCGCTGCGCCGGTCCTGCCAGACGGGCGAGTTCGTCGAAGCACAGCATGCCCGGCGAGCGTTCCGCTCCCATCCGCACCACCGCCTTCAGCGCCGGCAGCCGGGCGGACGAAAGCCGTCCCGGCTCCGCCGTCTCGAGTTCCGGCGCGAGCGTGCGGATCATGCCGAGATAGTCGCTGGACTTGAAGCGCTCCGCCGTGATCAGCGCCCTGCAGCCGACCTTGTTCAGGACGTATTCGAGTTCGGAGGTCCGGTAGGCCGGGTTGATCGTGACGAGCACCACGCCGATGCGCGCCGTGGCGAACTGCGTCACCAGCCATTCCGGCCGGTTCGGCGACCAGATGCCGACGCGGTCGCCCGTCTGCAGTCCGAGTGCCAGCAGACCGGCCGCGACGGCATCGACCTCCTTCGCCAGCGCAGTCCAGGTATAGCGCCTTCCCGCCTCGCGGAAGATCGCCGCCGGGTGCGGCCCGCGCCGCGCGACCGTCGCTGCGAAGGCCTGTGGAATGGTGTGGCGCAGAAGCGGGACGGACCGGTCTCCGGCCACCTGCGAGAGCCCGCCCTGCGGCCTGCGCAGTGATGGATCGGCCGGTGGTTGCTGCGCCTGCACGCCGAGCAGGCTCGCCGACAGGCCGGTCGCCAGCGATTGCGACAAGACGCTCACGATGTTCCTCCCGTCGCCCCGATGCCTGCCGCCTACATCGTCCTCCAGTCGCCGATGCGCTCGAAGGCGGACGCCGCCCGGTAGATCGTGCTTTCCTCGTAATGCTTGCCGATCAGCATCATGCCGATCGGCAGGCCCTCGGACAGGCCCACGGGAATGGTCATGGCCGGATGTCCGGTCGTGTCGAAGGGACAGGTGTTGGTGATCATCTCGAAGGCGCGCTGGATGTAGAGCGCAAGCGAGGCATCCGCCGGCGGGATCTTCTGCGCCTTGATCGGCATGGTCGGCATCAGCAGCAGGTCGTACTGGCCGAGCGCGGCGTCATAGGCCGCGCGCAGCCGCCGCGACAGGTTCTGCGCCTTGGCATAGTAGTGGCCGCGGTGGTGCTTGAGCATGTACTCGCCCACGAACATCGATATCTTGAGGCTCTTCGACAGTTCGTCGGCGCGGCTGCGCCAGTTGGAATGATAGTCGAGCAGGCTCGTCACGTAGAGCCCCTTCCAGCCGGTGGCGAAGCCGTTGCCGTGCATCATGATGTCGGTGAGGCCCTCCAGCGCGATCGGCGTCCAGATCGCCTGTCCCTGCAGATGCATCGGTACCGAGATGTCCTCGACGGTCGCGCCGAGCTCGCGGAAACGCTGCGCGGCCTTGCGCACCTTGCCGTCGACGTCCGGTTCCGAGTTGGCGAGCCCGAAACCCTCCCGCACCACGCCGATGCGCATGCCCGAGACGCCGCGACCGAGCGCGTCGGTATAGCGGTCGAGACGCGGCGCATACTGGCGCGGGTCGAGCCCGTCCTCGCCGGCGATCACCTCGAGCAGCAATGCGTTGTCGCGGACGTTCTGGGTGATCGGCCCGGCATGGTCGATCGTCGGCTCGATCGGCATGACGCCGGTATAGGGCACGAGCCCGTGCGTGGGCTTCATGCCGTAGGCGCCGCAGAAGGAGGCGGGCATGCGGATCGAACCGCCCTGGTCGCCGCCGATCGCCATGTCCACCTCGCCCGCCCCGACGAGCGCGCCCGAACCCGAGGAGGATCCGCCGGCGATGTAGCCCGTCTTCCACGGATTGTGCACGGGTCCGGTCGCGTTGGTATGGCTGCCGCCCGACAGGCAGAAGTATTCGCAATGCGCTTTGCCGACGATCGTGCCGCCGGCATCGAGGATTCGCGTCACCACGGTGGCGTCGACGTCGGGCGTATAGCCTTCCAGCGTCGAGGCGCCGTTCATCATCGGCACGCCGGCGAGGCAGACGTTGTCCTTCAGCACGATCGTGCGGCCCGACAGCGGCCCGGAATGCGCGCCACGCACTTCCGACTTCACATACCAGGCATTCATCGGGTTCTCCGCCGCCGAAGGCCGGTAGCCGGGCGTGCGCGGATATTTCACCTGCGGCAGGTTGTCGGGCATCGACGCGACGACGTCGTAGGCCTGGAACGTCCCTTCCATCAGGGTCATGTAGTCCATCAGCTCGCGGTCACCCATGGACATGTGGAGGCCGCCGACGAGGCTGCGCATCTGCTCCAGCGTGGGTCGCCTGACGTGCATGGGGTACTCCCTGGGAAGATCGGTTGCGGCCGGCTCCGGCCGTCGCGGCATCGAGGGCGCTGCGGCAGGAGGGGCGGCTGGGATGGAGGATGGATAGGACGCGGCGGTGTGGACCGCGTGACGCGGCGGTGCGGGCGAGAGCACCGCATGGGCGGGCAGAGCCGGATTGCTGGCCGGCCCGAAGGTCGGGACGGCTGGCAGTCCCTGCGCGGTGCCGCCGGCGGGACGGGCGCCCGCCGGCTTCGCCGCGGGATGGGACGAAACGGCATGGCTGCCGCCCGCACGCGTGCGCCGGACCGAGCCGAAGCCCAGGAACTCCTCCACCTGGCGCGGATCCTTCAGCGCCTCGGCATGGATCTCGCCGGTGATGCGGCCGCGTTCCAGAACGACGACCCGATCGGACAGCGTGGCGATGAACTCGAAATTCTGCTCGACCAGCACCACGGTTAATCCGCGGCTCCTGCGCAGCTTCGTCAGCGTGTCCTCGATCTCCTCGATGATCGACGGCTGGATGCCTTCGGTCGGCTCGTCGAGGAGCAGCAGCCACGGATTGCCCATCAGACAGCGGGCAAGGGCCAGGAGCTGCTGCTCGCCACCCGAGAGCGCCCCGCCGTCCCGGTCGAGCAGGCGGGTGACGCGCGGGAAGTCGGCGAGCACGCGCTCCACCGCCTCCGCCTCGTCGATCCCGGTATCGGCATGCCAGGCCATGCGCAGATTGTCGCGGACCGACAGCTTCGGGAAGATCCCCCTGCCCTGCGGCACGTAGCCGATGCCGCGCTGCGAGCGCTGGTGCGGGGCAAGTCCGGTGATGTCCTCGCCATCGAGCCGCACCGAACCGCCGGTCGCCGGGATGAACCCCATCACGGTCTTGAGCAGCGTCGACTTGCCCATGCCGTTGTGGCCGAGAATGCCGACGATCTCGTCGGATGCGACGGTCAGGTCGATCCCGTGCAGCACGGGAATGCGGCCGTAGCCGGCGGTCAGGCCTCGGATTTCGAGGGCGGAGCGGGTATCGGTCATGTCGCTACCCCCTCTTGCCCAGATAGACGTCACGCACCCGCTGGTCGCTCATCACCGCCTCGACATTGTCCTCCATCAGGATCGCGCCCTGCGAGAACACCGTGATCTCCGCCGCGATCGACCGGATGAACTGCATGTCGTGCTCGACGATGATGAGGGCCGCGTCGCGGTTGATCTCGTGGATGATCGCCACCATGCGCTCCACCTCCTCGGCGGTCATGCCGGCAGCCGGTTCGTCGAGGAGCACCAGCCAGGGCCGCGCGGCGATGACGATGCCGAGCTCGACGCGCTGGCGCTCGCCATGAGCGAGCCGCCCGACGGTCGCCCGCGCGATGTCGCCGAGGTCCAGTCGCTCGATCACCTCCGCGGTTGTCCGGTCGGCTTCCTTGGTTCCTGACAGACGGTAGGCGGAGAGCCAGATGTTCTCGCGCACCGACAGCCCGTCCATGACGCTCGGCACCTGCGTCTTGATGCCGATGCCCAACCGCGCGACATATTGCGGATCCCACCCGGTGGTCTCGACGTCGTCGATGAAGACCTCGCCGGAGGTCGGCTTCAGGATGCCTGTGAGGCAGCGGAAGAAGGTCGTCTTCCCGGCGCCGTTCGGCCCGATCAGGCAGCGCAGTTCCTTGCGGCGCAGCTTGAAGTTCACGTTGTCGACGGCCGTCACGCCGCCGAAGCGCATGGTGAGACCGCGGGTCTCCAGAACGACGTCAGCCATCGGTGCGCCCCCTGCCCCGCCGGCCGCGCCGTGCCGCATTCGGACGGTTGCGGCGCGAGGTTCCGGCGAAGGCCGACATCAGCGACGGCACGACGCCGCGCGGCAGGACCAGCACCACCACCACCAGGATCAGCCCCATGATCAGCACGTTGTCGACCGCCGTCTGCTGGCCGAGTGCGAACTTCAGATAGCCGAGCACGGCCGCGCCCAGCACCGGTCCCACCAGCGTGCCGAGCCCGCCGACGATGCACCAGATGATGATCTCGGCCGACTGTCCGAGCGAGAACAGGCCGGGCGTCACGATCTCGGCCCAGGAGGCATAGAGCGCACCTGCGAGCCCCGCGATCCCGCCGCCGATCGCGAACAGCACCGACTTCCGGAAGCGCGCGTCGTAACCCATCAGCTCGACGCGGTTCTCGTTCTCCCGGATCGCCACCGCGATGCGTCCGAAGGGACTGGCCAGCAGCAGCCGCACCAGCACGTAGACGAGGAGCAGGATGACGAAGGAGACGTAGTAGAGGCTGGAATCGTAGATGTAGGCGGACGGATCCCCCGGCACGTTCAGCGTCTGGTAGCCGGGCATGCCGTTGTAGCCGCCGAGCCGTGCCTGGCCGATCTGGTACTCGGGGCCGGCCGTCGTGTTCATGAAGCGGAAGAAGATCAACGTCACCACCAGCGTGATGACCCCCATGTAGACGTCGGTGAGCCGGCCGTAGAACATCATGGCCCCGAGCAGGAAGGCAAAGACGAAGGGCACCGCGATCGCGATCAGCATCGGCACCGTGCTCTCGCCGATGTTGGCGGCCGAGACCGCATAGGCATAGGCGCCGAGACCGTAGAAGGCGGCCTGCCCGAAGCACAGGATGCCGCCGAAACCCCAGATCAGCCCGAGGCTGAGCGCCAGCAACCCGTAGATCACGAGCAGCGTCAGCGTGTAGTAGTTGAGCACGAGCGGGGCGACGAACATCAGAACGATGCCCGCCAGCACCACCCAGGCGGCATCGCGAAGCCTGATCGCCTCCATCACAGCCGTCCCTTGAAGAAGCGCCCGGTGATGCCTTGCGGCAGGAGGCGCAGCAGGACGATGGCCGCCACCAGCAGCGCGACCTCGCCGATCACCGGACCGGACAGGAAGGTGAAGGTCTGCGAGACGAGGCCGAAGACGGTCGCGCTGGACAGCAGGCCGAGCACGATCGAGGCGCCACCGGAAATCACGGTGATGAAGGCCTTGGCGATGTAGGCCGACCCCCAGGTCGGCACCAGCCCGACCAGCGGGGCGAGCACGCCCCCGGCAAGACCAGCCAGAGCGGAGCCGACGAAGAAGGTGCTCATGTAGACGCGGTCCGGGCTGTAGCCGAGAGCGGCCGCCATGTCCGCGCTCTGCATGGTGCCGCGAGCGACGAGACCCAGCCGCGTCCCGCGCAGGATGGCATAGGCGGCGACGAGCAGCAGGATCGACACGACGATGATGAAGAAGTTGTAGCCGTTGATCTGGTAGGCGCCGAGCGTGAAGCCCGAAATCGGGGTCGACACGCCGGTCGTCGTGTTCCCGAAGATCATCACCGCCGCGCCGGTGAAGGCGAGGCTCAGGCCCCAGGTGGCGAGCATCGTATCCACAAGCCGGCCGTAGAGGAACCGGATCACCAGCCGCTCCACGACGAGGCCGATCACCCCGACCACCAGCGGCGCCACGATCAGCATGGCGATGTAGACGTTGATCCCGGCCTGCACCGCAATGATCGTGGCATAGCCGCCCATCATCATGAACTCGCCATGGGCGAGGTTGATGACGCGCATCATGCCGAACACCACCGCGAGCCCCGCGCTGATCAGCACCAGAACCGCGATGGAATACAGGATTTCGAGGGTGAAGACGGCTGCGAGGTCCATGCCGGTCCCGTGAGCGGAGAAAGTTCGGTCGGAGCGCGGTGAAAGATTGCTGCGCTGGCGCGCAAGCAGCCCTCACCGTCACGCTCCGCGTGCCACCTCTCCCCCAGCGCGGGGGGAGAGGAAAGCCGCTGCCTTCGTGGCTTCGGCTTCTGGAGACCTGCGGCGCCGACCCGCCCTTGCTTCCTCTCCCCCGGTCGGGGGGGGGGGCCGGAGAACGGGCGAGACGAGCGGCTCGCCCCGGCTCGGTGGCCGCGAAGCGGACGGTGCGGGGCGGCTTGCCGCCCCGTCTTACAGCCTCAGATCTTGATCTCGTACTGCTGGTTGTCGTCTGGATTGGCGACGAGGTCGCAGACGAGCTGCGTGTCGATCGGCGGGCGCGCGCCGAAGCTCTGCAGCACGTTGAGCTTCTGCCCCCGCATCTCCATCAGGTGAACGTCGAGCGTGGCATGGTGCGTCTTGGGATCGATCGTCACCTTGCCGGCCGGACCGTCGAGCGACAGGCCGCCGTCGAGCGCCTCGATGACCTTCGCCTGCTCGACCGAACCCGCGGCCTTGACGGCCTCGGCCCACAGCAGGATGCCCTGGTAGTTCGAGACGGCAAGCTCGTGGATGTTGGGCACCGTCTCGGCCCCGTGCATCTCGCCCCAGGCGGTGGTGAAGGCCTTGTTGGCCGGCGTGTCGAGTTCGGGCGAGTAGTTGTAGCACACCACGATCCCGTCGCCCTCCTCGGGCGTCAGCACCAGATGCTCGGAGCCGACGCCGAGCGTCGTGGAAGCCAGCGGGATGCGCGACTTCATGCCCGCCGCCGCCCACTGGCGGTAGAAGGAGAGGTGCGCGCCGCCGACCAGCGCCGAGTAGACCATGTCCGGCGCCGCCGTCTGGATCTTGGTGATGGTCGAGCCGAAGTCCGACACGTCGAGCGGGAAGAAGTCGACCGCCACGGTCTCGCCGCCTCCGTCCTTGAAGTACTTCTGGATCCAGCGGGCCATCAGCTGGCCGTAATTGTAGTCGGCGGCCAGGATGTAGACCTTCTTGCCCCACTTCTCCATCGTGTAGGGGATCTGCACCTCCGTCGTCTGCGCCGGCGTCACGCCGGTGACGAAGCAGTTGCGGTCGCAGACGCCGCCTTCGTACTGGATGTTGTAGAAATAGAGCGTGTTGGCGCGGCGCAGCGTCTGGCGGATCGCTTCGCGCGAAGCCGACAGGATGCCGCCGTGGACGACGTCGACCTTGTCCTGGCGCGTCAGCTGCTGGGCGTACTGCGTGTAGAGCGCCATGTTGGACTGCGTGTCGTAGCCGATGTGCTCGACCGGTCGCCCGAGCAGGCCGCCGCCGTCGTTGATCTGCTTGACGGCGAGCTTCACCGCCATGTCGATCGGCTTGCCGTAGGCGTCGAAGATGCCCGAAATGTCGAACACCGTGCCGAGCTTGATCGGATCGGCCGCGAAGGCGTTGCGGATGAAGGCGGGGCTCGCCAGCACGGCCGAGCCGGCGGCCGCGCTCTTGAGGATCGTGCGTCTGGAAATCGTCATTGTCTTCCCCTTTTCTGGTTCCCGACGCGTCTCCCGGCGCGCCGGCATGGCCTGTGTCGATTGTGGTCGGTGAGAGGCGTCGGCCACTCAGTCCTTCTTGCGAACCGGCGACCGGTTGATGGCGTCGAGCGCGCGTGCGCCGAGATTGTGATCCATCTCGACGCCGATCTCCTCGCCGAGCTTCTTGATCATCGGGAAGCCGATCGCCATCCCCATGATGGAATCGAGCGCCGACTGGAACCCGCCCTGCCCGCCGCCGCCGCCACCCTCGCCGCTGCCGCCGCCGACCGGGCCGAGGCCCGAAATGTGGTTGATGCGGATGGAGTCGATCTTCTCGACGGGCTTCATCATCTGCGCCGTGATGTCCGGCAGCATGTCGAGCTTGTGCATCTCCAGCCGCAACCGCAGGATCTGCTCGCTCTGGGCGTTCTCGGCCTCGATCATCGCCGCCCGGCCTTCCGATTCGGCGATCAGCCGGTGACGTTCGGCCTCCGCCTTCACCTGCGCAGCGTTGCTCTCCGCCTTGGCCAGCGACAGGATGGTGTCGACCTGCGACTTGACCTTCTGGTCGTCGACCTCGGCGTCCTCGCGCGCCTTGAGCAGCGCGAGCTGCCTGCCGCGTTCGGCGGCCAGCACGTCGCGCTCGGTCTGGACGGCTTCCTGAGCCTTGACGAGTTCGGTCTTGGCGGCCTCGAACCCGGCCTCGGCGATCTGTTCCTCGCCGCGCTTGGCGGCGATGCGGATGGAATTGTCGATCTTGGCCGTTTCCACTGCGAGGAGCGCCTCGATCTCCTGCTTGCGCAGCGAGAGATCCCGGTCGATCTCGGCGCGCTTGACCTCGCCGGCCTTGGCGATGCGCGCTTCCTCGGCGAGCCGCTCGGCGGTCGTGCGGGCATTCTGGATCTCGGTGTCGAGATCGATGCGCCGGCGCTCGATGTCGAGCCGCTTGGCCAGCTCCGCCTCCTCCTGCTCGCGCTCGATCTGCAGCCGATGCCTGGTCTGGTCGAGCAGGCGGCGCCGGATCTCGACGTCGGCCTCCGTCTCCACCTGCACCCGCGCCTTCTTGTTGTGGCTGACCAGTTCGGCGAGCTTGCGCATGCCGACCGCGTTGAAGGCGTTGTTCTCGTCGAGCGCGTTGAACGGCGTCTGGTCGAGCCGCACCAGCGAAACCGAATCGAGCATGAGGCCCGACCGGGCGAGATTGGGGGCAAGCCGCGCCGAGACCGCCTCGACGAAGGCGTCGCGCTTCTCGTGCAGTTCGTCCATCGATCGGCTGGCGACCGCCGACTGGATCGCGTCGACCAGCTTGCCCTCGATCAGGCCCTGCATCTCCTCCTCGCGGAAGGTCTTGGAGCCGAAGGCCTGCGCGGCGGTCGCCACGCCCGCTTCCGACGGGTCCACCCGGACGTGGAACTCCATCGCCACGTCGACGCGCAGCCGGTCTTCCGAAATGAGGGATGCCGCGCCCTGGCGCTCGATCCTGAGCCGCGTCGTGCGCATGTTGATGCGCTCGATACGGTGCAGGATCGGCAGCGACAGCGCGCCGCCATCGATCAGCACGCGCCGGCCGCCGAGGCCCGTTCGCACCAGCGCCGTCTCGCGCGTCGACTTGGCATAGAAGCGGTTCAGGAACAGCACGCCGAGGACGATCGCGACGACCAGAACGACCAAAGCCAGAAACCAGGCCACGCATACCTCCGTTTCGATGGGAGCGGGACCGGCGCGCCAGGCACGCGATTCCCTTGAACCGACTGGAAGCTAGCGCAGGAACATTTTCCGTTTCAAGCTTTTTTCTTCGCCGTCCGGACAAGGCCGGAACACGGACGCGTCCGGTCTCTCGTGCGCCTGCGATCTCAGGCGAGTCGCGCCACGACGGAGAACAGATGCCCGTCGGCGCGCGCGAGGTAGATCGGGTTCTCCTTCCGCTCGTTGGAGAGGAACGCCCCGCCCCTGGCGCTGCGCCACGTGACCGGTGCCCCGCGCGGCCGCTTGCCGTCGACCAGCGCCGCATAGAAGTGCAGGCCCTCGTAGATCGACTGCCCGAGCGCGTTGAGCACCGGGGCATGCTCGCGGTGCAGGCTGCGGTAGCGCTCGACGAAAGAGAGGTTTGCCTCGGTCCTGAGCCCGGCGAAGTAGGAGGATGCGGCATAGAGGCGTCGCGTATGGTCGGCCCCCGTCGCAAGCAGGACGTTCTCCTCGATGGCGGTGGAGAAGCGCACGATCGAACGGTCCAGCCCCATGGCCCCGAACACCCGATTGAACTCGACCGCTTCCTGGCCGATCAGCGACAGGAGCACGATGTCGGGGCGACTCGCGGCGATCTGCTCGACGAGCTCGACCGGTTCCTCGAGTCCGAAGGGAACGTAGGTCTCGAACACGACCTGTCCGTCGGACGCGGCGATGCAGTGGCGGGCATAGCGGTGCGAGGCGCGCGGCCAGACATAGTCGTTCCCGACGAGGGCCCAGCGCCGCACGCCCAGGGAAGCCGCGAGGTGCCGGATCGCCGGTGCAAGCTGCTCCCGGGGCGTCTCTCCGATGGTGAAGCAGGCGGGTGCCTGCTCGTTGCCCTCGTAGAGCGGCGTGTAGACATAGGGGATGCGACCGCCGAGCACCGCATTCAGGCGCTGCCGCACCGAACTCACATGCATGCCGACCACCGCGTCGACGCCGCCGTCGTCGATCAGCTCATTGAGCTGCTCGACAGCCGTCTCGACGACGGAATCGTCGGCATCGAGGTAGACGAGTTCGACTTCGCGGTCGCCGATGCCGCGGGTGCGGTTGATCTCGTGCAGCGCGAGTTCCGCGCAGGAGATGCAGGACGGTCCCCAGATTCCAGCCGATCCGCTCATCGGGATCAGCACCGCGATGCGTGTCCGAGGGCGCCCTGCGAAGAACAGGCTTCCGCGCCGGCCGAAGCCGAAGGCGTGGCCGCCTCCGTTCACGCCATGACGCAGCGCCGATCGCTCGATCATCCGGGTTCAAGCCCCTGTCAGTTCCCGCTGTGTTGTTTTTCTTTTCCGAATTAAGTATCTGAAGCAACAAACGATGGCAATCGGCCCGGCGGCGATTCGTATGCCGGCAACCGAAGCCGACCTCCGGGAGAGGAACGTGTCCGAACGATCGCTGAGCGACTATCTGGCCTACCTGGTGGCCCAGACGCACCGCAAGCTGCATGGCGACCTCGAGCGGGAACTCCAGGCCGAAGGCGTCAGCGTCGAGCAGTGGCGGATGCTCGAGGTGCTGAGCGAGCGGCGTGCTCTCTCGATGGGCGAGATCGCCGATCTCGTCCTGATGAACCACCCGGCGCTGACCAAGATGACCGACCGCATGGTGTCGCGCGGCCTCGTCCACCGCCTGCCCGATCCGCAGGATCAGCGGCGCGTGCTCGTCACCATCACGGACCTCGGCTACGAACTGTTCGAGCGCGTGCGCGGTCATGTCGAGGAGCAGAACTCGGCTCTCGAGGAACGCCTCGGCCACCGGCGATCCGCCGCGCTGCGAAAGCTGCTCGGCAGCGTGATCGATCTCGGGGTGGCCGGGCGCTAGGGCATGTCTCCCGAAAGCGGGCACGGTTTCGGGAGAAAGACATGGAAGACAAGACGCTAAAGCGTGCGGCGCGGATCTGAATGGCCGCGACACGCTCCGGATTCCGGCGCCGGCGCCGGAATCCCGCCGGTCACGGCATATAGCCGCCGCCGTTCACCCAGAGAACCTGGCCCGTCATGTAGGCACTGTCCGCGCCGAGCAGGAACCGGATCGGGCCGACCACGTCCTCGGGGTAGGCCAGCCGCTTCATCGGGATCGCGTTGCGGTAGGCGTCGAGGGCGACCACGCTCTCCCCGTTCTCGTTCGAGCGTCCGGTGCCGCCGCGCAGGAATGCGGTGTCGACGAGGCCCGGAGCGACGGCGTTGACCCTGACGGTGAGCGCCCATTCGTGGGCGAAGGTCTTGGTCAGCGCCACGACGCCGGCCTTGGCCGCGGCGTAGGAGCCGTAGCCCGGTCGCACGAACTGCGCGAGGCCGGAGGCCACCATCACCACGCTGCCGCCCTTCGCCATCAGCGGCATGACCGCCTTCGTCGAAAGGAACGCGCCGCGCAGGTTTCCGGCGATCACGTCGTCGAAATAGTCGCTCGACGTTTCGGCCAGAGGCTGGATGCGGCTGTTGTAGCCGGCGAGGTTGACGAAGCCGTCGAGCGCCGGGAAGCGCCCGGCGACATCCCGCATGGCCGCGCCGATCGAGGCCTCGCTGAGCACGTCGATCGCAATCGACGGCACGTCGATCGCGTGGCGCTCCAGCGACGCGGCGAGATCCAGCACGACGACCTCGTCGCCGGAGTCCGCCAGCGCCTTGACCAGGGCGCGGCCGATGCCGCCGGCACCGCCGAGCACGGCGATCCTGCGGGCGGCGGTCACCGGTCGTTCCTCATCGGCAGGGAGCGGAGATAGGCGATGATCTCGGCTTCGGAGACCACGTCCGCATATTTGGCGTTCATGTCGAACAGGTTCGCCTCGTGCGGCGCCGGATGCCGGTCGCCGCAGGCGTCGCGAACCACGCTCGTGGTGAAGCCGTAGGACATGGAGTCCACGCAGGAGGCCCGCACGCATCCCGACG
The DNA here is from genome assembly GCF_014495845.1 of Aquibium microcysteis. Classification (NCBI taxonomy): domain Bacteria; kingdom Pseudomonadati; phylum Pseudomonadota; class Alphaproteobacteria; order Hyphomicrobiales; family Phyllobacteriaceae; genus Aquibium; species Aquibium microcysteis. The sequence continues at coordinate 2,779,927 of NZ_CP061080.1, forward strand.
TCGTCAGCCCGGTCAGGATGACGCTGTCGATGCCCATCGCCGTCAGCGTCGATGCCAGCGACGTGCCGAAGAAGGCGCTCGGATACTGCTTGGTGACGACGATCTCGTCGTCGCGCGGTACGAGACCTTCGGCGAAGGCGGCCGTCTTCTGTCCCTTCACGAAAGCCTTCAGCGGCTTCGCCTTCTCGAAGAAGCGCCCGCCATTGACCCCGCCCGGCTGATAGCTCACCTCGGTCAGGACGACCGGCACGCCAACCTCGTGCGCGACCTCGCGAATGCGCAAGGCCGAGGCGAGCGCATCGTCGACACCGGCATAGAGATCGCAGTCCCTGTCGAAATAGGCATGCGCGAAGTCGATCAGCACCAGGGCCGGCTTCTTGCCGAAGCCGGCACGGTTTCCGTAGGCTTTCGCGTAGTTTGCGTCGAGATCCTCACTCATGGCGCATCTCCTTGCGGCTGGCGTCTCAGACCTGGGCGTACTTCTTCTCGAAATCCCAGACGTCCTGGAAGCCGATCAGCTTGTTGAACTCGGCGAAGGAATAGAGTTCCACGGCGTCCGTCGTCTCGCCATTCTTCAGCAGGTCGGCATAGGCCTTTTCGAGCGCCGCGCCCACGGAGAGGAAGCCCACGGCCGGATGGATGGCGATCGAATAGCCCATCTCGTGCAGGGTCTTTGCGGGAAGCAGCGGGGTGCGTCCGCCGTTGACCATGTTGGCGAAGAGCGGCGCGTCGATCTCGTCGGCCACCCGCTTCATCTCGTCGACGCTCTCCGGCGACTCGATGAACACCACGTCGGCGCCGGCCTTCGCGAAGGCCTTGCCGCGCCGGATCGCCTCGTCGATGCCGAGACCGGTGCGCGAATCCGTGCGCGCAATGATCAGGAAGTCGTCGGACTTGCGGCTGTCGGCGGCCACCTCGATCTTGCGGACCATGTCCTCCAGCGGGATGACGCGCCGGTTGGGCGTGTGGCCGCATTTCTTGGGGAACTCCTGGTCCTCCATCTGCATGGCGGTCACGCCGGCGTCCTCGTAGCCGCGCACCGTGTGGCGCACGTTGAGAAGACCGCCATAGCCGGTATCGGCATCGGCGATGACGGGCTTGGAGGTCATCTTCACGATCTGGGCGATGCGTTCGATCATGTCGCGATAGGTCGCGATGCCGGCGTCCGGTTCGCCGAGATAGGAAGCGACCGTGCCGTAGCCGGTCACGTAGAGCGCCTTGAAGTCCATCCGGTCGGCGATCAGCGCCGAAATCAGCTCGAATACGCCGGGCGCGAGAACGAAGTCCTTGTTCTTCAGCGCGGCCTTGAGTGCGGGATCTGCCATTGTCTTCCTGTCCTTGGGTCTTTTTTCAGTGGTTGCGCAGGAGCTGTCCCAGCCCCGCGAGACGGTCGTCGATGCCTGCCGTGCGCAGGATCGACCAGAAGGTCGCCTGATTGGACGTCACGACCGGCACGCCGAGCACCGCTTCCAGCTGCTCGACGAGCGGCAGCGTCGGAAAGTCGGTGCAGGTGATCAGCAGGGCTTCGCTGCCCGGCACGAAGGCCGCACGCGCATGGGCGGCCACCTGCTCGATCGGTGTCTCGGCGATGCGGACGTAGTCCTGCGGGCCGCTGGCGCCGATGCCCAGCCCGATCAGCTTTTCGACGGCGAAGCCGTTCTCCTCCAGGAAATGGGTCTCGTGCTCGTTAAGCCGGTCGGCATAGGGCGTCGCGACCGACAGCCGCGTCACGCCCAGCTTTTTCAGCGCCGCGATGATGGAAGCCGAGGTGGTGACCGCCTTGACCCCCGTCCGCGCCGTCAGGTCGTCGGGAAGCGAATCGACCGGATTGATCATCGATCCCGCCGTGCAGGCATAGGCGACCGCGTCGACCCGTGCCTGCTTCAGCATGGCGAAGACCTCTTCGAGGTCGTCCATCAGGGCCTTCCTGCCCGCCTCGCTGGCGGTATCGGCGTGCAGCTTCATGCGGTGGGTGTGGAAGGTGACGCCGTCGGGCACCATGCGCATCCACTCGGCCTCGTTCACCGTATTCGTCGGCGGCACGATGAGCCCGAGCTTCGCGCGCTGGCTGTAGACGGACAGGTGACGGCACGGCATCAGGGACGCTCCATGTCGGCCCCTCCGGACCGACCTTTTTTTGTGCAGATGAATTCGCACAGCCTGCCGATAAATGTCCATACCTTTTTCGCCGTTCCGCGATCACGACCCATTGTGGGTGAATGGAGCAGGAACGGTGGTCGATCTTGCGCAACGCCGCCGGGTGCGCCAGATACGACATAATTGTCCATACGTCCGGGACGAATGCCAGAAGAGGCCGCGACACCATGGCTGACACGACGAGCCTTGCCGGCGAGGCAGCGGGCGACGGCCCGCGCTATGTTCGGATTCAGAAGGTTCTGGAGGAGCGCCTGGTCGAGGGCGTCTATCCGGTCGGCTCGCTGATTCCCACCGAGATCGAACTCGCCGCCGAATTCAACACCTCCCGCTTCACGATCCGCGAGGCGCTGCGCTACCTGCGTGAACATGGCTATGTGGAGCGGCGCCAGGGCGTCGGCACCCGCGTCATCTCCAGCAGTCCCCACTCCACCTTCTTCCGCTCCTTCGGCTCGCTGGAGGAACTGTTCCAGATCGCCGTCGAGACCTACTACGTCATCCTCTACACGAAACGGATCGCCCTCGATCCCGAGCTGGCGGAACTGGTCGGAGGCCTGCCGGGCGAGGAATGGTTCGAGGTGGCGGGCGTGCGCTGGACGCGGCCCGGCGGCACGCCGATCTGCTACATCCAGAGCTATATCCCCTCCCGGTTCGAACACCTGATTCCGCTGCTCGACGGCCATCAGGGACCTTTCTTCGCCCTGCTCGAGCGCCACTCCGACGGAAAGATCGAGGAAGCGGTCCAGGAGATCCGCGCCCTGCCCATGCCGAGCGAGATCGAGCGGCAGCTCGGTCTGTCCAAGGGGTCCTGGGCGCTCCAGTTGCTGCGACGATACCTGACCGAACAGGGCATCCTGATCGCCTCGTTCAACTGGCATCCGGCCGGACAGATGGTCTACCGGATGCACATCCAGCGGGCGAAGCCGGCGATCGACTGACGGCTCCGCCGGCGCGGATGGGCTCATCCGGCGAAGGCCGGCCGGAACCCTCCCCGCTCGCGGGTGACGGTCATGCCCCAGGCGCCCCGCAGATGCGCCGGAACCAGCACCGCGCCCGTCTCCGCGGACCGTTCGAGGAGAGCGAGGCGGGTCGCCGCGGCCAGATCCCGGTCGGAGCAGAAGGCGCTCGACCAGCCGGGCTGGAAGACCTGCACCGGCGAATGGATGGCGTCGCCGCAGAACAGCGCCTGACCGTGCGACCGGCAGTCGAGGCAGAGCCCGATCTGGCCCGGCGTATGGCCGGGCATCGTCTCGATGCGCATGCCGCGCGTCAGGTCGTATCCGTCGTCGACCGTTTCGGCCAATCCGGCCTCGATCACGGGAAGGACCGAGTCCGCGTAGACGCCGTGATTGTGCGCGCCGGGCTCCCTCGCCTCGACCGCCTGCCAGTGCGCCAGTTCCGCCGTGCCCATCAGGTATCGAGCCCGCGGGAAGGTCGGCACCCAGCGGCCGTCGTCGAGACGCGTGTTCCAGCCGACGTGATCGGCATGCAGGTGGGTGCACATCACGATGTCGACCTCGTCGGGCGACACCCCGGCCGCCGCCAGCCGATCGAGGAAGCCGGTTCCCGCGCGCCGGTGCCAGTCCGCACGGCGCGGGCGCTCCTTGTGTTCGCCCACGCAGCTGTCGATCAGGATCGTCAGCCCCCCTGCCCTGAGCAGCCAGCTCTGCACGCCGAGCAGGACGTTTCCGGCCGCGAAGTCGACGTGATGGGGCGAAAGCACCGGCTCGTGATGCCGGATCGCCTCGATGTCGGCGCCCGGCATCAGGAACGACAGCGGCAGGGCAAAGGGATCGAGATCGATGATCCGCTCGAGCGTCGCGCCACCGAGATCGAACATGGTGTCTCCTCACATGATCTGGGGCTTGTCGGCGTGCGGCGCGCGGGCTCCCGCGGCCGCCTCGTCCGGCGCCAGCGCATCGTTCCAGAGCCTGGCGATGTAGCGGCCTCCGGTCTCGCCGTTGGAGGCGTCAGAGCACAACCAGAGGATCCCGCGGCGCATGATGGAAGGCGGCAGCAGGTTGCCGTCGGCGCCCTTCTTGCCGGGTCCCGATGGCAGCAGATCGGTGTCGGCCGCCCCGCCCGGCAGGTAGACGTTGACCGTGACCCCCGTGCCCGCGAGGTCCTGCGCCCAGACCCGGGAGGCCGCCTCCAGCGCCGCCTTCGTCGGGCCGTAGGGCGAATAGCCCCTGCGCACCATGGTCTGGTCGCTGGTCGAGACGTTGACGACCTTGCCGAAGCCCCGCGCCACCATGCCGGGCACCGCCGCGCGCGCCATGTTGAAGGCGCCGGTCACGTTGGTGTCGACGATCGCCTTCCAGGCCTCCGGCGCGGCTTCCCAGAAACGCGTCGGTTCGGTGTTGAAGCGCTCCGAGATCAGCCGCATGCCGACGCCGGCATTGTTGACCAGCACGTCGACGCGGCCGAAGCGCGCGACCGTCTCCGCCACCGCGGCCTCGCAGGTCGCGTAGGAACGGACGTCGGCGACGATGCCGGCGACGTTGTCGCGACCCGTCGGCCCCACACCGTCGGTCGCCGCCTTGCGCGCCGCTTCCATGGCCTCGTCGAGCGCCTGGCCCGGCCGGGAAGCGGTCAGCATCACTCTCATGCCCGCCGCCGCCATCTCGAGCGCCATCTCGAGCCCGAGCCCGCGCGACGCCCCCGTTACGATCGCCACGCGCCCGACGAGCGCCGGATCCGCCGCCATCACGCCGTCTCCCCGGCGACGCCCATGCGCGGAAAATGGCGCCGCTCCTGCGCGATGATGGTCGTCTTCATCTCCGTGAACATCGCCCGCGACCCTTTCGCGCCCTCTCGTCCGAGACCGGACTGCTTGAAGCCGCCGAATCCGGTCCTCAGGTCGCGCACGATCGGCGTGTTGACCATCACCGTGCCGGTCCGCAGCGACGACGCCGTGCGCATCGCCCGCTTCAGATCCTCCGACCAGACGTAGCCGACGAGGCCGAACTTGCTGTCGTTGGCCCTGGCGATCACCTCGTCCTCCTCGTCGAACACCTGCAGCGTGGCGAAGGGGCCGAAGATCTCCTCCTGGGCAATCGCGCCGGAATTGTCGGGGGCCAGCATGGCGGTCGGTTCGAAATAGTAGCCTGCGTTGAAGCCGGTGTGGCGTCGCCCGCCGGCGAGCAGCGTCGCTCCTTCCTTCAGGCCGGTCTCGGCGAAGCGGCTCATCCGCTCCCGCTGGGCATGGTTGATCATCGGACCGATCTCCGTCCCCGTCGCCAGCGGATCGCCGACCGCGAGCGCCTTCGTCCGGGCCGCGAAGCGCTCGATGAAAGGCTCCGCGATGCGCCGTTCCACGAAGATGCGGCTGCCGGCGAGGCACATCTGGCCGTTGTTCATGAACGATCCGAGCATGGCGCCGTCGAGCGCCAGGTCGAGATCGGCGTCGGCATAGACGATGCTCGCGGACTTGCCGCCCAGTTCCATCGCGCCGCCCTTGATGCCCTTGGCGAGCGCCGTGAGGATCGCCGTCCCGGTCTCGGTGCCGCCGGTGAACGAAACCATGTCGATGTCGGGATGCGAGACGAGCGACACGCCGGTGACGTGGCCGCGGCCGTTCACGAGGTTGAGCACGCCGTCGGGCAGGATGCCCGCTCGTCCGATCAGTTCGAACAGCCGCGTCACCGTCAGCGGTGTCAGTTCGGACGGTTTCACGACGCAGCAATTGCCGAAGGCGAGCGCGCCGGCGATCTTCATCGCCGTCAGCCCGAGCGGCATGTTCCACGGACCGATCAGCCCGCACACGCCGATCGGCTCATAGGTGACCAGGCTCATCAGCCCCGGCTCCTGCGTGAAGACGTCGCCGCCGGCCTGGTTCACGTATTCGGAGAAGAAGCGGAAGTTCTGCGCCGCCCGCGTCACGTGCATCAGCTTGGTCTGGCCGAGCGGGATGCCCGTGTTGATGGTCTCCAGCGCCGCCAGTTCGTCGGCATGCGAAAGGATCAGGTCGTGGATCGCCATCAGCGCCTTCTGCCGCTCCGCGATGCTCACGCGCGGCCAGGGGCCGTGGTCGAACGCCCTGCGCGCCGCCGAGACCGCGCGATCGACCTCGTCCGCATCGGATTCGTGCAGGACGGCGATCTGCCGTTCGGTGGAGGGATCGAGCACGGCGATTTCCTCGCCGGAGGCATCCACGAACCCGCCGGCGACGAAGCCCGTCACGCGGATCGGATGGTCGGACAGCGCTTCGCGCATTGCGGTCACGTCGGTACTCCCCTTTTTCGGTCGCAGTCTGGCGTCAGCGCCGCCGGGTCGGCGCGGCATCGCGCGGGCGCGGCTTCGTGGACAGGATGTGTCCCGCCATCGCCGTCTCGGCCCACTCGCTGTTGCGCTGCGCCAGCGCCGCGATGATGTCTCGATGCTGCTCGTTGGAGCGGCGGATGTTGATGCTCTGGTCCCAGACGAACTGCTTGATCAGCACCAGCGGCAGCGACACCGCCTGGGCCGTCAGCAGCTTCAGCTGCCGGGAGCGCGCCGCATTGACGATGATCGAATGGAATTCGGAATTGAGCGTCACGAAGGCGTTCGCCGCCTCCGCCCCGCCGGCCGGGTCGATCTGGTCGATCTCGACGACCAGTCGTTCGAGGCTGCGGATCTCCTCGTCGGTGATCTTCTGTGCCGCGGCCGCTGCAGCGTAGCTCTCCAGCCGCGCGCGGACGTCGAAGATGATCACCACTTCCTCGTAGGAGAAGTCGGCGACGAAGCGGTGGCGGTTCTCGGCGATCGCCAGGCCTTCCCCGACCAGGCGCCGCAGCGCCTCGCGCACGGGCGTCCTGCTCGTGCCGGTCATGGCGGCGAGCGGTTCCTCGCGCAGGTGGTCGCCGGGCCTGAGTTCGCCGGTGAGGATGGCGCGACGGATCAGCTCGTAGGCCCGCTCGACGGGCCGGCTGGATTCCGCCCGTTCGAGCTGGCTCACCATGTCGGGATCGACGAAGATCAGTCCTCCGTCTCGCCTGGCACCCCTGTCCGACGTCACGCCGGATCCGGCTCTATGTGGCTCTGGTGATTCTCGAGATACCATTCGGCGATTTCCTCCCTGGTCGCAAACCACACGCCCTCGAACTGCTTGGCGTACCGGATGAAGTCCCGCAAGGCGCGGATGCGGAACGGCTGCCCGATCACGTGGGGATGCAGACCGATGTTCATGAAGCGGCCGCTCCTTGCGCTCTCCGCATAGAGCCAGTCGAACTGTTCCTTGAACATCATGAAACCCGTCTCCACCGTCAGGCCCTGCCGGAGGAAGGAGAAGTCGTTGACCTCCGACGTGTAGGAGACCGAGACCATGGGCCGGCCGCTGCGCGTCTTCACCAGGTAGGGCTGGTCGTCGTTGAGCAGGTCCGTGACGAAGATCAGCCCCTCTTCCGACAGGATGTCGATCGTGTTCAGCGTCGAACGCAGGGACGACGACAGCCACCCCTTCGCCTTCTTTCCCACGGCCTGCTCGTAGACGTCGAGCGTGCGCTTGATCACGGCGCGCTCCTTGTCCTCGTCGAACATGTAATCGGTGAGGAGTTCGTCCTGGACGTAGTTGTGCGCGACGATCTCGTACCCGCGGGACAGCGCCGCCTCGATCACCTCGCGGCGCTCGATCGCCATCTTGGCGTTCATCGTGCAGCTCGACGTCACGCCCTCGGCGTCGAAGACGTCGAACATGCGCCAGACGCCCACCCGCTGGCCGTATTCCCGCCACGTGAAGTTCGGGTTGTCGTAGACGTTGCCCGGCAGGTCGCCGCCGACGATGCCCGGACCGCCCGGATAGTACTTCTTGTCGGTGGGCTGGACCTTGTCCCAGTACTCGAAATTCGTGGTCAGGATCACGGCCAGACGCTTGCCGTCTGGCCATTGCAGCGGCTTGCGCTTTGGCAGCGGGACGTAGTCGTAGTGCATGTCCGTCTCCCGCCGCTCAATACTTCGCCAGCAGCGAACCGAAGCCCTGCACCTTGTCCTCGATGCCGTTCATCCGCAGCGCGTGCCAATAGGTGGCCGTGTTGATGGCGATCACCGGCTTGTCCAGCCAGAACTCGGCTATGGCGCCGACGCGGGCCATGGCGAGGTTGGTCCCGGCCTGCACGATCGCCTCCACCGACGGGTCGTTCACCTCGATGATGGCGTCGCGCAGCGTCTGCTCGGTCTCGTGGGCGATCAGCATCGGGCTCTTGCACTTCAGCCCCTTCACGGTCACGACCTCGTAGCCGCAATCCGTGAAGAACCGGCGCACCTGCTCGTCGCCCACGGGCATGTAGGGCGTCACGACCGCGATGCGCTTGATGTCGCCGAATTTCTTCAGGGCCGCCTGGCAGGCGTCGGAGCCCATCGCGACGTTCATGGCCGCCCGCTCCTCGACCTGCGCCTTCAGCGTGTCGGCCCGGTCCTTCCCGTCCCAGAAGGTCTCGGCCGACATGCCCATGATCAGGGCGCCCGGCGAGCAGGTCTTCACGGCGTCGATGGCCTCCATCGTCGCGGCACGGATGCGCATGACGAGTTCGTTGAAATCCTCGTCGGAGTGGACCGGATCGTCCGGGATGACGATGCGCGAGAAGTGGTTCGTCACGCCGACCGGGCGCATCGAATCGAATTCGGGCTGGACGGACGTGTTGGTGGACGGCGCGATGACGCCGAACTTCATCCGGTAACCGAGACTGTCGACCATGGAATTGGACCTCGCAATTGGGCTTCTTGGGCAGGGTTGGCGTCAGGCGACGGCTTCGAGATCGCGCAGCGACTGGATCATCGAAGACTTGAGAAGGTAGTCGCGGTGCTTGCGGGGATCGGCGACGATCGACCGCAGGTCGTCGTGATAGGCGCGCCGCTGGGCGGGATCCGTCTCGTTCATCATCTGGCGGTTGCGCAGCGTCTGCGCCTGGACCGCCTCGAGCGTCACCTTTCGCCGCTGCCGCTCGTACCGCCCCATCAGATCGAGGGGCGCGTCGCCCTTGACGACCTTGGTGAGCTTTTCGGTGAGATTGATCGCGTCGTGGATGCCGCCGTTCATCCCCATCCCGCCGAGCGGGTTGTTGACGTGCGCGGAATCACCGGCGAGGAAGATGCGGCCACTCACGAAGCTGGCGGCGACGCGCTGGTTCACCCGGTATGCCGTCGCATGCACGATGTCGTATCCGGCATCGTTGGGACAGAGCGCCTGCAGTCGCGCCTGCATGGTCTCTGGATCCTTGATCTGCTCCTCGGTCTGGTTCGGGTCGGTCGGCAGCAGGACGCGCCACAGCGACGGCGTCCGCAGCAGCACCGCCCACTCGTTCGGGTCGGTGACGTAGGCGATGGGCGCCAGATCGGGGATGGCCTGCGCGAAGTCGAAATGCGTGGACATCGACAGGAAGATCTCGGGGATCGTCATTCCCTCGAACGCAATGTCCAGCGACTTGCGGATCGCGCTGCGTGCGCCGTCTGCGGCGATGAGGTAGGAACCGCGCATCTCCTCGGTCGAGCCGTCGGGCCGGCGCACCAGGAGCGTCGCGCCCGTGTCGTCCTGCCTGGCGCCGACCGCCTCGGCCTCGTAGACGAGATCCACGTGATCGCGCGCCTCGAGGCGCGCGCGCAGCAGCTCCGTCAGCTTCCACTGCTCGCACTGCAGACGGTAGGGATGATTGGTGTCGGCCGAAAGCAGGCCGAGATCGAATGTGGCGACGACGCCCTCCGCCCGGTCGCGAAACTGCCACTGCGGGCACACCAGCCCCTGCTCGACCAGGCGATCGCTGACGCCGAACCGTTCGAGCATGTCGAGCGTCGGCGGATGAAACGTCGATGCGCGCAGATCCTTCGGCAGCTCCCGGCTCTGCTCCACGATCGTGACCGGGATGTCGGCCTCCGCCAGCGCACACGCCGCGACCAGCCCGACCGGCCCCGCCCCTGCGATCAGAACCCGTTCCTTGTCTGCTACCATACCCGCCAGCCTCTCGAATGTTCCGCTTGACAATGCCGAAGCACCCCAGCATTGTGTACATAATGTCAGGACATATCAACTGAAATCTTCAGTGCATGTCACGACCACAGGACGATCCTGCAGCGAGCGCCGGAGGCATCCGGCTCAGTCAGGGCGCCTGCAGAAGCGCGGCAGAGAGAGGCCCTTGAAGGCCCGAAGCCGCAAGACACAGGGGTTTCGCGCAAGGAACTTGCGTGATACCGCGAAAGCGGGAACTGAACCGGGATCTTCGATCCCAAACAGCATGGGGCGGCGGCGCCGCCACAGGGAACCGCGCCAAAGCGGTGCTGGAGGGCAATTGTATCGCCTCGCGACAGTCGTGCGCACGGTTTTGTATCCAAATCGCAGCGCCCAGCTCATTTCAATGTATACAAACCCACCGCTCGACCGGGAGATGGCGCCATGCTGCTGATCCAGCAATTCGTCAACAGCATCATGCTCGGAAGCGTCTACGTCACGGTGGCGGTCGCCTTCACGCTGACGATCGGGGTCCTCAACTTCCTGAACTTCACGATCCCCACCCTGTTCATGCTCGCGGGAATGGTCGGGTGGGCGCTCGCCTACTGGGGCCTGCCGTTCGGTTTGTCCGGACCATTACCCTGGCCACTCGCATTGTTCTTCGGCCTGTGCGCGGCGATCCTGGCCTCGCTGGTCGTCGAGCGCTTCACCTTCCGGTACCTGAAGACGCGCTACGGCGACTCCACCGAACACGCCATTCCCCTCGTGTCCTCCCTCGGCTTCCTGCTCGTCCTGGAGAACCTCGTCCGCATCGGCTACGGCACGGACGCGCAGCGTTTCCCGGGCCCCAGCGCGGATCTCACCATGTCCGTCGGCGGCATCTTCGTGCGCATCCCGCAGCTGGTCAGCCTCGGCATCGTGGTGCTGATCGTCGTGGGGCTGACCTGGCTGCTCAAGCGGAGCCGCATCGGACGCGGCCTTCGGGCGATCGCCGAGAATCCCGACGCCGCCAACATCCTGGGCGTCGACACCAACCGCGTCGTGCCGGTGGTCTTCATGCTGACCGGGCTCCTCTGCGGCCTCGCCGGGGCGCTCTTTGCGGTCAACTACGGCGAAGTGTCGCCGCAGATGGGCGAGGACATCGGCACCAAGGCCATTGCCGGCATGGTTGTCGGCGGGCTCGGTTCGATCTGGGGCGCCGTGCTCGGCGGTCTCATCGTCGGTCTGACGGAAATGATGACCATCCACTTCTTCGGCGCCGATACGGTGCAGGTCGCGGTCTGGGGGCTGCTCCTTCTCACCCTGCTCCTGCGCCCGCAGGGCCTGCTCGGCCACCACTCGATCGGCAAGGGGAAGCTCTGACCATGAGCGGTTACTGGGCTGGCATACTCTCGATCCTCGCGATCAACGTCATCTTCGCCTACGGCATCTTCCTGCCGGTGGCGACGGGACAGCTCAACCTCGGCGGCGCGGGCTTCCAGGCGCTCGGCGCCTACACGGCCGCCTACCTGTCGGCGACCTTCGGCCTCCCGGTCCCGGTGACGGTCGGCGTCGGTATGGTCGTGGCCGGCGTCGTCGGCTTCCTGATCGCCTTCCCGATCCTGCGCACGCGCGGCGTCTATCTGGTGCTCGCGACCTTCGCCTTCGCGGAAGTCGTCGCCGGCACGATCCTCAACTCCGAGACGCTCGGCGGTGCGATGGGCATGTCCGTGCCTGCCTTCATCGACTGGGACGTCCCGGTGATCACGGCGGTGGCCGTCACCCTTTTCGTCTTCTACCTGATGTCGACGCGGTTCGGGCTGACCATGCGTGCGACGCACGACGACGAGGTCGTGACCGACCTGATGGGCGTCAACATCCGCATGGTGCAGGTTTCTGCCTTCGCCATCGGCGGTGCGCTCGCGGGGCTCGCCGGCGGCCTCTACGCCCACTCCTTCTCCTTCGTCGAGATCCAGAGCTTCAATGCGCTGGTCTCGATCTACGTGCTTCTCTACGTCCTTCTCGGCGGCACGCAGACCGCCTGGGGGCCGCTGGCGGGCGCGGCCTTCTTCACGCTGCTGCCGGAACTGCTTCGAACCGTCCTGCCGCAGGTGAAGACTTTCCTCGCGACACTCGTCGGCATCGAGGGCCCCGTCGGTCCGCCCGACGATTCCTGGCGGTTCGTCATCCTCGGCGCCCTGACCATCGCCATGATGGTGCTGCGGCCCGAAGGGCTCATCACCCGCACTCTGATCGAGCGGCTGCGCTTCCGCCGGTCCGCGGCGCCGAAGGAGCAGGTGGCATGAGCGCGCCCTTGCTTTCGCTCCATGGCGTCTCGAAGAACTTCGGTGGACTGGCAGTCATCACCGACGTCTCCTTCGACGTTCCGCAGGGTTCTCGCACGGCTCTGATCGGCCCCAACGGCGCCGGCAAGACGACGCTGTTCAACCTGATTTCCGGCGTGTTCGCGCCGTCTGAGGGAGAGATCCGTCTCGAGGGCCGGGCGATCGACGCCCTGCCGTCGCGGTCGCGGATCGGGCTCGGCATCGCGCGGTCCTTCCAGAACATCCGCCTGATGCCGCATCTGTCGGTGGTGGAGAACGTGATGCTCGGCCAGCATGCGCGCGCCGGCAGCCTGGCTGGCATGCTCACCCCGCTGTCTCTCTTCGGCCGCTCCCGCTGGCGCCGCGAAGCAGAGGATCTGCTCGACCGGATGGGCCTCTCGACCTATCCGGGCGAAGTCGTCGCCACCCTGCCCTACGGCATCCGCAAGAAGATCGAGGTGGTGCGCGCGCTCGTCGCGAGGCCGAAGATCCTTCTCCTCGACGAACCGGCCGCGGGCCTCAACGACACCGAGACGGCGAACCTGCGCGACTTCCTGATGACCATCTCGCAGACCGGCGTCACCCTGCTCGTCGTCGAGCACGACATGAGCCTCGTGCGCAGCCTCTGCGACAACGCCGTGGTGCTCAACTTCGGCCGGAAGATCTACGACGGCTCGACGCGCACCGTGCAGGACGACCCCGCCGTGCTGGAGGCCTATCTGGGCACGCGGCAGGCGGGAAAGGCCATGAACCATCCGGAGGCCGACCATGTTGCTTGAGGTTTCGGGCCTCGACGTCCGCTACGGGCGCACCCACGCGGTCCGCAACGCGACCATCTCGGTCGGCCAGGGCGAGATCGTCACGGTGCTCGGTGCCAACGGCGCGGGCAAGACGTCCCTGCTGCGCGCCCTGCAGGGCGCGGTCAGGCCGGCGGGCGGCCGTATCGTCTTCGACGGCAGGGACCTGACGGGCGCCAGCCCCTCGGCGCGCGTGCGTGCGGGCATGATGCTCGTCCCCGAGGGCCGGCAGATCTTCGTGTCCATGACCGTCCACGAGAACCTGCAGATGGGCGTCTATCTTCGCTCCGACAGGGATGCCGCGCGCGACATCGAGGCCATCTACGACCGCTTCCCCAACCTCGCCGAGCGCCGCGACATGAAGGCGAGCGTGCTGTCCGGCGGCGAGCAGCAGATGCTGGCGATCGGCCGCGCGCTGGTCGGCCGGCCCCGCCTGATGATGCTCGACGAGCCGTCGCTCGGCCTTTCGCCGCTGTTCGTCTCGCGGCTCTTCGACCTGATCGTGGAACTGAACGGGTCGGGCATCGGGATCCTGCTCGTCGAGCAGAACACCACGATGGCGTTGGAAGTCGCCACCCGGGGCTACGTGCTGGAACTCGGCTCCATCGTGCTGGCCGACAGCGCTGCCGCCCTGTCGAAGAACCCGACCCTCACCGAGGCCTACCTCGGAGGGCACCAGAATTCGCCCTCGCCCGCGCCTGGAGAACGCGTGTGACCGGCGGACGGAACTGAACGAGACGACGCAACAACCCAAGAGGAGAACATCCATGAAAGTAAGGTCGCTACTCGCCGCAGCCGCGATCCTGCTCGCCGCAGGCACCGCCTATGCGCAGGAAACCATCAAGATCGGCAACATCGTCGTCACCGCCGGCCCGCTCAAGGGTCCGGGCGAGCCGACGCTGACGGCCATCGACATCGCCGTCGAGGAGATCAACGCCGCCGGCGGCATCAACGGCAAGCCCGTCGAGATCGTCCGTTTCGACACCGGCTCGGACCCGAAGCAGGCCTCCGTCGGCGCCCGCAAGCTGATCCAGGACGACGGCGTCCTGGCCATCGCCGGTCCCTTCTCCTCCGGCGAATCCGCGGTCGCGCTCAACGACGCCGAGCGCCTCAAGGTCCTGATGATGCCCACCTCCGCCTCGGCACCCGGCCTGACCGACGGCCGTACCTATGGCTGGCGCCTCACCGAGGACGAGACCAAGCAGTTCGGGCGGCTCCTGAATTCGATCAAGGCCAAGGGCATCAAGGCCGACACCGCCGAGATCGTCTACATCTCGGAAGAGGTCGTCTCCAACGCCGCCGGCACCAAGCTCTATCCTGCTCTCCTCGCCAAGGCCGGCATCAAGCATGGCGAGCCGATCGCCGTGCAGTACAAGAGCTTCGACATGTCGGCCCAGGCCGCGCAGATCCTGCAGGCCAATCCCGATCTCGTCGCCATCGCCGCGCTGCCGGAATCCGCCTCCAAGGTCATCAAGGAACTGCGCCGCCAGGGCTACAAGGGTCGCATCATCGGCTCGCAGATCTTCGCCGATCCGAACGTCGTGGAGCTGTTCGGCCCCGAGGGCGACGGCACGTTGCTCGTCGCAGGCTTCTGGAAGGGCCGCACGGAGGCCTCGCAGGCCTTCAACACCAAGTTCGTCGAGGAGACCGGCAAGCGCGGCATCCACAAGCTCGGCGCCCACCATTCCGACGCCCAGGCCTACGACACCATCTACCTGCTCAAGCAGGTCATGGAGAAGGCCGGCGTGACGGGCGACCCGGCCAAGATCGAGGAAGAGCGCGCGGCCATCGTGGCGGGCATGGAAGGCGTCCGCTTCTCCGGCATCCTGGGCGACGACATCTGCTTCGCCGGCCACGACGCCGAACTGCCGGGCTACATCATCGAGATCAAGGGCGGCGAATGGACCAAGTTCGACGAAGCGCCCGCCGACAAGTGCGAATGAAGGCCTAGACGGATCGACTGCCGTGGCGGCCGGCACGAGCCGGCCGCCTCCAATGACGCAAAACCACAAAAAGGGAACGAGACCATGCTGAAATCCCTCGCCTTCGCGGCGGCCATCGCCGTCACGACCGTCTCCGGCGCCATGGCGCAGACCATCGGCCTGGCGACCACACAGGGCGGCGCGACGGAGCAGATCGCGACCGCGATCGCCAAGACCGTGTCACAGGCCACCGACCTGCAGGTTCGGCCCCAGATGCTGGCCAACACCTCGCAGTACATCCCGCTGGTCAATGACGGCCGCGTCGAGTTCGGCATCGCCAACTACCCGCAGACCTTCTACGCCCTGAAGGGCGAAGGCATGTCGGCGGGCCAGCCGGCGCCCAACCTCAAGCTGGTCGCCACGCTGATCCCCTTCAACGCCGGAATGATGGTTCCGTCCTCGCTGGGCATCAAGACGCTCGACGGCCTCAAGGGCAAGCGCGTGCCGCGCTTCCCGGCCAATTCGCTCGGCGACTACATCATCCGTGCCTCGCTCGCGACCGCCGGCCTCACCTATGACGACGTGACCAGCGTGCCCACGGCCAACTTCCCGGCCCAGTTCCAGGCCTTCAAGGATGGCGCCACGGACTTGACGATCGCCACCGCCGGCGCGCAGTACACCTTCGACTTCGAGACCACGCTGAAGGGCGTCACCTTCCTCAACTACAAGGAAGGCGACGAGAAGGTGCTGGCCGCGGAACTTCCCGGCACGTTCCTCAAGCCGGTCGGCTCCTACAAGGTGCCGGGCGTCAGCGAGGACACCGTCATCTTCGCCTACGACTACACGCTCTTTGCCAATGCCGACGTCCCGAACGAGGTGGTCGCCAAGGTCGCCAAGGCGCTCTTCGAGGGCGAGGCGGCGCTGAAGGAGACCGGCCCGATCTGGAACGAGTATGACCCTGCCAAGATCGGCAAGGCCGGCGTGCTCGAGTATCACCCGGGTGCGATCGAGTTCTACAAGAGCGTCGGCATCTGGTCCGGCGAGTGATCGATCGTCGTCAGGGCTAGGGTGAGATGAACCGCGACGTTCGCAATCCGCTTCGCATCATACCGGCGATTCTGGCCGTCCTCGTGCCGGCCGGGTCGATCGCCTGGATCGCATCGGTCCCGCAGCGCCTCGGCATTCTCATCTATCCCGAGCAGATCGCCGCGCTCATGCTGGGCGCGGCGCTCGCCGTGGTCTTCTTCCGGGCCTGCCGGCCCGGCAGAGGTCTCTGCAACGCGGTCGATGCGGCGCTGGGCGTTGCCGCCTTCGCACTCGGCCTCTTCGTCTTCATCCGCTTTCCCATCCTCTCGGAAGGCGCCTTCCGGCATCCCACGGAAGCGTTGATCCTCGGCATCGCAACGACGGGGCTGGTGATGGAGGGCCTGCGCCGCGTCATCGGCTGGGCCCTGATCGTCATCTTCGCGGTCATGCTGCTCTATGCGCTGTTCGGCGACTGGGTACCCGGCGCGCTGACGGGACGGCCGCAGCCGGTCGCCGACGTGCTGCGCTTCCTCGGCACCGACTCGACCGCCACATGGGGCCAGGCGCTGCAGATCGCCGCCTTCGTCGTGGTCGTCTTCGTCCTGTTCGGCGGCCTGCTGCTGGCCGTCGGCGGCGGCGACTTCTTCACGCAGCTGTCGCTCCGGGTGGCCGGCAACGGCCCCGGCAACACCGCAAAGGTCGCCGTCACGGCCTCCGCCCTGTTCGGCTCGATCTCCGGAAGTGCGGTGTCGAACGTCATGTCCACCGGCGTCATGACCATCCCGATGATGAAGAAGGCCGGCTTCCGGCCAGAGCAGGCCGGCGCCATAGAGGCCGTGGCCTCGACCGGCGGCCAGCTCATGCCGCCGATCATGGGTGCTGCCGCCTTCCTGATGGCCGAGCTCCTGCAGGTCCCCTACCGCGACATCGTCATCGCCGCCCTGCTGCCGGCGATCCTCTACTACCTGTCGATCTTCGTGCAGATCCACTTCATCGCCCACCGCGATCGGATCCCGTCGCTCCGGGACCTCGACCGCACGCCGATGGCCTCCGTCCTCGCGCAGGGCTGGCTTCCCATGCTGGGGATCGGCGTCCTGCTGCTCTCGATCTTCAGCTTCAACGTCCGGGCCGAACTCGCCGCCATCTGGGCGATCGTGGCGATGGTCGCGCTCGGCCTCGCCACCTCGTTCCTCGGCCCCGAGGATCGGCGGCTGACGCCGCGCAAGCTGCTCGACGCCGTGGTGACCACGGGCCAGTCGACCTGCGACATCCTGCTGATCACGGCCGCGGCCGGCATGATCATCGGCCTCCTCACGACCACCGGGCTGGGATTCGCGCTGTCGCTCTACCTGCTCGACTTCGGAGGGGAGAGCCTGTTCGCTTTGCTCCTGGTCACGGCCGGAGTCGGTGTGGTGCTCGGGATGGGGCTGCCGACCACCGGCGTCTATCTCCTGATGGCGTCGCTGGCCGCGCCGGCCCTGACGCAGCTCGGCATAGCGCCGATGCAGGCACACATGTTCGTCTTTTACTACGGCATGCTGTCGATGATCACGCCGCCGATCGCCATGGCCTCCTTCGCCGCGGCCAGCATCGCCAACGCGCCCCAGCTGAAGACCAGCATCGAGGGCTTCCGCTTCGGCTGGATCGCCTATCTCCTGCCCTTCCTGTTCATCTACAAGCCGGCGCTGCTGATGGTCGGCAGCGCGGTCGACATCGTCTACGTCTTCGTCAGTTCGGCAGCCGCGCTCGTGCTCGTCACCGGTGGGCTGGTGGGCCACGCGCTCAAGCCGCTGGGGTTGGCGACGCGCATCGGCTGGACACTGCTTGGTCTGGCCATGATCGCGCCGATCCACGAACTCGCCGGCTGGAGCCTCGAATACGCGGTGTCGGGGGCCGGCCTCGTGCTGCTCGCCTTCTATGCCATCACGGGCAGCGGCGCGACGATCGCCGCGCGCGACGGCATCGGCGACCGCCCGACCCCGCGATAGCGGATCCGACGGGCCGGCATCCGCTCCACGGATGACCGCCGGCCGGTCGCCTCCCGGCTGCGCCCGTCGACCCCGCTGCTCCGGAACCATCGCTCCCCTGCCGTGTTCCTGTTCCTGTCGCCGGCCCTTGGCCGTGCGCTTCCCTGTTGCGTGCCCGCGGCGCGCCGCGGGCGTGATCGAACGGGAAGTCGAAGGGGACGCAATTGACGATCCATGGTCGGAACGGATGATCCTCTGGATCAAGATCCTGCACATCGCGGCCGTATGCGTCTGGATGGCCGGTCTCGTCAGCCTGCCCGGTCTCTACGTGCAGCGCGCGCGCATCGTTCAGGGGCACCGGCTGTACATGCTGCAGCGGACCACGCGCTTCGCCTTCCTCAAGCTGGTCTCGCCGGCCGCATTCATCGCCATCGCATCGGGTGCCGCGCTGATCTTCGCCAGCCAGGCCTACCAGCCCTGGCTCTCGGCCAAGCTGGCGCTCGTCGCCTTCCTCGCCCTCCTCCACACGCTGACCGGACTGGTCATCATCCGCCTTTTCGAGGAAGGGCAGATCTATCCGGTCTGGCGCTTCGTCGCGGTGACGGGCGTGACGCTCGTCCTGATCGTCGGCGTCCTGGCGCTGGTGCTGGCGAAACCCGAGATCGAATGGAGGGGCCTCGTCCCCTCCATCCTGACCGAACCCGGCGGCCTGCGCCGGCTGGCCGAGGATATCAGTCCTTGGCCGATACCATGAGGCCGATGCCGTGATGGAAGATCAGCTTTCCGCCATGCCAGCCGGCAAGACCGGTGAGGAACGTCGCCAGCAGCGACAGCAGCAGTCCGTGCGGCAGGACGTCGGACGTATCCTGGACGCGAATGCCCCAGTTCAGCCCGGCCACGGCGATCAGCGTCATGGCGGCCACCCCATGCGCCCAGCTCGCGACCCGTCCACGGATGCCGCGCACCAGAAGCAGCTCGGCCGTTCCGGCCAGCGCCGCGACCAGACCGCCGCCGAAGGCGAAGCCCGACGACCACAGCCCGACCCGCAGCCAGAACGGATCGGCCGACCACCAGTAGAAGATGTCGATGCCGAGCGTTCCGATGACGAGCGCGATGGGGAAATGCACGCTCATCGCGTGGATCGGATGCCCGGCGATCGCCACCGCGGACGTCACGTCCAGTTCGTCGACGGCCTGGTTGACCGGATTGCGGCGGCGTTCGCTGTCGGGCATGCGGGATCTCCTGTTCCGGCAGAAAGGCGCGCGCGCCCCTTCTTGTTCCCTGTCGTCACGCTCGTGGCGCCGATCCTGCTCGCGGGCTGCGCGGGCGACGCCTCGGCGCTCGACCCCGCCGGACCCGGGGCGCGGGCCATCGCCAGGCTCTGGTGGGTCATGTTCTTCGCCGCGATCGTGCTCTTCGCGCTGGTCATGGGCCTGTTTGCGCTGGTGATGCTGAGGCCGTCCGTGGGCGCCAGGCTGCCCGCCGGTCGATGGATCCTCTGGGGCGGCCTGGTGATGCCGCTGCCCGTCCTGCTCGCCCTGCTCTTCGTCTCCCTTGCGCAGGGAGAGCACCTGCTGGCGCGCGAAGGCGACGGGGACCCGCTGCGCATCGAGGCCCATGCTCGGCAGTGGCAGTGGGAATTCCGCTACGTCGACGTCGAAGGCGGCCCCGTCACCACCGGCGTGCTGCACATGCCCGTCGACCGACCCGTCGACGTCGTGACGGTCAGCGCGGACGTGATCCACAGCCTCTGGGTCCCGGCGCTGGGCGGCAAGATCGACGCGGTGCCCGGCCATCGCAACCACGTCCGGCTCCTCGCCGACCGCACCGGGACCTTCGGCGGGCTCTGCGCCGAGTATTGCGGCACGGGACACACCACCATGCGCTTCGAGGTCCAGGTGCACGAACCGGACGCCTTTCTCGACCTGCTCGAAAGGAACTTCGCCGAATGACGCAGCCGCGAGGAAGCGAGGCGCTCCGCCTGCACAGGCAGCTCACGGCGATCTGGGGCACCGGGCCCGGGCTCGCAAGGCTGGCGGCCGTCAACCATTCGGTGATCGGAAAGCGCTTCATGGCGACGGCGGCGATCTTCTTCGCCATCGGCGGCCTGCTCGGGATGCTGATCCGCACCCAGCTCGCCTCCTCGCAGAGCCCGTTCATGGAAGAAGGCGTCTACGCGCAGGTCTTTACCATGCACGGCACCATCATGATGTTCCTCTTCGCGATCCCCATGCTGGAGGGCCTGGCGATCTACCTCCTGCCGAAACTTCTCGGGGCCCGCGACCTCGCCTTCCCGCGCCTGACCGCCTACGGCTACTGGTGCTATCTCTTCGGCGGCACCATCATCATCGCGGCGCTGGCCTTCGGCGTCGCGCCCGACAGCGGCTGGTTCATGTACACGCCGCTCTCCTCGCGCGTCTTCTCGCCGGGGATCAACGCCGACGTCTGGCTGCTCGGCATCACCTTCGTGGAGATCTCGGCGCTGTCGGCGGCCATCGAGATCCTCGTCAGCATCCTGAAGCTGCGCGCGCCGGGCATGTCGCTCGACCGCATGCCGATCTTCGCATGGTACATGCTGGTGACGGCGGGCATGATGCTCGTCGGCTTCCCGCCGCTCATTCTGGGGTCGATCCTGCTCGAACTCGAGCGCGCCTTCGACCTGCCCTTCTTCGACCCGACCCGCGGCGGCGATCCGCTGCTGTGGCAGCACCTCTTCTGGCTCTTCGGCCACCCGGAGGTCTACATCATCTTCCTGCCGGCCGCCGGCGCCATCGCCACCTTCCTGCCCGTCTTCGCCGGCCGCCCGCTCGCCGGCTACCGGGCCGTCGTGGTGGCGCTCATCGCCATGGGCTTCCTGTCGCTCGGCCTGTGGGTCCACCACATGTATCTCGTCGGCATCCCGCATCTCGCGCTGAGTTTCTTTTCGGCCGCGAGCGCGCTTGTCGCCATTCCGACAGCCGTCCAGATCTTCGCCTGGCTCGCCACGCTCTCGCATGGCCGGCCGCGCTTCTCGCTGCCGATGCTCTATTTCTTCGGCTTCCTGTTCATCTTCGTCATCGGCGGGCTGACCGGCGTCATGGTCGCCATGGTGCCCTTCGACATCCAGGCCCACGACAGCCACTTCGTCGTCGCGCACCTGCACTACGTGCTGGTCGGCGGCTTCGTCTTTCCCGTCCTGGGGGCGGCCTATTACTGGGTGCCGCACATGACCGGCCGGATGGCGGTCAATCACCTGGCCAAGCCGGCCTTCTGGATGATCTTCATCGGCTTCAACGTCACCTTCTTCATCATGCATCTCACCGGCCTTCGCGGCATGCCGCGCCGGGCGCACCTCTATCCCGCGGAGCCGGGGCTCGAGATCTTCAACTTCGTCTCGTCGGTCGGCTCCTTCATCATGGCGATCGGCTTCGGCCTGGTGCTGCTCGACTTCGCCCTGCATTTCCGCTTCGGGCAGGCGTTCCGGCGCAATCCCTGGCGCGCGCAGACGCTCGAATGGGCGATGCCGACGCCGCCCCCCGCCTATGCCTTCGCCTCCCTGCCGCATGTCGAGGCCCGCGCCGACACGCTCCGCCCGGACGACGTGGGTGCCGAGCTCGCAGCCGGGCGCGGCTATCTGGGCTTCGTGCGCAAGGGGCGCATGGAAACCCTCGCCGTCGAAGCGATCGGCGGCGGTGTCGAACAGGTGGTGGAACTGCCGCGACCGAGTTACCTGCCCCTGATCACGGCGATCGGCACCGGCGTCTTCTTCCTCGCCATGCTCTTCAAGATCTATTGGGTTGCCGCCTTCGCGCCGCTCCTGGTCGTCGCCCTGTTCCTTCGCTGGACCGTCGGGCGGGGCAGGCAGGCGGACACGGGGCCGGAGCCCATCGGCCTCGGCGTCTCGGTCCCCCCGCATTTCGAAAGCCCCAGCGCTCCATCGATCTGGGCCACCATGTTTGCATTGATCGCCGATGCGACGCTGTTCGCCTCGCTGGCGTTCGGAGGGCTCTTCCTCTGGATCTCGGCGCCCGGATGGCCACCGCCCGCCATGCCGCGGCCTGATCTGGTTCCGAGCCTCGCCATTCTGGCCGTTCTGATGATCGGCGGCCTCGCCGCCCTGGGCAGTGTCGGGGCGGGAGCGGCGGGCCGGATCGCGCCGCTGGCGCTCACCGCTGCGCTGCATGCGGCCGGCGCCACCTTCTTCGCCTGGTCCGCGGCATCCATCGCCGATCCGACCGCACACGCCGCCGCCGCGACCGTCTTCGTCGCCCTCTCCTACGCGACCCTGCATGCGATGATCGGCCTCGTCTTCGCCTGCTACGGCCTGTGGCGCGTCGCGGCCGGCTGGGTCTCGCCCGCGCGCCTGCTCGACCTGCGCATCGGCCTGCTCGTCCATCTCTACGCCTTCGCGACGGGGGTCGTCACCCTCGCCTTCTGGTGGCTGATGGCCGAACTCGGCGCGTCCGGAGCGGACGGATGAGACGCCAGATGCGCGAGATCGCGCCCCTTGCGGCGGTCGTCTCCGGCTTCGTGCTGTGGAGCGTGGCGTTTCTGGCCGTCTACGGCGCACAGGCGACGGGCTGCGGCCTCGGCTGGGACGAGACGGCGCTGGTCGGGCCGCTGACGCTTCAGCGCGCCGTGCTCCTTGCCCTCTTCGCGCTCGTCATGGGAGGCCACGCGGTGCTCGTGCGCCAGCTGAAGGCGGCCGCACCGGGCGGCGACGACGAAGACGCCGGGACCGTCGATTTCATGCACACCGCCGCGCGGCGGCTGGCGCTGCTGTCGGCCGCCGCCTCCATCGTCTGTTTCGGCGGCGTCGTCTGGCTGAGCCCCTGTTGAGGAACCGATGCCGCCGATCGGCTCAGTCAGCCGGCTGAGGCTCGAAAAGCATCTCCGACGTCACTTCGAGCGACCGGTCCTGCCGGACGTCGAGCCCTTCTGTGACGGGGTGCTGCGCCAGCGTCTCGTCACGGGCGCGGATGAGATCGGCGATCTCGGCCTCGTAGGCGAAGAAGATCGCGGTCAGCCATCGGTTCACGAGGTAGGACGGGCGCGGCATGTGGACGTCGAAGCGCGGCAGCAGCGCGATCGTCCCCTCCGCGTCCAGCCAGTCGTCCCCGACCACCCACTGGTTCACCGTGAACAGCCGCAGCGCCCGTCCGTGCGCATCCACGCCGACGGCGGCGAGATGATGGATCGGCCCGTCCACCCCGTCCGGCCGCACGAAGCAGTGGAAATGACCGTGTTCCACGGTGCCTTCCTCCGCCGGATGGCAATGGTAGAACCACTGCGCTCCGCTCACGGGATCGAAGACGTCGCCCGGCGGATAATGCTCCCATGCGGCGATGGTCGACGTTTCGCGAAACGTTTCGGTGAGCACGCTGAGACCGCCTTTGGCGAGAACGCTCTCGCAGAAGCTGATCTCGCCGATGGCGTGCTCCCGATCGTCAGCCATTCGTCGTCTCCGGAAGGGGCATGGGCGGCGGCGGCGGAGCGAGCCTGGCCGGGGATGCCGGCGGGGCAGCCGGCGGCGGCGGCGGCGCGAGCTTGGCCGGCGAGGCGGGCGGAGGGGCCGGCGGAGGCGGAGGCGCGAGCCTGGGTGCGGCGGCGGCGCACGGCGCGGCGGCGGCGCAGGGGGCTGCCGCCGGAGCCGCGGGAGCGCTCAACCGCGGCGCACCGGCCGCACAGGGGGCCGCGGCTGCGCAGGGCGCCGCTCCCGCGGCCGGCGCGGTCTGCATCGGCTCCTGCGCCCTCGGCACCGGATGGCGCGCGTGATCGACCGCGACGGCGGCCGTGGCGGCCGCGAGCGCGGCTCCGAAGAGCAGTGTGTTTCTGGCGCTCATGTCCTTTTGAACCCGTCGAGACCGAACAGTGGACGCGCCGCAACGCCGGCGAACGAGCCGGCGAAGGCGGCGGCGAACCACAGCCACCCGTGCAAGCTGCCCGAGGCGATGCCGGAAAACAAGGCGCCGATGTTGCAGCCGAACGAAAGCCGCGCGCCATAGCCCATCAGGAGGCCCCCGACGATGGCCGCGAGCAGCGATCCGAGCGGCAGCTTCGCCTTCGGCGCGAACTTCCCCGCGAGGCTCGCGGCCAGCGCGGCGCCGAGGATGATCCCGAAATTCATCACGGAAGTGACGTCGGCGAGCACGCTGGACGACAGCGCCGTCTGCGGCCCGGGCCAGGTCCAGAAGGCCCAGCTCTCGACCGGAATGCCGGCCGCCTGTGCGATCTTCGCGCCCCAGAGGCCGAAGCCGAAGGTCACGGACCAGGGATGTCCGGCGAGCAGCAGCGTCGCGACGTTGAGCACGGCGAGCATCAGCCCGGCGCCGACCAGCGGCCATGGTCCCTTGACGAGCCAGGCCCAGCCGGCCCGCGGCGGCGTCGCCTCCCACTCCACGTCGCCATGCGCGCGCCGCTCCACCAGCGCGGTTGCGAGCGCGACCAGTCCGAGCGCGGCCAGCGTCGCGAAGACGGCGGTGCCGGTCGAGAACGCGCGACCGAGATCGATGACGCCGAGCGACGGCAGTTCGAGCCACCAGGGCAGGTGCGCGGTGCCGATCACGGCGCCGACGATGAAGAACACGAGGGTAACCAGCATGCGCGCCGACCCGCCGCCGACGGTGAACAGCGTGCCCGAGCCGCAGCCGCCGCCGAGCTGCATCCCCAGCCCGAACAGGGCGGCGCCGATCAGCACGGAGACGCCGACCGGGGCCAGGGCGCCCACCAGCGGCTTGCCGCCCAGGCTGCCCGCCGCCAGCAGCGGGATCATCGCCACCGCTGCAATGCCGATCATCAGCATCTGCGCCCGCACCGCTCGCCCCCGCCGCTCGACCACGAAGCGGCGCCAGCCGCCGGTGAAGCCGAAGGAGCCGTGATAGAGCGCCGCGCCAAGCAGCCCGCCCACAAGGAAAAGCGCCGCCTGGCGCAGGTCGATCAGGCCTGCGATGGCCGCGAAGCCGAGGACGAGCCCGCCGGCTGCGACGAGCGCCGGCGCGCGGTCGATGGTCATGGGGAGCGCGATCTGCGGTCGATCCGCAGGCGATCGGTCGAGAGGGATGTCGGTCATGATGGAGTCTGCCGCTTCTGTCGCTTGCTCGAAAACGCCGAATGTCCGGATCGCTCCGGACATTCGCATGCATTCGTGACGCCCGTCGGAAAGGTTCAGGTGCCCGAGCGGTTCTCGACCGGACGCTTGGGATCGGCGGTCCACTCGGCCATCGAGCCGTCATACATGGAGGTGTTCTTGTTGCCCAGCACCTCGCTCAGGCCGAACCAGGCCACGGAAGCCCAGTGGCCGGTGTTGCAGAAGGCGATGTTCTTCTCGTCCGCGCCGAGGCCCACGGCCTCCGACAGCGCCTTCACCGTCTCGGGACGGGCAAACAGGGCGTACTCCGCGCTGTAGAGGTCGCTGTGCTTGATGTTGACGGCGCCAGGGATCGTGCCTTCGGTGCGCACGACCGGGCTCTTCGACTTGCCTTCGAACTGCTCGGCCGGTCGGCCGTCGACCAGTTTCGTGCCTGCTTCGAGAGCGGCGGCGACCTCCTCGGTCGTTGCCAGGAGATCCTCCTGCAGATCGTATTCGAAGGTCACGGGCGTCGGCTTCGCCGGCTCCGCCGACCGCTTGCCGCCGGCCGCATCGTACTGGCGCCAGCCCCCGTCGAGGATGGAGACCTCGTCATGGCCGAGATACTTGAAGGTCCAGTACACGCGGGTCGCGCCGCCGAACTCGCTGGAGTCGGTGCCCCAGGGTACGATGACGACGTGATCGTCGGCATCGATGCCGAGGTCGCCGATGAGCTTGGAGATCTGCTCGACCGGCGGCAGCATCCCGGGAACCCCGTTGAGCTCCGTGCGCCAGCCTGCGGTGGCATAGGGCGCGACGACCGCGCCGTCGATATAGGGGGTCGTCCCGAGATCGGTCTCGGCGACCTTGTCACGGATGTCGAGGAGGACGACGTTCTCCTGGCCCGCATGGGCCTTCACCCACTCGGCATCCACCAGGGGGCGGACGTCGGAAGCGAAGGCGGCGGGCGCGGCGAGCACGCCGAGCGTGAGGGCCAGTGAAGCGAGGCGCATCTGTGGGTCTCCCGGTCTGTGATGGCGGACTTCGCGGTGAAGTCCCGTGACATCCTTCTATCGGAACGGCCGAGGCGGGTCAGGGCATGGCGGGCTTTCGAACCTGCGCCCGTTCGAATCCCGTTCCAAAATTGCCTCGAAATCAGGAATGGAAGTCCACCTGGGCGCTGCCTCGATCCGCGCGCGACAAAAAACGTTCGCGGCGTGGCCGTCTCCGGACAGGTGGCGGCTGGCGTGCGCGCACCTCCGGTTTCCCTTTCGGCGCCCGATGGTCTAAGGCGGGAGGACGCCAGTCAGGAACCGCAGCCATGGCCACTTCTCTCTTCGCCGAACTCGTCGCTCTCGTCGGCGGCGTCATGGTCAGGATACGCCATCGCGGCCAGGGCGTCCTCGCCCAGGCCTTCGGCGACAGACCGGCAATCCCCCCTGCCCGCCCCCAGGGCGCCATCCCGACGCTCAAGATGCCGACGGCGCGCGGCTGGGACGCCGGCCGCACACCGGTCGCCGCGCCGGGGTTGAAGGTCAACGCCTTCGCCGCCGGCCTCAAGCATCCCCGCTGGATCCATGTCCTGCCCAACGGCGACGTCCTGACCGCCGAGGCGCTGTCGGTGCCGGGCGGCATCAGCTCCGTCTTCGACTATGCCATGTCGGCCACGATGCGTCGCGCCGCCGCCCTCGGCGACAGCCCGAACCGCATCACGCTGCTGCGCGATGCCGACGGCGACGGCGTCGCCGAGACGCGGCACGTGCTGCTGGACGGCCTGAACCACCCCTTCGGCATGGCGATGCTCGACGGCACGCTCTATGTCGGCAACACCGACGGCTTGGTCGCCTTCCCCTATTCCGACGGCGACACCCGCATCGAGGCGCCCGGCCGCCGTCTCGCCTCCTACAAGCCGGCCGGCCACTGGACCCGCTCCATCCTTCCGTCCGCCGACGGCACGCGTCTCTATGTCGGCGTCGGCTCGCTCTCCAACATCGGCGACGAAGGCATGGAGGCGGAGGAAGGACGGGCCGCCATCTACGAATACGACATCGCCGCAGGGCGGCAGCGCGTCTTCGCCTCGGGGCTGCGCAATCCGGTCGGGCTCGCCTGGGAACCGTCGACGGGGGTCCTCTGGACCGTCGTCAACGAGCGCGACGGCCTCGGTGACGAGACGCCGCCTGACTACCTCACTTCGGTCGTCGACGGCGGCTTCTATGGCTGGCCGTACTGCTACTGGGATCGCATCGTCGACGACCGTGTGCCGCAGGACGCCGCGATGGTGGCCAGGGCGCTCACACCGGATTTCGCGCTCGGCGGTCATACGGCCTCGCTCGGCCTGTGCTGGATGCCGGCCGGCACGCTGCCCGGCTTCCCCGACGGCATGGTGATCGGCCAGCACGGCTCGTGGAACCGCTCGACGCTCTCGGGCTACCGCGTCATTTTCGTGCCGTTCGAGAACGGCAGGCCCTCCGGCCCCTCGCGCGACATCCTCTCGGGTTTCCTGTCGCCCGACGAGAAGTACTCCTACGGCAGGCCCGTCGGCGTCACCCTCGGGCCGGACGGATCGCTCCTCGTCGCCGACGACGTCGGCGACGTCCTGTGGCGCGTCACCGGCGCCTGACGGCGACCTTCCGCATCCGCGCGAGGCCGGCTTAGCGGCCGTCTGCGCCGCACCGGCGGCATCTGCCGACCCTCCGGCGGGACGAAAACCCGGACGTTCAAATAACGGCCGCGGCAGCCGCGCTGCCGCGGAATGCTGGCGTTCGCGCCTCGTCTGCGCCTGCATCGGCTCACCGCCGGTCGAACCCCGGAAGCACCCGACGCGCACAACTTCTCGTCGCCGCGGGCGTCGGCCTTCAAATTTGGGCGTTTACAAAAATAATATAGTATGATTTTTTCTCGCTCGGGCATAGGCCCGTGCAGTTTCCAGGGAGGACTCAAATGCTGTTCAAGATGGCCGGGATCGGCGCAGGCGCGCTGGTCTCTATCGCACTCATGTCGTCTGGCGCGCTTGCCCAGACGATCGGCTTCTCTCAGATCGGATCGGAGTCCGGCTGGCGGGCGGCCGAGACGACGGTGACGCGCCAGGAGGCGGAGAAGCGCGGCATCGACCTGAAGTTCGCCGACGCCCAGCAGAAGCAGGAGAACCAGATCAAGGCGGTGCGCTCCTTCATCGCCCAGGGCGTGGACGCCATCCTGCTGGCGCCGGTCGTCGCAACCGGCTGGGATTCGGTGCTCGAAGAAGCGAAGGAGGCCGAGATCCCCGTCGTGCTCCTCGACCGCATGGTCGATTCCTCGAAGGATCTCTATCTCACGGCGGTCGGCTCCGACCTCGTCCACGAGGGTGAGGTCGCCGGCAAATGGCTCGTCGACACGCTTGCGGGCAAGCCGTGCAACGTGGTCGAACTCCAGGGCACGACCGGCTCGTCCCCGGCGATCGACCGCAAGACCGGCTTCGAGAACGCCATCAAGGGTCACGACAACATCAAGATCGTCCGCAGCCAGACCGGTGACTTCACCCGCACCAAGGGCAAGGAAGTCATGGAGAGCTTCCTGAAGGCCGAAGGCGGCGGCGCCAACATCTGCGCGCTCTACGCCCACAACGACGACATGGCCGTCGGCGCGATTCAGGCGATCAAGGAAGCCGGCCTGAAGCCGGGAACCGACATCCTCGTCGTCTCCATCGACGCCGTTCCGGACATCTTCGTGGCCATGGCCGCCGGCGAGGCGAATGCCACCGTCGAACTGACGCCGAACATGGCCGGCCCCGCCTTCGACGCCCTTGCCGCCTTCATGAAGGACGGCACCATGCCGCCGAAGTTCATCCAGACCGAGTCCAAGCTCTACACCCAGGCGGACGATCCGAAGGGCGAGTACGAGCGCCGCAAGGATCTCGGCTACTGATCCTCCCGAGGCATCGGCGCCGCGCCCTGGAGCGCGGCGCCGATCACGATCGACCGGCCCGTTCCGATGCACGTCTTCGGGGCGGGTCCATCGGTATGCTATCAAGTCGAGGATGAACACAGTGGCCGAAAATCCACCGCTCCTTCGCGCGGAGGCGGTCTCCAAGGGGTTTCCAGGCACGATCGCGCTCGATGCCGTCGATTTCACGCTGCAGGCGGGCGAAGTCCATGCGCTGCTGGGCGAGAACGGCGCCGGCAAGTCGACCCTGATCAAGTGCCTGACCGGTGCCTATCGCCGCGACGGGGGCGACGTCCGGCTGGAAGGCCAGCTGATCCACCCCCGGGACCCGCTGGACGCGCAGGGTCTTGGCATCGGCACGGTCTATCAGGAGGTCAACCTCCTGCCCAACCTGACGGTCGCCGAGAACCTCTTCCTTGGACACCAGCCGCGGCGCTTCGGGCTCGTCAGCCAGGGCCGGCTCAAGCGCCAGGCGCGGGAGACCCTGGCCCACTACGGCCTCGACATCGACGTCTCGCGCAACCTCGACACCTATTCGGTCGCGGTCCAGCAGATCGTCGCGATCGCCAGGGCCGTCAGCCTTTCGGGCAAGGTTCTGATCCTCGACGAACCCACGGCCAGTCTCGACGCCAACGAGGTGCAGATGCTCTTCGAGGTCATCCGCTCCCTCAAGCGGCGCGGCCTCGGCATCGTCTTCATTTCGCACTTTCTCGATCAGGTCTTCGACATCTGCGACCGGATCACCGTCCTGCGCAACGGAAGGCTGGTCGGGACGCAGGCCGTCTCCCAGATCGACAGGATGAAGCTGGTCAACATGATGCTCGGCCGGGAGCTGGAGCAGGAGACGCGCGAGACCGGCCGCACCGACGCCCCCTCCGGCGGCGCTCATCTCTCCTTCGAAGGCTTCGGGCGGAGCGGCCGCGTCGCGCCGTTCGACCTGACGGTCCGCCGCGGCGAGGTCATCGGCATGGCCGGACTGCTGGGGTCGGGCCGCACCGAAACCGCCGAAACGATCTTCGGCGTGACGCCGCACGACAGCGGCAGCCTGCGCCGGGACGGCGAGCGGATCGACCTGAAGTCGCCGCGCGATGCCGTGGGCGCAGGGTTCGGCTTCAGTCCCGAGGACCGCAAGACAGACGGCATCATCGGCGATCTCAGCATCCGCGAGAACATCGTGCTCGCCCTCCAGGCGCGGGCCGGCTGGTCGCGGCCGATCCCGCCGCGGCGCCAGGCGGAGCTGGCCGACCAGTTCATCCGCCGCCTCGACATCCGGACGTCCGACGCGGAGAAACCGGTCGGGCTCCTGTCGGGCGGCAACCAGCAGAAGGTCATGCTGGCCCGCTGGCTGGCGACCAACCCGACCTTCCTCGTCCTCGACGAGCCCACCCGCGGCATCGACGTCGGCGCCCATGCCGAGATCATCCGGCTGATCGAGGATCTCTGTGCCCAGGGCATGTCGCTTCTCGTCATCTCGTCGGAGCTCGACGAACTGGTCGCCTACAGCCATCGGGTGATCGTCGTGCGGGACCGGCGCCACGTCGCCGAACTCGCCGGCGCCGAGATCACCACCGGCAACATCGTCAAGGCGATCGCATCGCACGACGCGGAGCAGCAGGCATGAACGGCGCGACGCGCTTTCTCCGCCGGATCGCGCCCCAGCTCGCCATCCTGGCCGGCATCCTGGTGCTGATCTCGGTCTTCTTTCCCGGCTTCTTCGACGTCCGGATCGCCAACGGGCGGCTTTACGGCAGCCCGATCGACATCCTCAACCGCGGTGCGCCGGTTGCCCTGCTGGCAATCGGGATGACGCTGGTCATGGCGACGCGCGGAATCGACCTGTCGGTCGGCGCCGTCATGGCGATCTGCGGGGCGACCGCGGCCTGGGGCAGCACGCAGGGCTACGGCCTGCCCGCCATTCTTGCCCTGTCGATTTCCGCCGGGCTCGTCTGCGGCCTGTGGAACGGCATCCTCGTCGCCGTCCTGCGCATCCAGCCGATCGTGGCCACCCTCATCCTCATGGTGGCCGGGCGCGGCATCGCCCAGCTCATCACCGAGGGCGCCATCCTCACCTTCAACCAGGAAAGCCTGATCTTCATCGGCTCCGGCTCTGTTCTCACCGTGCCGACCCCCGTGGTCATCTGGATGATCGCCGGGATGATCGTCACCCTGGTCGTCCGCCGGTCGGCGCTCGGCATGCTGATCGAGGCGATCGGCGTCAATCTGAGGGCCAGCACGCTGGCGGGGGTGAACTCGCGGGTTCTGCTGATCGCCGTCTACATGGCCTCCGGCCTCTGCGCGTCGCTTGCCGGCATCATCGCCGCGGCCGACATCCGCGGCGCCGACGCCAACAATGCCGGGCTCTGGCTGGAGCTCGACGCCATTCTCGCTGTCGTCATCGGCGGGACGTCGCTGCTGGGCGGCCGCTTCTCGATCGTGGCTTCGCTCATCGGCGCACTGATCATCCAGGCCATGAACACCGGCATCCTGTTGTCGGGGTTCCCGCCGGAATTCAACCTGGTCATCAAAGCCCTGATCGTGCTGACGATCCTGGTGCTGCAGTCGCCGGCCACGCGCACCGCGGCGTTCTTCTTCCGGCGCCGGCCCCGCACCGATACGAGCGAAACGCGCACGGTGACCCAATGAACGCCCGCATGCTCCCGCTGATCGCCACCGTGGTGATCTTCCTTGCCGCCTACGCGGTCTGCTACGTCCAGTTTCCGGCGATCCTGTCGACGCGCGTCGTGGGCAACCTGCTCACCGACAATGCCTTCCTCGGCATCGCGGCGGTCGGCATGACCTTCGTCATCCTGTCCGGCGGCATCGATCTGTCGATCGGCTCCGTCATCGCCTTCTCCGGCGTGTTCATCGCCGTGATGCTGCGCGACACGAGCCTGCACCCGGTCCCGGTCTTCGTCCTGCTGCTCGTCATCACCACGCTGTTCGGTGCCTGCATGGGCGCGGCGATCCACTTTCTGGAGATGCCGCCCTTCATCGTCACGCTCGCCGGCATGTTCCTGGCGCGCGGCATGGCCTACGTCATCTCGATCGACGCGGTGCCGATCGACCACGCGTTCTTCGACGTCCTGAAGAACGCCTACTGGCTCATGCCGGGCAAGGGCCGCCTGACCTTCATCGGCGGCCTCATGCTGCTGGTCTTTCTTGCCGGCATCGTGCTCGCCCACCGCACCCGGTTCGGAACCAACGTCTACGCGCTCGGCGGCGGGGCGGCCACGGCCTCGCTGATGGGCGTGCCGGTCGCCCGCACGACGATCGCCATCTACGCCCTGTCCGGGTTCCTCGCCGGCCTGTCGGGGATCGTCTTCGCCACCTACACCTCCGCCGGATACTCGCTCGCCACCGTGGGCGTGGAACTCGACGCGATCGCCGCCGTGGTCATCGGCGGGACGCTGCTCACCGGCGGCAGCGGCTTCGTGGCGGGCACGCTCGTCGGCGTGCTCATCATGGGTCTGATCCAGACCTACATCGTCTTCGACGGCACCCTGTCGAGCTGGTGGACGAAGATCGTCATCGGATTCTTGCTCTTTGCGTTCATTCTGCTGCAGAAGGGTCTCGTCCTGCTCTCCACCCGCGAACGCGGCACGGCAGACAGGCCCGGTTGAGGAACGTGATGCTCAAGACAGCCATCTCGGGAAACATCGTCCGGAACAGTCATTCGCATGTGGTGAACGAACTCGGCAAGGCGATCGTCGGCGGGCTCTACCCCACCGGCAGCCTGATGCCGGGGGACGCCGAACTGGCCGACCGCTTCGACGTTTCCCGGACTGTCCTGCGGGAGGCCATGAAGACGCTCACCGCCAAGGGCCTCGTCGTTCCGCGCGCACGGGTGGGCACGCGCGTCACCGAGCGCACGCGGTGGAACCTCTTCGATGCCGACGTGCTGACCTGGCACCTGGAGAGCGGCATCGACGGCCAGTTCATCACCCACCTCAGCGAAATCCGCCTTGCCTTCGAGCCCTACGCGGCCCGGCTTGCCGCCCGCCACGCCACCAGGAACGACATAGCCGCCATGACGGCGGCGACCGAGAGGATGCGCACGGCGACCTCGATGGAGAGCTTCGCGCTCGCCGATCTGGAGTTCCATCTGGCGATGCTGGCAGCCGCGAAGAACCCGTTCCTCTACTCCCTCGGCAACCTGATCGAGGCGGCGCTGGTCACGAGCTTCAAGCTCAGTTCGCCGTTCGGCGAACCGGAAAGACACCTGCGGACCGCCTTGCGGCACCGGCACATCGTCGACGCCATCGCGGCTGCCGACCCGGATGCCGCCGCCGCCGCGGTCGGCGCCGTCATCATCGACGGCAAGGAACGCGTCGCCCACCGGGTCTCCGCGCCGACCGCGTGACGCCGCCCTCTGCCGCAGCGCCCGCGCCGGACCCGCCCGGGCGCGAATGCCTCGCCGCAGCCGGCAGGGCCTTTAGCTATGCAGTGGCTTTGGTGTTGTGCCCGCCGCGCTGCGCCGATAAGGCTGCGCGACAAGATCAGCCTCACGAGCGGGATACGACGGGAAGATGAAGTCTGCCCATCCGGATAGCCGCAAGGTCGCCCTCGTTTCGGGGATCACCGGCCAGGACGGCGCCTATCTCGCCGACCTCCTGCTGGAGAAGGGCTACGTCGTTCACGGGATCAAGCGGCGCTCCTCGTCCTTCAACACCAGCCGCATCGAGCACATCTACCAGGATCCGCATGCGCAGGACCGCCGCTTCGTCCTGCACTATGGCGACATGACCGATTCGACGAACCTGATCAGGATCGTCCAGGAGAGCCAGCCGGACGAAATCTACAATCTGGCGGCGCAGAGCCACGTCATGGTGTCGTTCGAGACACCGGAATACACCGCCAATGCCGATGCTCTGGGCACGCTGCGCTTCCTGGAGGCCATCCGGATCCTCGGCATGGAGAAGAAGACCCGCTTCTACCAGGCCTCCACCTCGGAGCTCTACGGTCTCGTCCAGGAGGTGCCGCAGTCGGAGAAGACGCCGTTCTATCCCCGCAGCCCCTATGCGGCCGCCAAGCTCTACGCCTACTGGATCACGGTCAACTACCGCGAGGCCTACGGCATGCATGCTTCCAACGGCATCCTGTTCAACCACGAGAGCCCGCTGCGCGGCGAGACCTTCGTGACGCGCA
Source organism: Aquibium microcysteis (assembly GCF_014495845.1). Taxonomy (NCBI): domain Bacteria; kingdom Pseudomonadati; phylum Pseudomonadota; class Alphaproteobacteria; order Hyphomicrobiales; family Phyllobacteriaceae; genus Aquibium; species Aquibium microcysteis. The sequence goes on from NZ_CP061080.1 coordinate 2,814,122, forward strand.
AGATCACCCGTGCGGCTGCGGCCATCAGCCTCGGCAAGCAGGAGCGGCTTTATCTCGGCAATCTCGACGCCCGGCGCGACTGGGGTCATGCCCGGGAATACGTGCGCGGCATGTGGCTGATGATGCAGCAGGACGAGCCGGACGACTACGTGCTCGCCACCGGCGAGACGACGCAGGTCCGCACCTTCGTGCAATGGGCCTTCGAGGATGCAGGCATTCCGCTGGAATGGCGCGGGTCGGGCGTCGACGAGAAAGGCTACGATACGCTTTCGGGAAGATGCGTCGTGGAGGTCGATCCGCGCTATTTCCGGCCGACCGAGGTGGACCTCCTCGTCGGCGATCCCCGAAAGGCGCACGAGAAGCTCGGCTGGCGGCACGAGACCTCCGTCCGCGACCTGTGTCGCGAGATGGTGGAGGAGGATCTCAAGGTGATGCGGACCGAACCGGTGCTGAAGGACGCCTGACGCGATGTTCCCGCTCGCCGGAAAAAGGGTCTACGTCGCCGGTCACCGCGGCATGGTCGGCTCCGCCATCGCGCGGCGGCTTCGGTCGGAACACTGCACGATCCTGACGGCGACGCGCGCCGAACTCGACCTCGCCCGGCAGGACCATGTCGAGCGCTGGTTCGACGCCAACCGGCCCGACGCGGTCTTCCTCGCGGCCGCCAAGGTGGGCGGCATCCTGGCGAACGACCGGTACCCGGCGGACTTCATCTACGAGAACCTGATCCTCGAGGCGAACGTCATCCACGCCGCGCATCGGTCAGGTGTGGGCAAGCTGCTGTTTCTCGGCTCGTCCTGCATCTACCCCAAATTCGCCGAGCAGCCGATCGTCGAGGAGGCGCTGCTGACCGGTCCGCTCGAGCCCACCAACGAATGGTACGCGATCGCCAAGATCGCCGGAATCAAGCTCTGCCAGGCCTATCGGCGCCAGCATGGCCGCGACTTCATCTCCGCCATGCCGACCAACCTCTACGGCCCTGGCGACAATTACGACCTCTCCTCCAGCCATGTGATGCCGGCACTGATCCGCAAGGCGCACGAAGCCAAGGTCGGCGGAGCACCCGAAATCGTCGTCTGGGGGACGGGGACGCCGCGGCGCGAGTTCCTCCACGTCGACGACTGCGCCGACGCCTGCGTCCGCCTGATGACGTCCTACTCGGACGACGTCCACGTCAACGTCGGTTCGGGCGAGGACGTGACGATCCTCGACCTCACCCGGCTGGTCTGCAGGGTCGTGGGCTACGAGGGGCGCATCGTTCACGACCTGTCGAAGCCGGACGGCACCCCGCGCAAGCTGATGGCGGCCGGGCGGCTGCGCGCGCTCGGCTGGGCGCCATCCATCGGGCTCGAGGCTGGCGTCGCCATGGCCTACCGGGCCTTTCTGGCGGCCGGCGCCGGCAACCCGCACCCGGCGCCGGCCTAAAGCCCGCCACCTGTTCCGTCAGCCCACGTGCTTCCGAAGCGATCGCGGGTACGCCGCCGCGGCGGCGGAACCGTCACACGGGATCGGCCACCTTCGGCCGCTCGATCGGCGCATATAGGGTTTCGCCGTTGTGGCTGACCTCCAGCGTCTCGCTGCGCGATGGCGGCCTGAACAGCGGGATGCGATGGAAGTAGATTCCGTTCAGCATGGCGAAGGACACGGCGATCGCCATGGTCCGCATCGGATAGTCGATCGACGAGTGCAGGAGGACGAAGACGATCGACAGGAACGCCGCCCGCTGCAGCGGATCGAGCCGGTGGCGCATCCGCAGGAGAAACAGGACCAGGTACAGTGCCATCAGCGCCATCGCCACGACGCCGCCTTCGAAGGCGACTTCGAGGAAGTCGTTGTGGACGTGGTTGACGTAGGGCCGGAAGATCATCTCCGCGCGCTCGTTGGGGCCGTATCCGCTGAGGAAGTTCCCGTAGCCGACCCCCCAGACCCAGTTCTCCTTCAGTCCCTCCAGGGTGGTGCGCATGAATTCCATGCGGCCGAAGCCCGGATCCAGATCGCCGATGAACTTCGTCGTCGCGCCGAAGCTGTAGATGCCGAGACCCACGAACAGCGCCGCCGACGTCAGGGTGCCGACACGCGAGCGCCAGGCGAGGAAGAGGAAGGACAGGACGGTGATCGCCAGGCCGATCAGCACGCCGGCCCGCGAGCCGGCCGCCAGCAGGATCAGCAGGATGGCTGGAATGGACAGGCTCATGAGGATGCCGCGCCCGACGAAGAGCCCATAGTAGACGATGAGCGGGATGCTTGCGAAGAGGAGCGTGGAGAAGTGGTTGACGTTGGCGAACAGGCCCGCCTTGATCGTGTAGGGCAGCCAGCTCTGCAGGCTGGCATTCTCCGCCATCGAGAACTGCATGGCGCCGGCCAGCATGTTGCAGGCCACTCCGATGAAGAAGAACGGCAGCAGCCCTCTCACATGCTCGCCCTTGAGCTTCGTGACGGAGAGCGCGAACAGTATCGCTGCCAGGGCGAAGGCGACCGCCTCGAGCGTCCGCCCGACGCCGAGGCTGACGAACCGGAAGCCAGTGCCGTCGTCCGCCTGCATGAAGACGTCCGCGCGCATGCCGGCGAAGAGCCACGTCGGCAGCGGCACCACCTGCGCCAGCCCGGCGAGCGCCGTGGCGAGCAGGAAGAAGATCCCCACCGGAGAGGCCGGCAGGTTCGACGGGCCTGTGAACACGAAGGCAGCGGCCAGCACGATCGCCGCCTGCAGCAGCGAATCCGTGAACAGCCCGGGCCCTGCCCCGCCGCCGAAGACGAGGGACAGGAACAGGACGACGCCCAGTCCGATCTTCTGTCGCGCCTCGGATGTGGACATCAGCTTGCACTCTTGCGGATCTGCAGCCGCTGGACGACCACGCTGCCGAGGTAGCGATCCTTCCAGCTCTCGGCGATGACTGCGGTGTGGATGGATACGATCTGCAGCGGGCAGTCGAGCGCCGTGACTTCGAATGCCGCCGACACGGTTTCGTCGCGGTAGCTCCCCTCCGCGATCGAGAGGCGCGCGAATTCGCGGCTGGACGACAGGCAGCGCAGCGACCAGTAGAGCCCCTTCGGCAGCTTCGCATTGGCGGCGGTGAGGGTGGCGGAAAGATCATAAAGTCCCGGAGGCAGGGCCAGGACCTGGCTCGCCTGCATGTCCTTCACGGGCGTCCCGTTGAACTGGATGAGGAGCCCCGACTTGGCGCTCGCGAAGGACGGATGCGGCAGCCGCTCCACCGTATGCCCGGAACGGCTGCGGATCTGCCAGTCGAACGGCTTGTTGCTCGGCGTTCCCTGGAAGCCCGCATCGTGGACGTACCCGGCCAGCGCTGCCTCTTCGGCCGACTGCGTCGCCAGGAACAGGTTGTAGGCCTCCATCGGGCGTCCCTCGCGGATGAGGGCCTGGACGATCGTCGACAGTCCCCAGTCGCCGACCGGGGCGCCCTCCTTGTGCAGATCCGTCAGCAGCGAGGCACCTGCGGCCAGGCTGGGCGGGTCGGCGGCGATCTGGCGGAAGACCGCGGCGGCCCAGGGCGGCCCGACCAGAAGCCGGCGGCGCAGTTCCCGATAGCCCTCGGGCGTCGTCACGATGGCGGCGAAGATGCTGCCCAGATCCCTGATTTTCCACGGATGCCGGCGCAGCAGCACGTCGATGTTCTCGAGCGCGCCGACGACCTCTTCCGCCTCGATCGACCAGGCGATGGTCCGCTGCAGGGCGACGCTCTCCGTGCGCGAAAGCCGCAGGGCGCGCTCGAAGCCGTCCGCTGCGCCGCTTCGGTCTCCCTCGCGCAGCAGGATCTCCGCCTTCAGGCTCTGCAGTCGGGCATGGCCGGCGTTGAGCGCGATGGCCTTCTCGACGACCTCCTGCGCGCGGGAGACGTCGGCGCCCGCCTCCTGTCCGTCGAGCAGCCGCTCGACGAGGGTCGTCGTGGCGTCGACGTTGAGGGGAAAGAGGGCGATCGCGAAGCCCGGGTCGGTCTCCTCAACGAGCCTGCTTGATGCGTGCAAGGAAAGCATCAAGACGGCCGCGGACGCCGCGAGCCATATCGCCAAACGTCGGATCCTGACCAACGTCTTCCTCCTCAACACGCCCCGCGGTGCCGGCAAGCCTGGGGGTCTCGGCCCCGTATGAATAGTAGTCGCTGTTGATGTACCTATACGCGTAGTTGTAGTCGAGTCGGCTCACCGCGAATTTTGACAGCGTCGTTCCGACGACGTTGGCGCCGGCCGCGCGCAGCCGCTTCAGGGCATTGATGGCCGACTTGCGCGGGACCTGGTTGGCGGAGACGACCAGCAGCGACCCGTCCGCGAGCCGGCTCAGGATCGGCGCGTCCGAAAGGCCGACGATCGGCGGAGCGTCGATGATCACGAGATCGTAACGCTTGGCGAACCCGCTCAGCGCGGCGGCCATGCGCGACGAGGAAAGCAGGTCCGCCGGATTGGGCGGGATCGTCCCGGAGGTCAGGATCGTCACGTTGGGATAGCGTGTCGGGCGCAGGAGCTTCGGATAGTCCTCCCGGCGGATCGTGTTGGTGAGCAGGTTGCTCAGACCCAGCGTGTTGTCTAGCCCGAACAGGCGGTGCAGGTTCGGCTTGCGCATGTCCGCGTCCACCAGCAGCACGCTGGTGTTGAGCGAGGCGAAATCCTGCGCCAGCTTGAAGGCGGTCGTCGACTTGCCTTCCGAGGGTTCCGAACTCGTCACGAGCAGGGTCCGCGGCATGCCCTCCGTACCGGAGAACTGGAGCGCGGTGCGGAGCGACCTGTAGGCCTCCGACAGACCCGACCGCTGGTCGTTCAGCGCCGCCGCGATCTCCTTCTCGTCCACCGACGGCAGGATGCCGAGCACGGGGAGCTCGAGTTCCTTCTCCACCTGCTCCGGGTTCGAGAAGGTGTTGTTGAGCAGTTCGAGGATGTAGATCAGCACCGCGCCGAAGACCGCGAAGAGCGCCAGGGCGAGCGCGACGTTGACCGTCATCCGCGGCGAATAGGGTCCGCCCGGCAGGACGGCCAGGTCGACGACCGCCGCGTTCTGGGTCTTCAGGTCGGCGCCCACGCCGATGTCGTTGAGCTTGTCGATCAGGCTCTCGTACTGCGACCGGTAGGATTCCACGTCACGCTTCAGGATCGTGTACTGGATGTTCTTGTCCTGATAGTCGGCCTGCTGCGCTTCGAGTTCGGAGAGCTTGGACCGGAGGTCCGCGACCTTCGTCTGCGTCTCCTCGTGCTTCAGCCGGATGGAATCGGTGATCACCGCGATTCCGTTCTCCGCCTGCTTGCGCAGTTCCTGGATCTGCGACTCCAGCTGCTTCATCTCCGGGAAGCCCGGTTTGAACAGGGACAGCTTCTGCTGGTATTCGGCGCTGAGCTCGGCGATGCGGCTGCGGATCCGCGCCAGGCCTTCGCTCGCCAGCACCTGTTCCAGCCCGTCCCCGCGGCCCGCCTCGATCTGCTGCACCAGGCGGCCATATTCGAGGTTCTCCTCGATCGCCTTGGCGAGCGAGGTGTTGATGGCGGTCATGTTGGCGGCGATCAGGGAGTTCTCGTCGCCGGTCACCGTGATTCCGGCTTCCTTGGCGTAGTCGACGAGCGCCTTCTCCGACTGCTGCAGCCGCTCCTTCACCTGCACGACCTGTTCCTGGATGAACTGGCGGGCCAGGCCCGACGTCTCGCTGGTCTGGTCGACGCGCTGGTCGATGAAGCTCTGCGCGATCTGGTTGGCCACGCTCTGGGCATAGGCCGGCTGCTGGTCGCTGAAGCTGACCTTGAGCAGGCTGGTGTTGGTCACGAGATCGACCGACAGGTTCTGCATGACCCGGCCGATGGCGATCGCCTCGCGCTCTTCGGGCGTATAGCGATCGATGTCGGTCGTCCGGTCGATGCCGAAGGCCCGGGAGAACAGGTTGAACGGCGAGAAGTCCGGCTTCGGGAAGAGGAAATCCTCCCGCTCGGTCAGGCCGAGCTCGTAGACCGTGCGCTGCGCCAGTGCCCGGCTCTTCAGCTTCTCGCGCGCAGTCAGGAACGACCGCACGTCGGTGGCCTCCGACACGACCTCGATGTCCTGGAACACCTTGGCTGACGGGACCAGAACCTCGAGCTGCGCCGTCGCCCTGTAGCGCGGCGTCTGCATCATCGTGAACACCGCGCCCGAAACGAGGCCGACCGCGAGCAGGAACGCGATCAGCCAGCGATACCGGATGACGTAGAGGAGCAGCGTGAGCGGGTTGAACGTCTCGGGCTCCGGCTCGGGCTCCCGATACCCGTAGGCCGCGTAGCGATGCGGCCCGTCATACAGGAATTCCGACGGCGGCGAGAAGGCCGCTCCTTGTCCGCCGGGTTGAATCTGTCGGTTCATCTCAAGCCACTCTTCGCAGCCGCCCGATCACGGAATCACCGCGAGCCTCGATGCGCTGGTTGCGATACCCAGCGCTTCCTTCAGATTCTGCATAGCGACTTTGGTTTGCGAAGTGAACACGATGATGACGTCGCCGCCGTAAATACGCGGATTGGCCCGCCGTCCCGACCGGATTTCGGCGACGTCGAAATTCGCCACCAGCTTCTGGCCGCCGATGTCGCGGTAGACGTAGACCTTCGACTGGTCGGCGATCTGGCGGAAGCCGCCGGCGAGCGCGATCGTCTCCAGCAGCGTCGAACTGGTGGAGACCGGATAGACGCCGGCTTTCGTCACCTCACCGTCGATGGTCACGCGCTGACCGAAGGATTCCTTCAGGAAGATGGTCACGTCGGGGTTCTGCAGATAGTTCTTGCCGTAGGCGGCCTCGATCTCCTGTTCGAGGGCCCGCACGCTCTTGCCGGCCGCCTCCACCTGCCCGATCAGCGGCAGGTTCACCCGCCCCGCTGCATCGATCTGAACGGTCCGGTCGAGCGAATCGGCCTGGAAGACGTCAATCTCCAGGACGTCGTTTGGAGCCAGCGGCTGCTCCTGTCCGTTCTGGGTGTTGGCCGGAGGCGGCAGGTCGCGCACGACCCTGAGCCCGCCTGATCCGGCGCCTGCTTCGCCCTGAAGCGCCAGCACCTCCTGCGAGGAGGCGTCGGCCGCGGAGGTCGGGGTGTCGGTCGTCGAGCAGCCCGACGCCACCGCCACGGCGATCACCGCCGCCGCCCGCCCGTACCGTCGAAGATCAAGTCTGGTCGCGTGCATCAGCTGTCCGTCCGTCGGAGAAGTCTGGCGATGAAACTGCGTTTCTCCGGTTCGGCAGGCACGGCCTCGCGGAACCGGCCCACGGCCTGGATCGACGTGTTCGTCAGCACCGCGCCCGGCCGGGACTCGACCATGGCGCGGGCCTCGCTTTCCCCGACGCGCAGCGCGATGGCATCGCGGGCGCGGGTCAGCACCGGGCGGCGCCGTCCGGTACCGTGCGCATCGGACGCCACGATATCCACCCGGCCCTCGTCCAGCAGTTTCTCCGAATAGTACAATGGCACCTTCCCGAAATCGCCCAGCACCGAACCGGCCGTGATCTGCATCAGACAGCCCATCCGGTTCAACCCCTGGATGACGCCATACGAAGTCCGGATCCACTGCAACCTTTCCGGATGCGTGATTATCGGAACGAAGCCGGCACCAATAAGGCGTTCGGCGAACTCCTCCAGACGCGGCGTCAGGATCGTGTGCGAGGGCTCGAGGAGGAAGTAGCGGGAGCCGTTCAGGGTCGGAACGGTCCCGGCCTTCAGCTTTTCCACCAGATCAGGCGCCACGTGCACGTCGGCGCCGGTGACGATCTCCAGCGGGATCCCCGCCGCTGCCAGCGCCGTCCGCAGGCCATCGACCGCCTTCCTTATGCCGGACCCGCTGTTCTCGTACATGCCGGGCAGGATGTGCGGCGTGCAGGCCATGCACGTGATGCCGTCGGCGACCGCCATCCGCGCCATCTCCAGCGAAGTGGCGATGTCCGGAGAACCGTCGTCGACGCCCGGAAGAATGTGCGAATGGATGTCGATCACCGATAAATCGGCGCCATCAGCCTCACAACGACCCGCCGCTCACGGAACGATCCATCGGGATCCTGGCACCGAATGACGACTGCACTGGGGTAGACTGAGAGCTGGCCGCCCTCGCTACTGCTGGCTGACGGAGATCGTTTCTTTATCCTGGCTCAGCACGATGACGCCACCGACCAGAAGCGCCGTTCCGACCCCAACACCGACGACGGCGCCCGTCGTGACGCCACCGGCCGCAGCCGCCTCCGTGCGCACCGCCGCGCAGATGTTGCCGTTCGCCTGCGAGACGAGGGTCATCGACTGGTTCTCCACCAGATTGATCGTGCACCCTGTGCCGAGTTCCAGCGTCGTGGAACCATCCCCACCAGTCATGATCGTGGCACCCTTTTGGAGGGCCGACTGGTTCTGGACCGGAGAGAAACCGGCCTGCTGCGATATCCGCACCGTGCCCTTGACCGCCGTCACCCTGCCGATGATGTTCGCGGTCGACGTAACGACGCAGGCGCATTCCTGCGCGAAGGCCGCCCCGGCTGCGAGGGTCATCCCCGCGGCCACCCCCGCCGCGCAAATCATAGATGTGATCCGCATCACTTCCCTCTGTCTCCTGAAGCATTACACTGTATGCGACCGCTATCACACACCCCTGACGGGTTCAACGGCCAATGGATCAGACCGAGGTCGATGCGGATCAATGTTTGTAACACCGGCGGCTTGCGCAACAGTAGTCGGCAAGCAATCGCCCCTCGTCGAAGTCCAGTCGTCCGATCTTGTGCCAGAGTTGTGGCTTGCCACTCAGGGGGATGCCCTTGAGGCAGATTGTAACACAACTGGCGCAATGCCGACCGGCGGAGAAAGCCGCGCAGGAAAGACGCACCGGAACAACAAAAGTTAGAGGTTGGACGCGCGACAGGAGCTTGAGAGGGTGGTCGTCGATCTGCCGAAGTGGAAATATGGAAGAGCAGGCACCGGATCGCAACTTCCGTAATACGCCGCAAGATAACGAAAGCGCGACATTTCACCGCGCAGGATCGATATCTGGTTGTGTCGACTTCATGCCGCCGCAAGGTGCGCGGGAGACCACCTGCCGCGTGCCTGCTTCGGGTCCGGAACTCAAGAACAGGCGCAGTATTCGGCGGCAGCTTCCGCTGCGGTCCGGCGAATCAGCCGGCGTCGGCGAGCGTGAACGGAACACCTGCGCAAGGATCGGTAGCGGGTGCCGGAGGCTCGCACCTGCGACCGCAGCGGCGGGCTCGGCGCCGGGGCGGACGCTTGGCCGGGCGGTCGCACTGCGTCCGGGACGCCGTCTGCCGTCGCCGCTCGGCTCTGCCCCCCGGTCCGATATCGCAGCGTGACTTTGGCGCCGGAATCTGGTTCGACACGGCGTCTGATGATCGGAGAGCAACGTGGCGCCCAGGTTCGGAACGAGCGGTCTTCGCGGCCTTGTCACGGAACTGAACACCGATCTGGTGACGGCCTACGCGAACGCCTTCCTCGCCGTCTGTCCCGCCGGCACCGGCCTCCATGTCGGGCGGGACCTGCGACCGTCCTCACCGCGGATCGCGGACGACGTCATCGCGGCCGCACTCGACGCGGGCTTGCGCGTCCACGACTGCGGCGCCCTGCCCACCCCGGCGCTCGCGCTGGCCGCCATGTCGGCCGGAGCCGCGAGCGTGATGGTCACGGGCAGCCACATTCCGGCCGACCGCAACGGCCTCAAGTTCTACTTGCCGACGGGCGAGATCACCAAGCTCGAGGAGGCGGCGATCTCGGCGGCCTTCGAGGCCCGTCTGCGGCCGGCTGCCTCGGCACCGGGCAGCCTGGTCCCCTCCCCGCTGGCCGCCTCCGCCTATGTCGGCCGCTACGTCGGCGCTTTCGGGCCATCGGCGCTGTCGGGGCTGCGCGTCGGCATCTACCAGCATTCCTCCGTCGCGCGCGATGCCATGGCGGAAGTCTGCGGCGCGCTCGGTGCGACGACGGTGGCGCTCGCGCGCTCGGACAGGTTCATCCCGGTCGACACCGAGGCGGTCGACCGGGAGACGCGGGCACAGCTCGCGGCCTGGTGTGCGTCGGAACGACTCGACGCGATCCTCTCCACCGATGGCGACGCGGACCGCCCGATGTTGGCCGACGCGTCCGGCCGGGTGATCCCGGGCGACGTGCTCGGCGTCCTGACCGCGCGCACTCTCGGCGCGACCGTGGTCTGTACGCCGGTCTCGTCCAATTCCATGGTCTCCGTGATCCCGGAGTTCTCGTCCGTTCGTCTGACCCGCATCGGCTCGCCCTTCGTCATCGCGGCGATGGAGGCCGCACGCGCTGCCGATCCGGCCGCACGCGTCGCGGGGTTCGAGGCCAATGGCGGGTTCCTGCTGGGCTTCCGTGCCGCGGCACCGGCCGGCGACCTCGCGCCGCTGATGACGCGCGACGCCTTCCTTCCGATGCTGGCGCCGCTCGCGGCCGCCAGGGCCGCCGGACGGTCTCTCGCAGAGCTCGTCGAGGCGCTCCCGCCCCGCTTCACCGCCGCCGACAGGCTTGCCGGCATCGATCCCGCGGCTGCGCTCGCGCTTCTCGACCGGCTGGCCGACGACCAGGCCCGCGCGGCCTTCCTGTCGCCCGCCGGGCGGGAGGTGGCGCTCGACCGGACCGACGGCCTGCGCGCGACGCTGTCGAACGGCGACGTCGTCCACCTGCGCCCTTCCGGGAATGCGCCCGAGTTCCGCATCTACACCGAATCGGACGAACCGCAGGCGGCTGCCGATCTGCTCGCGGTCTTCCTCGACCGGGTGCGCGGCGCGCTGGACGGCCGGTCCTCGATCATTGCGGGCAATGCCTGAATCTGCTTTCTACCGGCGTGCTCCATCGGGAAGGCTGAAGGCGACATGATCTACCCGACAATCCTGTGCGGCGGCTCCGGCACCCGGCTCTGGCCGCTGTCGCGCAAGAGCTATCCCAAGCAGTTCGTCCCGCTGGTGGGCGAGGAGACCCTCTTCCAGGCCTCGGCGAGCCGGCTCGTCGGCGAGGGCTATGCCGCGCCCATCGTGCTCACCAATGCCGATTTCCGCTTCATCGTCACCGAGCAGCTTGCCGGGGCCGGGCTCGACCCGTTCGCGGTGATCATCGAGCCGGAGGCGCGGAACACCGCTCCGGCCATCCTCGCCGCCGCGCTCTTCGTCCGGGAGCGCGATCCGGCAGGCATCCTGCTCGTCTCGCCGTCCGATCACGTCATACCGGATGCCGCGGCCTTCCGCGCCGCCGTCGGCCGCGGACTGGCGGCCGTCGCCGAAGGCCGGATCGTCACCTTCGGCATCGCGCCGACCCGTGCGGAAACCGGCTACGGCTATCTGGAACTGGCGGGGCAGCCGCCGGCGGACGGGGAGCCGGTGGCGCTGACTCGCTTCGTGGAGAAGCCCGACGCGGCAAAGGCCGCGGCCATGCTGGCCGCAGGCAACTATCTCTGGAACGCCGGCATCTTCCTTTTTTCGGCCGCCGACATGGTCGCGGCCTTCGAGGCGCATGCGCCGGACGTGTTCGCAGCCGTGCGCGCCGCGGTGGCGGAGGCGAAGGCCGATCTCGGCTTCCTGCGGCTGGCGCCGGCACCCTTCGCGGCCGCCCGCGACATCTCGATCGACTACGCCATCATGGAGCGTGCCTCCAACCTCGCCGTGGTGCCCTATCACGGCGCCTGGTCGGACCTCGGCGGCTGGGACGCCGTCTGGAGCGAGACCGCGCAGGATGCCGCGGGAGTCGCCCGGTCGGGCGCGGTCACCGCGATCGACTGCCGTGCGAGCCTGCTCAGGTCCGAGAGCGACGGCGTCGAACTGGTCGGCATCGGGCTCGACAACGTCATGGCGATCGCCATGAACGACGCGGTGCTCGTGGCGGACATGAGCCGCGCGCAGGACGTCAAGCTGGCCGTCGAGGCGCTGCGGGCGAAGGGCGCCGGGCAGGCGACGCAGCTTCCGAAGGACCACCGGCCATGGGGCTGGTTCGAATCGCTCGCCGTCGGCGACCGTTTCCAGGTCAAGCGCATCCATGTCCACCCGGGCGCGTCGCTGAGCCTCCAGAGCCACCACCACCGCTCGGAGCACTGGATCGTCGTCCAGGGGACGGCCAGGGTCACCATCGACGGCGAGGTCCGGCTGCTCACCGAGAACCAGTCCGTCTACATCCCGCTCGGCGCCGTCCACCGCATGGAGAACCCGGGCAAGGTGCCGATGGTGCTGGTCGAGGTTCAGACCGGAAGCTATCTCGGCGAGGACGACATCATCCGCTACGACGACATCTATGCCCGAGGCCAGGGCGCCAAGGGCTGAACCGGCACCGGACGAGGGAGACTAGCCCGCGTTGCGGGACGAGTGCCAGCGCCAGGCGCTCGCCACGATGTCCTCGATCGACCGTTTCGGCTCCCAGCCGAGCAGCGCCCGTGCGCGGCGGTTGTCGGCCACGAGCGACGGCGAATCGCCGTCGCGCCGCGGTCCCAGCGACACCGGGACGTCGCGCCCGCTCACCTTGCGCACGACGTCGAGCAGTTCCCGCAGCGAGGTACCGGTGCCGGTGCCGAGGTTCACCGTGGCGCTCGTCCCGCCGGCCAGCAGGTGCTCGACCGCGCGCGTGTGGGCGTCGGCGAGATCCATCACGTGGACGAAGTCGCGGATGCAGGTCCCGTCCCGCGTGTCGTAGTCGCTGCCGTTGATCGTGAAGCCCGCACGGCGCCCCATCGCCGCCTCGATGGCGATCGGAATCGCATGCGTCTCCGGATCGTGCCATTCGCCGATCCGTCCCTCCTCGTCGGCACCTGCGGCGTTGAAGTATCGCAGGACGACCGAGCGGAGGCCCCGAATGTCGTCGAGGTCGGACAGGATCCGTTCGACCATCAGCTTGCTGCGGCCATAGGGATTGATCGGCACCTGCCGGTGCTCCTCCGCCATCGGCGTGGCGTCCGGCACGCCGTAGGTGGCGCAGGTCGATGAGAAGACGAGCCTGTGGATACCGGCCTCGGACGCCGCCGACAGCAGGGCGATCGTGCCGCCGACATTGTTGTCGTAGAAGGACAGCGGGTCCAGCAGCGACTGTCCGACCTCGATCAGCGCCGCGAAATGGATGATCGCGGCCGGCTGGTGCCGGGCCAGCACCTCGCGCAGCCGGTCCCTGTCGTGCAGGTCCCCGACTTCGAGCGGGCCCCACCGCACGAATTCCTCGTGGCCGTTGGAGAGGTTGTCGTACACGACCGGCAGGTGTCCCCGCCCGGCGAGATCGAGACAGCAGTGCGCGCCGATATAGCCCGCGCCGCCCACCACAAGTATCGTCGCCATGTGCACCTTTCTCCGCGCCGGCAGGTCGGCGCGGCCATGAACGGATTCGTCTGCCGTGCGTTCTGTCATCGTCGGCGACGGAAGTCACGGCATCGCTCGACCTCCCGATGAAGCCGGACGGCCTCGACCGATGGCTCCACGACGGTTTCGGTGCGGAACGGAACGGCCGGCCGGCGCCGCGACCGGACGTTCTGCAGCTGCATCTTCGGAGAGGTACCGGGCGGATGCCGGGCGGCCGGAGCCCGGCCGGACGGCACGTCCCGCGGAACGTTGCGCTGGCCTGCGCGGCGTGGGATATGCGCCGTCGCCAGAGGGACGAAGGGAAAGAAGCGCGTGCGGATCACCATTTTCGGAACGGGTTATGTCGGTCTGGTCCAGGCCGCGGTCTTCGCGGAGGCCGGATACCAGGTGCTCTGCGTGGACGTCGATGCCGCCAAGGTGGCCGGGCTCGAGCGCGGCGAGATCCCGATCTACGAGCCAGATCTGAAGACCCTCGTCGTCGAGAACGGCGCGGCAGGACGCCTGCGCTTCACCACCGACGCCGCGCGCGGCGTCGCCCATGGCGAGATCCAGTTCATCGCGGTCGGCACACCTCCCGACGAGGACGGCTCGGCCGACCTCTCCTACGTGTTGGCGGTAGCCGACACCATCGCCACCCACATGACCTCCGAACGGCTCGTGGTCGTCAAGTCCACGGTCCCGGTGGGCACATCCGACAAGGTGCGTGCCAGGATGGTCGAGCGGCTGGCCGCGCGCGGACGCGAGGACATCGCCTTCGACGTCGCCTCCAACCCGGAATTCCTCAAGGAAGGCTCCGCCGTCGCCGACTGCACGAGGCCCGACCGCATCGTCATCGGCGTGGCCGGCCGCCGCGCCGAAGAGCGGCTGCGCGAACTCTACGCGCCCTTCAACCGCAATCGCGAGAAGATCATCGCGATGGACATCCGCAGCGCGGAGCTGACCAAATACGCCGCCAACTGCATGCTGGCGACCAAGATCAGCTTCATGAACGAGATCGCCAATCTGGCCGACCGGCTCGGTGCGGACATCGAGCACGTCCGCCACGGCATCGGATCGGACCCGCGCATCGGCTACAACTTCATCTATCCCGGCGTCGGCTATGGCGGGTCGTGCTTCCCGAAGGACGTGCAGGCGCTGATCCGTACCGCCGACCAGATCGGCTTCGACGCGACGCTGCTCAAGTCGGTCGAGGAGCGCAACAACCGCCAGAAGAGCTTCATCGTCGAGAAGATCACCGCGCATTTCGGCAGCGACCTTAAGGGCCGCACCTTCGCGCTCTGGGGCCTCTCCTTCAAGCCCAACACCGACGACATGCGCGAGGCGCCCGCGCGCGTCATCATGGAGGCCCTGTGGGCGGCGGGGGCCAGCGTGCGCGCCCATGACCCGAAGGCCATGGAGGAATGCCGCCGGATCTACGGCGACCGCCCCGACCTCATGCTCTGCGCCAGCCGCGACGCCGCGCTGGAAGGCGCCGACGCGCTGGTCCTCGTCACCGAGTGGAAGGCCTACAACATCGTCGACTTCGAGGCGCTGAAGGCGGTGCTGAAGCAGCCGGTCATCTTCGACGGCCGCAACGTCTACGATCCGGCCGCCGCGAAACGCCACGGCATCACCCTCTATGCCGTCGGCCGCGGCACCCGAAACGTCGCCTCCTGACCGGGCGGCGCGCGCTCGCCGTACGGTCACGACCGACGGCCCGTCGGCGCGTAAAGGTCGTTCGGCTGCCGGACGCGACTCCTCTCTGAAGCGCGCCCGCCGGCCGGGGTCATCCTCGCGCCGTCAGGATCCGCAGCCGTCCCTTCCGCAGGAGCCCGCGTTCCGGGCGCACCCTGTGGCGGGAATGCCACATAGCCGCGAAATGCCGCTAGGGAAGATGACACGCGCTATCGCGGGTTGAACCCGTTGACTAGAGTTCTAAGGGGCAAGGCGCGATCTGATTCCGTTTGCGCGCCTGGATTGTACGGGGGTTGACAGGAATGAACGTATTCGTAGCGCGCCAGGGCTCCTCGCCTTCTGGTGGATCGGCCGGCCGGAGGGCGGGGAGGAAGCACGCCCTTCTGAGCGGCGCGGCACTGACTACGATCTTCCTCTGCTTTGGAACGCCGGGCGAGGCGCAGGCGGCCTGCAGCATCGCCGGCACCACCCAGACCTGCACCGGCCTGCTCGGCGACGGCGTCGTCGCGACGAATCCGGTCGAGACGCTCGTCATCACCGGCGTGACCGGCAAGATCTGGCCGGACAATGCCGGCGTCAACGCGATCGACTTCCAGTCGACGGGTCCGATCACCATCACCAGCGACACCGGGAACTTCGAGACCATCGCCGTCGACGCCGACGGCATCTATGCCAACTCCTCCGGCGGCACCGTCACCATCGACCACACGGGTGACATCGTCTCCGACGGCGGCTACGGGGTCCGCACCCTCTCGCAGGACAACACCTCGATCACGCTGGTCGGAGACATCGAGGGCACGCTCGGCGGCATCAGTGCCTGGTCGGAATTCGGCGACGTCGGCGTGAGCAGCAGCGGCGGCATCGCTTCGTCCGGCGGGAAGGGCATCGTCGTCGACGCCCCCAACGGCGACGCCGAACTGAGCGGCGGCGGTGAGATCGAGGCCTATGGCGACGGCATCGTGGTCCAGTCCTTCGGCGCCAACGGCGACGGCAGCGTCATCGTCGGCTGGTCCGGTGCGATCACGTCCGAGACGGCCAAGGGCATCTACGCCTATTCGGCCCTCGATTCCGTCATGGTCGTGCATTACGGCGCAATCGATTCCTACGGCGACGGCATCTTCGCCGAGAACCGCAATACCGAATCCGTGACCGTCATCCACAGCGGCGACATCGACACGACGCGCGGCGACGGACGGGGCATCTACGCCTATTCGTCGATGGGTCAGGTCTCGGTGACCATGAGCAGCGGCGACATCACCTCGGCGAACGACGGCATCTTCGCCGAGAACCGCAGCGGCGCCTCCGTCTCCGTGGACATGACCGGCACGATCGACGCCGGCGGCAAGGGCGTCTACGCCTATTCCTCGACCGGCGCGGTCACCGTCAACCAGTACGGCGCGCTCACCTCGGTCGGCACCGGCGTCTTCGCGCAGAACTACGGTTCCAACACGGTGACGGTCGACCGCACAGGCAACCTGACCTCGACTTCCGGCGACGGCATCTATGCCTATTCGGCGACCGGCATGGTCGACATTTCGATGTCCGGCGGCGACATCGATGCGACGGGTTTCGGCATCTTCGCGCAGAACTACGGCGGCACCGCGATCACCATCGATCTCGACGGCGGCATCACGGCCGGCAGCGACGGAATCTTCGCATCGTCGGCGACGGGCAACATCGGCATCGAGCAGGACGGCGTGATCAGCGCCGGCGGCGACGGCATCTTTGCCCGCACCTCCAATGGCGGCACCGTCACGATCGACCGCACCGGCGCGATCACCGCGAGCGGCGGCAAGGGCATCTATGCGGAATCGACGCATGGCGCGATCGACATCGGGTCGAGCGGCGACATCACGGCCGGCGCCGAGGGCATCTATGCCAAGGCCGGCGGCGGCGGCTCCATCACGATCTCCCTGACCGGCGACATCCTGCAGAGCACGACCGGCATCAGCGCGATGAGCGCGGACGGCGCGATCCTGATCGACATGACCGGCGACATCGGCGCTTCGGGCCGCGGCATCTTCGCACAGTCGTCCAACGCCGCGGTCACCGTCAACCAGTACGGCACGGTCCAGTCCGGCGACGACGGCATCCATGCCACGACCACCGGAGACAACGACGGCGTGACGATCGACCAGGACGGCGACATCACGTCGACCTCCGGCCGCGGCATCTACGCCTTCTCGGCCGACGGCTCGATCACGATCACCCGCGCCTATGGCGACATCAGCGCCTCGGACACCGGCATCTTCGCCCGCAACACCAGCTCCGGCACGATCGACATCACCTCCTACGGCACGATCGACTCGACCTCGGGCCGCGGCATCTTTGCAGATTCGCCCGACGGCGTGGTGAATGTCCGCCAGTATGGCGCCATCAATTCGAACGGCGACGGCATCTACGCCCGGACCAGTGGTTCGGGAGCGGGCGTACTCGTCGACCACACCGGCGACATCACGTCGACGAACGGCCGCGGCATCTACGCCCACACAACGGACGGGCCGATCACGATCACGATGGCGTCCGGCGACATCGACGCTTACGGCGACGGCATCTTCGCCAAGTCGCTGAGCGACGACGCCATCCAGATCACGCAGACCGGCGACATTTTCGCGGGCTCGGCCGGCATCTTCGCCGAATCGGCCGCCGGTCAGATTTCGGTGACGCATGTCGGGGTCATCGAAGCCGACAGCAGCCACGGCATCTTCGCGTCCACCAATGGCACGGACAAATCGGTGACCGTGCTGCAGACCGGCGACGTCACCAGCGGCAACACCGGCATCTACGCCTACGCGAAGAACGGCGCCGTGACCGTGACGGTGGCGTCCGGCAATATCGTTGCGGCCGGCTCCGGCATCTTCGCCCAGAACGTCAGCGAGGAGACGGTCAGCGTCTCCCAGACCGGCACGATCGATGCCGGCGCCAACGGGTTCGGCGTCTACGCGGTGTCGAGCAGCGGCGCGGTCGTCGTGAACCAGTACGGTGCCATAACCTCCGGTCTGCACGGCGTCTTCGCCACCACGAACGGCACCAACAAGTCGATCAGCATCGACCGCACCGGCGACATCACGTCGGACACGGGCAACGGCATCTATGCCGACACCGCGAACGGCCTGATCACCGTCACGATGGCCTCGGGCGACATCACGGCCTACGAGAGCGGCATCTTCGCCGAAAACGGCGGCGGCGGCGGTGTCACGATCAGCCACACGGGCACGATCGGAGCCGAGACCAAGTACGGCATCTATGCCGAGACCGCTTCAGGCAAGGTCGACGTGAAGCAGTATGGCGCCGTCACCTCGGTGCTCGACGGCATCTATGCCCGCAACATCAGCGGCGACTCGGTGACCGTGGATGCCACGGGCGACATCAGCTCCAGCACCCGCGCCGGCATCCAGGCCTATTCGGGCAGCGGCACGATCACCGTCACCTATGACGACGGCACGGTCTCCGGCGCGCAGGACGCCATCCACCTCCGCACCTGGGGCACGCAGTCGGTCACCATCGGCAGCGACGGCAGCGTGCGGGGTGGCGCAGGCTTCACGGGCGTCTATTTCGAGCAGGCCAATTACAACAACCTCTACAACTACGGCACCATCGCCAGCGCCGACGGCATTGCCGGCATGGCCATCCAGGCCGACCGCGGCGAGACGGTGATCGAGAACTACGGCACGATCAGCGGCAACGTCGACCTCTATGTGTGGAGCAACACCTTCAACAACCACGCTGGCGCGCTCTTCAACATGGGCAGCCTCGTGAACCTGGATGGCGACACCCTCAGCAACTCGGGCACGCTGTCGCCGGGCGGCGACGACAACGTCTACACGTCGACGCTGACGGGCATCCTCGTCAACGAGGCGACCGGCACGCTGCTGTTCGACGTCGACATGGACAACGGCACCGCCGACCGCATCGCCGTCTCCAACACCGCCTCGCTCGACGGCGACCTGCGGCTGAACTTCGTCAGCGCCGACGGCACGCCGGAGACCTACACCATCATCACCACGGCGAACGGCGCCACGCAGTCGCTGACCATCACCAACCCCTTCGTGCTCGCCGGCGTCAGCACGGTGAACGGCGGCAACGACGTCCAGCTGTCGATCAACGGCTTCGACTTCTCGCCGGCCGGCATGGGCGACAATGCCAGCTCCATCGGCAACGCCATCCAGGCCAGCATCCAGGGCCCCGGCGGGCTCGAGCCGCTGGCGGTGGCGCTGCTCAACCTCGGCTCCGTCGAGGAAGGCGAGGCCGCCCTCAACCAGCTGTCGCCCAACATCTACGTCGCCGACCAGATCGCCGCCGTGCAGGACATCGACACCTTCTCCGACGGCATGCTCAGCTGCCGCATGGCCGGTGGCGAGAACGCCTTCGCCGCCGAGGGCGAATGCGCCTGGGGCCGCGCCGTCTACAGCGAGTACGACCTGAACGCCGCCAATGGCGACCTGACCGGCTTCAACACCCGCTCCACCGAGATCATGGGCGGCGTGCAGATGGCGGTCGACGGCACGCCCTGGCGCCTCGGCGGCTCCATCGGCTACCGCTCGTCCGACCGCGACGGCGACGGCGGCGCGTCGAGCAAGGGCGACAGCTTCTCGGCCGGCGCGGTCGTCAAGTACGCACCCGGCCCGCTGCTGCTGGCGGCCTCGCTCTCGGCCTCCCACGGCAGCTACGACACGCTGCGGCCGATCGCCTTCGGCAACTTCACCGACCTCCTGTCGGGCGAGACCGACGTGACCACCGTCAGCGGCCGCCTGCGCGCCGCCTACACGCTGCAGACCGGCGGCTTCTACCTGCGCCCGATGGTCGACCTGTCGGCCACCTACGTGCGCACCGGCGCCTTCACCGAAAGCGGCGGCGTGGCCTCCATCAGCAGCAACGGCGTCGACAACACCGTGCTGGCGCTGCTGCCGGCGGTCGAGGTCGGCGGCCAGATCGAGCTCGGCGGCGACATGCTGCTGCGGCCCTACCTGCGCGGCGGCGTCGCCCTCTACACCGGCAACGACTACTCGCTGACCGGCGTCTTCAACGCCGACGGCAACGCCGCGACGCCCTTCACCGTCGGCACCACCTCCGAAGACGTCCTGTGGACCGTCTCGGCCGGCGTCGACATCCTCAAGGGCGACATGGGCACCCTCCAGATCTTCTACGAGGGCGCCTTCGGCCAGGACACCACGATCAACGCAGGCGGCGCCAAGTTCAGCGTCAACTTCTGATCGGGTAAAGACATCACGGCGCAGGAGCGTGAGACCGCACCTGCGCCGTATCGTTTCGCCATCGTCCTGCGTCCTTCGAGGCTCGCTCCGCTTTCGGGGCGAGCCACCGGTCTCGCCCGTCCTTCGGACCCTCAGGATGACGACCGTGGAGGTGGCTGCACCCGCGACCGCGCCCCCTTCCCTTCGTCATCAACTCAGCTGCACTTGCGCATCTGCAGGCAGCATCGAAACCCACCACGCAGCCTCCCTCATCGGCGTCATTCCGGGGCCGCGCAGCGGGACCCGGAATCCAGCGTGGTGACCGTTGCGGAAATACGCGGCGCTCGTGCCCCCGTCCAGGCCGCCGGTACTCTGGATTCCGGGTTCCGCTGCGCGGCCCCGGAATGACGTGCCACGCGGGCTGGCCGCATCGGGACGGACGCCGAGGACGAGGGGCTGGAGGCCTGCGCGCCCCCGCCTTCGTCATCCCGGAACGACGTCCGAGCGCAGCGAAGGACCACGTATCCGGGATCCATGCCTCGCCATCCGTCCCCGCGATCCGGTGCACGACGAGGCGTGCCACCGGCGGTCGGCGGCCGCTCCCGCCGCCGTCGCCGTCGTCACATCGTCCGGCGCCCTTTCGGCCGTCCCCCCGCCTTCGTCATCCCGGAACGGCGTCCGAGCGCAGCGCAGGACGACGTATCCGGGATCCATGCCTCGGCGCAGGTCATCGAGCGGGACGATGGAGAAGGAACGGTGCGTCGTCTGCACCGTCCAGCCACCCGACACCGCTCGAGGCATGGATCCCGGGTCTGCGCCTCCGCTCCGGCTTCGCCCGGGATGACGAAGGTGAAGGAGGGCCGCGGCAAAGGCAAGGCAGGGGAACGCAACGGCGGCGCAGGCAGATGCAACGCCCCTCCAGACGCGCCCCCTCAACTCAGCTGCACATGAGCACCTGCAGGCGGCATCGAAACCCACCCCCGCGGCCTCCCTTATCGGCGTCATTCCGGGGCCGCGCAGCGGAACCCGGAATCCAGAGTGGTGACCGAGGCGGAAAGGCGCGGCGCTCGTGCCCCCGCCCCGGGCGCCGGCGCTCTGGATTCCGGGTTCCGCTGCGCGGCCCCGGAATGACGTGCCACACAGGCTGGCCGCATCGGGACGGACGCCGAGGACGAGGGGCTGGGGGCCGGCACCCCCCGCCTTCGTCATCCCGGAACGCGGCGTCGAGCGTAGCGAGACGCCGCGTATCCGGGATCCATGCCTCGGCGCAGGTCATCGAGCGGGACGATGGAGAAGGTCCGGTGGGTCGTCTGCACCGTCCAGCCGGAGCCGGACGTCAGAAGACGATGCCGAGCCGCATCTTCAGCGACCACATCATGACGTCCTCGAGCCCGAGCCCGGAGACGTCCGCGTCGAGACCGAACGAGGTGGATGCGTTGACACGCGCGGTGAAGCCGGCACCGAACCGCGCCGAGAGGTCGTCGAAGGCCTCCAGCGTCGCCGTCGTCTCCCCGCCGGAGAAGCGGTAGTCGGCATAGGCGGCGACGTAGGGAGCCAGCGAGCGCCCCTCGCCGAGGTCGATGGTCGTTGACGCCTTCGCGCCGGCCGAGATCTTCCCGAAGTGGAACTTGCGGGCGGCGTGGGCGACGCTGGCGCTGTCGACATGGCCTTCCTGGTCTTCCCAGACGCCGGTGGCGCGCAGGCTCGGCTCGAGCGCGATCGCGCCGAAGCGCTGCATCCCGGTCACACCCGCCGCGGCGATCAGGCGGTTGGCGCCAAAGCTCGTCGAGACCTGTCCCGACCGGACGTCATACAGCAGCGACGTCGCGGAGACCTGTGCATCGAACCGCAGCCCGGCTTTCGGCCGCCAGGCGGCATAGACGCCGCCCGTGAAGCCGTCGCCCTCGAAGCGGGCACTAGCGTCGTCCTCGAAGTCCATCACCTCGTAGCCGCCGAAGACGCCCAGCACCAGACGGTCGTTCAGCCGGTAGCCCGCGCCGGCGAGCGCATTGACCTGCGTGCCTTCCAGATCGGCTTCGGTCGCATTGACGTCCACGCCGGTCAGCCGCGCCGATCCCCAGAACGACCAGCGCGACGGATCGACCTGGTCGGCCGCGGCAGCCCCGCCGTCTGCGGCATAGGCGAAGAGACCGGGCAGCGTGCCGCCGGCCCGCGCGCGCACGGCCTTGCGGTCCTCCGTGGTCAGCGCCTCGATGGCGTCCGACGCAGGGGTCGCCAGCCGTCCCTGCTTGCCGAGCGTGATCCTGACGCCGTCGGAATAGGCCGTCACCAGCGGCGGCGTGTCGTTGAAGGCTGCGCTCGCCGCGTCCGAGACCGTCTCCACGATCACCTCGCCGGAAACGATGGCGGAAGCCTCCGTCGCGGCGTCCGCGATCTTCTGGATGGCGCTGCTGTCGGACGCGGGCTCCACGTCGAGCGTGTAGTTCACGATCTGCTGCTCGACCGGAGGCGTCGTCCGGGCGCCGACAGTCGTCCGTACCGTCGGGATCGAAGCGTCGAAGCAGACCCGGAATTCATAGGTTCCGTCCTCCTCGGGGGTCCCGGTGAGCCTGCCGTCGGTATAGAGTTCGAGGCCCTTTGGCAGGATGCCGCTGCAGAGGGTTGTGGTCGCGGGGATGCTCGCCGTGATGGTGATCGAATAGACCATGTCCACCACCGCCGTCGGCAGCTTGCCGGCCGGCGGCGTCACCGTCATCTCCGGGCCGACGGTCACCTGCGCCACCAGCGGCTCTGCAGCCTCATGCGTCTCGTCGCCCTCCTGCGTGGCCGTGATCGCGCAGACGCCCTCGGCCGAGAAGGACACGGTGCCGTCCTCGATGGTGCAGGGCGCAGCGCCCTGGCCCGCGCCGTTGCCGACGGACAGCGTGACCGGGAGACCGGAATCGGATTCGGCCGTCACGTCGAGCGTGCGGCCGACGATCGCGGTGTCGGGGATGTCGGAGGTGAACGAGATCATCTGCGCGATCTTTCCGCCCGGTTGCGGCGCCTTCACCGTCACGGTCACGGTGTCGGCCTCGTCGCTGTAGGACATGCCGTCATGGACGCTGAGCGAGAAGGTCAGCACCACGTCCTCGTCGCCCGGCGCGAGCGTCGGGGCGGTGAAGGTCTGCTTGTCGCCGGTGCCGCTGCTCTCCAGGGTCACGTCCGGCCCGGCAGTCTGCTTCCAGGCGTAGTTGAGCGGGTCCTCCTCGGGATCGCTCGAGCCGGAACCGTCGAGCGTGACCGTCGCGCCCGATTCCACCTCCTGGTCCTCGCCCGCATCGGCGAGCGGCGGCTGGTTCGATTCCATCACGGAGATCGTCACCGTGTCGGGCTCGCTGTCCTCGGTGCCGTCGTTGACGACGAGCGAGAAGGTGAGATCGCTCGGCTGGTCCGGTGCGGTGAAGGTCGGCTGCGCGGCCGTGGCGTCGGACAGCGTGACCGTCGTGCCATCCGTCTGCGTCCACAGATAAGTCAGGTCGTCGCCGTCCTCGTCGCCCGAACCCGAACCGTCGAGACTGACGAAGGCGCCCGGCAGGACGCCGCGCAGGCCGGTGCCGGCCGACGCGACCGGCCGCGTGTTCGCACCGGCGACGGTGACGACCACCTCGTCCGCCTCGCTGTCGGCGAGCCCGTCGTTCATCACCAGCGAGAAGGTGAGCGCGCCCGCCTTGGCCGGCGCGGTGAAGCGCGGCGCCTTGCCGGTGGCGCTCGACAGCGTCACCGTCTCGCCGCCGGTCTGCGTCCAGAGATAGGTCAGGTCGTCGCCGTCGGCATCGCTCGAAGCCGAGCCGTCGAGCGTCACCTCGTCGCCCGGCTGGACCACCTGGTCGTCGCCGGCATCGGCGACCGGCGCCAGATTGTCCTCCGTGTCGTAGGGCATGACGTATTCGTAGGGCATTGCGAAGCGGTAGGCGCCGCGCTTGCGCCCGTCGGCAGGCACATCGACGAAGAAATCGAGGTTCATCCCCTCGTCAGAATAGTAGGCATCATCCCCGGTCTCGGCGCCGTCCTGCGAGGTGATGGTGACGTGGCTGGCGTCGATGCCCAGACAGGAAGCAAGAACTTCGCTCGTGAACGCGTTGCCGACGAGGACGTAGGTAGAGGAGGTCTCTCCGTTTATCGAATAGGCCGCCCCCCCCGCGATGTATCGCTGCTGTTCATGACGCATCCAGATGCCGGCGGTTGGGGCGCCGTTGTTCGGAAGGTGCTGTAGTTCAATCGAGCAGGAGCCGATCCTCGCGGATGTCATGATGCGCCCTGCCTGCGACAGCGCCCCCTGCGCGCCGGCCGGTGCCTTGACGGTGACGACCACCTCGTCCGCCTCGCTGTCGGCGAGCCCGTCGTTCATCACCAGCGAGAAGGTGAGCGCGCCCGCCTTGGCCGGCGCGGTGAAGCGCGGCGCCTTGCCGGTGGCGCTCGACAGCGTCACCGTCTCGCCGCCGGTCTGCGTCCAGAGATAGGTCAGGTCGTCGCCGTCGGCATCGCTCGAAGCCGAGCCGTCGAGCGTCACCTCGTCGCCCGGCTGCACCTCCTGGTCGTCGCCGGCATCGGCGACCGGCGCCACGTTCTCCGACGCCCGGCCCGGCACGCTGTCGGTACCCGGCAGGTTGAAGCTGTAGGCACCGGCCTTGCGGCCCGCCGCCGGAACGGAAACGACGAAGTCGAGATTCATCCCATCGTCGACGAAATAGGCATTGTCCCCCACCTCCGCGCCATTCTGCGACAAGATCGTGACGTCGTCGACATCGACGTCGAGGCAGGTAGCGATCATCTCCTCGGTGATGGCAGTCGAGGTGTAGGAACGCGTCTCCCCTTCTTCGGTGCTGTAAGCTGCTCCGCCGGCGATACCGATGTGATTGGCGTCGCCCGAGTACAGGTCGATCGCGGCGGCACGCAACTCGCCATCCACGTGGTGCAGGATTAGGACAAAGCACGTGCCGATCGTCGTGGAACGCTCCACCGGCCCCGACTGCGACAGCGCCCCCTGCGCGCCGGCCGGTGCCTTGACCGTGACCGTCACCTCGTCCGCCTCGCTGTCGACGAGCCCGTCGTCGACCACCAGCGAGAAGGTCAGCACCGCGTCCTGCGCGCCCGGGGCGAGCGTCGGCGCCGTGAAGGTCGGCCTCTGCGCCGTCCCGTCCGACAGAGCGACCTTTTCCCCGCCCGTCTGGACCCAGGTGAAGGCGAGCTTGTCCTGTCCGCCGGTGCCCGCGCCGTCGAGCGTCACCTCCTCACCCGACGCGACCTCCTGGTCGTCGCCGGCATCGGCGACGGGCATGTCGTAGGGCTCCGGAACCGTGTCCGTTCCAGGCAGGCTGAAGCTGTAGGACCCCGCCTGCCGCGCGCCCGCCGGGACGAGGACGACGAAGTCGAGATTCATCCCCTCGTCGACGTAATACGCATTGTCCCCTTCCTCGGCGCCGTTCTGCGACACGATCGTGACGTCGTCGACCTCGACGCCGAGACAGGTGGCGATCATCTGTTCGGTGATGGCGGTCGAGGTGTAGGGACGCGTCTCCTCTTGTTCGGTGACATAGGAAGCGCCGCCGGCGGTACCGAGCTGGGTGAAGCCGTCCGCGTAGAGGTCGATCATGGCGGCACGCTGCACGCCCTCCACGAAGTGCTGGACGTGGATACTGCACGTGCCGAGCGTCGTTATCCGTTCGTCGACGGCCTCCGACTCCGACAGCGTCCCGGCGATGGCCGGCGTCGCGATCCCGACCAAGGTCAGAAACGCCGCCGCAACGGCCCCCGCGCGCCTTGCCGCACTGCACACGTCCAGGATCGAATAGTGGCTCACCGTGACCAGTCCCCAGTCGAAAGTCCCCGCCGGAGATGTAGCGATGCGGCCGCAGATGCGCATACCCACATTTGGGTATGCGACTGAAAAGGCGGACGAAATCGCGTCGGCCCGGCTGGTTCGCGCCCGCCCCTCGCGGCTGCGGCTGCGAGCCTGCCGCGGCCAGTGCAGCGCGGCCATGGCACCTGAAGCGCCGGGAACGCGCCGCGACCGCCCTGCGATGCCCGCGATTCCATCAGATGCCGCCGCGGTCGGCAGCCGTGCCGCAGCGCGGAGCCGTCGCCGAAGCGGGCTTAACCCTCTGTTAAGTATCCGGTTGACGAACCGATGAATGGCGGGCCAATTACGGAAAGTTGGGTTTTCCCGGGAAGTTTATGCCAAGCATCGACAAGCACGATCTGGTTGCGGCAATCTACGCCGCTACCCTTCCTCCGGGAAATTTCGACCGGATGTTCGATCGGCTGGATGAGCTCCTCTTCGCCCCGGGGGCCGACGGCAGGCCGGACGAAGGCGTCGCCGCTCTGGTCGACGAAAGCGCCCTGGGCCACATCGAAAACGTTCGCTCGATCCAGGAGAGGCTCGTCCGGGCGCGGACCGACGACCAGAGGGCCACGGCCGTCCTCGAAGCGGTGCCGAACCCGTCCTATCTTGTTCGCCGTTCGGAGACCGTCATCGCCGCCAACGCGATGGCGCATGCGCGGCAGGACCGCATGCCCGCCACCCTGCGCGACCTGCTCGCCGATCCGGGAATTCTACGGCGCGTTCGGGAGTACATGGCGTCGGCCGATACCGGCCGGCTGCTCGCGGTGGCCGGCCATGCCGATCCGCTGAGCCGCACACAGACCAGCGTTCTGGTGAAGCGGGTCGAGAACGGCTTCCAGGACGCCTCCGAGGAGCCCGTCTACCTGCTGTCCATCGTCGATTTCGGCTTCGACGAAACGGCCGTCGAACTCTTTCGCAGCGCCTACGGGCTCACCCATGCCGAGGCGCGCGTGGCCGTGCTGCTCGCCAGCGGCCTGCGGCTGCCGGACGTCGCCGCCGAGCGCGGCGTTTCCGTCGACACCGTGCGGACCCAGATCAAGCTCATCAAGAACAAGACCTCCGTCCGCGACATCCCGGCCCTGGTGCGCCTGCTCTGCGGCTTCTCGGCCGGCGTCCTCGGTCCGGCGTCGAGACCGGCCGAGCCGGTCGTCGCGCAGGCCGGCCCGGCGCCGGTCAAGGCTCGCCGCCAGATCGTCCTGCGCGACGGCCGCCGCCTGCAGTATGTCGAGCAGGGCGCAGCGGACGGCGCGCCCGTGCTGATGCTGCACAACCTGCCCTACGGCGCGGAACTGCCGGAGGCAGCCATCCGGCAGGCCCACAGGGACGGCCTGCGCATCCTCGCCCCCTTCCGCCCCGGCTTCGCCGGCTCCGACAAGGTCGCCGCGGCGAGCGACGACGATCTGATCGACAGGGTCGCGGGCGACATGCGCGACCTGCTCGGCCAGCTCGGCATCGCCCGCGCCGTCGTCGTCAGCCATTCGACGTCGGCGCCCTTCGCCCTGCGCTTCGCGCGGCTCCATCCCGAGCACGTCACGCGGCTCCTCGCCGTCGGCCGAGCGCCGATCTGGCGCGACGAATGGCTGAAATCGACGCCGCAGCGCCAGCGCTTCATGCTGCGCATGGCGAGGAACCTGCCGCAGATGCTCCCGATCGTGTCATGGGCGATGGTCAGCGTCATGGAGACCGCCTTCGCGCGCGACTTCGTCGTCTACAATTGCCGCGACAGCGAAGCCGACGTTCTCGCGATGCGACGAAACCCCGAGATCGCCGATCTCATCGCCAGGACCTCGGTCGAGGCGCTCCGCAACGGTGTCGAAGCCTTCAGCCGGGAAACCTGCATCACGCTGCTCGATTTTTCGCAGGAGGCCCGATCGACGGCGCACAGGTTCCAGATCCTGCACGGGCGCGACGACGCCATCGTGCATCCGTCCCAGTCGCTCGCCTTCGCGGACGTCGTTCCGGGAACGACCGTCGAACTGGTCGACGGCGCAGGCCAGCTCCTCTTCCTCAGCCACTGGCAGGAGGTCTTCGACGCCATTCGGCGCCGGCAAGGCGTGGCGCCGCAGGCAGCCGCCTGACTGCCCGGGCTTTCCCGGCCAGTGAGCGGGCGGTGGCGGTCTGCCCGGCAGGCGAAACGGCCGCTACTGCAGCAGCCGCCCGCCCGTCTGCTGGTGCGGATGGCCGATCGAAGGCTGTCCGTGGAGCGTGTCCGTCGCCTCCGGCCCCTGCAGCCCGGCCGCCACGATCGACACCCGGAAATTCCCTTCCAGGCTCTTGTCGAAGATCGCGCCGACGATGATGTCCGCCTCGTCCGTCACTTCCGCGCGCACGCGCGACGCCGCCTCGTCGACTTCGAACAGCGTCATGTCCATGCCGCCGGAGATCGACACCAGCACGCCCTTGGCGCCCTTGATCGACGCCTCGTCGAGCAGCGGGTTGGCGATCGCCGCCTCCGCCGCATTCCTTGCCCGGCCCTCGCCCGACGCCTCGCCGGTTCCCATCATCGCGCGTCCCATGTCGCGCATGACCGAGCGCACGTCGGCGAAGTCGAGGTTGATCAGGCCTTCCTTGACGATCAGGTCGGTGATGCAGCCGACGCCCGAATAGAGCACGCGGTCGGCGATCACGAAGGCGTCGGCGAAGGTCGTCTTGGCGTCGGCGACCCGGAACAGGTTCTGGTTGGGGATCACGATCACCGTGTCCGCCACCTGGCGCAGCCGCTCGATGCCGGCCTCGGCCATCTGCATCCGCCGCCGCCCCTCGAAGGCGAAGGGCTTCGTCACGACCGCGACGGTGAGGATGCCGGCGCGCCGCGCCGCCTCGGCGATGACCGGTGCCGCGCCCGTACCGGTGCCGCCGCCCATGCCCGCCGTCACGAAGCACATGTGCGTTCCGGCGAGGTGGTCCATGATCTCGTCGATCGATTCCTCCGCCGCCGCCTGCCCGACCTCGGGCAGCGAGCCGGCGCCGAGCCCCTGCGTCACCTGCGCGCCGAGCTGGATCAGCTTCTGCGCCTTCGACATGGCGAGGGCCTGCGCGTCGGTGTTGGCGACGATGAACTCCGCCCCCTGCAGCTTCTCGGCGATCATGTTGTTGACGGCGTTTCCGCCGCCGCCGCCGACCCCGATGATGGAAATCTTCGGCCGCATCTCGGCGATGGGCTTGGTGTGATCGGCCATGACTCTTCTCTTCCGGCAAATGCCCGCATGTCGGGGCGCGCGCCGGACGCCGCTGGCCTCCGACCGCTGCTTCGAATCAGCCCCTCTCCCGCCAAGGAATCAGACTCGGCGGCACGCTGCAATCGCTCTTTGACTGGCGCGGAGCGATTGCTCTTCCGACGGTGCGGCCGCGGCTCGCCGGCCGGGCAGACCGTCGCGAGGGGCAGGCCCGCCGGGAGACGAAAGACGCCTATAGCGCCACGCACTGGCCGATGGCGAGCGCCTTCGCCTGCGAATGAATGAAATGTGCCGCGGCGAGATCCTGGGCGGCGATGCCGAGCGAGCGGTAGACCGTGATCTCGTCGCGCGACGAACGCCCGGCTCCATCGCCTGCGAGGACCGAACCGATCTCCCCACGCAGGTCGTCGGCGGAGAAGCGCCCCGCCGCGATCATGTCGACGATTTCGCCCGCCTGTGCGAGCGTCGACGGCAGATAGTCGACCCAGATGGCCGCGCGCTCGACGAAGCGGTCGTCCACCTCCCGCATGGAGGGGATCGACGAGCCCACGACGTTGACGTGGCACCCGGCCGGCAGCCAGTCGCCCATCAGGATCGGGGTCGCCGACGCGGTGACGGTGCAGACGACGTCCGCGTCTGCCACCGCCGCCCGCACGTCGCTCCCAGACGTGAAGACGACGCCCGGATGATGCTCCGACGCCTTCCGGCAGAAGTCGACGGCCTTCTCGGCCGATCGCCCGGCGACCGCCACCCGTTCGATCCGCCGCACCGCCAGCATCGCCTCGAGATGGTGCTCGGCCTGTTCGCCGTAGCCGATGATCGCCAGCGAAGTGACCTCCTCGCGCGCCAGCGCCCGCGTCGCCACGGCGCTCGCGGCTGCCGTCCGCACCGCCGTGAGCAGGCTCGCATCCATCATGGCGACCGCCTCGCCGGTCTCGGCCTCGAAGAGCACGATCGCCCCGCGATGCGAGGACAGGCCCTTCGCCGGATTGCCCGGAAACAGGCTGACCAGCTTGACGCCGAAGCAGGCCGGATCGGCGAGCGCGCCGGGCATGACGCCCATGCGGTTTCCCCCGCCCACCGGCACGACGCTGCGCAGCGGCAGTTCGGCGCGGCGCGCCGACACCTCGATCATGGCGCGCTGCACGACGTCGATCGCCGTCTCCATCGGAAACAGCGCCGCCACGTCGGCATGGCTGAGCACGATCATGCGCTGCGCTCCGGCCCCGCGCCCCAGTCGTGCCCCGTGCCGCTTAGCCCCATGATCTGTTCCAGCATCGCAGTATAGAGCGCCGGGCGGGCGATGTAGGGAAAGTGCCCGCCATGGAGGTAGCGATAGGCGACCGCCGGCCGCAGCCGCGCCCGCACCGCCGCGCGCATCTGCGGCGGGATCAGCGGATCGTCGTCGGCCTCGACGGTGAAGATCCGGTCGCCGGGCAGGCCCATCGGCGGCAGTTCCTGCGCCGTCTTCAGCGCGTCGAGCCGCGCGCGCAGTTCCGGTTCGAGGATGCGCCCGCCCGCCTCCTGCAAGAGCAGGTCGACGAGATCGCTCTGGTCGGGATGCGCCTTGCGCCAGATCTCCATCCCCGCCCCGAAGCCGGCGCGCAGGTCGCCGATCGGCGCCGCCATCAGGTCGAGCGAATAGGGCGGCCGGTCCTTGATGCCTTCGGCCGAATGCAGCGTGTTCGCCGCGACGAGCGCCTCCACGCGCTCGGGTGCGATGCCCGCTATCTGCTGCGCCAGATAGCCGCCGAGCGAACTGCCGAGCACGGTCGCGCGGCCGATGCCGAGCCGGCCGAACAGGGCGAGCAGGTCCTGCGCCCAGTCGACGACGCCGCCGCTGTCGGGATAGCTCACCGCCACGATCCGGAGCCGGCCGGACAGCGCCTCGATCTGGTTCCAGAAGATGTCGCCACGGCCGAGCGTCCCCGGGATCAGGACCAGCACGGGCCCCTTGCCGACGTCCAGGTAGCCCCAGTCCCGCCCGCCGAGGATGGCGCGCTGTTCGGGATGACGTGCCGCGAACGCATCGCGGGAATGGATGAGAGGATTGCTCATGACAGGGGATCCGGTACGGCGGGCCAGTAGTCTCGGGCGCGCCTGGTGTAGGGGATGTTGGCGTAGTCGGGCGTGATCGAGCCGGGCGTGGCGACGGGAATGACCTTCGCAGCGATCGGATTGAAGCCGGCCTGGTAGTGGTTCGACGACTTGACGCAGACATAGCGCCGCTCAGCCAAGACGATCCCGAGCTGTTCGAAGGCCTCCGGATGGAAGGTCTGCCCCCGCACGTCGGTGATCACGATGTCGATGCCGTCCGCTTCCACCCACACCGCCTCGCCCATCGGCGCGGGCAGCGTGCCGAAGCGCTGGGTCAGGCCGGACAGGCATCTGCGCACCGTCACCACGAGGTCGAGCGGGTCGCCCGACATCGGGCCGCATTTGCCGCCGAGCCGCAGCGGCAGGGTCGCGCCCTCGCCCGCCTCGCGGCAGATGCGCACGGCCACCGGATCCCAGAACAGCCCGGTCGCGACCGATGTCATGCCGCGCTCGATCATCGCGCGCAGCAGGAATGTCGCGTCGGACGGCGCACCGCCGCCGGGATTGTCGGAGACGTCGGCGAGCACGACCGGGCCGCGCGGCTCCGCCTCAGCCTCGTCGAGCGCGCGTGCGATGTCGGCCATGTCGGGCAGCAGCTGATGGCGGATCGCGTAGAGCGACCGTCCGAGTTCCTCGGCCACGGCCTGCGCCCGCTTCGCGTCGCCGTCGACGATGGCGAGCGCCCGCGCGCCGGTGCGCTCATGGTCGCCCCAGGGAAATCCATGCGCGATCGACAGCGACAGGATGCCGCCCCTGCCCTCGCGCGCGCTCATGGCATCGACGAAATCGCGCATCGGGCCCTTCGGCGTCGGCATCGCCAGGATCATGCGGCAGTCGAAATCCCGCATGACCGGCCGGATCTTGCCTTCGGCCGCGTCCGCCGCCAGCCGGAACAGGTCGTCCGCCCGCTCGGGAATGTCGACATGCGGATATTCCTTGAAGCAGACGAGCAGCGAGGCTTGCGTGAGCATCGTCTCCGTCAGGTGGCAGTGCGGGTCGAGCAGCCCGCCGATCACCGCATCGGGCGCAGCCCGCCGGCAATGGGCGATCAGGTCGCCCTCGCAATCGTCGTAGCCGTCCGCGATCATCGCCCCATGCAGCGCCAGGAGCACGACGTCGGCGCCGCCGCAGCGGGCGAGATCGGCCGCGATCTCGTCGCGAAAACCCTCGTAGACCGAGCGCACCGTCAGGCCGGCCGGCTGGGCGTGCGCCGACAGCGATTCCACCACCTCCCAGCCGCGCGCCTCGGCGAGCGCGCGCCAGATGTGCAGCGGCGCGGTGAAGTATTCCTTCGGGTGGCGCGTCGCGTCGCCATGCCGGATGCCGGCTTCCGCGAAGCTCAGCAGACCGGTCGGCAGGGGCGAGAACGAGTTGGTTTCGGTGCTCAGGCCCGCGATGAACAGCTTCATTCGATCAAGTCTCGCTCGTTTTGTCGGCATGTGCCGTGTCGTCGCGCCCCGCAAGCTCCGACGCCAGCACGGCAAGCATGTGGATGAGGATGATGGCGAGCGCGACGGGAACCGCCGCGGTGAACCAGATCATCGGAACGCCGAGCATTTCCGCCTGCCGCTCCAGGCTGCGCCCGAGAAAGCCGCGCGCGACGTTCATGCCCGGCGCGAAGATGCAGAACCACAGCACGGGTCCGACGAACACGACGACGCCCGCCGCGCGCAGCAGCGACAGGACGACACCGGTGCCGCCGCGGATCGCGAGCATCGCCGGAAACAGCACCGGGTTCGCGCCGGCCCGGAAGGCGCAGGACGCGCCGAGCATGCCGGCCCACACCATGGCGCGCCGCGCCAGTTCCTCGGTCCAGATCGGCGGCGAGTCGAAGATGTAGCGCGCCACCGTCTGCCACAGTGCGGCGCCCAGCATGATGCCGAGCGCGGCCACCGCGAAGGCCATCGCGATGTGGTCGATCCTCGCCGACAGGCGGTCGAGGCCCATGGCGAGGGTCTTCATGGTCGCTACTCGCCCTTGGCCTTGCGCCATTCGGCGAGCTGTTCGGCAGTGATCAGGCCGCTCTGATAGGTCGGCTCGGACGCCTTGCGGAACTCCGCGCGGGCTTCCTCGGACAGTTCGACGACTTCGACGCCCGCTTCCTTCAGCTTGTCGATGACCGCGCCCTGCGTGCCGAGCCAGTCGCGGTTGGCCTTGTCGGCGGCCGCGATGGCACCGTCGACGACCGTCCGGTCGGCCTCCGAAAGACCGTCGTACCACTGCTCGGACATGATCACGATGCGCAGCGACGGCGACACCGCCGCGTCGGTGAAATGCTTGATGAAATCGGTGTGGCCGAACAGCAGCGGCACGAAGGCCGGGTTGAGGTAGCCGTCGGCGACGCCGGTCTGCAGCGCGTTCGGCACCTCCGCCCAGTTGACGACGGTGCCCGCCGCGCCCCAGGCCTCGTAAAGCTCGATCTGGCTCTCGTCGAGCGCCCGCATCCGGAGCCCCTTCATGTCGGCGACCGTCTCGACCTTGCGCTTGGTGTTGAAGATACCGCTGGCGGGGCCGACCGTCGTCATCGCCGCGACGCGAACGCCGCCCGGCGTCGTGCCGGCATTGATCTTCTCCAGCATGCCGCCCTCGTAGAGCGCCTTGTCGACCTCTTCCATGTCGGCGAAGAAATAGGGCAGCCGCAACCCGTAGATCAGCTTGTCCAGCGACCCGACGATGTTCAGCGGCGCCAGCGCCACCTCGACGAGGCCCTGGCTGACCTGGTCGAACACCTCGTCGTCGTTGCCGAGCGCGCCGCGCTGGAATTCCTCGGCCTTCAGGCCGTTGGCGTTCATGTGTTCCACGAAGGCATGCGCCCAGACGTAGCTGCCGGAACCGCTGAGGTCCGGCGGGCTGTCGAGCGAGACCTTCACCTGTGCGAAGGCGGCCGGCGTCAGGGCCAGCGCTGCCCCGATCGCGGCAAGGAATGCAAGGCGTCTCATCGATGTTCTCCCGTTGTTGTCGTCGAAGTTCCTCTGGATCGGTCGGCCGTCATCCTCCTCCGGCCAATCCGAATGCGCGCGGCAGCGCCAGCGAAAGGTCCGGCAGCGCGATCAGCACCGCCAGGACGAGGATCTGCACCGCGACGAAGGGCAGCACCGCCCGCGCCAGGCGCCAGTAGTTGATCCCGGTCACCGTCGCGACCATGATCAGGCAGCCGCCCAGCGGCGGCGACACCAGCCCGATGCACAGGTTGAAGCACAGAACGATGCCGAGATGGACGGGGTCGGCCCCCTGCGCCAGCGCGGTCGGCGCCAGCAGCGGCACGAGCAGCGCCAGCGCCACGGGGATGTCGAGGATCATGCCGGCCAGCAGGAACAGCACGTTGATGGCGATCATGTAACCGACGGGGCCGAGCCCCATCTCCCGCACGAGGTCGGAGATCGCTTCGGGAATGCGTT
This sequence comes from Aquibium microcysteis, assembly GCF_014495845.1. Taxonomy (NCBI): domain Bacteria; kingdom Pseudomonadati; phylum Pseudomonadota; class Alphaproteobacteria; order Hyphomicrobiales; family Phyllobacteriaceae; genus Aquibium; species Aquibium microcysteis. The sequence continues at coordinate 2,848,772 of NZ_CP061080.1, forward strand.
CGAGAGCGCTCAGATGGCCGAGTGCCGATACGGCGGCGATCAGGAGGAAGATGGCGCCCGACAGCATCGCCGTGCGGCGGAAGGCCTGCCACACCTCGCTGAAGGCGAGACGCTCGTAGTGGCGCCCGCCGAGCCAGGCGACGGCCACCGCGACCGCCGCCGCCTCGGTCGGCGTCATGATGCCGAAGACGATGCCGCCCATGATGATCCCGGGAACCAGCAGCGCCGGCAGGGCATGCAGGAGGGCGGGGAAGAAGGCCGGCACCTCGTGCTTCTCCAGCCGCGGATGGTTCTGTGTCCGCGCATAGACGGCATTGAGCACCATCAGCGCCGCGGCGAGCAGCAGGCCCGGGACGATGCCGGCGATGAACAGCGCCGTCACCGACGTGCTCATCAGAGCGCCGTAGAAGATGAGGATGATCGAGGGCGGGATGATCGGCCCGATGATCGAGGAGGCGGCGGTGACGGCGGCGGCGTAGTCGAGGCTGTAGCCGCGCTCGCGCATGGCCGGCACCAGCGTGTTCGACACGGCCGCCGCATCGGCGACGGCCGAGCCGGAGATGCCGGCGAAGAAGACGCTGGTCATGATGTTGACGTGGCCGAGACCGCCGCGCAGCCGCCCCACCATCGCCATTGCCAGGTCGATCAACACCCGCGTGATGCCGCCGCGGTTCATCAGTTCGCCGGCCAGGATGAACAGCGGCATGGCCATCAGCGCGAAGACGTCGATCTTGGAGAAGATCTGCTGCGGCAGGACGGCGAGGTAGCGCGTGTTGTCGGTCGCCACGAAGGCGAGCACCGCGGCGGCGCCGATCACGTAGGCGATGGCGAGGCCGGAGCCCAGCAGGAGCAGGCCGACGATCGGCACCAGCCAGATCATGCGCCGCCTCCCAGGCGTTCGGCCCCGAGCATCCACGGCTCGACGCCTTCCGCCGCGACATCGTCCGGCACCGCGCGCCCGAGCACGAGCGCCGCCGCGGTGCGCGACAGGGCCGGCGCGCTCTGGATGCCGTAACCGCCCTGCCCCGCCAGCCAGAAGAAGCCGGGCGCATCGGGCGCATAGCCGGCGACCGGGGCCTTGTCGGCGACGAAGGAGCGAAGGCCGGCCCATTTGTGCTCGATCCGCCGCACCGCGATGTCGAAGGCCGTCTCGATCCGGTCGATGCAGATGGCGACGTCGAGCTCTTCCGGCTGCGCGTCGCAGGGCGCGGACGGCGTCTCGTCGGCCGGGGAGATCAGCAGCCTGCCGGCGTCGGGCTTAATGTAGAACTTTTCGTCGACGTCGACGACGGCCGGCCAGACGGCGGGGCTGTCGGGCATCACGCCTTCCGGCGGATCGATCAGCACCGCGGTGCGGCGCTTCGGCACCAGTCCGATGCGGGAGACGCCGGCCATGGCGGCGATCTCGTCTGCCCAGGCGCCCGCCGCGTTGACCACGACGGCTGCGCGGAAGCGGCCGGAACGCGTCTCCACGACCCAGTCGCCCGCCACGCGGCCGAGTGCCGTCACGCCGGCATGGGTCCGCACCACGCCGCCCGCCGCCTGCAGCGCCTTGAGATAATGCTGGTGCAGCGCGTCCACGTCGATGTCGGCGGCGGAATCGTCCATCATCGCCTGGGCGACGTGCCCCGGCCGCAGCAGCGGCATCTGCGCCTGCGCCGTGTCAGGGTCGATCGGGCGCACCGCGTCGCCCAGTTCCGACACGAGTTCTGCCATGCCGTGCGCCTGGTCTTCCCGCGCGATGAAGAGCACACCGCGATCCTTCAAGAGCGGATGCGCGACGAACGGACTTTGCGGATTGCGGTAGAAGGGCACGGAAGCCCGCGTCAGCGCCCGGATGACCGGTGGCCCGTAGGCGGCCGTGAACAGCGCCGCGGAGCGCCCGGTCGTGTGATAACCGGGCCGGCCTTCTGCCTCGATCAGGAGGATGCGTCCCGCGCCGGCCAGCTCCGCGGCCACGGACGCTCCTGCCATGCCCGCGCCGATCACGATGATGTCGTAGACGTCGTCAGCCATCCGCATCCCCTCCTGACCAGAAGCTAGCATCGATTTTCCGATCGGAAAAGATCATTTTCCAATCGGAAAATCACTTTCCCCCCGGGGTGGTCGGCCCTAAAACGGAGCCATGCTGCAGATGGAAAAGGCCGATACTCAGCGCATCGAGTTCGGGAAGCGCATCCGCGCGCTCCGGCGCGACAGGGGCTGGACGCTGGCGCAGGTCGCGGAGCGATCGGGCCTCGCCGTCTCGACGATCTCAAAGGCCGAGCGCGGCGTGATCGCCCTGACCTACGACCGGCTGGCGCAACTCGCCAATGGCCTCGGCGCCGACATGGCGGCCTTCTTCGACGCTGGCGGCAGCCGGTTCGAGGACGGCGCCTTCGCGGTCGCCCGCAAGGGCGAGTTCAGCCGCCAGGAAACCAGCAACTACGTCTACGAGATGCTGTTTCCGGAACTGTGGCAGAAGGCCATGACCCCGATGATGGGCACGCTGAAGGCCCACGACATCCTCGATTTCGAGGAGTTCGTCCGCCACCCGGGCCAGGAGTTCCTGGTGGTTCTGGAAGGCACCGTCACCGTCCATCTCGAAGGTCGCGACCCGGTCGTGCTCCACGAGGGCGACTCGATCTATTTCGACAGCGCGCGGGGCCACCTCTATGCCTCGAGCGGCGAGACCGACGCGCGGATCCTCGTCGTCTGCGCCGGCCCGCGATGAAGCATGTCCCCCGCATGCGGGGAACGGTTTCGGGAGACATGCGCGAAAACGGAGACCTGAAGGGTACGAAGCGGATCTGAAGGATCGCGACGCGCTTTGGCGGCGGGCCGTCAGGCCCGCACGACCTCCTGGTCGAGCGCGCCGAACGGCGTGCCGCCGTCATCCGCCCGCGCCTCCATCCGAACCCGGTCGCCGAAGGACAGGAAGGGCGTCTTCGGCGCGCCCTCACGCAGGATTTCCAGCACGCGGACTTCCGACAGGCAGGACGAGCCGGCCTGCGGATCGTCGTTCGACACGGTACCGGTGCCGATGATGGTACCGGCCGAAAGCCGCCGCGTCGCCGCGCAGTGCGCGATCAGCTGCGCGAAGGAGAAGGCGCCGGCCCCGCCATGGGCGCGCCCGACCTCGCGGCCGTTGATGGCGACGTGCAGCCTGAGCTGGATGCGCCCGTCCCGCCAGTCGTCGCCCAGTTCGTCCGGCGTGATCGCCACCGGCGCGAACGAGGTCGAGGGCTTGGCCTGGACCCATCCGAAGCCGCGGCTCATCTCGTAGGGTGCCAGCTTGCGCAGCGACCAGTCGTTCAGCTGCACGAGCAGGCGCACGTGTTCGAGCGCCTCGTCCGGCGTCGTCCCCATCGGCACGTCGCCGACGATCACGCCGAACTCGCCCTCCATGTCGATCTGGTGCTCCTCGGCGACGAAGGGCATCGGCTCGCGCGGGCCGCGCAGGTCGTCGCTGCCGCCCTGGTAGACCACCGGCACGGTCTCGAAATCGGGGATCGGCGGGGCGTTGAAGGCCTTTTCCATCAGCCGGCCGTGATGCAGGAAGGACGAGCCGTCGAGCCAGGCCGCCGCCCGCGGCAGCGGCGCCATGCAGCGCGCGGGATCGAACGGCGCAGCCCCCGGCACCCGGCCGGCGTCGAGGTCCGCCGCCAGCGATTGCAAGGCGGGTGCCGCGCTGTCCCAGTCCTCGAGCGCGGCACGCAGGCTGGGCGCGATCGCGTCTGCCGGCGTCGCCAGGCTGAGGTCGCGGCTGACGATCCAGAGCTGGCCGTCGCGGCTTCCATCCTTGTAGGTGGCGAGTTTCATGCGTGTGTCTCCCCGGCTTTCGCCCCTGTTCCTGCCGCTGCAGGCTGTCGTCGTTTGCTTCCCTATGCCAATCGCGCGGCGGGCGACAGGCCCCGTCCGCCGCATGCGGACCGCGTCTGGACCGGACGCCGACCGGTCGGCGTCAGATCGGCTGCGCCAGCGCGCCGAGCGTCATGCGCATCAGCCGGGAGTGCTCCTCCTGCGTGCCGTGGCCCTGCTCGATCTCGGCGAGACGGCCGGAATTCTCGACCACCATCCGGCACCGCTCCCAGCGCCGCTGCTGGAACGCGGCGAGCGCCGTCGGCAGATTGTCTGCACGCGCGAGTTCCTCGGCGAGCACGATGGCATCCTCGAGCCCGATCATCGCCCCCGCCGCCATGTGCGGCGTCGTCGCGTGCACGGCGTCGCCGATCAGCACGACCCGGCCCTTGTGCCATGGGGCGGGCAGCAGAAGCTGTTCGAGCGGCCGGTAGACCACCTGGCTGTGTCCGCCGAGATCCTCGGCCACCGCCTGCAGCGTGGGCGACGGGAACCGCGCCAGCAGCGCCTTCAGCGTCGCCAGCTGCGTCTCCGCGGGCACGTGGTCGTTGCTCGGCCGGTCCTCGGTCAGGAACAGATAGGACTGCGTGGCCGAGACGTGGTTGATCCCGGCCTTCAGCTTCGGCCCCATCCACATCGCGGTGGTGGGAAGGTTCGCCGGCCGCGGGATCACGGCCCGCCAGACCGCCTGCCCGACATAGCGCGGCTTCGGGGCCTCCGGCCACAACGTCCGTCGCACGGCGGAGTAGAGACCGTCCGCGCCGACGACCAGATCGTAGTCGGCCGTCGTTCCGTCGGTGAAGCGGACATGACAGGCGTCCGCGCCGTCCTCGATCCCGGCAAAGCTCGCTCCGAGCCGCACGGTGACGCCTTCTCCCCTGACCTTCTCGGCCAGCAGGCGCGCCAGCAGCGGCCGCATCGTTCCGCCGTTCCCGGGTATCCCCTCAACCACCGAAGGCGTCGGCAGGCTCGCGAGAATCTGGTCCTGCGGGCCACGGATCTCGACGCCGTCGCTCATCGCTCCCTCGGCGCGGAAAGCGTCGAGGATGCCGAGCGTCCGGAACGCCCGGAACGTTCCGCCGTTCAGGCTGATGCCCGCCCCGTAGCTGCGCCAGCCGGAATCGATCTCGACGAGGTCGACCTCCGCCCCCGCGCGTTTCAGCTGGATGGCGGCCGCCATGCCCGAGAATCCGCCGCCGATCACCAGCCCCCGTCGTACCGTCGCGTTCATGTCCTCTCCTCCCTCTGTCTCAGGCGCACGGCGCCCGCCTCGTCAACCGTCAGCGGCACGCGGATCAGCCGCTTGCCGAGGCACGGTCCCTGCACGCAGGCTCCCGTCTCGATGTCGAACCAGGCTCCGTGCGCATGGCACGCGATGTGGTCGCCGGCGCCGTTGAGATAGGCGTCGCGCTTCCAGGCCATCGGCGTCCCGCCCTTGTAGTGCGGGCAGAAGTCGCGCCAGCCATGGACGCGCCCTCCCCGGCGCACCACGATGACCTTGCAGGCCAGACCCGGCACCTCGAAGCCCCGCGCGCCACCCTCGGGCAGGTCGTCGAGGTCGCAGAGCCGGGTCAATGCCCCGGCTTGGGCCCGCCGCTCGGCGCCCACTTGTCGCGATGCTGGAACAGGAAGGCCTGCGCCGCCTCCGCCCCCATCGGCGCCTCGCGCGGAACCCAGTCGTCGTCATGCGTGTCCATGTCGGCGTCGAACTCGACGTTGCAGCCGAGCGGGCTCTTGAAATACCAGAACCAGTTCGAGCCGAACTTGTGGCGTCCCGGCCCCCAGAAGCTCTCGTATCCCGCCTTGATCATCTTGCTGCCGGCCAGCATCAGCTCGGTCGGGCCACCCATGTGGAAGGCCAGATGCTCGCAGCCCTGCATGTAGGGCGGGGTGCGGATGAAGAAGTGCGTGTGGTGGTCGGCATTCGCCTGCGGACGCAGGAAGGGTCCGGTGCCGGTGAAGGTGTCGGTGATGCGGAAGCCGAGCCGGTCGCGGTAGAAGGCGACCGCGGGCTCGATGTCGGGCACGAACAGCACGACGTGGCTGAGCGTGCGCGGCTTCGTCGGCATGTCCTGCCAGACCCCGATCTGGTTGGGCTTGCGGCCGAAATCGCCTGGCGCGTTGACCTTCTCGGCCGGCAGGTCGAGCGGCCTGCGCGTGGTCACCCGGAACGACAGTTCGAAGCCCTGGTCGTCCTGCGTGCGCAGCGACCCGTCGGCGAGCCGCAGGACCTGACGGTCCTTGCCGAGTTCCGCCGCGACCGCTTCCATAGCCGCCTGGTCGACGACGCCCAGCACCTGCATCCGCAGCATGTTGCCGGTCTTCAGCGCCGGCGGCAGCGAGGGGTCGTCGCGGCGGCGGATCTCGAGGCCGGTCCCGTCGAGCGACAGGAAGTGGCCGCCCTTCTCAGGCGTGTAGTCATGGGCGTCGAGCCCGTAGGCGGTGAGGAATTCGTGGCAGGCGGGCACGTCGTCCACGCCGAAGACGAGGGAATCCGGTCCGATGATCTGCATGGATCTGTCTCCGTGGGTCAGGACGTGCGGCCGCCGAGGCACTCGGCGACGAAATCGGAAATGCAATCGAGCGCGGGACCGGAATTGTCGACGCTGGAATGCATCACGCCTCCGGTGCGCTCGTCGAAGATCACCAGTTCGCGGCGCGGGCTGTTGACCAGCTGCTCGTAGGTGCGATGCGCCCATTTGAGCGGGATCTGCGTGTCGTGCTTGCCGTGGGTGACGAGGAAGGGCACGCGGATGCGGTCGAGCACGCCGTCGAGATGCATGTGCTCGGCCTTCTGCATGAAGTCGTCGACGTCTTTCGCGCCGAACACCCAGCAGGCATGCGCCCAGTAGTGCGGCACGGGGAAATCGCCGTCGCGCTCCAGGCGCCGCTTCTGCACGTCGCGCCAGTCATGGTTGGCGCCCCAGCTGACGCCGCAGGCATAGCGCGGCTCGAAGGCCACCGCCCGGGGCGCATAATATCCCCCGAGGCTGACCCCCTCCATGCCGATCCGCGCGGCGTCCACGTCCGGCCGCGACGCCAGCCACTCGTAGACCGGCGTCGCCCAGTGCTCGGCATCGTGGCGCGCGACGATGTCCTGCAGCCGCAGCGCCTCGCCCGTGCCCGGCTGGTCGAGCACCAGCGAGGCGATGCCGCGCCTCGCCAGGAACCCCGGCAGCTGCGCCATAAGCCGCATCTCCTTGGTGCTGTCGAAGCCGTTGACCTGGACGAGCAGCGGCTGCGGCCCGCTCGCGCCCTCAGCCGGCACGAAGATGGCCGCCAGATGCTTGCCGGCATAGGGAATCTCGACGCGATGCGCGCCGGTCCCGCCCAGGGCCAGCGCCTGGTAGAAGGTCGCGAGGTGCCGCCGGTAGAGCGCAAGCCGCCCGTCCGAGCCGTGCGCCTGCATCCGTTCGGCGATGATCATGTAGTTCGCCGCCCGCATCAGCTTGCCCGACGCCGACAGGGTGCGGCCGCGCACGAGGTCGTCCTCAGCCAGCCCGCACAGCCGGTCGGCCATCCGCTCCCAGCTTTCGCGGAAGGCGCGGGTCCCCTCGGCGTCGGGCGCCTTGGCGGCCTCCGTCAGCGGCGCGCACATCTCGGCGATCTCGCCCATCCGTCCGCCCATCTCGATCGACAGGTTGACGGAGAGATCCCACACGTAATTCGTCGGAAAACAGCGAAACACGCGGCTCCTCCTGTCGCGGCTTGATGGCGGGACCCTAGCGACCCTCTTGGCATTGATGAAATTGTAAGTTTCAATGCGAGGTATTCACGGAATTTGAGGATAGGCCGTGCGCTTCAAGAACCTGGACCTCAACCTGCTCGCCGCGCTCGACAAGTTGATCCGCCTGCGCAGCGTCAGCCGCGCGGCAGAGGAACTGTCGATCACCCAGTCGGCCATGTCGAACGCGCTCAACCGGCTGCGCCAGCATTTCGACGACCCGCTGCTCGTCCAGGTCGGCCGCCGCATGGAACTGACGCCGCGCGCCATCGCCCTGGAACAGCCGGTGCGCGACATCCTGGTGCGGATCGACGCGGCGGTGGCCACGCCGCCCGGCTTCGAAGCCGCGACCTCCAGCCGCCGGATCGGCCTGATGGTCTCGGACTACAGCCTCAGCACGGTCGTGCCGCCCTTCCTGGCGGCGGTGGCGCGCAAGGCGCCCTCCATGCGCTTCGACGTCAAGCCGCAGCAGAGTCTGCCGCAGTTGCAGCTCGAGCGCGGCGACACCGACCTCCTGATCGCACCGGGAATCTACTGCTCGCCCGACCACCCGTCGGAACGGCTGCTGATGGACCCGATGGTCTGCGTCCTCGACGCCGACCATCCCGCCGCGCGCGACGGGCTGACGATGGCGGCCTTCCTTGCGGCCGAGCACGTCGTCATGCTGCCGCCGAATGCCGGCGAGAGCTATGCCGCGCGCGTGCTGCGGGAGGCGGGCCTCGCCGTCCAGGTCGCGGTGACCAGCTTCTCCTTCGCCTCCCTGCCGGATCTCGTGCGGTCCACCCGGCGGATCGCGCTGGTGCAGGCCCGGCTTGCGCGCCGCATGGCGAGGCTGGGCGGTCTTGCGGTCCTCGACCCGCCGCTCGACCTTCCCCCGCTGGAACAGCGCATCCAGTGGCATTCGATCCGCGGTCAGGATCCGGCCCTTGCCTGGCTGCGCAGCGAGCTTCACGCCAGCATCGCGGCGGATCGGGGCTGACGCGCTCGACTATCATCAGAATCAATGGCTGGCATTCAACCAATCAAATTTCCAAAGGTATTCCGTCTCTGTAGCTTTCCAGCCGGTCGGGCCGACCCCTGTCGGCCGGCAAGTCTTGAAGGGAGGAACACCATGAGACGCCACCTGATCGCGGCGCTGCTGTGCGGCGCATCGCTTGCGGCCTGTACGGCCGCATCCGCCGAAACCCTGCTCTTCGGCACCTCGAACGCCGAGCAGCATCCGATCGTCACCAAGGTGCTGAAGCCCTGGGCCGACGCGGTGAACGCCGAGGGCGGCGGCGCCGTCAGCATCGAGATGCGGCACGGTCCCACGATGGTCAACCACGAGAACTACTACGACCGCGTCGTGGACGACGTCGTCCAGGTGGTCTGGGGCATGACCGTCTTCGATCCCGGCCGCTTCCCGCGCATGCTGGTCTCAACGCTGCCGCTGATGGTCGAGACGTCGCAGCAGGGGTCGCTGGCGCTCTGCCGCCTGCACGAGAAGGGCGCCTTCGGCGACGAGACCGGCGCGATCGTGCCGCTGCTCTTCGTCCAGTTCCCGCAGTCGGCCGCGCACCTGAACGGCGCCGAGCTCACCGCGATGGACCAGCTCGCCGGCAAGAAGATCATTTCCGGCAGCCCGATCTCGGCCGCCATCATCCAGGCCTATGGCGGCACGCCGCTGTCGATCACCATCACCGAGCAGTACCAGGCGCTGCAGCGCGGCACCGCCGACGGCACCATCATGAACTACACCGCCTTCCCGGGCTTCCGCCTCAACGAGGTGACGACGAACCATCTCGACCTGCCGCTCGGCGGCGCGCTCGGCCTCGTCTTCATGGCGAAGGACCGCTGGGATGCGCTCTCCGACGAGGCCCGCGCCGTGCTGACGAAGCATTCGGGCTGCGAGGCCTCGCGCAACGCCGGCGCCACCGTCGACGGCTGGGAAGCCGAGGCGCGCGGCTTCGTGGCGGCCAACGGCAGCCACACCTTCTCGGTCGGCTCCCCCGAGCAGGTGGCCGAACTCGTCGCGCGGCTGGGCAGCCGCATCGAGGCCGGCTTCGCCGAGCGCGTTCCCGGCGGCGCCGACCTGATCGCCGGCTTCCGCGAGGAACTCGCCGCCGCGAAGCCCTGATCCGCGGTCTCTCCCCTTCCGGCCGGACGGGAAACGGCCGGCAGCCCCCGGGCTCGCCGGCCGTTCTTCGTTCGGGAGAAAGCGCGCGGTTCTCGCCGCAGGTCGAAGACCAGGGCCGCCGGTCAGTTCATCGTCGACGGCAGCCAGAGCGACAGGGCGGGGAAGGCCACCAGCAGCACGATCTTCACGAGGTCGGCGAGCACGAAGGGGAGCACGCCGCGCATCACCGCCGACAGCGGCACCTCGGGCTGCAGGCTCTTGATGACGAAGAGGTTCATGCCGAAGGGCGGCGTGATCATGCCGGTCTCGACCACCACCAGCATCAGCACGCCCCAGAACAGCATGTCGTAGCCGAGGCCGATCACCAGCGGCGTCACCACCGGCACCGTGATCACCATCACGGCGAAACTGTCCATCACCGAGCCGAGCAGGAGATAGAGCACGATCAGCGCCGCCAGGATGACGACTGGCCGCGCGTCGAAGGAAGCGATCCATTCGGCGGCCATCGTCGGCGTCTGGCCGAGATCGACGAAGAACGAGAAGGCGAGCGCGCCGAAGATCAGGCCGTAGATCATCGCCGTCGAGGCGGTGATCTCGGAAAACACGCCGAGCAGGCTCGTCCGGTTCAGCCGGCCGCGCGCCAGCGCAAGCAGGAACGAGCCCACGGCGCCGACCGCAGCACTTTCCGTCGCGGTGAATACCCCGCCATAGAGCCCGCCGATCACCACCGCGAACAGGAGCGCGACCGGCAGCGAACCGCGCAGCGCGGCAGCCAGATCGCTCGCCGACGACGGCTCGGCCGCCGGCGCCGCGCCGGGATCGAGCCGCAGCACGATGGCGATGGCCGCGAAGTAGAGCAGGACGGCGAGCAGCGCCGGCACCATCGCCGCGACGAAGAGGGCGCCGATCGACTGTTCGGTGAGCAGCGCGAAGAGGATGATCACGCCCGACGGCGGCACCAGCGCGCCGAGCGTCCCGCCGGCCGCCACCGTGGCGCTCGACAGCGTCGGCGCATAGCCGCGCTGCTTCATCTGCGGCAGCGCCATCCGCCCGAACGTCGCCGAGGTGGCGATGGAATTGCCCGAGACGGCGCCGAAGCCGGCGCAGCCCGCGACGGTGGCATAGGCGAGCCCGCCGCGGAAGCGGCCCAGCACGGCGTTCGCCACGCGGAACAGGTCGTCGGACACGCCGGCCACCACGGCGAAGGCGCCCATGATCAGGAACATCGGCAGCGTCGACACCTGCTCGTTGCGCAGGAAGTCGAGCGCGTCGGAGGCGAAGGTGTTCGCCGTCGCCGGTCCGCCGACATAGGCGAGCGTGCCGACGAGCCCGATCATGGCCGTGACCGTCGCGAGCGGCAGCTGCGCCAGCACGCCGGCCCAGAGCAGCAGGAAGGCGAGGATCACGGCCGCAGCCGGATGGCCCGTCACGGCGCCCGAAAAGCCGTCGATATCCAGGGCGATCCAGAGGCCGGTCGCCAGGGCGAAGGCGATCAGCGTGCCAGCCAGCGCCAGCACCGCCGGGCTCGACCGCGATCCGCGCCGCACCGCACGCGCGGCACGGACGTCGTCGATGGCGTTGACCAGCTGCACCAGCGCCGCGATCCCCATCGACACGGCGACGGCGAAATAGGTCGGGGCCAGCGGCCACCGCAGGATCGAGGTCGCCCTGCCCTGCGCGTGGTAGCGCAGCGCCAGCCCGAACACCCGCCAGGCCAAGAGCGCGAAGAAGGCGAGCAGCAGCAGCGAGCCGGCCACCTTGAGCCAGGCGCTCAGGCGCGGCCCTGTCATGTGCCCGAGCAGGTCGATGCTGAGATTGACCCGCCGCGCCGCGCCCGCCGGCAGCGTCGCCGCGATGGCGACCGCGAAGACGGCCGACATGATCTCGTTCAGCGCCACCACCGAGGCGCCGAACAGCCATCGCCCCAGCACGTCGATGCAGATCACGAGCGCGCCCGCCAGGATGCCCGCGACGGCCACGAGCGAAAGCGCTCCCGTTCCCGCCAGCGTCAGGCGCGCGAGGCCGCCGCCATTCGGCAGGGTGCCGGCCTGGAAAGCCTGCGTCATGACGTCCTCCCGCTCTCGTCGTGAACCGGCGCGCGCCGCACCGGCGGCCTGCGTCACGCGTCGACCAGGGCGACCGGCCGGCACCATCCGGCCGAGCCGCGCTCCACCTTCACCGGCAGCGCGATCACCTCGAAGCCGGTCGGCGGCAAGAGGTGCAGGTTGGCGAGCTTCTCCATGTGGCAGTAGACCGTGTCGGCGCCCGCCTTGTGACCCTCCCAGAACACCGACCAGTCGCCGGTCTCCCGCGCCCGCGCGGCCTGGTAGGCGAGCGGCGGATCCCAGCTCCAGGCGTCCGTGCCGCAGACCCTGACCCCCTGCCCGGTCAGGAACAGCGTCGCCTCGCGCCCCATGCCGCAGCCGGTGCCGACATAATCGTCCTGTCCGTAGCGGGCGCCGGCCGCCGTGTTGACGAGCACGATGTCGCCCGGAGCGAGCTGGTGCCCGATCCGCGCGAGCTCCGCTTCGACCTCTGCCGCCGTGACGGTGTGGCCGTTCGGCAGATGGCGGAAGTCGAGCTTGACGCCGCGCCCGAAGCACCAGTCGAGCGGCACCTGGTCGATCGTCATCGCCGGCTTCCCGCCGTCCATCGTCGGGTGATAGTGCCACGGCGCGTCCATGTGCGTGCCGTTGTGCGTCGTGATCCGGCAGCGCTCCGCGGCCGCCCCCGCCCCGTCGCGCAGCGCACCGGGCGGCACGCCGAACATCGCCTCGAACTCGCGCCCGCCTTCGGCATGGCCCATGTAGTCGATCTCGGGCCCCAGTCCCGGCGGATCGGACCTGATCCCCGCCGTCAGCGCGACCGCGAGGTCGATGATCGTCCTGGCCATACCGAATGCTCCTCCACGCGGCCGACACGTTAGCCGCAGCAGGAAGCATCAGTCGAATGAATCGTCGAAATACCTCGGCACCGGCTGGTGAATACCCGCTGCGCCGGTCCCGCGGCGTCTCAGGCGAACCGGGCGGCCTGCGCGCTCGCGAAAGCCTCGGCATAGTCGCTTCGCAGCGTCTCGACGAGGGCCGCCACCGGCGGCATGTCGTCGATCGCGCCGACGCCTTGTCCCGCGGCCCAGAGGTCGCGCCAGGCCCGCGCGTCGGTGGTGCCGAAGTTGAGCTTGTCGGGCGGCGTCAGGTCGTCGGGGTCGCGCCCGGCCGCCGCCAGGCTCGCCCGCAGGAAATTGCCCGGGATGCCCGACACCGCCGGCGTGTAGACGATGTCGGCCGCCCGCGCCTCGAGGATCATCTCGCGCTGGCGCGGCACGGCCAGGCTCTCGGCCGTGGCCATGAAGCGCGTGCCCATATAGGCCATGTCGGCCCCCATCAAGGTCGCCGCCGCGATCTGCCGGCCGGTCGAGATCGCGCCGCCCAGCACCAGCGTACCGGAGAAGATCGCGCGGATCTCGTGCAGCGCGGCGAAGGGGCTGATCAGACCGGCATGGCCGCCCGCCCCGTAGGCCACCGCGATCAGCCCGTCGACGCCGGCTTCGGCCGCCTTGGCCGCGAAGCGCAGCGTGGTGACGTCGTGGAACACGCGCCCGCCATAGCCGTGCACGGCGTCGATCAGCTCGCGGTTCAGGCCGAGCGAGGTGATGACCAGCGGCACCTTGCGGTCGATCGTCACCGCGAGATCGGCCTCGAGCCGCGGGTTGCTGCGGTGGACGACGAGGTTGACGCCGTAGGGCGCGGCGTCCGGCCCGAGCCGGTCGTGGATCTCGTCGAGCCAGTCGCGGTAGCCCTCCGTGCTGCGCTGGTTGAGAGCCGGGAAGGTGCCCACCACGCCGGCATTGCAGGCGCCGACCACGAGGTCCGGCCCCGAGATGAGGAACATCGGCGCCGACAGCACCGGCAGGCGCAGGCGCGCGCGCCACGCGGAGGGAATGGCCATGAAATCTCCGGAAAGGAAGGCGGAGCCGCCAAGGGCGGCTCCGCGGGTGGTTCTCAGTAGTCGGCGAAGTCGGTCAGTGCCTTGAAGGTCTTCTCCGCGGCGTTGAGCTGGTAGACGGCGACTGCCGTGCCCGACAGCTGCTCGGGATTGTCGAAGCTCAGCGGCGCGCTGATGCCCTGCGTGTCGAAGTCCTTCAGGCCACGCAGCTTCTCCACCGTGCAGGCGCGGGTCAGGTCCTGGCCGCACTGGCCCATCGCCTCGGCGAGTGCCTTCAGGCCGACATAGGTGACGTAGGTGTAGCGGTTGATGGCGCCGATCTCCTCGTCGCTGGCGTATTTCTTGGCCTTCTCCAGGAAGGCGTCGATCGCCGGCCCGCTGAGCGCCACGTAGTCCGCCACCAGATAGTCGTAGCCGGCCGGTGCCGAGAGATTGACCGAGGGCGGCATGTCCTCGCTCCACACCGAGGCGACCTGCAGGTCCATCGACAGCTTGCGCGCTTCGCCGAGGATGTTGGCCGCGCCGGCGATGATGCCGCCATTGGCGAGCACGTTGACGCCGGCCTGCTTCATCTGCGCCACCTCGGCGGCGAAGTTGGCCGTGCCCTTCTTGAAGCGGATGCGCAGCCCGTCCTTGACCCCGAACTCCTTGACCGCGCGGTCGTAGCCGGCCTCCACGGCGCCGCCGAAATCGTCGTCCTGCCGGATCAGGCCGTAGACGGCGTTCGCCGGCTCGCTGTTCTCGTGGATGTACTTCAGCTGCGCGTAGAAGGCGTCGGAATAGCTCGCGCCGACGGTGAAGACCGAGGGGCGCACCGGGTTGTAGACCAGTTCGTTCGGCGCCGTCGTCACCACGGTCGGCAGGTTGTTCTCCTCGATCAGCGGCATCATGGCGAGCACGTTGGCCGTGCCCGACGTGCCGTTGAGGGCGAAGATCTCGTCGACCTCGATCAGCTTGGTCAGCGCCTGGAACGAGCGCGCCGGCACGTAGCCGTCGTCCTCGGTGACGATGGTGATCTTGCGGCCGTTGACGCCGCCGGCCTCGTTGATCTCGGCGGCCGCGATCTTCGATCCGACCGACACGGCGCGGCCGATGAAGGACGCCGGTCCGGTCATGATGTTGACGTCGCCGATCTTGATCTCCGTGTCCGACACGCCGGGATCGGCGGCGTAGGCGGCGGTCGAGGCAAGCAGGAACGCGCTGAGCGCGAGCAGTCCGTTCTTCATTGTTTCCTCCACTTCGTTTGTGCCCGCCTGCCGTTTCCGCGGCTAGTAGGCGAGCGGCCAGTTGCTCCAGTATTTCCTGACGTCGCGCCACAGCCCGATCAGCCCCTCCGGCTTCAGCCGCAGGAAGGCGATGATGACGATGCCGTAGGTGATGCCGCGGATCTCGTAGACATAGGTCGTGTAGAAGCTCGAATTCGTGTCGGCGAAGACGTCGAAGAAGAGCCGGATGGCCTCCGGCAGCAGCGACAGGAAGATCGCGCCGAGGATGGCGCCCGCGATCGAGCCGAGACCGCCGAGGATGATGATCGCCAGCGCCTCGATCGACAGGATCAGCGCGAAGACGTCGATGTTGACGAAGCGGATCTGCAGCGAGATCAGCGCGCCGGCGATGCCGACGATGAAGGAACTCACCATGAAGGCGTAGAGCTTGTAGCGCAGGAGGTCGACGCCCATCACGCGCGCCGCGATGTCGTGGTCGCGGATCGCCATCCAGGCGCGGCCCACCCGCGACCGCTGGATGTTGAGCGCCGCGAACACCACCAGCACCGTGATGCCGAAGGTCAGGTAGTAGAGCGCCTTGCCGCGCTGCAGGTCGACGCCCATCACCTTGGCGCCCGACACGAAGATGCCGTTCGGCCCGTGCGTCAGCCATTCCGCATAGAGGATGACGTGGTTGATGATGAAGGCGAAGGCGAGCGTCGTGATGGCGAGGTAGAGGCCTTTCAGCCGGAGCGACGGCACGCCCACCAGCAGGCTGACCAGCGCCGAGACCACGCCCGCCGCCGGCATCGACAGCCACACCGGCCAGCCGTGATCCATCATCAGGATCGCGTTGGTGTAGGCGCCGACGGCGAGGAACCCCGCCTGGCCGAGCGAGATCAGCCCGGTCGTGCCCGTGAGCATGTTGAGCCCGACCGCGCCGACGATCGCGATCATCGCCGAGACGAGCAGCGTCACCTGGTAGTTGCCGATCAGGAAGGGCGCGGCGAGCACCAGCGCGAGCAGCAGCCCGGCGAACGACCAGACCACCTTGCTGTCGCTGAGCGCGACGAGCTGGGCGGTGCGTTCCTTGAAATGACCTGTGCGCATCAGACCCGCTCGATGTCCCTGGAGCCGAACAGTCCGAAGGGCCGGACCATCAGCACGATGACGATGACGATGAAGCCGGAGATCTCGCGCAGGCCCTGGCCGACATAGCCCTGGAACAGGTTCTCGATCACCCCGATGACGAGCCCCGCCACCGCCGAGCCGATCACCGAGTCCATCCCGCCGAGGATGACCGCCGGGAAGGATCGCAGCCCCTGGAACCAGAGGTCCGGCGCGAGCTTGAAATTGGCCGCGAACAGCACGCCGGCGATCGAGGCGATCGCCGCCGACAGCATCCAGGCGACGGCGTGGATGCGGCTGACGCTGATGCCGACGAGCAGCGCCGCCGTCTCGTTGGCCGCCACAGCCCGCATGGCGATGCCCATCCGCGAGAAGCGCAGGAAGGCCCAGCCCGCCGCCGTCAGCACGGCCAGCGCCCCGATCAGGTAGATCTGCGCCGGATAGAACGGCACGCCGCCGACCAGCACCACCTCCGCCGGAATGCCGGCGCCGAAATTATAGGGGTCCGGCCCCCAGATCATGATGGTGATGCCGCGCAGCACCACCGCCAGGCCGACCGTGACCATGACGATCGCGAAGATCGGCTCGCCCAGCATCGGCCGGATGAACAGCCGCTCCAGGACCAGCCCGATCACCATCGAGATCGGGATGGTGACCAGCATCAGCGGGAAGAACGACAGCTCGAAGGTCGAATAGAGCGTGAAGGAGATGTAGGCCGTCAGCATCACCAGTTCGCCCTGCGCGAAATTGACGACGCCGGTCGACTTGAAGATCAGCGCGAAGCCCATGGCGATCAGCCCGTAGGCCGCGCCCGAGACCAGTCCGCTGGCGAGCAGGAGGAGCAGGAAATCCATCAGGCGGCATCCCCGTAGATCGACCGGATCTCGGTCCCGAACTTCTCCTCGATGATCCGCCGGCGCACCTTCATCGTCGCCGTCAGCTCGCCGTCGTCATGGTCGAGTTCCTTCGACAGGATCAGGAACTTGCGGACGTTCTCGACGCGGGCGAAGCGGTCGTTGACGCGCTTCACCTCGCCGTCGATCAGCTCCACCACCTTCTCGTGCTGGGCCAGCGTCCGGTAGGTCGTGTACTGGATGTTGCGTTCCTGCGCCCACTTGCCGGTAGTCTCGAGGTCGATCTGGATCAGCGCGGCGAGGAAGTTGCGGCCGTCGCCGAGCAGGATCGCCTCGCGGATGTAGGGCGAGTCCTTCAGCGCGTTCTCGATCAGCGAGGGCGTGATGTTCTTGCCGCCCGAGGTGATCAGGATGTCCTTCTTGCGGTCGAGCACGTGCGCCTCGCCGCTCGCCTCCACCTCGACGATGTCGCCGGTGTGCAGCCAGCCGTCGGTAAAGGCGCGCTTCGTCGCCTCCTCGTCGAACAGGTAGCCCTTGAAGACGCTGGGGCCCCGCAGCATGAGTTCGCCGTCGGCGGCCGTCCTCTGGTCGAGACCGTCGATCAGCGGGCCGGACCGCCCGAGGGTCGTGGCGCCGGGACGCTGCGTGTGCGACACGCCCGCGCTCTCCGTCATGCCGTAGATCTGGTAGACCGGCACGCCGAGGATCCAGAAGAACAGGAGCACCTCGGGCGAGACCGTCGCCCCGCCGCAGAAGCCGGCACGCACCCGGTTGAGGCCGAGGAAGTTGCGCAGGCTGCGGAAGCAGACGAGCGACAGCAGCGCGAAACCCAGCCGGTCGGAGAGGCTCGCGAAGGCGCCGCCATTGGCCAGCCGCCGTTCCGCGATCGGCCGGCCGCGCGCCATGCAGGCCTCGTAGACGCGCCGCTGGAACGGCGTCGTGTCCTTGACCCGGTAGGCGACGCTCTGCTGCATCTTCTCCCAGATCCGCGGCACGCCGAGGAAGCCCTTCGGCGCGATCTCGCGCAGGTTCACCACCACCGTGTCGACGGATTCGGCAAACGAGACCGTGCAGCCCGTCACGAGCTGCAGCACGGTGGAGAAGCTGCGCTCGGCCACGTGGCAGAGCGGCAGGTAGCACAGCACCGAATAGGTCTCGCGGGTGAGCCCGTGGATGCGCGCCACCTCGGCTGCCGAATGAAGCATGTTGCGGTGGCTGAGCATCGCCCCCTTGGGCATGCCCGTCGTGCCGGACGTGTAGACGACGATGGCGACGTCGTCGGGGCTGCCGCCGTCGATGCGGGCGTCGACGACCGGGCCGAACTCGGCCTCCATGTCGCGCCCGAGCTCCACCAGCTCGTCGAACGACATCAGCCCCGGCTCGCGGTATTGCCGCATGCCCTTCATGTCGACGCAGACGATGTGCTCGAGATCGGGCAGCCCCCCCTCCTGCCGGCGTGCCTCCAGCACCTTGTCGGTCTGCTCCTGGTCGCCGCACACCACGATCCGCGACCGCGAATGGCGCAGGATGTACTGCAGTTCCGGCCAGGGATTGGTCGGGTAGATGCCGAGGCAGGCGCCGCCCGCCATCTGCGCGCCGAGGTCGGCGAACAGCCATTCCGGGCTGTCGTCGCCCGCCACCGCCACCCGGTCGCCGGGCTGGAAGCCCAGCGCGCAGAAGCCGATGGCGGCCAGCCGCGCGGTCTCGTAATAGTCGCGCCAGCTGGTGCGGCGCCACAGCCCCTGTCGCTTCTCGCGCAGCGCCAGCGCCGTCCCTTGCGTGGCGGCGTGCCGCTTCAGCACCTGCGGCATGGTCATGCCGGCCGGATCGACGCGCCCGCTCATGCCGCGCTCCGGCTGCTGCCGAGATAGGCCTCGATCACCGCCGGGTTCGCCGCCACCTCTGCCGGCGTTCCCTCCGCGATCTTGCGGCCGTAGTTCATGACGCAGACGTGGTCGGAGATGTCCATGACGATCCCCATGTCGTGTTCCACCATGAACACCGTCATCCCCAGCTCGTCCTTCAGGTCGAGGATGAAGCGGGCGATGTCCTCCCGCTCCTCCTGGTTCATGCCCGACACCATCTCGTCGATCAGCAGCAGCTTCGGCGAGATCGCCAGCGCCCGGCCGAGTTCGACCCGCTTCTGCTGGCCGTAGGACAGCGTGCCGACCGGATGGTCGCGGATGTCCTCGATCTCGAGGAAGTCGATGATCTCCTCCACGCGCGCGCGCGCCGCGATCTCCTCGCGCCGCGTGCGGCCCCAGAACAGGGCGGCCGACAGCGGACCCGAGCGCAGGTGCGAATGCATCCCGACCAGCAGATTGTTCACCACCGTCTCGTGCTTGAAGACGGCGAGGTTCTGGAAGGTGCGGGCGATGCCGAGCCGCGCCAGCGCATGGGTCGGCAGCCGCGTCAGGTCCTGCCCCTGGAACAGGATGCGCCCTTCCGTCGGCCGGAACACGGCGCTGATCAGGTTGAACAGCGTCGTCTTGCCCGCGCCGTTCGGCCCGATCAGGCTGTAGATCTGCCCCTGCTCGACGGTCAGGCTGACCTCGTTCACCGCCACCAGGCCGCCGAACCGCTTCATCACGCCATGGAGTTCCAGGAACGCCGTCACGACAGCCACCTCTTGCGGCGCTTGTAGTGCTTCACGTCGCGCATGCTCCTGCGTTCGCCGCCCGAGAAACCGAGGTAGAATTCCTGCACGTCGTGGTTCGAGCGCAGCTTGTCCGCCGGTCCGTCGAGCACGATCCGCCCGTTCTCGATGATGTAGCCGTAGGAGGCCGTCTGCAGCGCCAGCTGCGCGTTCTGCTCGACCAGCAGCACCGTCATGGCGCTCTCGGCATTGAGCTTGACGATCGCCTCGAAGATCGTCTCGACGATCTGCGGCGCGAGCCCGAGCGACGGCTCGTCGAGCATCAGGAGCCGCGGCCGGCCCATCAGCGCGCGTCCCACCGCCACCATCTGCTGCTCGCCGCCCGACAGGTAGCCCGAAATCTGCGTTCGCCGCTCCTTGATGCGCGGAAACAGGCGATAGACCGTCTCCAGCCCCTCGGCGGTCTCCGACCGGCTGCGCGTGAAGCCGCCCATGACGAGGTTTTCCTCCACCGTCAGGGTGGAAAACAGCGCCCTGCCCTCCGGCACCTGCAGCAGCCCCTTGCGGACGATGTCGCGCGGCGCGGCCCCCGAGATCCGCTCGCCCTCGAGCAGGATCGAGCCGCTCATGATCTCGCCGTCCTCCTGGTAGAGCACGCCCGAGATCGCCTTCAGGATCGTCGACTTCCCCGCGCCGTTCGAGCCGAGCAGCGCCACGATGGCGCCCTGCGGAACCTCGAGCGACACGTCGCGCACCGCTTCGATGGCGCGGTCGTAGAGGATCTGGATGTTGTTCAAAGCGAGCATCGCCCGGCCGTGATCCCGTAATGAATGACGCTTATCTGCAGAGAAGCGAACGCTGAACGCATGATCGAAGGCCGACGGGCCTCGCCGCCGTTTCGGCACCCGAAACGCATGGATTCTCCGACATGCCCCCTCCCGCAACGCTCGATCGCGCTTTCGATCCACCTCTTGCTTCTTGCGGCCGGATGATGAATTGTGTTCATTAACGGGTGAAGCCGCCGCTTTGTCAACCCGGAATTCGATGACGTCCCGCGGAGCAGAGAAATGACCTCGACAGAGTTGAGCCCACCGGCTGCCATCGACTGGCCGGCCGACGGCATCGCCCGGATCACCCTCGCCCGCGGCGACGCGCACAACACCCTCACGACCGAACTCCTCGCCGCGCTGGAGGACCGGTTCGGCGAGGCCGAGGCCGCCGGCGCGCGCGTGCTGATCGTCACCGGCTCGGGCAGGACCTTCTGCGGCGGCGCCCATATCCGCTACTTCACCGATCCCGCCTCGCCCCTCTACGCCGACCCGCGCGCCATCCGCGACTATGTCCGCCGCATCCTCCAGGTGTTCGCGCGGCTGCGCGACGGCCCCTTCGTCACAGTCGCCGCCATCGGCGGCCACGCGCTCGGCGGCGGCTGCGAACTCGCCCTCGCCTGCGATTTCCGGCTGATGGCCGACGGGCCGCGGATCGGGCTCACGGAAACGCGGCTCGGCGCCGTGCCGGGCGGCGGCGGCGTCCAGATGCTGTCGCGCCTCGTCGGCCGGGCGAAGGCCCTGGAGATCGCCCTGCCCGGCGAGTCGTGGTCGGCGCGCGAGGCGCTGGGCTTCGGCCTCGTGACGACGGTTCACCCGCAAGCGGAACTCGAGCAGGCGTCGCTCGCCTTCGCCCGCCGCTTCCTCGCCTGCAGCCCGATTTCCGTTGCGGAGACGAAACGGGCGCTGTACCGCTGCGAGACCGCGACGGCCGAGGAAGCCGACAGGATCGCGCTCGACGCCGTCGCGGTCGCAGCAGCAGGGCCCGAGTGGCGGGAGGGCATGACCGCCTTCACCGAGAAGCGGGCCCCGTCCTTCCGCATGGAGGCTCGATGAACAGCGGCACCCCCCGCCGGCAGGTCTTCCGTCTCTCCCGCGAGCAGCGCGTCGCCGAGATCATGTCGGCCGCCCGCGCCGTCTTCCGCGAGAAGGGCTACGAGGACGCGCCCCTTTCCGACATCGCCGAGCGCGCCAACGTGGTCGAGGGCAGCATCTACCGCTACTTCGAGAACAAGCGCGACCTGCTCGTCAAGGTGATCGAGGACTGGTACGAGGGCATGCTGGCCGACTACGACCTGCAGCTTTCCGGGATCCGCGGCACCCGCAACCGGCTGCGCTTCATGATCTGGCGGCACCTCGCGACCATCCACGAGGAGCCGGCGCTCTGCAACCTGATGTTCCAGCACCTGCGCACCGGCCGCGACTACAGCAGCACCGCCGTGCACGAGCTCAACCGCGAATACACCCGCCGCACGCTCGACATCATCAAGGAGGGCATGGCGGCCGGCGAACTGCGCGAGGACGTGCCGCTGCGGCTGATCCGCGACATGATCTACGGCTGCACCGAGCATCGAACCTTCGCCTATCTCCGCGGCGAGGGCGACTTCGACCCGGACACGACCGCCGACATGATCGCCGACCTCGTGCTGAGCGGGCTCGAACGCCGCCGGCCCGAGACGTCCCCCGCCCCGGATCTCGCCGAGCGGCTGGAGCGGGTGGTGGCGCGGCTGGAAGCGATCACCGGTCCGGCGACGCCCTGAGGGGCACCGGACCGCACGGGAGGGCGGATCGGCAGGGAGGATCTGATGCAGTCACCAACACAGGCACCGTCCACGGCGCCGTCACCGGCACCATCACCGGCGCCATCACAGGCGCCGTCACAGGCGCCGGCAACCGCGCCGGCCTGGCGGCAGGAGGTCGCGGCCGCCGGCCGCCTCACCGTCCACGGCCTCTTCCGCGCCTGCGCACGGCGCGACCCCGGGGCGTTGGCGCTGGAACAGGGCGCGCGCCGCCTCAGCTACCGTGAGGTCGACCGCCGCGTGCTGTCGCTGGCGGCTGCCCTGCACGGGCTCGGCCTGCGCCGCGGCGACCGGCTGGCGCTGCTCTCGGAGAACCGCATCGAATATGCCGAGATCGAGCTCGCCTGCGCAGCCCTCGGCGCCATCGTCGCCTGCCAGAACTGGCGCCTGGCGCCGGCCGAACTGCAGCACTGCATCGATCTCGTCGACCCGGCCCTGATCGTCGTCTCCGCGCGGTTCGAGGCGGTGCTTTCGGCCCTCGACGTCGGCACGCGCCGCCCCCTCGTCCTCGAGCGCGACTACGACGCCCTTCTCGCATCGCCGCCCCTCGACCGCCTGCCGGACGTCGACCCCGAGGACGGGCTCGTCATCCTCTACACCAGCGGCACCACCGGCCTGCCCAAGGGCGCGCTGATCAGCCACCGCGCCGAGATCGCCCGCAACATGGTGCTGCGCGTCGACATGCATGCGACCGAGCGCGACGGCTTCGTCGCCTGGGCGCCGATGTTCCACATGGGCTCCACCGACCAGGTGCTCGGCGCGCTGATGTCGGGCGCCACCGTGATCGTCGTCGACGGCTTCGACGCCGAGGCGATCGTCGGCGCCATGGAGCGGCACGAACTGGGCTGGATGCTTTTGATGCCGGGTTCGATCGAGCCGGTCGTCGAGTTGCTCGCCCGCACCGGCCGCCGCCCGAAGAGCATCCGCGCCGTCGGCGCCATGGCCGACCTCGTCCCGCGGCACATGATCGCCGAACTGTCGCGGCTGACGAACGCCCCCTATCTCAACAGTTTCGGCGCGACCGAGACCGGCCTGCCGCCCGCCTCCTCGCACCTCATTCCCGCGGGCACGATCCCGGAAAGCCTCTCCAAGCGCCGCAGCGCCTTCTGCGACCTGCGCCTCCTCGACGCCGACGGCAACGAGGTGCCCGACGGCGAGCCCGGCGAGGCGGCCGTGCGCGGCCCCACCGTCTTCAGCGGCTACTGGAACGCCGACGCCACCAACGCCCGCGACTTCGCCGGCGGCTGGTTCCGCATGGGCGACCTCTTCCGCCGCAACCCCGACGGCACCTACGACTTCGTCGACCGCGCCAAGTACATGATCAAGTCGGGCGGCGAGAACATCTATCCCGCCGAGATCGAGCGCGTGCTCCTGTCCGACCCGCGCATCCGCGACGCCGTCGTCGTGCGCCGGCGCGACGACCGCTGGGGCGAAGTCCCCGTCGCCTTCGTCGCCCGCACCGACGAAACCCTCACCGCCCCCGACATCGAAACCCTCTGCCGCACCCACCTCGCCGGCTACAAGCGGCCAAAGGCGGTGCATTTCGTGGCGTTCGAGGATTTTCCGCGGAGTACGACGGGGAAGATTTTACGGCATGAGATGGAGGAGAGGGTGGGGCGGGGGTGAAGGGGGCGGGAGGCGAGAGGAAGGGCGGCGGGATTGGGGCCCGCTGCGGACTGTCCGGTTGTGGTCCGAGAAGCTGAGAAAGCCGGCGTTCGGCCAACGCCTGCATGTCGGCCACCCGAAGCGCCGCGGATGTCACACGACACGTAATTTCGTTCGGTTCCGCCTGTCGGCAAGTTCGATCGCGGCTAACATGCGATCTGTTTCTGGGCATCAAGATTCGAACAGCTCAAAATGCGCTGCCTACTCAGTAATGGTTCTCGCGGGATACCGTCCCCTGCTAACGCTCGATCCGTCACGCGGGCCGATCAACAAACTGATCTCACGGCTTCAACCGGACGAGCGGAATCCCGCAGACTGCGACCGCCCGATTTATAGGGCCGGATTATCGGGCTGGATGGCGGCATGAGCCGACCTGCTCCGACATGTTCGAATTGGAAAAACTGTGGTTGTATGGCAGTTCTTCCGGCCTGGATGCCGACGACAGCCGACGGCAGGCGAATGAAGGCAGGGAGAGGATAGATGTCAACAAGTTATCATATAACAGCGACTATCCAAACACAACCGCATCTATATGCTGAAGGATCGGGATGTTAAGGAGAGGCCCGAAGAGGTAGAACATAAAGTGATAGAAAAGGTACACAACATGGGGGTGGAGTGCAAGCCATCGCCGGCTTCACGCCAAGTCATCGATCTCACTCGGGATTGGGGAGACTGGGATTCAGTATCACTTTATCTCGACCGATGCCAAGTAGATACGCCAAGAGAACTCGTGCGGGCTGCTTGGGATCACGTCAATTTACTCCGTACGCGCATTGGAAAAGTGCTTGATCTGGGTGCTGGCGATGCGCGCTTCGCGGTGGGTGGCACATATGAAGAATACATTGGCTACGAGATCGACGCAGAGCGATGCGCGAATGCTCAACTTCCTGACGGTGCTCGGTTGGTCAATCGGTGCGCGTTCTCCGACGAAATTGAGGACGCAGATCTTTCAATTGGGAACCCACCGTTTGTCCGCAATCAGGACTTGCCCACGGGCTGGCGCGAACAGGCGTCTAATGTGCTGCGGCGACGACTGGGCATCAATGTGTCCGGTCTCGCTAACGCATGGCAGTACTTTTTCCTGCAATCACTGGCAAGCCTTAAAGATGACGGCCTATGCGTACTTGTCATCCCTTTCGAGTGGGTTTCTCGGCCGTCGGCTCGTGCACTGCGCGACTACATCGCCCATCAGCGCTGGGAAGTAAACGTTTACCGATTGATAGACACAACTTTCGACAGTGTTCTGACAACCTCATCAATCACGATCGTTGACAAAGCCAAACGAAATGGTCGCTGGAGCTATTTCGAGGAGAATGCGGACGGCGCCTATCTGCCGCTCCAATCTGCCAGCGGCTCGGGGGCCGGTGTAATCGACTATGTTCGAAGGAGCGACATCCCGGAAGGAGCCCCACGCGCCATACGCGGACTGAGCCCCGGCACACAGAAGGTTCTCACACTCACTGAGGGTGAACGCGCGCGAAGCGGCTTGGCGATTGGGCGCGATGTGGTCCCGTGCATCACCACGCTTCGCGTCCTTCCCGGAAACGTGCGCGACCTAAATGAGCTGGCCTTCAAACGCTACTACCGGATGCCTGGCCAAAAGTGCTGGCTCATACGAACCGATGTAGCGCCCAGCGCCATGCTTGCCGCCTATCTCAATGCAGTTCCGCCAAGCGATTACCAGACCGCTACGTGCCTTGAGCGGGAAAAGTGGTGGGCCTTCAAGATGCCTCCTATCCCCGAGGTTCTGATCGCTCAAAGTTTCAAGGGCAAGTTCCCGAAGGGCGTCCGAAACACGATAGGCGCCCGGGCCGTCGGTGGTGTTTCGGGCATCTACAATACTTGCGAGGAACAGATCACAACAATCGTTGACGGACTTGATGGCGAAGACCTGCGTGACAGGGTTGTGGCCCACTCAAATGGACTACGGAAGATCGAGATAAATCAGCTGAATACCCTTCTGCTACGTCATTTTGTAACGGTAGGAAACTAGCTTGGCAAAAACCCACTCACCAACAACGGATCATGTGCTGGATCGCGGCACTATCTCGTTTACGATCGAAAGCAGAATTCTTCGTGAGCTTGGGGAGCGGCTGGTCAAGCAGCCGGAAGTGGCGATCGTCGAGCTGATTAAGAATGCCTACGACGCCGACGCAACGGAATGCTCGGTCGAATATGCCCCCCCGCGATCTATCGTAGTTTCTGATGATGGTGCCGGCATGACGCTGGACCGCTTCACCAACGGGTGGATGCGGATCGGCACGAGTGCGAAAGAGGACCTCAGATTCAGCGAAGGTTATCTCCGCCTGATCACCGGCGAGAAAGGCATAGGGCGCTTTGCCGTCCGGTTCCTCGGGCGAGCGCTAAGTCTCAGTTCTGTAGCCCACGACGACAAGCGTGGTGTTCGCACGCGGCTGACTGCAACTTTCGATTGGCCGAAGTTCGATCGACACGAGGACTTGGGCAAAGTCCAGGTACCCTTCGAACTTGTACAGGTGCCTGCCGATACGCCTACAGGGACAACGCTGACTATCACACGGTTGCGGGCAGAAGCGAACCGCCTCGATCTCAATATGGTGAGGACCGGGTCGATCGGCATTCTAACGCCACTACGATCGCTGTTCCGGACAATGACCGATGGCGACGACGTTGAGACAGGCGATCAGATCGGAATGTCCGCGGATCCTGGCTTCTTGCTGAAGGTCAGGGTTGGTGACGATGACGATGAGGGAGATGTCGCCGCGGCCATCCTTGATGCGTACGTGCTTCGGGCAAGATTGCGGCTTCAGGGCGACAAGATCGATCTCCGCATCCACCGACGGGGGCAAAGATCACCCTATCTTAAGATCATTGATACTTACCCCAACGAGATCGGCAAGCTTTATGCCGACATACGCTTCTTCCCGCGTCGGTCTGGCACATTCACGGATATGCCAGTCGACGGTCGGAGGGCGCAGTCATGGATCGGTGCGAACCACGGCGTAGCGGTGTTCGACCGCAGCTTCCGTGTCCAGCCTTATGGATCTCAAGCCGACGATTGGCTGCGGCTCCAAGCTGATGCTGCCCGCAATTACCGCGATCCACGCTCGACAATCGCGGCAAAACACTTTGCGATGTCGCCACAGGTCAGAGCGGACACATCACAGAACTGGATGCTGAGGCTTCCTCAGTCAGCACAGCTTGTCGGATTAGTTCAGGTCGAAGGCAAACGGTCGAACGAGCTTGATCCTGACAGCGAAGAGGAAGGCCTTATCGCTTCGGCCGACCGCGAGGGTTTCGTCGAGAACCGAGCCTTTGCACAGCTGTCGGATCTCATCCGTGGAGCCGTCGAGGCCATAGCTTTTGCAGACCGGCGGCTTCAGCTGGAGGAGAAACAGGCTGAGCAGGAGGCGCTTGTCGCTACGATCCGCGACCGAACGCGAACTGCGATCACCGAAGTTCAGCAAAATCCCAACATCGCAGCCGCCGATAAGGTCAAGATCGTCGCGGCGATTGCGGAGACGCAGCAATTTGTCGAGCGTCAGGAAGAGAATGCTAAAGAACGCGAGCAGCAGCTTGAGGTGATGAGCCTCCTTGGTGTGGTCGCCGGGTTCATGACGCACGAATTCGGCGTCGCGCTACAGGAGCTTGAGCAGACTCACAAGGACCTGGTTGAGCTCGCAAGAACCGCTCCGAGATTTGAACCTCAGGTCCAAGCTTTCGCCGGCCATATTAAACAGCTAAAGGAGTTCGTTACATACTCTTCCGGCTACATTCAGGGATCGAAGGCGACGCCGGTAAAGCCATACCCGGTCAGGCCGCGCTTGCAACAAGTAAAAAGAGTTTTCGGAAAATATGCAGAGGAACGCAACATCGAGGTCGAAATTTCCGCGGAGCCCGAATTGACTGCCGCTCCTGTCCCTGTATCGTTATATAATGGGATTGCGCTGAACCTCTACACAAACGCGCTGAAAGCTGTGACGGCGAAGGTGGGAAAGCAACGAGGAAAAATTGCCTTTCGTGCCTGGAACGAGGCAAGATGGCATTACCTTGAGGTCTCCGATACGGGTGTCGGTATCCCAACCGCCCTGCAAGAGCGGGTCTTCGATCCACTGTTCACTACCACGCAATCGAAGAACGATCCGCTCGGATCGGGGATGGGCCTCGGCCTCGCTCTAGTACGGCGGGGTGCCGAAGCGTTCGGAGGAAGGGCTGAGCTTGTTGACCCACCGGCTGACTTTTCAACATGCGTGCGGGTTCGCCTGCCGCTCTCGGCAGGAGGGACCCGATAGTGGCCGGCGAGACGCCCAATCTGTTGCTAATCGACGACAACGCCGAAAACCTGGGGTCGCTTCGTCAGCGATTGGAGGTGATGATGTCAGCGGAAGAAGTCGAGATCAGGACTTGGGTACCAACTGAAGATGACGGCCCTCCGGCCGACGCCTTTGAATCGCAAGTCGACAATCAGACTGCGCTTGTAATAACTGATTACGATCTCACGACCAGCGTGAAGGGGCTGTTTGGCCTTAGTATCGTCGGCTGGTGCCAGGCGAAGTCGATTCCGGTGGGAGATTTTTCACGCGGCAACCTAGCGGCACTCCCAAAGGAACCAAACCTGTTCGAGCTCCGTGTGCCGACAGACGATGAGAACGGCGCTGCTTTCGTTGCGACCACGTTTAGAGGTTTCCGGAGCCTTCGTGCAGGTATCGAAGCGATGCCCGCATTGTTGACCGAGCGACGTAGCCTTGCCGCAGTACTCGCTTCACTGCTGGGCCGTCCGCGTTTGGAAAGTCAATTCGCCGCGTACATGTCACGGCTTGGGGCCGCGAATTCCGCTTTACTCCAGCAGCTCCGCAACTTTGCGGGCGGAGAACATCCGGATGATCAGGATAAGATAAAGCTACTTACCTATGTTCTCGGACACGTGCTCTGCAATGCGATACTGAAATACCCTGGACCGATCCTTTCGCGACATAGTCTTTGTGCGTACATGGCAACGACATTGGGAGAGTTTGAAGCAATCGATCCGCTGTTTAATGATGCTCGTTACTCAGGTCCCTTCAGCGCAGGGCATAGCTACTTCTGGCGCGGCGACGTGGATCGGGTCCTCGATGGCCTCGGCGGCGATCCCGACGATTCGGATGTAGAGTCCTTCGCAGATCGCAATCGCCAGCTTGTCGAAGCGGTGCTCGATCGAGCCCTTGCAACGCATGCCTGCGATCGATGTGGAGGAATGAAGGGCGGCTTTTGGTGCCCCTTTACTGTTCGGCCGGTCTGCGAGCGACCTGATTGCTCTGTACCCTCTAGCAGCTGGATTCCCGCCGGCGCGCAGCTTTGTCGGGTCGAGAGGGACTTCTACGACGAATGGGCTCCTTTGCTGGGCTTGTGAGGGGGGCGGTTAAGCGTGAACAAGGATGCACCGCGAGTGCTACAACGCGTTGCCGACGCTTGGCAGAGCGCCACGTTCGGCTTGACGCAGATGTACCAAGCCAGTCAGATCGCCCCCTCGAACGGCTTTGAGGTGTTCCGAATAGACCCGGCCGCGCCCGATGACGTCGTCAAATTGGATTTCGGGCCAATAGTGTTCTACGTGCCAGAACGACCCAATCGAAGAGGTCCCGATCTATTCGTTGTCACTCAAGGATGGCTAACGTTTGAAGGTCCGGAATTTAAAGCTTCACCGCTCCGAACTAAGACTTTCGGGACCGAGGTTGCATATTTCCGACAGAAGGCAGGCAACCTCGAACATGTGTATGGGGCACATTATGACATGGATGAGGAGAAACCTGGTCATCCAGTTTTCCATGTCCAGTTTAGCTCAAAGGAGCAGTTTGGCGCAGCTGTGCTTGATCTATTTAAGCGCGATGAGGTCATCGTTAATCGAACTGGCTTGATTCTGGGAACAGTGCGCACCCCGACTGCGCAAATGGATATCTTCTCGGTCCTTGCGCAGATTTGCGCGGATCATCTAATGGGTCCTTCACCCAGCCCTGAGGTGAAGAAGGCATTCACTGGGCTAAGGTCGAGCTGCGACTTCCTTGTCGGTGCCGCACATCGCCTTGCATATCTGAACGGTGACCACGCGGCGGGGTGTTACCGCGCAGGCCACTGGTACGACGCACCTACGGCAAACGCCTGATGTGTTTATCTAAGTTGGTTGGGCTTACCATCGGTCAGGACCGCGAATCGGCCGCAGAGCAACCATGCATTCCAGGGTCTGTTCTTGTGCGCTCAATGTACGAGCCGTAACGGCCGGAATGGTGAAGGGTTTCGGGTGCCTGCAGGCGTACGAAAGCCTCTCATGCAGGAACCCGCTGGCCACCATCGACGGCTATGGGGATTTCGTACTGCGGCCGATGTCGGCGATGGCGCGACCGGCGCCGGGAAGAGCGATGGTGGATGCGGACAGGCCGCTTCGTTGCGCCTCCGCGCGGTATTGGCGGCCCGGAACTGGTCCGGGGAGACCCATGTCGGCGTCAGCGATTGCCGGCGCCGCGCGCGGGTTCGTTGCCGGAGGCGGAGCGTCTGCGGCTGTAGGCCCGATCATGCAATGCCGGGTCATAGTTCGGTCTCCCGGTCCGCCGTCGACGCGTGCGGCGGTCCTGGTGGCTGCCTCCAGCGCTCGAACGTCTCGATGACGATCATGTGTCCACCGCAGCAGGGGCATGGCGGGCGGTAGTCGTCCGGTTCGCTTGATGTGCCGTCATCAGGCGGCGCGGTGACATTCGGGAGTTTGCGGGCGAGCGCGAGGCTAGCCTTGCGGGCGGAGCCGGCTAGCAGTGTAGCGCGACCCATCCGGCGAGCAACGCCCAGTGTCGCCGCCGCCGCCCGCAGCGGCAGGCCCCCTCCGCTACAGCCCCAAAAAAGACGCCCTCCCGCGTGGGAAGCCGCCTCCTATACCCGACGCTGGTCGCCCCTCAGCCCGCACTCCACCCGGAGTGCGGGCCGGCTTGCGGCGTCAGTAGTCCATGCCGCCAGCGGGCATCGCCGGGGCTGCGTCCTTCTTCGGCTTTTCGGCGATCATCGCCTCGGTGGTCACCAGCAGGCCGGCGACCGAGGCGGCGTCCTGGAGGGCGGTGCGCACCACCTTGGCCGGGTCGATCACGCCCTCGGCGTAGAGGTCGCCGAACGTGTCGGTCTGGGCGTTCCAGCCCCAGCCGAACTCGGACGTCTCGCGCAGCTTGCCGACGATGATCGAGCCCTCCGCGCCGGCGTTCTCGGCGATCTGCCGCACCGGAGCCTCGATGGCGCGCCGCACGATGTCGATGCCGGCCTTCTGGTCGGCATTGTCGGCGGTCACGCCGTCGAGCGCCCTGGCCGCGCGCAGCAGCGCCACGCCGCCGCCGGGCAGGACGCCTTCCTCCACCGCCGCGCGGGTGGCGTGCAGAGCGTCGTCGACGCGGTCCTTCTTCTCCTTCACCTCCACCTCGGTCGCGCCGCCGACGCGGATCACCGCCACGCCGCCGGCGAGCTTGGCCAGCCGCTCCTGCAGCTTCTCGCGGTCGTAATCCGAGGTGGTCTCCTCGATCTGCGCCCGGATCTGCTTCACGCGGCCCTCGATCTCGGCCTTCGCGCCGGCCCCGTCGACGATGGTGGTGTTCTCCTTCTCGATCACCACCTTCTTGGCGCGGCCGAGCATGGCGAGCGTCACGTTCTCCAGCTTGACGCCGAGATCCTCGCTGATGGCGGTGCCGCCGGTCAGGATCGCGATGTCCTCCAGCATCGCCTTGCGGCGGTCGCCGAAGCCGGGCGCCTTGACGGCCGCCACTTTCAGGCCGCCGCGCAGCTTGTTGACCACGAGCGTGGCGAGCGCCTCGCCCTCCACGTCCTCGGCGATGATCAGCAGCGGCTTGCCCGACTGCACCACCGCCTCCAGCACCGGAAGCATGGCCTGCAGGTTGCCGAGCTTCTTCTCGTGGATCAGCACGTAGGGCTCCTCGAGCTCGACGCGCATCTTGTCCTGGTTGGTGACGAAATAGGGCGAGAGATAGCCGCGGTCGAACTGCATGCCCTCGACCACCTCCAGCTCGGTCTCGGCGGTCTTGGCCTCCTCGACGGTGATGACGCCTTCGTTGCCCACCTTCTGCATCGCCTCGGCGAGGAAGCGGCCGATCTCGGCATCGCCATTGGCCGAAATCGTGCCCACCTGCGCGATCTCGTCGTTCTTCGAGATCTTGCGCGCCCTGGCCTTCAGCTCGGCCACCACGGCGTCGACGGCCTTGTCGATGCCGCGCTTCAGGTCCATCGGGTTCATGCCCGAGGCCACCGCCTTGGCACCCTCCTTGACGATGGCCTGGGCGAGCACGGTCGCCGTCGTGGTGCCGTCGCCGGCGAGGTCGTTGGTCTTGGAGGCCACTTCGCGCACCATCTGGGCGCCCATGTTCTCGAACTTGTCCTCCAGCTCGATCTCCTTGGCGACGGTGACGCCGTCCTTGGTGATGCGCGGGGCGCCGAACGACTTGTCGATGACGACGTTGCGGCCCTTCGGGCCGAGCGTCACCTTCACCGCGTTGGCGAGGATGTCGACGCCGCGCAGCATCCGCTCGCGCGCGTCCGCATGGAATTTCACGTCCTTGGCAGCCATTGGATCACTCCTTCGATAGGCAGCTAGTCATTGACCGGATGAAATCGCCGGGACCGTCAGGCGGCCTTCCGGAGCGCGGCAGTCGGCTCGATCACGCCCATCACGTCGCTTTCCTTCATGATGAGCAGGTCCTCGCCGCCGAGCTTGATCTCGGTGCCCGACCACTTGCCGAACAGGATGCGGTCGCCGACCTTCACGTCGAGTTCGACGAGCTTTCCGGCTTCGTCGCGGGCGCCGGGTCCGACGGCGATGACCTCGCCCTCGCTTGGCTTTTCCTTCGCGGTGTCGGGGATGATGATGCCGCCCGCGGTCTTCTCCTCGGCCTCGATGCGCCGCACCAGGATACGGTCGTGCAATGGACGGAACGTCATATCGTTCTCCTTCTGGACAAACAGATTGTGAGAGGTTCCACCGCGCCGGCCCGCTGGCCGGGCGGGGTGCGCGACCCGTCGCCGGCGTCGCGCGCAGGTGAGCTAATTTTGCGGTCTCGGCGATTCAAGAGCAGCGGCGAAAATTTTCCGCGCCCGTCCGCGGGGCGTCATCGCCCCTCGGAAACGGGAGGCGGGCCGGGGGGCCGGCGGCTCGAATTCGCCGCGCCCCGCACGCAGATCGCACCATCGCCGAACGACCCCGCCGGGGTCCGGCACCACCCGAAGGAGAAGCGTTCAGCCGACGGCGGCACTTCGATGAAAGCCAGGATCCCGTCCATCATTCCGTCCCTCGCGCCGGAAACGGGCGACCCCGCACTCGACCGGATGCTCCACCCCGCCTGCTTCTTCGAAGACCCCCGCGGCCTCCCTCGGCGGCGTCATTCCGGGGCCGCGCAGCGGAACCCGGAATCCAGAGTGGTGACCGTGGCGGAAATGCGCGGCGCTC
Organism: Aquibium microcysteis; assembly: GCF_014495845.1. Taxonomy (NCBI): domain Bacteria; kingdom Pseudomonadati; phylum Pseudomonadota; class Alphaproteobacteria; order Hyphomicrobiales; family Phyllobacteriaceae; genus Aquibium; species Aquibium microcysteis. Next base: position 2,881,910 of record NZ_CP061080.1, read on the forward strand.
CTGCCCCCGCCCCGGGCGCCGGCGCTCTGGATTCCGGGTTCCGCTGCGCGGCCCCGGAATGACGTGCCACGCGGGCTGGCCGCATCGGGACGGACGATAAGGAGGAGGGGCTGGGGGCCTGCGCGCCCCCGCCTTCGTCATCCCGGAACGACGTCCGAGCGCAGCGAAGGACGACGTATCCGGGATCCATGCCTCGGCGCAGGTCATCGAGCGGGACGATGGAGAAGGCCCGGTGGGTCGTCCGCACCGTCCAGCCCCCCGATATCGGCCGAGGCATGGATCCCGGGTCTGCGCCTCCGCTCCGCTCCGGCTTCGCCCGGGATGACGAAGGCGAAAATAGCGCCGCCCCCTCCACCTTCGTCATCCCGGAACGACGTCCGAGCGCAGCGAAGGACGACGTATCCGGGATCCATGCCTCGCCATCCGTCCCCGCGATCCGGTGCACGACGAGGCGTGCCACCGGCGGTCGGCGGCCGCTCCCGCCGCCGTCGCCGTCGTCACATCGTCCGGCCCCCTTTCGGTCGCCGCCCCCGCCTTCGTCATCCCGGAACGGCGTCGAGCGTAGCGAGAGGCCACATTCCGGGATCCATGCCTCGGCGCAGGTCATCGAGCGGGACGATGGAGAAGGCCCGGTGGGTCGTCTGCACCGTCCAGCCACCCGACACCGCTCGAGGCATGGATCCCGGGTCTGCGCCTCCGCTCCGCTCCGGCTTCGCCCGGGATGACGAAGGTGAAAACACCGCCACCCCCCGCCTTCGTCATCCCGGAACGGCGTCGAGCGGAGCGAGAGGCCGCGTATCCGGGATCCATGCCTCGGCGCAGGTCATCGAGCGGGACGATGGAGAACCCGGTGCGTCGTCTGCACCGTCCAGCCACCCGAAACCGGCCGAGGCATGGATCCCGGGTCTGCGCCTCCGCTCCGCTCCGGCTTCGCCCGGGATGACGAAGGTGAAGGAGGGCCGCGGCAAAGGCGGCGCAGGCAGATGCAACGCCCCTCCAGACGCGCGCCCGCCGCTTCGTCATCAACTCTGCTGCACCTGAGCATCTTCAGGCGGGCATCGAGGACCACCCGCGCTGCCTCCCTCGGCGGCGTCATTCCGGGGCCGCGCAGCGGAACCCGGAATCCAGCGTGGTGACCGGGGCGGAAATGCGCGGCGCCCGTGCCCCGGTCCGAGGCGCCGGCGCTCTGGATTCCGGGTTCCGCTGCGCGGCCCCGGAATGACGTGCCACGCGGGCTGGCCGTATCGGGACGGACGCCGAGGGCGAGGGGCTGAAGGCCTGCGCGCCCCCACCTTCGTCATCCCGGAACGACGTCCGAGCGCAGCGAAGGACGACGTATCCGGGATCCATGCCTCGGCGCAGGTCATCGAGCGGGACGATGGAGAAGGCCCGGTGGGTCGTCCGCACCGTCCAGCCCCCCGATATCGGCCGAGGCATGGATCCCGGGTCTGCGCCTCCGCTCCGCTCCGGCTTCGCCCGGGATGACGACGATGAAGGAGGGCCGCGGCAAAGGCGAGGCAGGGGAACGCAACGGCGGCGCAGACAGATGCAACGCCCCTCCAGACGAGCCCCCTCAACTCAGTTGCACAGGAGCACCTGCAGCCGGCATCGAAACCCACCCCCGCGGCCTCCCTCGGCGGCGTCATTCCGGGACCGCGCAGCGGAACCCGGAATCCAGAGTGGTGACCGAGGCGGAAATGCGCGGCGCCCGTGCCCCCGTCCGGGGCGCCGGCGCTCTGGATTCCGGGTTCCGCTGCGCGGCCCCGGAATGACGCCCGCCGATCGAAACCGCATTCACCGTTCCGCCCCCGCGGTCCCTCATCGCCGTCATGGACAAGGGCCTCCGGTATCACTCCTTGAAATAGTCCGGCTTGCCGGTCGTCCAGGTCTCGCCCCAGAGCTGGCCGCCGCCGTCGACGGTGAGCAGTTCGCCGGTGACGAATTTTGCCGCCGGGCCGCCGAGATAGACGCAGGCCTCGGCGATGTCCCAGGCGCTTCCGGCGCGCATCATCGGGTTGGTGCGGGGATAGGCGGCGCGGACTTCCGGGGTGTAGACCTTCCAGCCGTCGGTCTCGATGGCGCCCGGCGCCACGCAGTTGACGCGGATGCCGAGAGGGGCCCATTCCACCGCCACGCTCCGGCTGAGCCCGATCACGCCCGCGCGCGCGGCGATCGTGTGCGCCACGCCGTAGAGGCCGTGCGTGGTGACGACGACGATGTTGACGATGCTGCCCGGCTGGCCGGCGTCGCGCCATTTGCGGGCGGCGGCCTGCATCATGAACCAGGTGCCGTTGAGGTTGGTGTTGATGACGGCGTTCCAGCCCTTCACGCTGAAGTCGATGGCCGCCTGCGGGAACTGCCCGCCGGCACTGTTGACGAGGAGGTCGATCCGGCCGTGCTCGGCCCAGATCCGGTCGAAGAAGGCGGCGACCCCGTCGGGATCGCGCACGTCGACGGCATGGCCGGAGCAGGCGAGGCCCTTGTCGCGCATCGCCGCCACGAGGCCCGCGATCTTCTCCTCGCTGCGGCCGCTGACGATCACATGCGCTCCGAGCCGGGCGAAGAGCCAGGCGGCCGCGCGGCCGATGCCGCCCGCCCCGCCCGAGACCAGCACCACGCGGCCGTCGAAGCTGCCGGGCGCATAGACGGTCGGATGGACGGCGAGATCCTCGTCGGCGAGGCCGAAGCGCTCCGCCCCGCTCACCGCTCCATGCCTTTCAGCAGTTCGCCGGCGATGATCATCTTGCGCACCTCCGTCGTGCCGGCGCCGATCTCGAGCAGCTTGGTCGAGCGGAACAGCCGGTTGATCTCCGATTCCCAGATGTAGCCCGTCCCGCCATGCACCTGCACGGCGAGGTCGAGCACCTTGTGCGAGGCCTCCGCCGCATACATCACCGAGGCCGCCGTCAGCATGTGGATGTCGCCGCGCCCGCCGCCGCCGATCTCCAGCGGTGCCGCGGCCGCCAGCACGCGGTAGGTGAAGGTGCGGATCGTCTCCACCTGCACATACATGTCGGCGATCATCGACTGCACCATCTGGAACGAGCCGATCGGCTTGCCGAACTGCCGGCGGGTCTTCGCATAGTCGATCGACAGCTGCAGCGCCCGCTCGGCCACCCCGAGGCAGATCGGCGAGATCATCGCCCGTTCGAGGTCGAGCCCGCTCATCACCACCGCCACGCCGCGGTTCTCCCCGCCGACGAGGTTGGCGGCCGGCACGCGGCATTCCTCGAACAGCAGTTCGCCGGTCTGGCTGCCGCGATAGCCCATCTTGTTCAGCTTCTGCGCCACCGTGAAGCCGGGCATCCCTTTCTCCACGATGAAGGCCGAGATGCCGTGCGCGCCCTTCTCGCGGTCGGTCTTGGCATAGACCAGCAGCACGTCGGCCACCGGGCCATTGGTGATGTAGATCTTGGAACCGTTGAGCACGTAGTCGTCGCCCTCGCGGCGTGCCGTCGTGCGCATCGAGCCCAGCGCGTCCGAGCCGGCGCCGGGCTCCGTCAGCCCGAGCGCGCCGATCTTGCGGCCGGAGCAGAGGTCGGGGAGATAGCGCCGCCGCTGCTCCTCGTTGCCGTTGCGGTAGATGTTGTTGGCGCAGAGATTGTCGTGCGCCACCCAGGCCAGCGCCATGGCGTGGTTCCAGCGCGCGAAGCCCTGCAGCACAAGGCCCGCGGCGAAGAGGTCGAGGCCGGTGCCGCCATAGGCCTCCGGGATGGTGATGCCGAACAGGCCGGCGTCGCCGATCTTCGGAAAGGCCTCGCCCGGCCACCATTCCTCGTTGTCCATCCGCTCGGAGAGCGGATAGAGTTCGTTGCGGGCAAAACGGTCCGCATTGTCGAGGATCATCTCGTGTTCCGGGTCGAGATCGAAGCCGGCGTTTCTCTCGTTCGATCCTGCAATGTCCAAGACGTCCTCCCTCGACCGGCCCGGCGGCTGCGCCGCCGCATGAATGAAGGCGGCCGTGCCGCCGCGCTAATGAAGTCATTTCATCATCCCATCGCCCGGTTCATGTCAAGCCTTCCACGGCAATTGTGATGGCTTGTCATCGCAATGGCGCCTTGCGGGGAAACCCGCCGGAGATCGGTTGACAACGCTGATGAATTGAAATCATTTAGCACCCGGCCCGACCGCGAGAGATGGGGGAGCAGGTGACGGAACCGGTAACGATCGAACGCCGCCAGGAGGCGTTGTGGATCACGATCAGTCGCGAAGAGCGGCGCAATGCCCTCAACCAGGAGGTCGCGGAGCTGATTCATGCCGGGCTCGACCGCGCCGAGGCCGATCGCTCGGTCCGCGCCGTCGTGCTCACCGGTGCCGGCGACAAGGCCTTCTGTGCGGGCGGCGACCTCCAGCTCCAGGCCGACGGCACGCCCTTCACCATCGACGTCGCCGATCCGCGGCACTACGTCGCCCGCCTGCTGCGCCGGATGGATTCCTGCCGCCTGCCGCTGGTGGCACGCGTCAACGGCCATGCGCTGGCCGGCGGGCTCGGCCTCGTCTGCGCCTGCGACCTCGTCGTCGCCCGCGAGGATGCCATGCTCGGCGTGTCCGAGGTCAAGGTCGGCATCTTCCCGATGATGATCCTTCCCTACCTGCTGCGCGTCATCGGCTACCGCCGCATGATGGAACTGTGCCTGTCGGGCGAGCCGATCCTGGCACGCGAGGCGGCGGCCGAAGGGATCGTCAACTACGCCGTGCCCGCGCCGGACCTCGACGCCAGGCTCGACTGGCTGCTCGCGCGCATCACCGACAAGTCGCCCACCGGCATCCGGCTGGGCAAGCAGGCGCTGTCGAAGATCCGCGAGATGTCGACGGATGCCGCCCTCGAATACGCCCAGTTCATGCTGGCCAACATGGCCCGCACGCGCGACGCCCGCGAAGGCATGGCCGCCTTCAACGAGAAGCGCAGGCCGAACTGGACGGGGGAGTAGCGGGCATGGCGAGGACCGTGCGGATCGGCTGCGGCGCCGGATTCTGGGGCGACACGCCGGAGGGCCCGGCGCAGCTCGTGCGCGGCGGCGGCATCGACTATCTCGTGATGGACTATCTGGCCGAGATCACCATGTCGATCCTGGCGCGGATGAAGGCGAAGCGGCCCGATCTCGGCTACGCGACCGATTTCGTCACCATGGTCATGAAGCCGCTGGCGCGCGAGATCGCGCAGAAGAAGATCCGCGTCGTCACCAATGCCGGCGGGGTCAATCCCGATGCGTGCCGCGAGGCCCTGCTCGCCGTCTTCCGCGAGGCGGGCGTCGACCTGAAGGTCGCGGTGGTGCGCGGCGACGACCTGTCGGGGCGGGTCGAGCGCTACCGCGCGCAGGACCTGCGCGAGATGTTCTCCGGCGCCCCGATGCCGGCGCAGGCCGCCAGCGTCAACGCCTATCTCGGCGCCTTCCCGATCGCCGCCGCGCTCGATGCGGGCGCCGACGTCGTCATCACCGGGCGCGTGGTCGATTCGGCCGTCGTGCTCGGCCCGCTGATCCACGAATTCGGCTGGCAGCCCGGCCAGCACGACCTCCTGTCGGCCGGCAGCCTCTGCGGCCACGTGCTCGAATGCGGCACGCAGGTCACCGGCGGCATCTTCACCGACTGGCGCGAGGTCGCCGGCTGGGACGACATGGGCTTTCCGGTGGCCGAATGCAGCGCCGACGGCAGCTTCGTCGTCACCAAGCCCGCGGGTACCGGCGGGCTGGTCAGCACGAAGACCGTGGCCGAGCAGATCGTCTACGAGGTGGGCGACCCGCGGCGCTACGTCCTTCCCGACGTCGTCGCCGACTGGAGCGCGGTCAGGCTCGAGCAGGAGGGTCCCGACCGCGTCAGGGTCACCGGGGCCCGCGGGTCGGCACCGACCGACAGCTACAAGGTGAGCCTCACTCATCCCGACGGCTACCGGTCCGCCGTCACCATGATGATCGCCGGCCGCGAGGCGGCCGACAAGGCCCGCGCGACGGCAAGGGCCATCCTCGCACGCTGCGAGCGGCTGATGCAGGCCGCGGGCTTCGACGGCTTCGCCGATCGCTCGATCGAAGTCCTCGGCAGCGAGGCCAGCTACGGCGACCATGCGCGCGCCGGTGCCACGCGCGAGGTGATCCTCAAGATCGCCGTCCGCCACGCCTCGAAGGATGCGCTGCAGATCTTCGGCCGCGAGATCTTCCCGGCCGCCACGGCGATGGCGCAGGGCCTCACCGGCTTCGCCGGCGGTCGCCCCGAGCCGCAGCCGGTGATCCGGCTCTTCTCCTTCCTGGCGCCCAAGGCCGACATTCCCGCGCAGGTGGAGGTCGACGGGCGGACGATCGAAGTCGGTCCGGCGATACTCCCGCCCCCTCCCCGCGAGGAGGACGGTTATCGCATATCCATCGCTCCTGCCCCCTCCACCACTTCGTGGTCCCCCTCCCCCGCTCCGCAGGGGAGGATCTCAGCGGCGGCGTCGATATCCTCCCCTGCGGAGCGGGGGAGGGGGACCACGCGAAGCGTGGTGGAGGGGGCGCACGGCGACCCCCTGCAATCGCCTTCCCACGAGGGGGCGGCGGAGTCCGGGACGTCACAACTCTTCGACCCGACGGACGATGAAGCGCCGGCGCCCCCCTCCCCCTCGTCGGGAGCGGGAGAGGGTGGGAGTTCGATCGCGTCGCCCGGCGGCCCGCTCGCCACCGTCCCGCTGATCGCCCTCGCGCACGGCCGCAGCGGCGACAAGGGCGACATCGGCAATGTCGGCATCCTCGCCCGCCGGCCCGAATTCCTCCCCTGGATCGGGCGAAGCTGCACGCCCGAAGCGGTCCGCCGCTACTTCGCGCATTACGTCCGGGGCGAGGTCGAGCGTTTCGATTGGCCGGGACTGAACGGTCTCAACTTTCTCCTCCACCAGGGTCTCGGCGGCGGCGGCATCGCCTCGCTCCGGCACGATCCGCAAGGCAAGGCGCTGGCTCAGATCATGATGGACTTTCCCGTCGAGGTTCCGGCCGCCTGGGTGGCGGACGGCGGCCCGCTCGCCGGTCACGGCGGAGAGGCGACGTCATGAGCGCTCCCCTGTTCCGCAAGGTGCTCATCGCCAACCGCGGCGAGATCGCCTGCCGCGTCATCCGCACGCTGGACGCCATGGGCATCGCCTCGGTGGCGATCCACCATCCGGTCGAGGCGCGCGCCAGGCACGTGCGCATGGCCGGCGAGGCGGTCGCGATCGACGGCGAGACGCCGGTGGCGGCCCATCTCGACGTCGAGGCCATCGTGGCGGCGGCGCTGGCGACGGGCGCCGACGCCATCCACCCCGGCTATGGCTTCCTGTCGGAGAACGCCCGTTTCGCCGCCGCGGTCGGGGCCGCCGGCCTCACCTTCATCGGCCCCTCCCCCGAAACCATCGCGCTGATGGGCGACAAGATCTCCGCGCGCAGCTTCGCGGAAGCGCAGGGCGTGCCGGTGGCGCCGTCCGTCATGCCGACCGGAGACCTCGACGACTTCATCGCGCGGGCCGAGGGCATCGGCTTTCCGCTCCTCATCAAGGCGGCCGCCGGCGGCGGCGGCAAGGGCATGTCGATCGTCCGCTCGGCCGAAGGCCTGCGCGAGGCCGCCCGCATCGCCTCGGGCGAGGCGCAGCGCTATTTCGGCGACGGCCGCGTCTATGCCGAGACCTATGTCGAGCGCCCGCGCCACATCGAGGTGCAGGTGCTGGGCGACGGCGAGGGCGGCGCGATCCATCTCTTCGAGCGCGAATGCTCCGTCCAGCGCCGGTTCCAGAAGATCGTCGAGGAGGCGCCCGCCGCCCGCCTCGATCCGGCGCTGCGCGACGCCATCTGCGCCTCGGCCGTGCGGCTCGCCGCCGCCGCGCGCTACAGGAACGCCGGCACGGTGGAATACATCCTCGGCGCCGACGGCCGCTTCTTCTTCCTGGAGATGAACACGCGGCTGCAGGTCGAGCACCCGGTCACCGAGATGATCACCGGCCTCGATCTCGTCCGCGCCCAGATCGAGATCGCCGCCGGCCGCGGCCTGCCGCTCGCGCAGGCCGACGTCGCCGCGAACGGTCACGCCATCGAGTGTCGCATCTGCGCGGAGGATCCCGACCGCGACTTCCTGCCCGAGACGGGCACGCTCGCCCATCTGGGCGTACCGGAGGCGCCCTGGCTGCGCTTCGAGAACGCGCTCGATCCCGGCCAGAAGGTCACCGCCGATTTCGATCCGATGCTGGCCAAGCTCGTCGCCCATGGCGCCACCCGCGCCGAGGCGATCGACCGCTCCATCGCCGCGCTCGGCGAACTCGCCCTGCTCGGCGTCACCACCAATGTCGACTATCTCGCCCGCGTGCTGGGCAACGGCGCCTTCCGCGCCGGCGACCTGCACACCGGCTTCGTGGCCGAGCAGCGGCAGGCGCTGGCGCCGCAGCCGCCGTCCGCCCGGGTGCTGGCGCAGGTGATGGCCGCGGCCGCGCTCGGCGACCGCGATTTCCGCGAACTCGCGCTCGGCACGCCCGAGCCGCACGCCGCCATCGGCGGCTGGAGGAACTGAGGATGAGCCTCAAGCTCACGCTCGACGGCCAGGTCCACGAGGTCTCCATCGTCCGCCGCCGGCCCCATCTGGTGCTGCGCATCGACGATGCCGAGTACGAGCTGGCCGAACTCCCCTCCGCCGGCCGCGGCGAGGCGTCGATGACGATCGCCGGCGAGCCGGTCCGCTTCGCCCGCGCCGCGCTCGGCGACCGCCAGGTGCTCCGGCTCGCCGGCCGCACCTTCGAGGTCGGCATCGTCGATCCATTCTCGAAGGAGGGCGGCGCGGGCGCCGGCGCCGACGTGGTGAAGGCGCCGATGCCCGGCGCCGTGGTCTGCGTGCATCGGCGCCCCGGCGACCGGGTCGCGCGCGGCGAGGTGCTCGTCACCATCGAGAGCATGAAGCTCCAGACCGGCCTCGCCTCCCCCCGCGACGGCGTCCTCGCCGCCGTACACCGCGCCGAGGGCCAGACGTTCGAGAAGGACGAGGTCATCGCGACGCTCGAGCCACAGGTCGACGAAGGCTGACACGCATGCGCAGGATCCAGTCCATGATCAGCACCTCCTCGGCGGATTTCCGCCGCTTCGAGGCGCACAACCGCCGGATGGTCGGGGATTTCCGCGCCCGACAGGAAGCCGCGCGCCACCAGCGTCCCGCGCGCGACCTCGACCGGCTCGCCGGCCAGGGCAAGATGCGCCCGCGCGAGCGCATCGAGAAGCTGCTCGATCCGGGCACGCCCTTCCTCGAACTCTCCTCGCTCGCCGCCGGCATGGCCTATGGCGGCGACTCGCCCTCGGCGAGTTCCATCGTCGGCATCGGCATCGTGTCGGGCCGCGAGGTGATCGTCCGCGCCGACGATCCCACCGTCAAGGGCGGCGCCTGGTATCCGCTCACCACGAAGAAGATCGTCCGCGCGCTCGACATCGCCATGGAGAACCGGCTGCCGGTCATCCACCTGTGCGATTCGGCCGGCGGCTTCCTGCAGCTCCAGTCCGAGGTCTTCCCCGACAGGTACATGGCCGGCCGGATCTTCCGCAACCAGTCGATCCTCTCGAAGATGGGCGTCAAGCAGCTGGCGCTGGTCTTCGGCCACTGCACCGCCGGCGGCGCCTATATCCCGGGCCTCTCCGACTACTCGGTCATCGTGCGCGGCACCGGCGCCGTGTTCCTCGGCGGCCCGCCCCTGGTCAAGGCCGCGACCGGCGAGGAGGTCACGGTGGAGGAACTCGGCGGCGCCGACATGCACACCTCCGTCTCCGGCACCTGCGACTATCCCGCCGCCAGCGAGGAGGAGGCGATCCATATCGGCCGCGAGATCGTCGCCCAGTGGGACCGCCCGAAGAAATGGGCCTGCCAGCGCGAGGCGCCCGAGGATCCCGCCTACGACCCGCAGGAGATCTACGGAATCGTCCCCGACGACATCAAGAAGCAGTTCGACATGCGCGAGATCATCGCCCGCATCGTCGACGGCAGCCGCTTCCACGAGTACCAGCCGAACTACGGCACCACGCTGGTCTGCGGCTTCGCCAACGTCTGGGGCTACAAGGTCGGCATCCTCGCCAACAACGGCGTCCTGTTCAACGACAGTTCCCTCAAGGGCGCCCACTTCATCGAGCTCTGCAACCAGAACGAGACGCCGCTGGTCTTCCTGCAGAACATCACCGGCTACATGATCGGCAAGGAATACGAGCGGCGCGGCATCACCAAGGACGGCGCCAAGATGATCATGGCCCAGTCCTGCTCGCGCGTGCCCAAGTTCACCGTCATGTGCAACGGCTCCTTCGGCGCCGGCAATTACGGCATGTGCGGCCGCGCCTTCGACGGCCGCTTCCTGTTCACCTGGCCCAACCACCAGATCGGCGTCATGGGCGGCGACCAGGCCGCCAACACGCTGGCCGAGGTCAAGGTCAACCAGATGAAGCGCAACGGCGGCACCGTCGACGAGGCCGTGGTGCGGCAGCTGTGGGAAGACACGCGCTCCGCCTATCAGGAGCAGCTCTCGGCCTACTACGCGACCTCCGAACTCTGGGACGACGGCATCATCGATCCCGTCGACACCCGCAACGCGCTCGCCATCGCGCTGTCCGCCTCCCTCAACGCCCCGCTGGGCGACCCGGGCTACGGCGTCTTCCGGTTCTGAGGAGCGCGCTGCCGTCGGAAGCGCCGCAAGGGTGAAGCGGGGCTGCGCAATGTCGAAACAGGGAACGCAACGCCCTCCGGCGCCCGCCCCCTCCGCTTCGTCATCCCGGAACGACGTCCAAGCGAAGCGAAGGACGACGTATCCGGGATCCATGCCTCGCCATCCTTGCCCGCAATCCGGTGCGCGACGAGGTATGCGCCGCCGTCCTGTCTCCGTCCTCGCGCCTCTCGACGACCGCCGAGGCCCGGATCCCGGCTCTGCGCCTCCGCTCCGCTCCGGCTTCGCCCGGGATGACGAAGGTGAAGGGCGCGCCGCAAGGGTGAAGCGGGGCTGCCGCAATGCCGAAACAGGGGCCGCAACACCCTCCGGCCAGCCCGCCCCCTCCGCTTCGTCATCCCGGAACGACGTCCGAGCGAAGCGCAGGACGCCGTATCCGGGATCCATGCCTCGCCGTCTGCCGTCGGACAGGACGATGGAGAAGGACCGCAGCCCCGCCCGCGCCGCGTCATTCCGGACCGGATGCCGAGCGAAGCGGAGGCATCCGGATCCGGAATCCATTCCGTGACCTCTACGGCAGGGGCCTCGACAAGCCCGACGTCACGGAATGGATTCCGGACAGACGCCCCGCGCTCCGCGCGGCTCGCCTTCCGGAATGACACCAGGACGGCGGCCGCAACACCCTCCGGCGCCCCCCCTCCGCTTCGTCATCCCGGAACGACGTCCGAGCGAAGCGAAGGACGCCGTATCCGGGATCCATGCCTCGCCATCCTTGCCCGCAATCCGGTGCGCGACGAGGTATGCGCCGCCGTCCTGTCTCCGCCCTCGCGCCATTCGACGACCGTCGAGGCCCGGATCCCGGGTCTGCGCCTCCGCTCCGCTCCGGCTTCGCCCGGGATGACGAAGGTGAAGGGCGCGCCGCAAGGGTGAAGCGGGGCTGCCGCAATGCCGAAACAGGGGACGCAACACCCTCCGGCGCCCGCCCCCTCCGCTTCGTCATCCCGGAACGACGTCCGAGCGAAGCGCAGGACGCCGTATCCGGGATCCATGCCTCGCCGTCTGCCGTCGGACAGGACGATGGAGAAGGACCGCTGCCCCGCCCGCGCCGTCCCGCCTCTCGACGACCGCCGAGTCCCGGATCCAGGCTCTGCGCCTCCGCCCGGGATGAGGAAGGCAAGCGGCCGCCGCCAGGGTGAGAACGGCGCCGGTCCCCTGGCCCGCCCGCTCAGGCGTGCCGGATTTCCGTTCCCAGCACCTTCAGGCATTCGCGCATGAAGGCGGCAAGCCCCGTCCAGCCCTTGGCCGAGACCATCGTGCCGTCGACATAGGCCTCGGTCGGCTTCACGTCGATGTAGGTGCCACCCGCCAGCGTCACCTCCGGCTCGCAGGCGCCCAGTGCCGCGACCTTCTTGCCGCGCACCACGCCGTCGACGGCGATGAGGATCTGCACACCGTGGCAGATGGTGAAGATCGGCTTGTTCGCCTCGTGGAAATGCCGCACCATCGCCTGGATGCGCTTGTCGGTGCGGATGTATTCCGGGCCGCGGCCGCCGGCGCAGTAGACCGCGTCGTAGTCCTCCGGCCGCACCTCCGAGAAGGTCTTGTTGATGTCGGTGAGATGGCCGAAGCGCTCGATATAGGTCTGGTGGCCCTCGAAATCGTGCAGCGAGGTCTGGATCTTGTCGCCGGCCTTCTTGTCGGGGCAGATCACGTGGACGGTGTGCCCGACAGCCTCCATGCCCTGCTGGAACACGAAGATCTCGTATTCCTCCGTGAACTCGCCCGTCAGCATCAGTATCTTCTTGCCTGGCATCGGGATTCTCCTCCGTTGATGCGCCTGTCGCGGCCGGGCGGGATCGCTCCGTCCCGGATCGTGTCGCCGTGCCCTACGCCGCGTCGAGATGGCGGCGGATGTGGGCGTAGCCCTCGCGGTAGACCGCCTGCGGGCTCTCGGCGAAGTCGCGCCACACCTTGGTCGCCGCCGCGAGGTCCTTCAGCGCCCGGCCGAAGGCCTCGATGGTCAGCCAGCCGTCATAGCCGCTGGCCCTGATCGCAGCGAAGGTCTCGGCCCAGGGGATGTTGCCGCGCCCCGGCACGCCGCGGTCGTTCTCCGAAATGTGGACGTGGACGATGTTGGCCAGATTGCGCGTGAAGGCGCCGATCGGGTCGGCCTCCTCGATGTTGGCGTGAAACGTGTCGTACATGGCCCGGATGTTGGGATGGCCGATCGCCTCGACATGCGCCGACAGCGCATCCATGGTGTTGACGAGGTAGCATTCGAAGCGGTTCAGCGCCTCGAGCCCGATCGTCACGCCGCGCAGCGCGGCATGCTCGCCGATCGCCCGCTGCGCGGCGACCGATCGCTCGAACTCCTCCCGCGTCGGCCCCTCCCCCGAAAAATGCCCGAGCGTCGAATGCAGCGGACCGCTGAGCGTCTGTGCGCCCAGCGCCGCCGCGCAGTCGATCGCCCATCGGACATGCGCGACACCGGCCGCGCGCGCAGCCGCATCCGCGCCGATCAGGTTCATCGCCGGATCGCCCATCGCCGAGACGGCGGTGCGCTCGAGCCCGATCGCGTCGAGCAGGTCGCCGAGCCGGCGGTAGTCGTCGGGCGCGCCCTCGAAGACCGGGATCTCGACGCCGTCGAACCCCGTCGCCCTGATGTCACGCAGGATCGCCTCGTGCTCCGACGTCACCTTGGTCGTCCAGAGGAACATGCACATGCCGATCTTCATCGCCATCCCTCCGCCTGCGCGCGCGCCCTCACAGCCTCGTCCACGCCGCGTCGTTCCTCGACGATGCCACGCAGGCCTCCACGAAGGCGACGCCCTCGACGCCGTCGGCGACGGTGGGATAGGTGACGTTCGGATCGGGGGCCGCACCCGAGCGGGCGGCGCGGATGGCGCGGGCCGCTTCGGCGTAGATCGTGGCGAAGCCTTCGAGATAGCCTTCGGGATGGCCCGACGGCACGCGGCTGACGCGGGCGGCCGCCGGTCCGGCGCCGGCGCCGGACCGTGTCACCAGCCGCTTCGGTTCGCCGAACGGCGTGAACCAGAGGTGGTTCGGCTGTTCCTGCTCCCATGCGAGCCCGCCCTTGGTGCCGTAGACGCGGAGCTTCAGCGCGTTCTCGTTGCCGGGCGCCACCTGGCTCGCCCACAGCATGCCCTTCGCCGCCGGGGCATCGCCCTTCGCCTTGAAGCGCAGCATCACATGGGCGTTGTCGTCGAGCGGCCGGCCCTCGACGAAGGCCGTGAGATCGGCCGACAGCGCGTCGAGTTCCAGCCCGGTGACGAAGCGGGCGAGGTTGTAGGCGTGCGTCCCGATGTCGCCCGTCGCGCCGCCGGCCCCGGACTTCGCCGGATCGGTGCGCCAGGCCGCCTGCTTCTGCCCGCTCGCCTCCAGCCGCGTCGTCAGCCAGTCCTGCGGATATTCGGCCTGCACCACGCGGATGTCGCCGAGTTCGCCCGCCGCCACCATCGCGCGGGCCTGCCGCACCATCGGATAGCCGGTGTAGTTGTGGGTGAGCACGAACAGCTTGCCGCTCTTCTCCACCGCCGCGGCGAGCGCCCGCGCGTCGGCGAGGGTGGAGGTCAGCGGCTTGTCGCAGATGACGTGGATGCCCGCCTCGAGGAAGGCCTTCGCCGCCGGGAAGTGCATGTGGTTGGGCGTCACGATCGCCACCGCCTCGATGCCGTCGGCGCGGCCGGCCTCCGCCGCCGCCATCTCGGCAAAGGAGCCATAGCTGCGCTCGGGATCGAGCCCCAGTTCCGCCGCCGACGCCTTCGCGCGCTCCGCATCCGACGACAGCGCGCCGGCCACCAGCACGAACTCCCCGTCGAGCCGCGCCGCGATCCGGTGCACCCCCCCGATGAACGCCCCCTGGCCGCCGCCGACCATGCCGAGGCGGATGGGGCCGGACTGGGTGGAGAGGTTCGATGCGCTGACCATGGGGGGGCTCCGGGGGTTGGAAGTTGGCAGTGGGCAGTGGGCAGTGGGCAGTCGGCAGTCGGCAGTCGGCAGTCGGCAGTCGGAAGGAAGATGGAGAGACGTGGCGCGGATGGCGCAGGAAAACGGGATCACCCGGACGAAAACGCTTGTATCGGGACCCGGTCCCGGTCACCTTTTTTCCGACTGCCGACTGCCGACTGCCGACTGCCGACTGCCTACTCCCCAATCCCCATCATCCTCCGCAACGCCCCCCGATCCGTCGACCCGCCGGCAAAGTCGTCGAAGGCCTTTTCCGTCACGTCGATCAGGTGGCTCTTGATGAAGGGCGCGCCTTCGGCGGCCCCCTGTTCGGGGTGCTTCAGGCAGCATTCCCATTCCAGCACCGCCCAGCTGTCGTAGCCATATTGCGTCAGCTTCGAGAAGATGCCGGAGAAGTCGACCTGCCCGTCGCCCAGCGAGCGGAAGCGGCCGGCGCGGTTGGTCCAGCCCGCATAGCCCGAATAGACGCCCTGCCGGCCGGTCGGGTTGAACTCGGCATCCTTGACGTGGAAGGCCGAGATGCGCTCGTGATAGATGTCGATGAAGGCGAGATAGTCGAGCTGCTGCAGCAGGAAGTGCGAGGGATCGTAGTTGATCGTGCAGCGCCGGTGCCCGCCCACCGCGTCGAGGAACATCTCGAAGGTGGTGCCGTCGAACACGTCCTCGCCGGGATGGATCTCGTAGCCGATCGAACAGCCCGCATCCTCGTAGGCGTCGAGGATGGGCCGCCAGCGCCGGCCGAGCTCGGCGAAGGCCTCCTCGATCAGCCCTGCCGGCCGCTGCGGCCAGGGGTAGAGATAGGGGAAGGCGAGCGCGCCGGTGAACGACACCGAGACGTCGAGCCCGAGATTCTTCGAGGCCCTGGCCGCGAGCAGCATCTGCTCCACGGCCCAGGCCTGCCGCGCCTTCGGATTGCCGTGCACGGATGCCGGCGCGAAGCCGTCGAACTGCGCGTCATAGGCCGGATGCACCGCCACCAGCTGGCCCTGCAGATGCGTCGACAGTTCGGTGATGGCCACGCCCGCATCGGCGCAGATGCCCTTCATCTCGTCGCAATAGGCCTGCGACCCGGCTGCCGTCTTCAGGTCGAACAGCCGCCCGTCCCAGGTCGGGATCTGCACCCCCTCGTAGCCCAGCCCCGCCGCCCACCGGGCGATCGAGGGCAGCGAATCGAACGGCGCCGCATCGCCCGCAAACTGCGCCAGAAAGATCGCAGGCCCCTTGATCCGCGCCGCCATGGTGCTCCTCCCGTTGGTTTGGCGACACGCCGCCCCTCCTCCGGGAACGGCATCCGCTCTTCTCGTTCTGGTAATACCAAATGCAGCGGCGCGGTCAAGCTGGTCCGACCAGACCGGAGCGACGAAACGGCCGAGTCCCTTTCGCAATGCCTGATAAATCAAGAGATTGGCCTATGGTCCCGGCACGAAGACAGATGCTTGCACCGCCCCGGGGAATGGTTTAGAGCTTCATCCGAACAGTTTTGGTCGCACCAGTTCGAGGAGGAGCGGGCGATCGGCTGGAACGAGCCGGCCGCGAGCCGGACGACGTCGCAGCAATCGGGAGGACGCTGACCATGCATCTATCGACGCACAACTGGATGCGTGCGGAACCGCTGGAGACCACGCTCCGGCGCATCAAGCAATTCGGCTACGAGTCGATCGAGATTTCGGGGGAGCCGGCGCAGTACGAGACGAAGGAGACGCGCCGTCTCCTCAAGGAACACGGCATCCGCTGCTGGGGCGCGGTCACCCTGATGCTGGGCGAGCGCAACCTCGCCGCGGCCGACCAGGGCCAGCGCGAGCGTTCCGTGCAATACGTCAAGGACGTGCTGACGATGGTCAGCGAACTCGATGGCGAGATCATCACCCTCGTCCCCGCCACCGTCGGCAAGGTCGTGCCGGACGGCACCGAGGCGGACGAATGGAGATGGGTGGTCGACGCCACCCGCGAATGCTTCGCCCATGCCAAGAAGGTCGGCGTGCGCGTCGCGGTCGAGCCGCTCAACCGCTTCGAGACCTATCTCTTCAACCGCGGCGAGCAGGCGCTGGCGCTGGCCGACGCCGTCAGCCCCGAATGCGGCGTCTGCCTCGACGCCTACCACATCCACATGGAGGAGTTCGACGTCGAGGAAGCCATCCGCAAGGCCGGCAAGCGGCTGTTCGACTTCCACATCGCCGACAACAACCGTTTCGCGGCCGGTCTCGGCACCATCGACTGGAAGAAGATCGTCGGCATCCTCAAGGACATCGGCTACGACGGCGCGCTCACCAACGAGTTCGTCGCCCCGGTCGACCGCACCCCGGCCAACCGCTATCCCGACATGGTCGAGCGCAATCCGGTCGACATCTCGCCCGAGCAGCTGAAGTTCATCCAGGACCACGGGTCGAGCCTGCTGACGGAAAAGTTCTACACCGACCAGATGCGGATCACGGCGGAGACCATTCTGCCGCTCATCAAGTAGCATCCGAACCGGCCAGGCAGGACCGACGCCATGACATCGACAGCGACCGATCCGGCCGGCCTCGTGCCGCCGGAGCTTGCGAAGGCTTGCCCGGAAAAGTTGTGGCGGACGATCCCTGGGGGCACGTTCTGAGATGCGCATCACGTCAGCCCGGGCCTGGTGGGTCCGCATCCCGATCGAGGCGAGCCGCCAGCACAAGAGCGATTTCGGCCAGCTCACAACCTTCGACGCGGCGATCCTGCGCATCGAGACCGACGACGGTCTCGTCGGCTGGGGCGAGGGCAAGAACGCCGCCGGCAGCGCCGGCACCTACGCCGCGCTGGTCCACATGCTCAACCACGAGGTCGCGCCGCGGCTGATCGGCCGCGACCCCGCCGACATCGCCCAGATCTGGGAGATGCTCTACAACGGCGTGCGCCACGAGAAGGCCGCCGCCGCCGGCCATGCCATGCCCGAACTGTCGCGCCGCGGCATCTCGGTCGCCGCCATCAGCGCCGTCGACATCGCGCTCTGGGACATCCTCGGCAAGTCGCTCGGCCAGCCCGTTTGGCGCCTGCTCGGCGGCCGCAAGGCCGACCGCCTGCCGGCCTACGCCTCCGGCGGCTGGGCCCCGGCCGACCGCATCGGCGAGCAGCTGCAGTCCTACATCGACGCCGGCGGCTTCCGCTCCGTCAAGATGCGCGTCGGCGCCATGGACGGCGCCCCGCACGTCTCGGCCGCCCGCGTCAGGGCCGCGCGCGCCGCGCTCGGGCCGGAGGTCCAGCTGATGGTCGACGCCCACGGCACCTACACCGTCGCCGACGCCAAGCGCTTCGCCCACATGGTCGCCGACTGCGACCTGACCTGGTTCGAGGAGCCGGTGATCGCCGACGACAAGGCCGGCATGGCGGAGGTGCGCGCCGCCGGCCCGGTGCCGATCGCCGCGGGCGAGTCCGAGGCCACCCGCTTCGCCTTCCGCGATCTCGCCGTGCTCAAGGCCGTCGACGTGTTCCAGCCCGACCCCGCCTTCTGCGGCGGCATCACCGAGGCGATGCGCATCGGCGCGCTCGCCAGCGCCTTCAACCTGCGCCTCTCGCCGCACCTGTGGGCCGGCGCGCCTTGCTTCTTCGCGGGCTTGCATGTATGCGCGGCTTCGCCTGCAAGCTTCGTGATCGAATACTCGCTCGGTGCCAATCCCATGATCCACGACCTCGTCGAGGACGACGTGTCGGTGAGCGACGGATTGATCGCCATACCGGATCGTCCGGGCCTCGGTTTCACGATCGCCGAATCGTTCCTGGAGGCGCACGCGCACGGGGCTTAAGTCATGAAGGAAAACAACCTTCTGCCGGATCTCGCGGCCTTCCTGTACCAGCAGTCGAAGGCGCAGAACGGCCGGCTTCCGTCCGAGCGCGAACTGGCCGACCATTTTTCGGTGAGCCGCGGCCAGGTCCGCGAGGCGCTGGCGATCCTCGAAGCCATGCGCATCGTCGAGCGCCGCGCCAAGTCCGGCATCTACCTCACCACCAACCAGGCCAGCGTCGACGCCATGGCGCTGTTCGCCCGCGCCGGCGTGCCGCTCGACCCGATCCAGATCTACGAGACCGTCGAGCTGCGCAAGATCCACGAGATCAAGGCGGCCGAGCTCGCCTGCGTCCGCGCCACGGAGGAGAATTTCGAGCGCCTGCGCGAGATCCTGCAGCTTTCCGAACAGAAGCTCGCCGCCGGCGAAGGCCTGGCGCGCGAGGACCGCGACTTCCACCTCGAGATCGTGCGGGCCACCAAGAACAGCGTCTTCCACAAGGTCTGCAGCGTCTACTACATCATGGGCGAGCAGCGCCTGCCGATCTATTTCAACGATCCGGACCGCGGCCGCCGCTCGCATGCCGAGCACATCCGCATCTTCGAGGCGCTGCAGCGCCGCGACGGCAACCTCGCCCAGGCCCTCATGAGCGCCCATCTGCAGGGTGCCGAGAGCTACTGGAAGGGCCTCATCGACGGACCGGACGGCGACCGCCCCCTCCAGACGCTCGAGAAGGCCTGACCGACGTGCCCGACATCCTGTCCACCAACGTCCTGCACCCGCAGGTCGCCGAGAAGCTCCGCACGCTGGGCAGCCTGCGCTTCGCCTCGGCTTACGATCCCGACACGCTGCTGGCCGAGGGCCGCGACGCCGACCTGATCGTCGTGCGCGCGCCCCTGCCGCCCGCCCTGTTCGAACGGGCGCCGCGCCTGCGCGCCGCCATCCGCCACGGGGCCGGGCTCGACATGATCCCGATGGACGCGGCGACCAAAGCCGGCGTCATCGTCGCCAACACGCCGGGCGCCAATGCGCGCACCGTCGCCGAATACGTCTTCTTCGCCGCCATGACGCTGCTGCGCCGGTTCCGCGTCATCGACCGCGACCTGCGCGCCGATGGCTGGAACGCGGCGCGCCGCCATGCCGATCTCACCCGCGACCTCGACGGCCTGACGCTCGGCATCGTCGGCTTCGGCAATATCGGCCGCCAGGTCCATGCCATCGCCCGCCACGGCTACGGGCTCGACGTGCTGATCCACAGCCGCTCCCGGCGCGACATTCCGGCGGATGCCGAGTTCGTCGGCCTCGACGACCTCGCCGCGCGCTGCGACGTCATGGTGCTCTGCTGCCCGCTGACGGAGGAGACCCGCGGTCTGGTCGGCGCCCGCGTCCTCGGCCGGATGAAGCCCGACGCGCTGGTCATCAACATCTCGCGCGGCCCCGTCGTCGACGACGACGCCATGCTGGCCGCCCTGCGCGAAGGCCGGATCGGCGGCGCCGCCCTCGACGTCTTCGACCGCCAGCCGCTGCCGGACGGCCACCCCTATCTCGGCTTCGACAACGTCGTCGTCACGCCGCACATGTCGGGCATCACCGAAGGCAGCATGCGCCGCATGGGCATGGCCGCCGCGGAAGAGGCCGCCCGCGTCCTGCGCGGGGAACTGCCGGAAAACCTCTGCAACCCCGAAGCCCTCCCCGCCTACCGCCGCCGCTTCCCCGCCTGATCGCCGCAGCACCCATCCTCCCGCCCCGCGAAGCGGGAGGGAGGTGCCGAGCGCAGCGACGCGGAGGGGGAGCAAGGGGCGCCGTATCAAGCCGCCACCTTCGTCATCCCGGAACGGCGTCCAAGCGCAGCGCAGGACGACGTATCCGGGATCCATGCCTCGCCGCCCATCCCCGCGATCCGGCCCACGACGAGGCACGTGCCACGGGTCGTCTCCGTCGATCCGGTCGGCCCCCGCCGCCATCCTTCCGCCGCCGCCTCCGCTGCCCCCCGCCTTCGTCATCCCGGAACGGCGTCCAAGCGCAGCGCAGGACGACGTATCCGGGATCCATGCCTCGCCGTCCGTCCCCGCGATCCGGCCCACGACGAGGCATGCGCCGCCCGGTCGTCGCCGCGGGCGCCACATCCTGCGCCGCCCCCCCTCCGTCGTCGCTGCGCGACGCCACCTCCGCCCCCACTGCGTGGGGTGGAGGAAGCCCGCCCCAAGCGCCGACGCCCATCCTCCAACCCCACGAAGTGGGGGGGACTCCCCACCGTTCAGCAAGGGGTTTTCTGGGTGGCCCGGGATGGGTCGAAGGTGGTTCCGGCCTTCAGCATGGCGCAGGCGACGTTGAGGAGGCGGTTTGCGACGGAGCGCAGGGCGCGTCCGTGGCTGTGACCTCGGCTTCGAAGGGCGGTGTACTTCGAACGGCTGTTGAGGTCGTGCTGGATGGCGACGCGCGCCCAGTGGTACACGGCATTGGCGAGCCGGTCGTGGCAGGCCTGTCGTCGGATGACGATGCAACTCTTGCCCGACCGCTTGGTGACCGGCGCCACGCCTGTCAGACTGCGCAAGGCGGCGTAGTCGCGTCGCTGCAGGGCATCGAAGGCTTCTGCAAGCAGCGTGGCGAGGACGATCCTTCCCACTCCCGGCAAGGATGCGAGGATCTCCACGTCATGCTGCTTCACCTGCCCCGGCTCGGTCTCCTCGGCGGGGATGAGGCGGGCGGTCAGGGCATCGAGCTGATGGTGGGCCTGCCTGAGCTGCCGGTTCACCAGGCGGATGCGCGCAACGAGCATGTCGATGTGGGCGCTGGCGGCCTCGGTCGTCCCGGCGGCGACCGCGAGGGGCGGCTTGCGCAGCGCGGCGAGCACATGGGCGGCATCGAAGCGGCGGATGCGATGGCGCTTGAGAAGCCTGGCGATCGTCGCCTCGCGGATGCGCGCGGCCTTGGCCGGCGTCGGCGCGGTCTCCCACAGATCGAGCAGCCACGCGGCGCCGAGATCGTCTTCGAGCTCGAGCAGCGCCGGAAAGTAGCGCCAGAGCTGCTCGCGCATGCGGTTCGTCAGCCGGCTGCGCTCGGCACCGAGACCCTCGGCCATGCGCGACCACTCGCGCAGTTCGACGACGACGGGATCGGCGGCCGCGAGCGGCCGGAAGCACCGGGCATCGGTTCGCAGGGCCGAGGCCATCACTTCCGCGTCGCGGCTGTCGTCCTTGGCGCCGGCGAGGGTGAAGCGGTCGCGGAAGCGATCCATCTGCTTGGGATTGATGGCGTGCACCGCGAAGCCGCGCTCGACCAGCGTTTCGACCACGGGGCCATGCGGCACCTCGATCGCGACCCGGATCCGGCCCGCCTCGGGCGCACCGCTGGTCGACGTCAGCCAGGCCGCCATCTCGGCGAGGCCTTCGCCGCCGTGCCTGAAGACCCTTTCGCCGATTCTCCGGCCATCACCGTCCGTGAGGAACACATGATGGCTCTGCGACGCCCAGTCGACGCCGGCATACCACTGTTTCTGATCGGTCATGTCCTTTCTCCCTTCGAGCATGCGAGCCACCGCGACCTTCGCCGATCCCTGTACTGGCGCTCGGACGATGATCCGAAGGTCCGGCGCGGACTCCCCACGGGGCGTCGATCACGGCCAATCCGTCGGGGCACGCGTCCCCCCCAGGTGGTCGGGCCACAGGAGGTGATTGGTCGCTCCCGACGGATCGGCTCGGTTCGGGAAAGCTACGCCGATTCGGGCCGTCGCCCGTGGGTCACGCTCCGTTCCGCTCCGCTTCACGTCGCGCGACCCACGGCGTGCATCCAGAAACCGCAGGAGAAAGGGTACAGAGGTGCCGAGCGAAGCGAGGCGGAGGGGGGGACCCCGCCGGACCAGTCCGGGACGACGGACGGTCGGCACGACGGACGTGGCCAGGCCGTCCATCACGCTCCCGCGCATCGACGGCCAGAGGATCCGACCCGCCCCCCCCACCTTCGTCATCCCGGAACGACGTCCGAGCGCAGCGAAGGACGACGTATCCGGGATCCATGCCTCGCCATCCGTCCCCGCGATCCGGCCCACGACGAGGCCCGTGCCGCCCGGTCGCCGCTGCGAGCGCCACATCCTGCGCCCCCCCTCCGTCGTCGCTGCGCGACGCCACCTCCGCCCCCACTGCGTGGGGTGGAGGACAGCCCGCCCCAAGCGCCGCCGCCCATCCTCCAACCCCACGAAGTGGGGGGAGGTGCCGAGCGAAGCGAGGCGGAGGGGGGGACCCCGCCGGGCCTGGTCGCGACGACGGACGGTCGGCACGACGGACGTGGCCAGGCCGTCCATCACGCTCCCGCGCATCGACGGCCCGAGGATCGGAGCCATCGTTGCCCCCCACCTTCGTCATCCCGGAACGGCGTCCAAGCGCAGCGCAGGACGTCGTATCCGGGATCCATGCCTCGCCATCCGTCCCCGCGATCCGGTCCACGACGAGGCACGCGCCGCCGCCGCCCCCGTCGCCGCCACATCCTGCGCCCCCCCTCCGTCGTCGCTGCGCGACGCCACCTCCGCCCCCACTGCGTGGGGTGGAGGATGGACCCTTCCAGCGAAATCAATGCCTTGCGAAAATTCTGTCCACACCCCTGCCGGTCCACCGCAGACTGGCCGCAGCTGAAGGAGGGCGGATATGGGCGGGGCGGGACTGAACGGGCGGAAGCTGCGGGAGACGATCACGCTCCTGCTGTCGCTCGCCGCGCATGCCGACGCCGCCGCCGGCCGTTGCTTTGCCGTGCGCTGGCTGGTGCTGTTCTTCCTGCGCCGCGGCGAGCAGGCCGCGCGGATCAGCGTCGCCGACGCGCTGCGGATCGACGTCGAAGCGATCGAGGACGAACTGGCGGCCGCCGCCGGGCCGGACGACGACAGCCCCTTCGATGCCGCGCTGGTCGCCTGGCGCTACCGCTGGTGCGCGGCGATGCTCTCCGCGGTGCTGGCCAGCATGGGCGGCACCGCCTGGGCGCCCGGCCGCGACGCGATCCCCGGACGCCCCGCCTGCCTCGCCGTCGCCTGCCCCGTCCTGCCCGGCCTGCCGCTGCCGCAGGTCCACGACACCTCCTGACGCCGCGCCTGCGGCGCCCAAATCCCCATCCCGAGACCCAGCAAGGCCGGGCGGCAGAGCCGCCTCCCGGCCCGCCCGTGCTGCCGGAAATGCGGGGACAGTCTACGCAATTCGACCCCGGGACCGACCCGGAAAGGCGGAGAACGGTGTCGAATTGCGTAAACTGTCCCCGTATTTCCGTCCCCGGATTGACCGCTCGCAGCAGTCGCCGCTACGCCGCCGCCAGGTTCAGGCCCGTCCCCCGGTCGAACAGGATGATCCGGTCGGGATTCCAGGAGAAGCCCACCGTGTCGTCGATCGAGAGCCGCTGCGAAGCCGGTGTCGTCAGCCGCACGAGAGTCTCGCCCGCCGCGAGCGTGACGATCTTCTCCACCCCGTGGTTCTCGACGTCGTGAACCCGTCCCCGCGCCGACGCGTCGGGATCGAGGCGGATGTCCTCGGGCCGCACGCCGAAGGTCACCGGGCGCCCGTCCTGCGAAGGCGCGGCCGCGATCGGCAGGGCGAAGCCCGCTTCCGCGACCGCCCGGCCATCGCGCACCGCGCCGTCGAGGAGGTTCATCGGCGGCGAGCCGACGGCCCGCGCGACGAAGGTGTTCCTCGGCCGGGCATAGATCTCGGCCGGCGTGCCGACCTGCACCAGCCGGCCGCGGTCGAGCACGCCGATCCGGTCGCCCATCGACATCGCCTCGACCTGGTCGTGCGTGACGAACAGGAAGGTGGCGCCGAGATTCATCTGCAGGTTCTTGAGTTCGATCCGGAGCGCCTCGCGCAGCTTGGCATCCAGCGCCGACAGCGGCTCGTCCATCAGGAAGACGCGCGGCTTGCGCACGATGGCGCGCCCGATCGAGACGCGCTGCATCTCGCCGCCCGACAGCCGGTCGGTCTTGCGGTCCATCAGGTGCTCGATGCGCAGCGTCCTGGCGACCCGCTCGACGCGGGCCTTGATCTCGGCGGGGTCGACGCGGCGGATCTTCGACTTCAGCGGAAACTCGAGGTTCTCGCGGACCGTGTAGCGCGGGTAGAGCGAGTATTGCTGCAGCACCAGCGCCACGTCGCGCTCCGCCGCGCCCCAGTCGCCGACGTCGACGCCGTCGATCAGCACCGTGCCGGCGGTCGGCTTCTCCAGCCCCGCCACGACGCGCAGCGTCGTCGTCTTGCCGGCGCCGGTTTCGCCGAGCAGCACGAAGAACTGTCCGTCCTCGACCGTCAGGTCGAGACCCTTCAGCGCCGTGCTGTCGCCGAAGGTCTTGGTGACGTTTCTGAGCTCGATATGGGCCATGGCTTACAGTCTCACTCCGAGGCTCTTGCCGCTGGACGTGTCGAAGAAATGCGCCTGGGCGGGGTCGACGCGCGCATGGACGGGCTCGCCGGCCTTCGGCACGAAGCCGGAGGGCGTGCGGGCGCGCAGGATTTCGCCGCCCACCTTCAGGTCGACGATGTCGTGCGAGCCGAGCGGCTCGATGATGTGGGCGACCACGGGCACGTAGCCCGGCTGCGCCTCGCGGCTCACCAGCACGGCTTCGGGGCGGATGCCGAGCTTCAGCGCGCCGCTGCCGGAATGTCCGTCGAGCCTTCCCAGCAGTTCCGGCGGAAAGGCGAAGCCGGGGACAGCCGCGTCGATCGCCACCGAGACGTCGGCGCCCTCGCTGCGCACGATCGCCGGCGCGACGTTCATCACCGGGCTGCCGACGAACTGCGCCACGAAGAGGTTCTGCGGATGCCGGTAGACCTCCTCGGGCGCACCGACCTGCTGCAGCACGCCCTCGTGCATGATCACGATCCGGTCGGCGAGGCTCATCGCCTCGACCTGGTCGTGGGTGACGTAGATCGTCGTCGAGCCCTGCTTGACGTGCAGCCGCTTGATCTCGGCCCGCATCTCCTCGCGCAGCTTGGCGTCGAGCGCGCCGATCGGCTCGTCCATCAGCATCGCCTTGGGATGGCGCACCAGCGCGCGTCCGATCGCCACGCGCTGCATGTCGCCGCCCGAGAGCGCCGAGGGCCTGCGGTCGAGAAGCTCGGTGATCTTCAGGACCCTGGCGATCGCCCGCACCGCCTCGTCGATGCCCGCCTTGCCCATGCCCGTCGCGCGCAGCGGAAAGGCGATGTTCTCGTAGACGGTCATGTGCGGATAGAGCGAGAAGGACTGGAACACCATGGCGATGTCGCGGTCCGAGCACTTCAGGTGCTGCACCGGCTTGCCGTCGATCAGGATATCGCCCTCGTCGATCGTCTCCAGCCCGGCGATGGCGCGCAGCGTCGTCGTCTTGCCGCAGCCCGACTGGCCGAGCATGACGATGAACTCGCCGTCCTCGATCGTCAGGTTGAGGTCCTTGATGACCTGGACGGCGCCGAACCATTTCTGCACGCCGCGAAGCTCGATATGCGTCATGCCTTTTCTCCGGCCTTGCCGTCGTGATGGTCGGAGACGTCGAAGGCGCCGTCCGGGTTCTTCGCCTTCGCCGGGCCGATCTTGCCGGTGATCATGAAGCCGACCAGCCCGATCAGGATCAGCGTCACGCCGTACCGGTGCAGGAAGAAGTTCCACGGCTGGCACAGCGCCACGATGCCGAGGATCATCAGCGTCTGGAACGCCGGGTGCAGCCAGCGCTGGTTGAAGGCGCGGAAGCTCATTTGCGGATCGCCCCGAAGCTCATGCCGCGCAGGAGATGGTTGCGCAGGAGGAAGGTGAAGATGGCCACCGGCAGCAGGAACAGGAAGGTGCCGGAGGCGATCACGGTCCAGTCGGGCAGGCCCGACCCGACCTGGCTCGGGATGAAGGGCGGCGCGGTCTGCGCCGTGCGGCGCGTCATGATCAGCGCGAAGGCGTATTCGTTCCACGCCGTGATGAAGCAGAACACGGCGGTCGCCGCGATGCCGGTCGCCGCCTCCGGCAGCACCACCTTGAAGAAGGCCTCCATGCGCGTGTAGCCGTCGACGAGCGCCGCCTCCTCGTACTCCTTCGGGATCTCGTCGATGAAGCCCTTCATCAGCCAGACCGAAAAGGAGAGGTTGAAGGCGGTGTAGAGGATGATGAGGCCGAGATGCGTGTCGTTGAGGCCGACCGCGCGGTACATCAGGAACATCGGGATCGCCACCACCACCGGTGGCAGCATGCGCGTCGACAGGATGAAGAACAGCCAGTCCTGCTCGCCCTTCACCTTGAAGCGCGAGAAGCCGTAGGCGGTGATCGTCCCCATGCCGACGGCCAGCACCGTCGAGACGATGGCCACGATCAGCGAGTTGACGAAGCGGCTGGGATAGCCCGACAGCTGGACGTTGCCCTGGCCGTCGCGCACCACCTTCTCGCCGCCGTCGAAGACCAGCCGCTCCCACCACGGGGCGGCGGCATATTCCTCCGGCGTCGGCTGCTCGCGCATCTGCGAGCGGCGCAGCACCAGCTTCACGAAGGGCGAGATCTCGGGCTCGAACAGCACCGTCGGCGGGATGGTCGTGGCGAGGTTGCGCGGCTTGAAGGAGGTCGAGACGATCCAGTAGATCGGCGCGAGGAAGATGATCGTGGCGATCAGCACGCCGACGATGGCGATCCTGTTGAGGGCGCGCTCGGAGGTGGTCTGGACGGCCGCCATCTCAGCGTTCCTTCACTTTGTTCAGGTATTTCACGTAGATGTTGGTGATCGCGATGACCATGATCAGCACGATGTAGGCGAGCGCGCAGCTGAGCCCCGTCTGCCATTCCTGGAAGGCCATCTTGTACAGCCGGATCGAGATCACCTCGGTCGTCGGCTGGCTGGTCAGGATGTAGGCGAGGTCGAAGGTCTTGAAGGCCTCCATCGTGCGGAAGATGATGGCGATCATCAGGATCGGCGCGACCAGCGGCAGCGTGATCCGGAAGAAGGTGTAGAGGGGACCCGCCCGGTCGATCGCCGCCGCCTCGTAGAGGTGCTTCGGCACCGCCGACAGCCCTGCGAGCGACAGGAGCATCACGAAGGGCGACCACATCCAGATGTCGGTGAGCGCCACCGCGTAGAGCGCCATGTCCGGGTCCGACAGCCATTCGAACCGGCCGAGCCCGAGCGCATAGTTGATGATGCCGAAGGACGGATCGTAGAGCAGCTTCCAGAACAGCCCGACGACGGCCATTGACAGCATCATCGGCAGGAGCAGCAGCGTCGTGATCAGGCCCTTGAAGGGAATGTCGCGGTTGAGCAGCAGCGCCACGCCGAAGCCGACGATCACCTGCCCCGCGACCGAGACGATCACGTATTTGGCGGTGATGGCGAAATTCGACCAGATGAACGGGTCGTTGAGCAGCGTGCGGTAGTTGTCGAGACCGACGAAATTGGCCGGCGCGTTCGACGAGGCGCGGAAATCCGTGAACGAGTATCCGAGCGAATAGAGCAGCGGGAAGATGTTGAAGACGATCAGGAAGACGATCGTCGGAATGATGAAGAGGTTCCTGATCGACAGGTCGCTCAGTCCCCGCCGCGCCGCACGGCTGCGCGGGTCGAGTGTCGTCATCGTCAATGTCGTCAAAACCCTGCTCCTCCCAGAGCCTCGCGGCGACGGGCCGCGCGAAACGGATCGAGGGGGCGGCGGTGGCCGCCCCCTCGCACCGGGATGGCGTCACTTCACGCGGTTGTACTTCTTGAAGGTGGCGTTCCAGTCGGCGGCGAGCGCGTCGAGGGCTTCCTTCGCGGTGCCCTGTCCGGCCGTCACGTAGGGGTAGATGCGCTGGTTCATCTGGATCAGCAGCTCGGCATATTCCGGCGTCGCCCAGAAGTCCTTCACCTTGAACATGGTCTCGTAGAAGGCCTTGTTGTAGGGCGTCGCGTTCTGGAACTCCTCCGACTCCAGCACCTTGGCGCTGGCGGTATAGCCGCCGAGTTCGGCCCAGCGCTTCTGGGTCTCGTCCTTGATGAACCATTCGAGGAACTTCATCGATTCCTCCTGGTTCTCCGAATAGGAGATGACCGAGATGCCCTGCCCGCCGAGCGCGGCGAACTGGTGGCCGTCCGGACCTGCCGGATTGGCGAAGAAGCCGGTGACCTTGGCGTTCGGGTTCGAGGCCTCGTTGGTCAGCGCCGGGAAGAAGGCGAAGTAGTTCATGCTCATCGCCGCCAGGTTCTCGGTGATCGCCTGGTTGTTCTCGACGAAGAAGGTCTTGGCCCAGCCGGGCGGCGTGAAGCCGTAGAGCTCGCGGTACATCTCGAGCGCCTTCACGTTCTGCTCGGAATTGATGATCCCGTCGACCTTGTAGGTGGCGTAGTCGCCGAGCTCGCCGCCGTAGGAGAAGATGGCGTTCTCGACGCCCATGACGAGGCCGTCATAGGAGTTGTCGGTGTAGATGGCGATGCCGTAGCGGTTCTGGTCCGGACGGTGGAAGAACTCGGCGATGTCGCGCATCTGCGCCCAGGTGGCCGGCGGCGCGAGATCGTAGCCATACTTGGCCTTGAACGCCTCCATCTCCTTGGGGTCCTCGAACCAGTCCTTGCGGTAGGACCAGCCGACCGCGTCGCCCTCCGCCGGGATCGACCAGTATTTTCCGGAACTGGCGGGATACTCGGCGTAATACTTCACCGTCGCCGGCGCCATCACGTTGTTCAGGTCGTGCTTGTTGAAGAACTCGGTGAGGTCGACGTAGTGCCCGGCCTCGGAAGCCGCGCCGATCCACTGCGAGTCGCCGACGACCATGTCGTAGGCCGAACCGCGGGCGTTGAGCTCGGTGAAGGTCTTGGTCTGGAAGTCGGACCACGGCGTGGTCTCGACCGTGACCTTGACCCCCGTCTCGGCCTCGTATTCGTTGACCAGTTCCTGCAGGTAGTTCGCCGGATCCCATTCCGCCCAGAAGATCGTCAGTTCCTGAGCGAACACGGAGGTCGAACAGGCAAGCGTCAGTCCAAGACCGGCCACGAGGCCGGTGATCCTATTGCGCATAATGACTTCCTCCCATCTATGCACCTACCGTCTGAAGTGCCGGCCGACGGCTGGCACAGGTAGTCCCATGCTGGCGCTGCCCGGCCGAAGAGAACGGTTCCTCCCGTCTTCGGCCCGCGCTTCGGGGAAATGCTCCCTCACATTCACCCGGTACAATCTGGTATTACCAAATGGCGAAGCGCGTCAAGGCCCTTCTCTCGATCTGTTGCGCCGCTCCCTGCAGCAATTTGGCTCCGAAAGGCAACATTCTCCAATCAATTCCGCCGAATAGAGCATCGGGGAGGAACGAGGCGCGATCATGATCGAGAGCCAGCCGAAAGATCAGGCAGCAAACTGGTCGAACCAGATAGGGGCCGGTCAGGCCGGCTTGCGGGACCCCGCGCCGGCTTCGATCGCCGCATGCACGAGCGCGGATGCCGCCCACCGCGTCACCGCCTGCACGCGTTCGCCATCCAGACCCCAGATGTCCTTCAGGACGACGAACGCCTCCACACCGTAGATCAGAGAGAGCGCCTGCGCGAGACGCTGGAAATCGTCTTCGGCGAGCGTGTCCCGCAAGGGAAGAAGCGCATCCTGAAGCAGGTCGATGCGATGACCGCGGGTGAACGGCGGCTCGTCGCCCAGCGACCCGGCCTGACGCTTCGCCCATTGCTCCAGCGACAGCTTCAGCGCGGCCTTGAACGTGGCTTCGAACGCCTCGATCCGCGGCAGCGACGTCCGGAGGAGATCGTCGACGCGATCCTCCGCCTTCGGACGGTCGTTCGTGCGCGTCAGGATCGGACCCAGCGCTTCGTCGACCACCGCATGCACCAGCGCCGCCTGGCTCGGGAAATAGCGATAGGCGGTAGCCCGCGAGACCTCCGCGGCTTCCGCCACCTCGCTGACGGAGGGCGTCGCGCCGGACTGCATCAGCCGCGTCGCCGTCTCCAGCATCAGCCGCCGCGTGCGCGCCCTTGGTCCGCGTGCCGGATCGGCTTCACCTTCGGTCGATTGACGTGAGACACTCATGTCAATATGATACGACCGTCTCAAAAATTTGCAACCGGCATCCGTCGGCTGCACCATGAACAGGGACCGCCTTCCCACCCGGAAGGCGCGGGAGGATCATGAAGCGCGTCTACGTCGTCGGCACGGCCGACACCAAGGGCGAGGAACTCGACTATCTGGCCAGCCTCGTCGCCGCGCGCGGAGCGGCGATCGCCCGCGTCGACGTCGGCACGCGGGCACCGGCCGACGGCTTCGATGTCGGGGCAGCCGAGGTCGCGGCCTTCCATCCCGGCGGCACGTGCGCCGTGCTCGGTCTCGACGACAGGGGCCGCGCGGTCGAGGCCATGGGAACGGCGCTCGCGGCATTCCTCGCCTCCCGCGACGACATCGGCGGCGTCGTCGGCATCGGCGGCGGCGGCGGGACGTCCATCGTCACCGCCGGAATGCGCGCCCTCCCCTACGGCGTGCCCAAGCTGATGGTCTCGACGCTGGCCTCCGGCGACGTGGCCCCCTATGTCGACATTTCCGACATCGTCATGATGCCGTCGGTGACCGACATGGCCGGCCTCAACCGGCTGAGCCGGACGATCCTCGCCAACGCCGCAGAGGCGATCGCGGGCATGGCGCTGCATCCGCCCGCTCCGGCGCAGGACGCCCTGCCGGCCATCGGGCTCACCATGTTCGGCGTGACCACGCCTGCCGTGACGGCCATCGTCGAGCGGCTGCGCGACCGCTACGACTGCATGGTCTTCCACGCCACCGGCACCGGCGGGCGCACCATGGAGAAGCTCGCCGACAGCGGCATGCTGACGGGCTTCCTCGACATCACCACGACCGAGGTCTGCGACCTCGTCTGCGGCGGCGTGCTGCCGGCCACCGAGGACCGTCTCGGCGCGGTGGCCCGCACGCGGTTGCCCTGGGTGGGCTCCGTCGGCGCGCTCGACATGGTGAATTTCTGGGCCTTCGACACCGTGCCCGCGCACTACGCGGGCCGCACGCTCTATCGCCACAATCCCAACGTGACGCTGATGCGCACGAATGCCGGCGAAGCGCGCGCCATCGGCGCCTGGCTGGCCGGGCGTCTGAACCGCTGCGAGGGGCCGGTGCGGCTGCTGATCCCGGAGAAGGGCGTATCCGCCCTCGACGTCGAGGGCGGCGCCTTCTTCGACCCGGAGACCGATGCCGCGCTGTTCGACGCCATCGAGCAGACCCTGGTCCGGACGGGCGACCGGCAGGTGATGCGGCTGCCGCTCCACATCAACGATCCGGCCTTCGCGGCCGCAGCCGCAGACATTTTTCTCGACATCTCGAAGACCTGAGGGACCCATGCCCGCCATCCCGCGCAAGACGATCCTGGACAAGTTTCGGACAATGATCGCCGAAGGCCGGCCGATCATCGGCGGCGGGGCGGGGACGGGCCTGTCGGCCAAGGCCGAGGAGGCCGGCGGCATCGACCTGATCGTCATCTACAATTCGGGCCGCTACCGCATGGCCGGCCGCGGCTCCGCCGCCGGGCTGCTCGCCTATGGCAACGCCAACGAGATCGTCAAGGAAATGGCCGTCGAGGTCCTGCCCGTCGTCCGGCACACCCCGGTGCTCGCGGGCGTCAATGGCACCGATCCCTTCGTGCTGATGCCGCAGTTCCTTGCCGAGCTGAAGCAGATGGGGTTCTCGGGCGTGCAGAATTTTCCGACCATCGGGCTCTTCGACGGCACGATGCGCCAGAGCTTCGAGGAGACCGGCATGGGCTTCGGCCTCGAGGTCGACATGATCGCGGCAGCAGCCGCGCTGGATCTCCTGACCACGCCCTACGTCTTCAATCCCGACGAGGCCGTCGCCATGACGAAGGCCGGCGCCGACATCATCGTGGCGCACATGGGCGTCACCACCGGCGGCTCGATCGGCGCCACCTCGGCCAAGTCGCTCGACCAGTGCGTCGGCGAGATCGACGCGATCGCCAGCGCGGCCATGGCGGTGCGCGGCGACGTGATCGTCATCTGCCACGGCGGCCCGATCGCCATGCCCGACGATGCGCGCCACATCCTGGAAAACTGCCGCATCTGCCACGGCTTCTACGGCGCGAGCTCGATGGAGCGCCTGCCGGCCGAGATGGCGATCCGCGACCAGACCGCAAGCTTCAAGTCGCTGCCGCTGAAACGGCTGGGCTGAGAGGACGAACAGGGAGGAGACGAGCATGAAGCAGGGATCGGACGGCTATTTCGTCTATCCGAAGGACGTCGACGCCTTCGGCTTCGACTGGGGCCGGCTGGCGCTGACGGTCGCGCCGGAGGTCAACGGGGCGCAGCGCTTTTCGGGCGGGGTCGTCGACCTGCCGTCCGGCCAGGGCCATGCGCGCCACAACCATCCCGGCGCCGAGGAGATCATCTTCGTCATCTCCGGCGAGGGCGAGCAGATGGTGGAGGACGAGGACGGCAATCCCGTGACCCGCAAGGTCGGCCCCGGCTGCACGGTCTACGTGCCGGAGAGCCGGTTCCATTCGACGCTCAACACCGGCGACGGGCCGATGCAGCTCTTCGTGGTCTATTCGCCGGCCGGTCCCGAACGCGGCCTGCGCGACCTGCCGGACTTCCGCATCATCGAGGCCGGCAGCTGAACGCTCCCTCCCGGGCGTGACCGGCCGAACGGCGCGGGCGGTGGTTTCCGACCGCCCGCGCCGGATCCAGCTGGCCGCGACGCCTCAGGCCGTGCCGCCCCTGTTCCAGCCCCTGCCCCGCTCGCCGAACATCGCGTAGCCGCCGGCCGTGACCGCCAGCGTGTCCTCGAGCTTGATGAAGCCGCGCGTCGGATGCAGCATCGTCGTCTCGACCGAGAGCACCATGCCGGCCTCCAGCGGCCGGTCGGCGTCGACGCCTTCGTAGGCGACGGGGTGATTGGTCATCAGGAACGGCACCTCGTGGCTGATGAGGCCCATGCCGTGGGCGAAGAAATCGGTGAAGGCCGCGACCTTCGAGGCCTTCAGGACGCTTTCCGCATGGGCGATCATGTCGCCGCCGCGCGTCCCGGCCGCGACCTTCGAGAAGGCGGCCTGCTGCACCGCCTCCACCTCGCCAAGCAGATCCTCCAGCTCCGCATCCGGCTCGCCCAGCACGCCCATGCGGCAAAGGTCGCCGATATAGCCGTGCCAGTTGCCGCCGGAATCGATCGACAGCACCTCGCCCTTCTGCCAGGCCTGGTCGGAGGCGGCGCGGTTGTGGCTGGCGCCGAGCGTCAGCAGGCAGTATTCGAACTGCAGGCCGCGGTTGGTCTCCTCGCGCCGCAGCCGCTCGATGATTTCGGCCTTCGTCGACCCCTCCCCCGCCGCGGCGATCGTCGCCATCATGGCGTCCGTGATCAGTTCCGACGCCTGCTTCAGTTCGGCCAGTTCGTGCGGGGTCTTCAAAGCCCGCAGGCGCTCCATCACGGCGGTGGCGTCGACCAGCGTCGCGCCCTCAAGGCCGTCGACGAGGATCCTGTGCGCGTCGGAGGGAAGGAAGGCCGGCTCGATGCCGATGCGCGCGCCCGCCTTGCCGATCTTGCGCAGGTGCTCGACCGCGCGCTTCGCCGCGTCGACCGAGCCCCAGGTCTCCGGATGGAAGGCCGGCGTCCAGAACGGATGGTTCTGGTGCTCGCCCGCCTCCATCCTGTTGGCCACGAAGGCCGCATGATCCGGCCGCCCCTTCTCGTAGACCACGATCGGCAGATAGCGGCTGTGGCCGATCGCATCCATCGCCGAGAAGAAGATGAAGCGGTAGCCGCCGAGCAGGTAGGCGGTGTTGTGCTTGGAGGTCGCCAGCATCACGTCGATGCCGGCCTCCTCCATCAGCCGGTCGAGGCGGCCGGCGTCGAAGGGTACGGCCGGAGCGGCAGCCGCCGGCTGCGTGGCAATGGTCATCGTCATGTCCTCCCGAGGCAGGGTCGGTGCCGTCTTCTCCACCCGGCAACTGGTCCGACCAGTCCGGATGTTTGGAAAGTCGGGCTGCCGCTGTCAAGCCGGATCAGCCTGTGGCAGGGAAAGAGGCCGCCGAAGCACCCGCGATCAGCGCCCCTGGACGCAGGCCTCGACCAGGACGGCCGTCGTGCCGGTCCACAGGATCGCCACCAGCGCGAGCAGGCCCGCCATCCAGGCGATCCTGTCATAGGCCGCGCGGGCGTCCATCTCGCGCGTCAGGCCGAGGCGGCGTGCCACGGCGGACGGGACCAGCAGGAAGCCGCCGACCAGCAGGGCCAGGACGGCCGAGACGCCGATGACCAGCCCGTCGCCCAGCGCCGCCGAGCCGCCCTGGCTGCAGAAGAGCGTATGGCCGGCATAAAGGAGGGTGAGCTGCATCGCCCAGGCGAGCGGTCCGAGCAGCAGATAGGCCAGCGTCCCGAGCGTCGACGGCGTGGGACGGGGGCGCAGGAGTTTTTCCAGATCGCTCATGTCAGCCCACCATGCGCGGGAAGCCGTGGATGAGGAGAAGGCCGAAGAACGCCTGCCCGGCGGCGTAGTAGTAGAGCACGGCCCCGTTGTCGAAGCTCACCCGGCGCTCGCGGTCGAGCAGCCCGGCGAAGGAGCGCGCCACCGAGAAGCCGATCATGATCAAAAGCGCGAAGGCGATCTGTCCGTTGACGACGCTCTGCATGTAGACCATCGCGCCGTAGGAAGTCTCGTCCGGGCGCAGGCCCGACTGGACGTGCCCCCAGATCTCCAGCGCGACCGCGCCGGCGAGGCAGAGCGCGCCGATGGCGTTGAACAGCGGCATCGCCAGCGAGCGGCCGCCGGGTTCGGGCAGCAGCCGCCCCGCGAGCCACATCGAGGCGGTCCCCGCGACGATGAGCGCGGCACCGCCGAGCGGCCAGGCCAGCGACGGCAGCGCGGGCGACCCCGCGGGCGCCCAGACCTCCGGCGACACGATCCACAGATAGAGATAGGCAAAGACGTAGGCGACGTAGAGCGAGGTCGCGACCAGCACGAGGACGATCATCGCCCACCAGGAATGCGAGCTCGGGCCGGACATGTAGGTCGGCAGCCTGAGACCGGCGCCGATGTCCACCTTGCCCTTTGCCGGTCCGGGATCGAGCCCCCAGGTCCAGACGAGCATCGCGCCGATGGCCACGACCGCGCAGACCACCGCGATCGTCACCGCCTTGATGGTGAGGAGCAGGAAGAAGGCTGCGGTGAAGACGGCGGCGATGAAGGGCGACCAGCCGGGGCCGGGCATCTGGATGATGTATTGCGGCTCGGCGTCGATGGCCGAGGTGACGATCGTCTCGCGGCCGCCGGTCGGCGCATTGGGCAGGAAGTGCCGCCCTTCCTGGACCTCGCGCGGCAGGTCCGGATTGTCCCAGAGCGGCTCGCGGCTGGTCACCAGCGGAACGCTGCGGGCCGAATAGACGTCGTTGGGCAGCCACTCCAGCGTGCCCGCGCCCCAGGGATTGTCCGGCCCGCCCTCGCCGGCCCGGAAGTTGCGGACGAGATCGAGCACGAAGATCGCGACGCCGGCGGCGAAGATGTAGGCGCCGGCGGTCGAGATCAGGTTCAGCCAGTCCCATCCGACGTCGGCCGGATAGGTCCAGACGCGCCGCGGCATGCCGCGCAGTCCCGTCAGGTGCATGGGGAAGAAGGCGACGTTGAAGCCGATGAACATCAGCCAGAACACCCAGCGGCCGAGCCGCTCGGACAGCGGCCGCTTCGCCACCATCGGCGTCCAGTAGTAGAAGGTCGCAAACAGCGGGAAGACCATCCCGCCCACCAGCACGTAGTGGAAATGGGCGACGACGAAATAGGTGTCGTGCACCTGGAAGTCGACCGGCACGAGCGCCACCATGATGCCGGTCATCCCGCCGATGGTGAAGATGAACAGGAAGCCGAGCACGAAGAGCGAGGGCGTGGTGATGCGCAGGCGCCCCTTGCTCGACGCGATGGTGGCGATCCACGAGAACATCTGGATGCCGGACGGGATCGCCACCGCCATCGAGGCGGCCGAGAAGAAGGCAAGGCTGAGCGAGGGAATGCCCGTGGTGAACATATGATGCACCCACAGGCCGAAGGAGAAGAAGCCGGTGGCGATCAGCGCGATGACGATGAGATTGTAGCCGACCAGCGGGCGCTGTGCCATCGTCGGCACGATCATCGAGACGAGGCCGGCCGCCGGCAGGAAGATGATGTAGACCTCCGGATGGCCGAAGAACCAGAACAGGTGCTGCCACAGGAGCGGATCGCCGCCCTGGTCGGCGGTGAAGAAGGGCCAGCCGAAGGAGCGCTCGATCTCGAGCAGCATGGTGCCCAGGATCACCGCCGGGAATGCGAACATGATCATCGCCGCGAAGATCAGCATCGCCCAGGCGAAGATCGGCATCCTGGCCAGCGACATGCCGGGCGGCCGTGTCCTGAGCGCCCCGACGACGATCTCGATCGCGCCGGCGATCGCCGAGATCTCGATGAAGCCGATGCCCAGCAGCCAGAAGTCGGCATTGTCGCCGGGGGAATACTCCTTCAGCGTCAGCGGCGCGTACATGAACCAGCCGCCCTTGGGCGCGAGGTCGTAGAAGACGGTCGAGAAGAACACGAGCCCGCCGACGACATAGGCCCAGATGGCGAAGGCCGACAGCCGCGGGAACGGCAGGTCGCGGGCGGCCAGCATCTGCGGCAGCAGCATGACCCCCAGCGCCTCCACCGCCGGGACGGCGAAGAGGAACATCATCGTCGTGCCGTGGACGGTGAAGATCTGGTTGTAGAGGTCCTGGCCGATGAAGTCGTTCTCCGGCATGGCGAGCTGCGTGCGCATGACCAGCGCGAGCACGCCCGCCATCAGGAAGAACAGGAAGGCGACGCCGATATAGAGCAGTCCGATGACCGTGTTGTTGACGGCCGTCAGCAGCCGGAACCCTTTCGGCATCGCCCAGATGCGCTTCAGGTCCTCCAGCTCCTGCGGATCGCGGTTGCCGGGGTTCGGCAGGTGCCTTTCGGTGGCGTCCGTCATGTGCCCGCTCGCAAGGTGTAGAGGACGGCGACGCCGCCGAGATAGAAGACGATGACGAGGATGGAATCGTAGCCCATGCGCAGGACCGACCGGTCGCGGCGCTCGGTCATGCCGGCAAGGAAGAAGGCGGTCAGCACGACGGCCAGCAACGCGCCGAAGATGGCGAAGTCGTCCATCCGGTTCAGCACCGGCTCGGCGTCGGTGTCGAGGAGGTCGACGACGAAGACCAGCGCGACGTTGATGATGTTGGTGCCAAGGATGTCGGAGATCGCCATCGTGTAGAGGCCGAGCTTGGCGGCGCTCAGCGCGGTGCTGAGTTCGGGCAGCGAGGTGGCGAAGGCCACGAGCACGAAGCCGACGAAGCTCTGGCCGAGACCGGTCGCCTGCGCGATCGCGTCGCCGCTGCGCGCCAGCACGAAGCCCGCGACGAGGATGACGGCGGCGACGCCGGCGGTTTTCAGAAGCAGGGTGCGGAGGCTACCGGCTGCCTCTTCCGCTCCCTCCTCGCGCTGCTTCTGCTTCTCGATCAGATCCTCGTCGATGTGGCCGCCGCGGGCGGCAAGCCAGGGACGCTTGCCCTGCGCCTTCGACAGCAGCCACACGCCGGCGATGTAACCGAAGAGGCAGCCCCAGGCCCACAGGCCGATGCCGAAGAACGGAACGTCGCCCGCCACCATCGCCGCCGCGGCGAAGGTGATGAGCACGACGTTCAGGGTTCCCATCAGCAGCACCGTCGGGTCGGGGACGACCGATGTCAGCGCGTCGCGGCCGATGACGAGATCGACGATGGCGAGCAGCGCGACCTGCAGCGCGATCGACCCGAACAGGTTGTTGACTGCCAGCTGTGCGTCGCCGGACAGGGATGCCGTGGCCGTCACGCCGATCTCCGGCAGTGACGTGATGCCGGCGAGCAGGACGATGCCGATCACCGCCTGCCCGAGACCGGTCTTGCGGCTGATCGCGTCGGCATAGCCGGTCAGCCGGGCACCGGAAAACCACACCGCGACGGCGCCCGCGCCGAACAGCAGGATGTTGATCGTCAATCCGAGCCGGGCGAAATCGAGCATCCCTACTCCAGGCTTTCCAGATAGGCCGAGATCGCGTCGACCTCGTCCGGTTCGAGGTAGCGATACTCCGGCATCAGGTTCTCCGGCTTGATGTGCCCGTTCTCGACCAGCCAGGTGGCGAAGGCGGCGCGGGTGTTGGGCAGTGCGGCAGCGGCGA
This sequence comes from Aquibium microcysteis, assembly GCF_014495845.1. Lineage (NCBI taxonomy): Bacteria > Pseudomonadati > Pseudomonadota > Alphaproteobacteria > Hyphomicrobiales > Phyllobacteriaceae > Aquibium > Aquibium microcysteis. The sequence continues at coordinate 2,920,392 of NZ_CP061080.1, forward strand.
GCGACAGGCGCCCGCCGACATGGGTGAGGTCCGGGCCGAGCACGCCTTCGGCGCCGGTGCCGCGGATCGCATGGCAGGCGCCGCAGCCGTTCTCCAGGAAGAGGTCCCGCCCGCGCGCCTCCACGCTCGTCTGCGGCTCGCGCGCATCGCCGGCCTCGCGCTCCAGCCATTCGTCATACTGGTCCTGCGGCAGGGCCACGACCCAGAACGCCATCAGCGCATGCGCCCCACCGCAATACTCGGCGCACTGCCCGCGGCTCGCCCCGGGCTCCGTCGCTTCCAGCGTCAGCACGTTGGTACGACCGGGAATCATGTCGAGCTTGCCCGCCAGCCGCGGCGCCCAGAAGCTGTGGATGACGTTGTCGGACTCGAGCCGGATCGCCACGGCGCGACCGACCGGCAGGCGCAGTTCGTTGGCGCTGCGGATCTCGCGGCCGTCCGGGGTGGTGTAGACGACGTCCCACCACCAGCGCTTGCCGATGATGGTGACGCCCGGCCCCGCGGCCGTCGCGGCGCGCGTGGCGCCGGCCTGCAGCACAATCAGGCCGTAGACGAACAGTCCCGACAGGACGACGACCGGGAAGACGATGCCGCCGCCCCAGACGATCCAGCCGCCCGACAGCCGCGCGCGCCAGGCGGGCGGGCCGAAGATCGCCACCGCCAGCAGGATCGTGACGAGGCCGGTGACGAGCGCGCTGATGCCGGTCACCGTCCAGAACAGCGGATCGATCTCCACCGCCTCCGCGCCCGCCGGCGAAAGCGCGGACTGGACCCCGGCGCAGCCCGTCAGCGCCAGTGCTGCGGCGACGAGAAGGAGGCGCCGTCTCATCGTGCCGCCTCCGGTCGGGCCGGCGCCGGTTGCCGCGGCTCGGTCGGGCGTGCGGCGAGATAGGCCGCGACGTCCTTCATCATGGTCTCGTCGAGATGGCCGGCGACGTTCGCCATGATGGCGGCATAGGGCGATGCCGCGCGCACGCCGGTGCGGAAGAGTTCCAGTTGCGTGACGATGTAGGCGAAGGACAGTCCGTCGATCCGCGGGAACTGGCTCGACCGGCTGGCGCCGTGACACGAACCGCAGGGCGCCACGCGCGCCTGCGGAAGCCCGACCTCGACGATCCTGCGCCCGCGTTCGGCGTCCCCCATTGCAGCCGGCGCGGCCGGCACAGCCGCGGCGCCGTTCCCCGTCCGGCCGGCGTCGGCGTAGTGCTGCGCAAGCGCGCGGATGGCCGCGTCGTCGAGATCATGGGCGACCGGCTCCATGATCCCGCTCTGGCGGACGTCGTCGCGATACTCCGTCAAGGCGCGCGCCAGGTAATCCGCCTTCTGGCCCGCAAGCGCGGGGACGAGACCGTCGACCGGTTCGGCCCCGCCTGCCCCATGGCAGGCCGCGCAACGGGCAGCCGCGGCTGCGAGCGAGTGTTTCGCGCCATCGCCGCTCCCCAGATCGAGACCGGCCGCACCCCGGGTGTCGGGCGAAGCAATCAGCGCACCGTACTCCGAGGGCGACATGTCGGGCAGCGCCTCGATGAAGGCGACGAGGGGCCAGACCTCGGTGGTGCGTCCCGCGCCGGGCCAGGCCGGCATGCCGGTGAACTTCAGGCCGTTGCGGACGATCCAGTGCAGGTCTTCCGAACTCCAATCGTCGCGCGCATGCGTCAGCGGCGGCGGCGCGGGGTACATCCGCGCCACGACGGCGGAACCCGGGGAGGCCGGGCTGCCGTGACAGGGCGCGCAGCCGATCCGGTAGTGGTTGGCGCCCAGCCGCACGAGGCCCGGATCGTCGAGGGCGGGCACGGAATCCACGCCGCTGTGGGTCTGGATGGACCGCCTGAGGACGATCTTGATGACGTGGTTGGTGACGTCGAAGTGCTGCACCGACGCAGCGACGTTGTAGATGCCGGAGAACATGAAGACGAGGAAACCGCCGACGCCGACGGCAGCGAAGACCACGAACCAGAACAGCGCGCGCCGGAAGCGGAGGTTCTTCGGGATCCACATGGTCAGGGAAGACCTCCGGTCCAGCCCGGCCGGCCCTCGACCCGCGCCATCACCCGGGTGACGATGACCACGGCCGCGACGAGGAAACCGAGCGCCGAGATCGCCATGAAGAGCAGCCCGCCGATGTTCTGGTCCCACTGCCCGGCTGCACCGGCTTCCGCCACGACCGGAGGGCCGTAGAGTGGCCGCGGAGCAAGCACGAGCAGCACGCCGAGGAGACCGAACGCCTTCATGCCCGACAGGACCGCGGCCAGCGAGCGCCAGGGACGGATGTCCGCATCGGCGAAGACGGCGTGCCAGAACAGGCAGGCCGACAGCGCCACGGCTGCATAGAGGCCCGCCGACAGCAGGACCGACGACTGCGCCGCGCCCAGCAGGGCCGGGACATGCCAGCCCCAGACGAGTGCAACGAGAAGCAGCGCCGCACCGGGAGATCCAAGCGCCGGGGCATCGGCCCGCGGCCCGCCTGCCATACGCCAGCCCAGGATTCCGAGCGGCGCCAAGACGTTCGTCAGCACCGCCAGCACGACGAGGTGCGCGGTCAGCATGCAGGCTGCTCCCTCATGCGAGGCCAAACAACCGGACGGCAGGATTGTTCCTGCTGTCTCACCTGCTGCTGCTCGAGCCTCGGCGGCCTCGTGCCCCCGGACGTTTCCCGGCCGCTCCGATCGTCATTGTCGGCCGGCGCCGGATCAGGGGATCGCCGGCGCGGTCAGGTTCCCGGATAGGGATTCGCCTTCAGCAGCCGGGCGAGATGCGCCGCGCCGGAGGCCGCCATCTTCAGAGCCGAGGCGACGGGATCCGGAATCTCCTCGAGGTCCTTGTAGTCCTTCGACTGCATCGCTTCTCCCACCCAGTAGCAGCCGGCATTGGCCGGGATCGTGAAGCCGACGTCGTCGAGTGCCTGGAAGCAGGCCGCGTGACTGGCATGGGCACCGTCCTCGTTGCCGACGACGGCCACGAGCGCGACCTTGCCGGTGGCGGGCATGCGCCCCTTGTCGTCGGTCTCGCCGAGGAATGCATCCAGGCGCTCGAGCACGCGCTTGGCGACGGACGAAGGCTGGCCGAGCCAGATCGGGGTCGCCAGGATGAAGATGTCGCTCTCGACGATCTTCTGGCGCAGCCGGGGCCAGCCGTCGCCCGGCCCCATGTCCGACAGGACACCGGGGAGAATGGAGGCGTCGACCGCTCGAACCACTTCGCCCTCCACGCCGACGGCGGCCAGCTCCGCAAACAGGTCCGCCACCATCTTGTCCGTGGACGAGCTTTCGGCGTCGCCACCGGATTTCAGGCTGCAGTTCAATGCGAAGGCTTTGAGCGTGTCGGCCATGAAAGATCTCCTCGAGACATGTTCGGTGGATAGGTGGCGGCGGACCCGCCCGGCGGCGCAGCGCCCGTCGTCACCGACGATGGGGCGATGCCACCGCTCCCCGCAGGCACGGCGGCGGACTGCAGGGTGAACAGGCTCGCTGCCGCAATGTTCCTGCAGCACGCGGGCTCTCGGAGTTCCGATGCTCAGAAAGTCACGTGCGCCCGCGCCACCAGCCGGTCGACCAGCCGGTCGAGATGAGGGTCCGACACGCCCGCGCGCGACAGATAGGAGGCGAAGCCGCCATGGCGATCCGAGACATGGGCCAGGAAGGCCTGCATCGTCCGCGCTTCGCTGGACAGCAGGATCGATGCCGCCGTCTCGCTCAGGCCGCGCGACCGGGCGGCCTTGCGCAGGCTGTCCATCAGCACGGCGGCGGTGCTGGCGGTGAGCGCATAGTCCTGCACGATGTCGTCGTCGGCGACGCCGGCGAGACCGAGCAGCATGGCCGCGACGATGCCCGTCCGGTCCTTGCCGGCCGTGCAGTTGAACAGGACGACGCCTGCGTCAGCCTCGGCGATCGCCGCCGCGACCTTCGCAAGCGCCGGCCCGCAGATCTCGACCGCGCTGACGTACCGTTCCGCGAGGCTGAACGACGGCTGCGACGACAGCAGCGTATCGACCGGGGCGAGGCTGTCGAACAGCGGGATGTGCCGGTACTCGACGGCCCGATGCCCGGCGAAGACGCTCGGATGCCGCTGGAGTTCGAGATCGCTGCGCAGGTCGACGACCGTCGCCAGGCCGGCTTCCAGCAGCGTGCCGACGTCCCCCTCCGTCAGGCCCTGCAGCCCGTCCGCCCGCAGAACCGAACGCCAGCGCGTGGCTCCGCCGCCGGGAAGCGCATAGCCGCCGAGGTCGCGAACGTTGAAAGCCCCTTCGAGGCGGATGTGACGTTCGAAAGTCCCGGTCATTCAGCGGATTCCCGATTTCATGAAGGAGTCGACCACCTGTCGCTGCAGGACCAGGTAGAGCGCGAGGATGGGCAGGGAGGCAAGCGTGGCGGCGGCCATCAGCGGCCCCCAGTCGTTGCCTTCCTGCGTCATGAAGAACTGCAGTCCGATCTGGACGACCGAATTCTCCATGCGGCGGATCAGGAGCAGCGGCCAGAAATATTCGTTCCAGGCCGAGATGAAGCACAGGATCGAGACGGACGCCAGCGGCGCCCGCAGGTTCGGCAGCACCACCTCGGCGAGGATGCGCAAGGAGCCCGCGCCGTCCATCCGCGCCGCCTCCACCACCTCGCGCGGGAAGCCGCGCATGGCGTTGTAGAGCACGAGCACGGAGAAGGCGGCGGCAGCGTTCGGGATGACCAGCCCGGCCACCGTGTCGAGCAGGCCGAGCCGGCTCGCCAGCACGTAGTTCGGGATCATCACCACCTGGAACGGCACCAGCCAGGACAGCGCGATCAGCGAGCGTGCGAGTGCTCCGCCCGGAAAGCGCCAGCGCACCAGCGCCCAGGCGGCGAGCAGGCCGGTGGCGACCTGCGCCAGCGTGGTGGCGCCGGCCATGAGGGCGGTGTTGGCCAGGATGCGCAGCATCGGCATCGCGGCGAGCACGTCGGCATAGTTCTTCAGCGTCGGCGCGGCGGGGAACAGCCCGCCCGAAAAGATCTCGTTCTCGGAGCGGAACGAGGTCTGGATCATCCAGTAGACCGGGAAGATGGCCAGAAACGACAGCGCGACCATCACGCCGTGGGCGGCGATGCGCCCGGGATTCGTCCTATTCGTCATAGACCGCGAACCTCCGCATGAGGGCGAGACAGCCGATCGCGATCAGCCCGAAGACGGCAAAGACGAGCATGCCCGCCGCCGTGCTCCAGCCGGCCGCCATGGTCTTGAAACCGTATTCCCACATGACGTGATAGACGTTGGTGGTGGAGCGCAGCGGCCCGCCGCCGGTGAGCGCGTTGATGTAGACGAAGCTCCATTGCGCGCCGAACAGGATGGTCATCATGGTGATCAGCAGGATCGTCGGCGACATCAGCGGCAGCCGGATGTCGCGCACGATCTGCCAGGGGCTCGCCCCGTCCATGCGCGCCGCCTCCACGTAGCTCGGGCTGATAGCGCTGTCGGCGGCGGCGAAGAGCAGCGTGGAAAAGCCGATCAGCTTCCAGCCGGTGATCCAGACCAGCGTCCAGAGCGCGACGTCGGGATCGCTGAGGAAGCCGACCTTGCCGAGGCCGAGCCCGGCGAGCCAGGCGTTGACCAGACCGTGGTCCTCGTTGAGCAGCCAGCGCCAGAGGATGGCGGCGACGATCGGCGCCACGATCATCGGCACGAAGATCAGCGCCCGGTAGAGATTGCGCAGCCGCCCGCCCAGGTTGCCGGTGAGCAGCGCGACCGCCAGCGGGACGCCGACCGACAGCGGCAGCAGGCCGATCGTGTAGATCACGGTGTTGACCACCGCCTGGCGCATGTCCGGCAGGGACAGGAGGTTGCGGTAGTTGTCGAGGCCGACGAAGCGCGGCGTCGACCGCGGCAGCATGTTCCACTGGTAGAAGGACAGTTCGAAGGCCTGCAGCAGCGGCACGTAGGTCCACACCGCCACGACCACGAGCGCGGGCGCGAGATAGAGCCAGGGTTCGGCGGCCGAGAGCCGCAGGCGCGGCAGGCCGCGCGGCGCGACATGGGCGCCGGTGATCGTCGCGTCGGTCATCGGGATCTCCTGAACGCGCGCGCCGGGGCGGGGGCGACCGCCCCGGCGCACCCTGGATTCCTGGTCAGTCCTGCGGCATCAGCGGCTGGGCGGTGTCCTGCGCGGTCTTGAGAACCACACGCGGATCGCCGCTGCCGAAGACGGCCTCGGTCATGGCGTCCTTCATCATGTTTTCGACCTGCCGGTAGTTCGGTCCGGGGAAGGCGACGTTCGCCGTCAGCCGCGACAGCTGCTCGACATTGGCCTTGTACTTCGGATTGGCCGCATACCAGTCCTTGAGGTAGCGCGGATCGTCCAGCGTGGAGAGGCGCAGCGGCAGGTAGCCGATCTTCGACGTGATGATCGAATAGGCCTCGTCCGAGGTCAGGAACTTCATCAGCTCCCAGGCCGCGCGCTGCTTCACCGGGTCCTGCGAGAACATGAAGATGGCCGAGCCGGAATTGGTCGGCGCGGTCGGCTTGTCGCCGAAGGACGGCATCGGCGCCAGCCCGACCTCGAACTTGCCCGCCGCAGCCGTCTCGACGCGGTTCAGGATGGCCGAGGTGTAGAGGAACATGCCGAGATTGCCCGACTGGAAGGTGTCGAGATGCGCGCCGACGTCGATGCGGGCATGGGCGCCCGAATCCATCAGGTCGCGCAGCATGGCCACCGCATCGGCCTGGTCCTTGTCGGCGAAGGTGAGCCTGTTGCCCTCGCGCACCTTGCCGCCGTTCGAGATGACGATCGCCTGATAGACGAAGGTGCCGTCGGTCGGCCCGTAGGCGCCGGGGAAGAAGCCGTGCTTGCCGGTCTTCTGCGCGATCGCCATGCCGGCCGCCTTCACCTCGTCCCAGGTGCGCGGCGGCTGGTCCGGATCGAGACCGGCGGCGCGGAACAGGTCGCGGTTGATGAACATGACCGGCGTCGAGAACACGTAGGCCAGCCCGTAGGTCTTGCCGTCCACCGCGCCGAGCGCCAGGCCGTTGGGAACGAAGCCGGCGGCATGGGCGGCGAGTTCCTCGCCCGCGAGATCCTCCAGCGGCTGCGCGCCGAGCTGCTCGGCGGCGTAGATCAGGTCGCGGAAGACGAGCTGGGCGACGTCGACGTCGAGGCCGGCCACCATGTCGGCCTGGACGCGCGACAGCACTTCGTTGGAGGGTGCCGCGATCGGCTCGACCTTGATGTTCGGATTGGCCGCCTCGAAGCGGGCGATCAGGTCGAGCGTGGCTTCCCGGCCGATGCCGGCCGAGGCGAGGTTGTAGTTGTAGAAGGTGATGGTCACCGGCTGGTCGACGGACGGCGCCATCTGCGCCTGCGCAGCCGGAGCGAAGCCTCCGGCCATCAGGCCGGTGGTCAGCGCGAGCGCCAGGAAATGTCTGCGGATCATGGAAAATTCCTTTCGGGTCGGGGGAGGATCACTCGGCCGCGGCCTGTACGGGCGCGGCGCGCTGGAGCATCAGATCCAGCGGATAAACGTTGAGCTCGGCGCGGTCGGCCGGCAGCGGCACGAAGGCCACCGTCAGTCCGCTGCGGCGGATCGTGCCGATGGCGAAGGAGGCGCCGCGCACCATGCGCAGCACGTCGCTGCGCAGGATGTCGGTGGCCGCGTGCTGGCCCATGCCGACCACGACCGGGATGCCGTGCCAGGACGAGACCCGGTCGTGGTGGATGTGGCCCGACAGGATGCCGATCACGTTGCGGCCCCTCAGCAGCGTGGCGAGCCGCTGCGACTGGTCGAAGTGGATCGTGCGCCAGTGCGCCCAGTCCGGCGCGTCGCCGAGTGCCGGCGGATGATGCGAGACGATCAGCTTCGGCAGGTCGGGATGACGGTCGAGCGTCTCGGCCAGCCAGGCGAACTGGGCCTCCTCGATCGAGCCGCCGATGAAGCCGGGCGTGCTGGAATCGAGCGTGACGACATGGATGCCGTCGATGACGGCGTCATGGTCGTAGGGCTGGGCGAGATCGTCCGCGCGGCCGAGCATGCCGCGGTAGAAGCCTTCGCGGGTGTCGTGGTTGCCGAGCGCGTAGACGACCGGCAAGTCGAGGCCCGCCATCAGGTCCTTCAGCACGGCGTAGCTTTCCGGGTCGCCGCGGTTGGACAGGTCGCCGCTCGCCACGACGAAGCTCGGCCTCGGCTGGATGGTGCCGACCAGCCGCACGATTTCGGAGAGCGTCGAGCGCGTGTCCGAGAACAGGTGCGTGTCCTGCGACGGGTCGCCGATGTGGAGGTCGGTCAGGTGTACGAAAGTGACGTCGCGCGCCATGGGGCTTCTCCGGTGGGTTTGGATGTCGCGAGGGATACGGCGGGCTCGACGCGCTTGCCGTCGCCGAGAAAGGCGTGGACGGCCGACGGCGAGGCCCTCAGGCCGACGGGACCGGTCGGGATGGCGGTCGCGGCAGGCAGCGCGACCGCGACGGCGCTGCCCTCGACGGTGCCGTGCCAGTGCAGCTCGCTGCCGAGGTCTTCCAAGATGTCGGGTTCGAAGGGGATGGCGCCGTCGGCCGCCTTGCCGGCGACCGGCCTCAGGTCGCCCGGCCGCAGGCCGATCTCGACCGCCGTTCCCGCGGCGAGCTCGAAGACCAGGTCGGGCCAGGGCATGTGCCCGCCCGCCAGCACCGCCCTGCCCCGCCGGTCGATTTCGGCGGGAAGGAAGTTCATCGGCGGCGAGCCGAGGAAATTGGCCACGAACCGGCTCGTCGGCCGCCGGAACACCTCGGCCGGCGTGCCGACCTGCTCGATCACGCCCTGGTTCATGACGACCAGCGTGTCGGCGAGCGTCATCGCCTCGACCTGGTCGTGGGTGACGAAGACGCTGGTGGTCTTCAGCTCGCGGTGCAGCCGCTTGATCTCGAGCCGCATCTGGATCCTGAGCTTGGCGTCGAGGTTCGACAGCGGTTCGTCGAAGAGGAAGATGCCGGGCTGGCGCACCATGGCGCGGCCCATCGCCACCCGCTGGCGCTGCCCGCCCGAAAGCTGCGAGGGCTTGCGATCGAGAAGGTCGCCGAGCCCCAGCATCGCCGCCACCCGGCCGATCCGCTCCTTGCGCTCGGCCTTCGGCACCCGCGCGACCTTGAGCGCGTAGCCGATGTTCTCGGCCACCGTCATGTGCGGGTAGAGCGCGTAGTTCTGGAACACCATGGCGCAGCCGCGCCGGCCCGGCTCGACGTCGTTGACGACGCGGCCGTCGAACGCGATCGTGCCCGCGGTGATGTCCTCCAGCCCGGCGATCATCCGCAGCAGCGTGGACTTGCCGCATCCCGACGGCCCGAGGATGACCAGGAAACTGCCGTCCTCGACGGCAAGGTCCAGTCCGCGCACCGCCGGCGTCCTGCCGTAGAGCTTGTGAACGTCTCGGATGTCGATCGAGGCCATGGGGTCGCCCGTTGCATTGCTTCGGGGCTTGGGTAGGCGCGTGGCGTATCGGCAGCATGACGGGTTTCAAACAGCGTTCGAAATCCGCCGCTGCGCCCTGGTGCGCCGGTCAGCCTGGACGGAGGAACATCGGCACCACCACCTCGACGATCCGCGCGATCACCTCCTCCGGATCGGAGAAGTCGATGGCATGGCCGGTCAGGACCTCGTTGCGCACCCGGCTGCGCGTCACCTGCGAGCGGATGCCGAGCGCACAGCTCATGCGCCAGCCGATCGCGGCGTCGTCGAGCCAGGGCGCGAGCTGGCGCAGATAGGCCATGAAGACCTTGTGATGCTCGACGCCCTCGATGATCGCCCGGTAGATCTCGGGATCGCGGCTGCGCTGCGACATCGCGTTGAAATGCGCCAGCACGCGGTACTGCGAACCGTCGTCGAGGCTCCAGCGCACGGAGGGGCCGACCAGCGCCGCGATCACCTCCTCGAGCGCGGGCGGCTCCGGATGGCGCTTCTGCACCGCCCGGTTCAGGAGATTCATGCGCTCCTGGTTCAGCCGCCGGTAGACACGCTCGGCAGTCGCCACGATCAGGCGCTCCTGCGACCCGAAATGATAGCTCACCGAGGACGGCGTCGTTCCCGCCTCGCTCGCCAGCCGCCGGACGGTCAGGTCGTCGACGCAGTCGACCTCGCAGAGCAGCCGCTCGCAGGCATCGAGCAGACGCACGGTCGTGTGGTTCATGGCGGGCTCCCGGAAGTCGAGCGAGGCGCGAGCCTACGCCGGCTCGGCGACGGCTGGATGACCGCGGGGGAAATCTCCCGGGCGTGCCAGGGCAATGGACGCCGCAGGCGTCTGCCCCGACGGAAACCGCTTGCTAAGTTGTAGGATGACAGTATGATATGATTACGTTACGGGAGGATTTCCTCTGCTCGCCTCACCCGCCATCCCTGCCGCGGAAAGCCTCAGCACCGATCTCGTCGGCGCTCTGGGCGAATCCGCCGTGCTCCTCCGGCCAGAGGACAAGGCGGGCTTCCTCACGGACTGGTCGGGCGACTGGACGGGGGATGCCGTCGCGGTGGCGAGGCCCGGATCCGTCCGAGAGGTTCAGGCCTGCGTCGACATCTGCCGCCGGCACGGGATCGCCATCGTCCCGCAGGGCGGCAATTCGGGGCTGGTCGGCGGTGCCTTTCCGCCCGCCTCCGGCCGAGCCATGGTGATCGTCAGCCTGTCGCGGCTGAACGCCATCCGCCGCGCCGACGCCGCCAATGCGACGCTCGACCTCGACGCCGGCTGCACGCTGCAGACGGCACGGGACGCCGCGGACGCCATCGGCCTGCAGTTCCCGCTCGCGCTGGGCGCCCAGGGCAGCTGCCAGGTCGGCGGCAATGCGGCGACCAATGCGGGCGGCGTCAACGTGCTGCGCTTCGGCATGGCGCGCGACCTGATCCTCGGGCTGGAGGCCGTGCTGCCCGACGGCTCGCTGTGGAGCGCCATGCGCGGCCTGCGCAAGGACAATCGCGGCTACGACCTGAAGCAGCTCTTCATCGGCTCGGAGGGCACGCTCGGCATCGTCACCGGGCTCTGCCTCAGGCTGCATCCGAAACCGGCGACGATCGAGACCGCCTATCTCGGCGTCGGCTCCATCGCGGACGCCATGGCGATCAGCGCCCTGGCGCGCGGCGACCTCTCCGAACTCGTCACCGCCTTCGAGATCATCGGCACGGAATGCCTGCCGCTCGCCCGGCTGATCGACGACGCCATGATGGCGCCCGTCTCGTCGGCCTTCCCCGTCCACGTGCTGATCGAGCTGTCCTGCGGCAGGCGCATGGACGGCCGCGCGCTGCTGGAGGGCTTCCTGGCCGACATGATCGCGCAGGGCCTCGTCGGCGACGCCGTGGTGGCGCAGAGCCAGGCCCAGGCACGACGCTTCTGGGCCATTCGCGAAGGCCTCGTGGAAGGCCAGGCGCGGCGCGGCTACCACGTGCGCAGCGACGTCTCGGTGCGGCTGGGCGACGTGCCGGCCTTCGTTACGGCGGCGCGCGCCTTCGCCGCCCGCGACTGGCCCGACTGGATGCCGCAGGTCTACGGCCATGCCGGCGACGGCAACATCCATTTCAATCTCCTCCCGCCGGCCGACATGCCGCGCGCGCAGGCGCAGGCGCATGGGCGGCGGATCACCGACGGTCTCTTTGCGATCGTCGAGGCGTTCCACGGCTCGATCAGCGCCGAACACGGCATCGGCCGCGCACGCACGGAGGCCTTCTGGGCCGGGCTGGGCGCGGTGGAGCGACGGACGATGCGCGCGGTAAAGGACGCGCTCGATCCGCAGGACCTGATGAACCCGGGATGTCTCATCCCGGCCGGGAAGGAGCAGGCATGAGAGAACGATCGAGCAGCATCGGCACATTCGAGGCGCTTCCCGGGCGGGTGGCGGCACTCCTCTCGCGCGAGATCGAGGAGGGCGGGTTCCAGCCCGGGCACCGCCTGCCGACCGAACAGCAGCTGGCGGACCGCTTCGGCGTCAGCCGCAATGTCGTGCGCGAGGCCGTGGCCCAGCTGCGTGCCGACGGCGTGATCGAGGCGCGCCAGGGCGTCGGCGCCTTCGTGCTGGCGCCCGAGCAGCGCGCCGCCATCCGCATCGACCGCGATGCGCTGAAGGACGGCGACAACATGGAGCGGCTGTTCGAGCTGCGCTGCATCCTGGAGGCGGAGGCGGCGGCGCTGGCGGCCGAGCGACGCACGCCCGAGCACCTCGTCGCCATCAAGACCGCGCTCGACCGCATGGGCGGCGAGGAACGCTGGGAGGACGGCAGCATCGAGGCGGATCTGGCCTTCCACCGCGAGATCGCGCGGGCGACCGGCAACGGCTACATCCACACCTTCATCGCCTTCATCTGCGAGCAGATCCGCCGTTCGATCCACTACGCCCGCGCGGTCAACCCGCTGCACGATCTGGTCGACGTCAATGTCGGCGAGCACGTGCTGATCTACGAGGCGCTGGTGGCCGGCGACGCGGACGCCGCCGCGCAGGCCATGCGCGCCCACATCATCGGCGCCGCCGAGCGCGTCGGGGTGAGCCTGAAGAACACCAGGAACGGCGAGAAAGCCGGGGAGACAAAGCCATGACCTTCGGGACGGAGCACCGCATCTCCGACATCTGCCTCCTGGTGGAGGACATTCAGCGCACCGTCGATTTCTATGTCGACAGGCTCGGCTTCCGGCTGCGCCGCCGGGCGGAGGGCTTCGCCGATTTCCACGGCGAGGGCGTCACGCTGGCGGCCTGGGAGATCGGTCACATCAGCCGCCACACCGGGGTCTCGGACGTCCGCGCGCCGCGGGCGGCGCACAAGGCCTGCGTGGCGGTGAGGCTCGACGCGCCGGCCGAAATCGACCGGGTCCATGCCGCGCTGTCGGCGAAGGGCGTGCCCTTCCAGGGCCCGCCGGCGGACTACGTCTGGAACGCGCGCTGCGCCTATTTCACCGATCCCGACGGCACGCTCTGGGAACTCTACGCCTGGCTCGACGGCGGCCCCGGCGACTATCACGACGAACAGCCGTGACCTGATCCGCGCCGGGAATGGGACCGGCGAAACGAAACCACAATGACAAGGGGAACGATCATGACAGGATATCCGAACCACCGCATCGACCGCAGAACCCTCTTCAAGACCGGCGCGGCGGCAGGCCTGCTCGCCTTCGCGCCGGGCATCCAGCTCCTTTCCGCGACCTCGGCGCGGGCCGCCGCCGAGCTCGTCATCCAGTATGACTGGCTGATGTCGAACGGCCAGATCGGCGACATCGCCGCCATGAAGAACGGCTATTTCGAGGAGGCCGGCTTCGAGGTCACGTTCAGCCCGGGCGGCCCGAACTCCGCCACCGTGCCGCCGGTGATCTCGGGCTCGGCGGAACTCGGCCAGTTCTCCGAGACGCCGCAGCTCTTCGCCGCCCGCGCCGGCGGCGTGCCCGTGCGCATCATCGCCTGCGGCTTCCGCACCGGCCCCTACGCGCTGACGTCGAAGCCCGGCAAGCCGATCAACGGCGTGGCCGACCTGAAGGGCAAGACGATCGGCATCCAGCCGACCGCCCGCTTCCTGATGGATGCCATCCTGGCGAAGAACGGCATCGCGCCGGCCGACGTGAACGTCGTCAACGTCGGCTTCGACAAGGGCCCGCTGGTGCGCGGCGAGGTGGATGCCATCGGCGGCTGGATCACCAACACCCAGGCCCTGTCGGTCGTCGGCGAGGACCGCATCGACCTCCTCGTCCGCGACCTCGGTCTGGACTCCTACGCCAACGTCTATTTCGCCACGGACGGCGCGGTCGACGGCGACGCCGAGACGCTGGCGAAGTTCATCGGCGCGGTCGCCAGGGGCTGGGGCTTCGTGCACGCCAACCCGCAGGAAGCGGTCAAGACGATGGTCGAAGCCTATCCGGAGATGGATCTCGGTTGGGAAGAGAAGACCATCGACCTGATCCTGAAGCTCTCCTTCGACGAGAACACCGCCGCCGGCGGCTGGGGCACGTTCAGCCCCGAATCGCTCGACGGCCAGCTGACGCTGCTCGACACGGTCGGGCAGTATCCGAACGGCCGCCCGAAGACGGAGGACGTCTACACGACGAAGATCCTCGACCTGACGGCCGACAGCCGGCCGAAGCTCGCTGCCCCCGGCGCCTGAGCCGATGCAGCCGGCCGTCCGGGCAGTCGGTCTCGACGTCGGCTATCCGACGGCCGGGGAACCCGTCACCGTCATCACCGGCCTCGATCTCACCGTCGAGGCCGGCTCCTTCCTGTCGATCCTCGGCCCCTCGGGCTGCGGCAAGTCGACCCTGCTGCGCGTCGTGGCGGACCTCCTGCCGCCGCTCGCCGGAACCGTCGAGGTTCTCGGCGCAACCGCGGCCGCGGTGCGCAGCCGGCGCGAGGTCGCCTTCGTCTTCCAGGATTCCACGCTTCTGCCCTGGCGCACGGTCCGGCAGAACGTCTGCCTGCCGCTCCAGGTCGGGCGCGCGAGCCTGACGCGGGCGATCGCCGACCGGAGCGAGGCACTTCTCGACCTGATGGGCCTCGCCGGCTTCGGCGGGCGCTATCCCAACCAGCTGTCCGGCGGGCAGCGCCAGCGCGTCGCCATCGCACGGGCGCTGATGGGCGAGCCGAAGCTGCTTCTCATGGACGAACCGTTCGGGGCGCTCGACGAGATCACGCGCGACCGGCTGAACGACGAACTGCTGAACCTGTGGCGGCGGACCGGCACGACCATCCTCTTCGTCACCCACTCCATCGCCGAGGCAGCCTATCTGGGCGAGCGCGTCCTCGTGCTCGCCGCCAATCCCGGACGCATCCTCCTCGACCGCGACCTGAAACCGATCAAGCAGCCGCAGAACCGCTGCACGCGCGAGCACCCTGCCCTGGTCGCCGCGATGGCCGACCTGCGCGCGGCGCTGGCGGAGGCATCATGACACCGCTCCCGCCGCTTGCCCGCACGGTACTGCCCTTCGCCGGCGCCGCGTCCCTCATCCTCGCCTGGCAGTATCTGCTGCCGCTGGCCGGCGTGCCCGCCTACATCGTGCCGACGCCCACCGCCGTCTTTGCCGTGCTGGGGCGCGACGCGGCGCTTCTGTCGGGCCATTTCTGGCCGACCGCGATCGAGGCCGGCGCCGGCTTCCTGATCGGCAATCTCGCCGCGATCCTGCTCGCGGTCGTCTTCGTCCACAGCCGGGTCCTGCAGGCCGCCTATTTTCCCGTCGTGCTGTTCTTCAACACCATCCCGATCCTGGCGCTCTCGCCCATCATCATCCTGATTTTCGGGCTCGGCATGACGCCCAAGATCGTCATCGCCGCGGTGATCTGCTTCTTCCCGACGCTGATCAACATGATCCGCGGCCTCGATTCGGCCGGCCCCAGCGAGCACGAGCTGTTCCGCATGCTCTCGGCCAGCCGCTGGGAGGTGTTCTGGCGCCTGCGCCTGCCGCGCTCGCTGCCGCTGCTGTTCTCCTCGCTGCGCATCAGCTCGGCCACCGCCGTCATCGGCGCGATCGTCGGCGAGTGGATCGGCTCCGACAAGGGCCTCGGCGCACTGATCATCCAGGCGACCTTCAACTACCAGTCGGACCGCCTGTACGCCGCGATCGTGCTCTCCTCGCTGCTCGCCATCGGCATCTTCGCCGTCGTGGTGGCGGCGGAGAAGATGCTTCTGCGGGAACCGTAGAGCGGCGAGGCCCCCGGTTCCCGCACGGCGGGCGGCCGTCAGCCCCGCGCGAAGGCCAGGAGGTCGGGATTGACGACCTCCGGATGCGTCGCGAACAGCCCGTGCGACAGGCTCGGATAGGTCTTCAGCGTGCCGTTCTTCAGCAGCCGCACGGCCTTGTGGGCCGAGTTGGCGATCGGCACGATCTGGTCGTCCTCGCCGTGGATCACCAGGACGGGCACGGTGATGGCCTTCAGGTCCTCGGTGAAGTCGGTTTCCGAAAAGGCCGTTATGCAGTCATAATGGGCCTTGGCGCCGCCCGCCATGCCCTGGCGCCACCAGTTGTCGATCAGGCCCTGGCTGACCTTGGCGCCCTCGCGGTTGAAGCCGTAGAAGGGGCCGGACGGGATGTCGCGGAAGAACTGCGCCCGGTTGGCAACCAGCGCCGAGCGGAAGCCGTCGAAGACATCGAGCGGGATGCCGTCGGGGTTGGACGGCGTCCTCGCCATCACCGGCGGCACCGCGCCGATCAGCACGGCCTTCGCGACCCGGCCCGCCTCTGCCCGGGCGGCGTAGCGGGCGACCTCGCCGCCGCCGGTGGAATGGCCGATGTGGATCGCGTTCCTCAGATCGAGCGCCCGGGCGAGATCGGCCACGTCGGCGGCATAGGTGTCCATGTCGTTGCCGGTGTCGGTCTGGTCCGACCGGCCATGACCGCGCCGGTCATGCGCGACGACGCGGTAGCCCTCGCCGAGGAAGAACAGCATCTGGTTGTCCCAGTCGTCGCCCGACAGCGGCCAGCCATGATGGAACACCACGGGCTGCGCGTCCTTCGGACCCCAGTCCTTGTAGAAGATGGTCGTGCCGTCGGAAGTCCTGATCGTCGCCATGCTCATGTCTCCTTTGTTGTGAGCGGTCGTCATGCGTTGGAAGGAATGCCGTGGCGGCCGCGGGCGCGGTCCTACCGGGCGGCGGCGCCGGTGCCCCGGGCGGCGTCTTCGGCGCCCCGGGCGGCGTCTTCGGCGCCCCGGGCGGCCTCGTCGATGACGCCGGCCACGACGTCGGGCTGGGTCATGAAGACGGCGTGGCTGGCCGCGACTTCGGTGACCCTCGCGCCGATCTTCTCAGCCATGCCGTGCAGCATCTTCTGGTCGAAGGCCTTGTCGTCGGTGGCGATCACCGCCCAGCTGGGCTTCTGCCGCCAGGCGGCGTTGGTCAGCGTCGTGGCGAAGGAGGCCATGGCGATCGGCACCTGCGAATCCCGCAGGAAGGCCGCATCGGCCGCGCCGGCGTCGGCCGCGAACCCCGCCGCGAAGGCGTCCGGCCGGATGAAGCCGAAGCCGTCGGCGCCGATGTCGAGCACGAATTCGGGCGGGGTGGTGAAGCCGTCATACTGCTGGGCGGTGGTCTCGCCCGCGTCCGGCGACAGCGCGGAGACATAGACGAGGCTGCGGACCTGCGGGTGGACGCCCGCCTCGGTGATCACCGTCCCGCCCCAGCTGTGGCCGACCAGGACGGCCGGCCCGTCCTGGCGGTCGAGCGCCCGCTTCGTCGCCGCGACGTCGTCTGCGAGCGAGGTGAGCGGATTCTGCACGATGGTGACCCTGTAGCCGCGGGCGGTCAGCCGGTCGTAGACGCCGCGCCAGCCGGAGCCGTCGGCGAAGGCGCCGTGGACGAGGACGACGTTGCGGATCTGCTGCGTGTCGGGGATCCGGTCGGCGGCCTCGGCGGAGGCGGCGGCCAGGGCAACGGCCGCGGCCGTCGCTGCGAGGATGCTGGTGGTGGACATGGTGCCTTCCTTTCTTTTGCGATAACGTTTATTGCGATAACTATCGTGTAGCAGCGGCTGCGATCCTTGTCCAGCCGGAATCTTATCGCGATATTCCTTTTTGCGATCGGATGCGCTACGGAGACGCCGACGGAGGTCCCGATGCCCAAGCCCAACCCGCCGCTGCCGCTCGACGAGCAGCTCTGCTACGCCATCTACTCAGCCGGAATGGCCGTCCAGCGCCTCTACAAGCCGCTGCTCGACGGACTGGGGCTGACCTATCCGCAGTATCTCGTGCTCAACGTCCTGTGGCGCGAGGACTCCCAGACCGTCGGCCGGATCGCCGATACCCTGGCGCTGGAGTCGAGCACGCTGACGCCCCTGCTCAAGCGGCTGGAGGCCGGCGGCCTCCTGCGCCGCGCGCGCAATCCCGACAACGAGCGGCAGGTGGTCGTGGCCCTGACCGATGCCGGCCGCGACCTGCGTTCGCGCGCGGGCTGCCTCGCCGACGCCCTGATCGAAACGTCCGGGCAGGCGCCCGCGCAGCTGAACGCGATGGCCGGCGAGCTGCGCCGGCTGCGCGACGCCATCTATTCCCGGACCGGCGACTGGAGCGTGTCGGGCTGAGCCGAAAGCCGACCGACCGGTTCCGAGGTCTCTAGGCAGTCGGGATCGTGCCGCCGTCGATCACGAATTCCGTCCCCGTGATGCTGGCGGCGCGATCGGAGGCGAGGAAGGCGATCAGCGCGGCGACTTCCGCGGGGCTCGACGGCCGGCCGATCGGGATTCCGCCCAGCGCCGCCATGATCCGCCGCTTCCCCTCCTCGACGCCCGCACCGGCCTCCGCGCCGACACGTTCGGCCAGATGCACCGCCGCCTCCGTCTCGATCCATCCCGGCGAGACGCGGACGACGCGGACACCCTTCGGCGACACCTCCTTCGACAGCGCCTTGCTGTAGGTGGAGAGCGCCGCCTTCGCCGCCGCATAGGCCGTCGTCGCCTCGGGCAGCGGCAGGGCGCGCTGGATCGAGGTGACGTGGACGACCACGCCGCCCCCCCGCGCCACCATGCCGGGCACCAGGGCGCGATCGAGCCGCACGGCGGGCATCAGGTTGAGATCGAGTTCCCTGCGCCATTCGTCGTCGCCGAGCGCGGCGAACCCTCCGGCCGGCGCCGACGAGCCGCCGAGCATGTGGACGACGACGTCGACGCCGCCCCAGCGCTCCTGCACCGCTCCCGCGAGTGTCGCGCAGCCTTCGGCCGAGGTCAGATCCGCAGCGACGAAGCCGACGCCGTCGTCGAGCGTCTCCGGCCGGCTGCGTGCGCTGGTCAGCACCTCGGCCCCGAGCTCGGCGAACAGCCGTACCGTGGCGGCGCCCGCACCGCGCGTGCCGGACGTGACGAGCGCCCGCCTGCCTTCGAGCGAAAGGAAGGGGATCATGGCACGATCTCCAGCGCGGCGATGCGGTCGCCGTCGAGCGTGAAGACGTAGCGGAGATCGACCGGACTGCCCGGGAAATCACCCGCGACCCGGCCCGTCACCACGGAGCGGCCATCGTCCTGCGACAGCGCGAAGGGTTCGACCGTGTAGGCGAAGGCCGCCGACGCTTCGGCCTTCCAGCGGCGGATCGCCTCCCGGCCGGAGTGTGTCCGGCGTTCGTCCGTCACGACGCCGTCGTCGCCGAAGCAGGCGGCCACGGCATCGGCGTCGCGGCTTCGGTCCGCTACGAAATAGGCCGCGATCGGCCCGGGGAGTTCGATGTTCATCCGTCGTCTCCGTCTCTTGCAGCGGCCGGCGCCATGCACGGCCGTCGATGGACGCAACATAAGGCTGGACCTTCGTCGCGATAACGGGGACAAAGCCGGATGTAACATTGCGGAATCAGGGACAATGCCAAGCCACGGCCTCGTCGAGCTGCAAGCCGTTCTCGCCATCGCGGCGCGGGGATCGTTCCGGGCGGCCGCACTCGAACTCGGGCTCTCGACGACGGCGCTGAGCAACCTGATCGCGCGGACCGAGCGGCAGCTCGGCGTGCGGCTGTTCAACCGCACCACGCGCAGCGTCTCGCTCACCGATGCCGGACGCATCTTCGTCGATCGCGTCACCCCGGCGCTTCGCGACATCAAGGACGCCATGGCGGCGGTGCGGTCACAGCAGGACACGCCGTCGGGCACGCTGCGCATCAACGCCTTCGCGAGCGGGGCGCGCGAGGTGCTGGCGCCGCTCATTCTCGAATTCCTGCGGCGGCACCCGCAGGTGCATGTCGATCTCGTCACGGAGGGCCGGATCGTCGACATCGTGGCCGAGGGCTTCGACCTGGGGCTGCGCGGCGCCGACCTCGTGCCGAGCGACATGATCGCGCTCCCCGTCGGCGCCCCGCGCCGCTTCGCCGTCGTCGCCACGCCCTCCTACTTCGAAGCCCATGGCCGGCCGCGCGTGCCGTCGGATCTTCCTGGCCATCCCTGCATCCGCATCCGCCTGCCGAACGGCGCGCTCTACCGCTGGCACTTCGAGAAGGACGGCGATCCGGTCCAGATCGACGTCGACGGCCCGATCACCCTCGACGAATCGTCGCTCGCCCGCATCGCCGTCCTCGACGGGACCGGCATCGGCTTCTTCATGGAGGCCGACATCCGCGACGACCTCGCGGCGGGTCGGCTGGAACGCGTCCTCCACGACTGGACGCCCCCCTCAGCCCCCCTCTGCCTCTACTATCCCGGCCGCAAAAACCCCTCCGCCGCGTTCAGGGCCTTCATCGACATGGCGCGCGGGCTGGGGCGGGTGGCGGCGGGGGGATGAGGATGAGAAATCCCGGACCTGGCCCTGGCGGACAGGGGCGCGGCGGAGAAGCCGCAGCGGTCGGTGCAGTCATCGAAGCCCGAAACGGCGTCGAAGGACGGCGCAGGCGGATGACGAAGACGTGCTGAACCCGGCCCGGTGCCTGCGGCGCCGGGAGGGAGCCGTCGGCGCCGACGCCTCCTGCGCTCGATCAGCCCATGCGTTCCGTTCGCTGCAGCTACCCGTCCGGCAGGTTGCGACGCCGAGCGAGCCTGAGGCGGTCATGCTGTCCGAAAGGCGGTCTGCGCTGCGAGCGGACCTGCGTCGACGGGAACCTCCGGATAGTGCCCGAAACGCCCAGGGATCGGTCA
The DNA here is from genome assembly GCF_014495845.1 of Aquibium microcysteis. NCBI lineage: Bacteria > Pseudomonadati > Pseudomonadota > Alphaproteobacteria > Hyphomicrobiales > Phyllobacteriaceae > Aquibium > Aquibium microcysteis. The sequence goes on from NZ_CP061080.1 coordinate 2,940,861, forward strand.
GGCCGCCAGGTCCCCGCCCTCGGCGACCAGCACGATGCGGCCCTTGACCTGCCCGTTCTCAAGGCGATGAATGGCATCGTTCAACGCGCTCTTCGGAAGCACGGAAACAGGGATCGCGGGAAGCTGTCCGTTCCGCGCCATGCGGACCACGTCGCGCAGGTCGTCGAGCGTGCCGGTGATGCTTCCACGAACCGTGAGTGACGCACCCGTGATGAGCGGCAGTGGCACACTCAACTCGCCGCCGTAGAGTCCGACCTGGACCATTTGCCCGCCTTTCCCGAGAAGATCGAAGGCGAGCGTCGCGGTTTGCGAACTGTTGACGAAATCGAGGACGGTGTCGACCTTTCCGCCGAGCGCCTCGATAAGGTCTGCCGACGTCGTGCCTTCCGGTGTTGCGATGAACCGCGCTGCGCCGGCGGCGACGGCGACGGCGGCCCGGCTCGGATCCCGATCCAGCGCGATGACATTGCGATGGCCGAGCGCATGCAGCACCGAAATGGCGGTCAGGCCGACCCCGCCCGTCCCGATCGTGACGATCGCCTCGGTCGGGTCGAAAGGCTCGATCTTGCGGATGGCGCAGCGGACGGTCAGCCCGGCGCATGCCAGTGGAGCCGCCTGTTCGGGCGACAGGTCCCCGAGAGGCACGGCATAGCGTTCATGCGGAACCGCGACCCGCTCGGCGAAGCCGCCGTGGTTCCCGAAGCCCAGGCTGCGCGTGGGCTCGCGGCACATGTTGTCCGCCCCGGACAGGCAGGCCCTGCACCTGCCGCAGCCGAACCAGGGATAGACGATGACCTTCTCGCCGAGCCTGCGCCCGGTTACGGCCGTGCCCATGCCGACGATCTCGCCGACGATCTCATGGCCCATCGCCACCGGGTTCTCGGGGCGGGGGCGCTGAACGACGCCGCGGCTGCCCATGTTGGATATGCCGCGCCAGCGGTGGAGGTCGGAATGGCACAGACCGCAATGGCTGACCTGGATGACCAGCCCTTCGGAGCCGGGATCGGGGTCAGGCACCTCCTCGCAACGCAGGGCAGCGCCGTGGTCATGGTTGAGCCAGGCTTTCATGGTTCAGTGTCCTTGCAGAAAGAATGAGACGGATGCGAAGGCTCAGGCGCTCCAGCCGCCGACCGCCTTCACCTCCAGGAAATCCTGCAGCCCCCAGACACCGGCCTCGCGACCGTTGCCCGACTGCTTCATGCCGCCGAAGGGCGCGCCGGGGCCTCGGGGGGTGCCGTTCAGTTCCACCATGCCGGAGCGCAGGGCCCGGGCGACGCGCCGGGCGCGGTCGGGATCTGCCGTCTGGACATAGTTCGAAAGGCCGAAGGACGTGTCGTTGGCGATGGCGATCGCCTCCTCCTCGGTATCGAAGGGAATGATCGTCAGAACGGGACCGAATATCTCCTCGCGCGCGATCGTCATGGCGTTGTTCGCATCGGCGAAGACGGTGGGCCGCACGTAGTAGCCCTTCTCGACGTCGTCCGGCAGGCCGACCCCACCGGCGACGAGACGGGCACCCTCGGCGATTCCGGTGCGAATGAGACCCTGGATCCTGTTCCACTGGGCGCGATTCACGACGGGACCGAGATGTGGGCCCTCGGCTGACGACGGCCCCACCGTGAGGCGTCCGGCGACCTCTGCCGCGATCCGGACGGCTTCTGGATACACGTCTCTCTGCACCAGCATGCGGCTCGGCGCATTGCAGGACTGGCCGGTGTTGTTCATCATCTGGCGGACACCGCGCTCGACGGCGCCCGGCTCGGCGTCGGCGAAGATCAGATTGGCACCCTTGCCGCCCAGTTCGAGGTGAACGCGCTTCAGCGTGTCCGCAGCCGCCTTGGATATCGCGATGCCCGCACGGGTCGAGCCGGTGAAGCTGACCATGTCCACGTCCGGATGGCGGCTGAGCATCGTCCCCGCCCCTGCACCGTCACCGTTGATGAGGTTGAAGACCCCTTTTGGGAGCCCCGCCGCGTCGATGCATTCGGCCCAGAGCAGTGCGCTGAGGGGACTCTCCTCCGAGGGCTTGAGCACCATCGTGCAGCCCGCGAGCAGGGCGGCGATCGTCTTCAGCGAGATCTGGTTCAGAGGCCAGTTCCACGGGGTGATCAGTGCACAGACCCCGGCCGCCTCGTGGATGATACGGGTCCCGTCATCCTGCGGAGAGAGCGGCGCTTCGAATGCGAAATCGCGCGCGGCCGCAAGAAACCCCTTGATATGCTTGATCGCGAGAGGAGCTTGAGCGCGGCGCGCCAGATCGATCGGCGCGCCCATTTCCAGGGACACCGCTCGGGCCACGTCCTCGATCCGAGCCTCGTAGGCCCTTAGAAACCGCTCCACGGCAGCGATGCGCTCGCCAGGAGGCGTGACCATCCATGCAGGCAGCGCCGCCTTGGCGGCAGCCACGGCCCGGTCGACATCCGCGGGTCCCGCCATCGATATGACCGCACAGGGCATTTCGGTGCAAGGGTCGATCACCTGGACGTCCCGGCCGTCGACGGGATCCACCCAGGCGCCATCGATGTAGAACTGGCGACGCTCGATCATGTTCATTCTCGAAGATGCTAGGCTGAGGTTGGCTCTCAGGCGCGGTTCTCGACGAAGAGACGGATGCCGATGAGCCGGTTGATGATGTAGACCATCGCCAGCGTGAGCCCCATCAGGAGGGTCGAGACGGCGGCGATGGCCGGGCTGGCCGAGGCCTGGATGTCGGAGAGGATCTTGACGGGAAGCGTGGTCATGTCGACCCCGATCAGGAAGACCGAGACCGTTACTTCGTCGAACGAGACGATGAAGCTGAAGAGGAATGCGCTGACGAGCGCCGGCCGGATCATCGGCAGCGTGATCTTGCGGAAGACGGTGATCGGATCGGCCCCGAGCGTCGCCGCAGCCTCCTCGACCGAGAGGTCGTGCTGGCGCAGTCCGTTCACGATCGGAGCGTAGACGAACGGCATGACCAGGATGAGGTGGGCGACGGCAAGCCCTGGGAAGCTGCCCCGCAGGCCGAGAACGAGGATGAGCGAGAACAGAGCCATGGCCAGGGCCGCGTGCGGCAGCAGGAGCGGCAGCTGGATCAGGAACTCGAGCAGGTTCTTGCCCGGAACCCTGCGACGCGTCGTGACGAGGGCGGCGAGGAAACACACGAAGGTCGTCGCCGTGGCGGCCACGGTGGCCAGCGCGACGCTGACGAGGAAGGCGCGGCCCCAGGCCCAGGAGGTCAGCACCTCGACATACCACCGCAGCGACAGACCCTGCGGCGGGAACTCGAGATATCCCCGCGGCGTGACGGAGGCGACGACCACGACCAGGATAGGCGCCAGGATGAAAGCGAATGCCGCGGCGGCGAAGGCGGTGAGCACGGCTTGTGCGGGTTTCATCGAGCGTCCTCAGGTCCGCCGGCTCGGCAGTTTCCGCGTGGCCCACCGATCGACCAGCTGGAAGGGGATGACGGCGATCGCCGCCGAGCCGGTCAGAAGGATCGCCGCAGCCGAAGCCGCGGGGAAATTGTAGTAGACCAGCATCTGGTTGTAGATCATCGTTCCCAGCATGTTCTGCTGCTGCCCGCCGAGCAGGAGCGGCGTGACGATGGCGCCCAGGGAGAGAAGGTAGACGATGCTGGCCGCGGTGGCGACGCCGGGAAGCGACAGCGGCAGAACCACGCGAAGGAACACTTTCAGCGGCGAAGCCCCAAGCACCATCGCGGCCTCGAGCAGGGTCTTCTCGATCTTCACGTAGACCGCGAGGATCGCCAGGACCGCAAAGGGGATGAAGATGTGGACGAGTCCCACGATCACGCCCCCGTCGTTGAACATCAGCGGCAGAGGCCTGTCGATGATCCCGGCCGCCCTGAGCGCGGTGTTGACGAGGCCACGCGGCCCCAGGATCACCACCCAGCCATAGGTGCGCACCACGATCGACACCATCAACGGCATCAGGATCAGCACGAGGTAGATCACCTTCGGCCGCAGTGCCATGAACACGGCGAGCGGATAGGCGATGAGGAGACAGATCGCCGTCACTTCGAGCGCGATGCGGTGGGTATACCAGAAGACCCGCATGGCCTCGGGCCTGCCCAGGAAGTCCGCCACGTTCGCGACGGAGGATCCCTCCACCCCGGTGAAGGCCTGCTGCACCAGCGTGCCGACACCGGTCAGCAGGCCGATCAGCAAGCCGATACAGGGCAGCAGCAGCAGCAGGGAGGCCCTACCAAAGCTCATGAGGAATCCTCGCGTTGTTCCCGCCGCTCAGCCCAGGGCCGCTTCGATCTTCTTGATGAGATCTTCGCGGGTGGACTCGATGTAGGCCCAGTCGGGATTGAAGGTCTTGGCGACGATCTCTTCGCGCGAGTAGCCGAGGCGCTGCACGAGGAGGTCCTCGTCGATCTTCGCGGTCGTGTTCAGCGGGATGTAGCCCGATGCCGCGAAGTTCCGCTCCTGCGGAGCCGCGGTGCCCGCGAAACGCGCGAACTCGAAAGCGGCTTCCATATGCGGAGCGTTCTTCGGGATCACGAACACGTAGGGGATCATGAGGGCCCCTTCCTGCGGGATGTTGACCTCGACGTTGGTGGCGCCCTCCTCCTTCAGCGTCCAGACCTGGCTGGAGTAGTAGGCGGAGGCGACGGCATCGCCGCGCTGGAGCAACTGCTGGTTCTGCGCCATGGAGGTGTAGGCCGTCAGGGCATTGTCGGAGACGGCCTTGTACTGCTGGATCCCGGTCTCCAGCTGCTTCTGGTCGCCGGTGAGCATGTGGGCGTACCAAGGCACGTCATAGAGCGAGGCGAAGACCGGCTTGGTCACCGTCACCTGCCCCTTCCACTTCGGGTCGGCCAGTGCCTTCCACGAGGTGAAGTCCTCCTTCTTCGAGAAGTCGGTATTGTAGCAGAGACCATAGAAGATGAACTGGATGGGGATGCCGGAGATGTGCTCGTCATCCAGCATCGGCAGCATGTTCTTCGGCACGTCCCTGAGCGCCGGGAAGTCCGCGAGCTTGAGCGTCTCGGTCACGCCCATCTTGTTGAGCTTCATCGCCCCGGAATAGGAGTGATAGGACGAATTGTAGATCGGCGCCGACGCGTTCGACATCACGGCCGTCTCGGTGGAGGGCACCTCGACGATCTTGAACGGGATGCCGGTCTCCTGGGTGAAGAGTTCGCCATAGGCCTTGCGGAAGGCGTTGGCCACGCCGCCGCCGAAGTTGCACTGGATGATTTCGCCCTTGCCCTGGGCATAGGACTGCCGGCCGATGACGAACGGCGCCGCGAGAGCGGCGGCACCCGTGGCGATCAGATGACGGCGGTTCAGTATCAGCTTGTCGGTCACGAAAGGCCCCTCATTGGGTGTTGTAGAGTGGTGGTGGCGATCAGGCAGCGGGCAGCGCAACGCAGCCGCCGTCCTCGAAGGTGATCTGCACGGCCTCTCCCGGGGCGAACCCGGGCTCCTGCGGGCCGTGCCGGGTGCGGACCTTGACGTCGCGCCCGGCCGCAGAAACGAGGTAGCGCGTTCCGCTGCCTATGAACGTTCGATCGGTCACGGTCCCGACAAGGCCGTCGGCAGCGCCGGGACGAGCGAGGTGCAGGTAATCCGGACGGAACATCACGTCGACCCTGTCGCCGGACTGGAAGCCGGCGCCGCGGGCAGTGACCACCTGCCCCACCTCATCGATGCTCACCCGGGCCGTCCCGCCGCTCGCGTCGCTGACCCGACCGGGAAAGACGTTCGTCTCACCGACGAAGTTGGCGACGAAGAGCGAAGCGGGCGTGTCGTAGACATCCCGGGGCGACCCGAGTTGCTCGATCAGTCCGTGGTTCACCACGGCGATCCGATCGGACATGCTCATCGCCTCTTCCTGGTCGTGCGTAACGAAGATGAATGTGGTGCCGACCTGCTTCTGGATGCGCTTGAGCTCCTCCTGCATCTGCTGGCGAAGCTTCAGGTCGAGAGCAGAGAGCGGCTCGTCGAGCAGAAGGACGGACGGCTGCGTGACCAGGGACCGGGCGAGTGCGACGCGCTGCTTCTGCCCGCCCGACAGCTGGTGAATCAGCCTCTCCTCGTAGCCGGCCAGGCCGACCATCGCGAGCGCATCCCCAGCCTTGCGCCGTGCGGCGGCGCGGTCCTCCTTGCGAAGCAGAAGGCCGAACATCACGTTCTCGCTGACGTCCATGTGCGGGAACAGCGCGAGGTTCTGCATCACCATGCCGATCGGACGCCGGTAGGTCGGCACCCTGGTGACGTCGCGCCCGTCGATCAGGATCCGCCCCGACGTGGGGTCCTCGAAACCCGCGACCATCCGCAGGATGGTGGTCTTGCCGCAGCCCGACGGACCGAGCAGCGTGAGAAACTCTCCACCGAGAATATGCAGGTCGACGCCTCGAACAGCCTCGACGTTGCCGTATCGTTTGACGGCGGCTTCTACCTGGACTTGACCCAAGGGCATGCGGAGGCCGGCTTTCTCGCTTTCTGCGCTTCTCCGGTCAGCCTAACCGCGCCCATCCGTTAGTCAAGGTCAAATATTTTGTTGCGGCAATATTTTTTAATGCGATAAAGTTTTTGCGCCGGTCGCCGGTTCAGCCCGTCCGCGGCCCGTGTGGGGATTGGGCGCGCCGGCGCTCATTTCATTGGAATAAAGAACTTAGGTCCTATACAGGTTGTGCCGTCGGTCGACCGCAGGCTGTTCCACGGAGGTCCCTGTGTCAGGCGGCCGTCCGTGGCTCGCGAGTGCACGGATTTCGCGATCGACCGATTCCGCAGCGAGGCCAGGTGCGGGCCTTAGCGCTTGCCCTTAGCGAGAGCCTGGCAGCCGATGACGAGGTTTGGAGACGACATGGAAAAGGCGGGCGCAAATCTGGGACTGCGCGACCGGCAGCGGCTGCGCCGACACAGGGCGATCGTTTTCGCCGCCGCCGATCTGTTCACCGCGAAGGGCTTCGCGGAAACGACGATGGAGGATATCGCGGGCCTGGCAGAAGTCTCGCCGCCGACGATCTACAATTACTTCCGATCGAAGAGCGACATCCTCCTCGGGCTTCTCGAGATCAGCAAGGAGATGATGGACGAGGCCCTCGACCGCATCATCGAAGACCCCAGGGGCGATCCGATCGACGTCATATGCGAATTCGTCCGCATCGATCTGCAGGACGGCTTCGACTACCGTCAGAAGAACGTCTGGCGCATGATCTCGGCCGCCGCGCTCGAAGCACAGGACGAACGCCGCGCAGCCTATATCGAGGCCCAGTCGATCTTCACGCGCAAGCTCGAGCGGCTCCTCCGGCAGATGCAACTGCGCGGCCACGTCGATCGCGACGTCGATGCGCTGACGGCCGCGCAGCTGCTGAACGCCATCACCCGCGACTGTTTCCGCCTCTACATGATCATCGAGGACATGAGCATCGAGGACATGCACGCGCGGCTTCGCCTGCAGGTCGAACTGGTCTGGCGCGGCTTTCTCCGCAGCTAGGACCGCGTCAGACGCGCCGGTCGCGCAACCACTGCCGCGCCTTCGCCAGAGCGAGCGATGGGGCGACGCCCATCGGCCATGCGGGCTGCAACGCGATCGGCCGGATCGGGCTGACGGGAAAGGCCGGCACATGCGCCGCGCCGCTCAGCGTCGAGGCCAGCATCCGGGCCACTTCCTGTCCCATCACCGTGGCCATGGCGACGCCGCGACCATTGTAGCCGAGACAGGCGAAGCCCGCCGGCCCCAGCCGATGCACGTGCGGGTAGTGATCGGCAGTCAGGGCGAGCCGCCCGTTCCAGCCATATTCCCAGCCGACCGCCCCTATTCCCGGCCAGAGCCTTTCGGCCTGCGCGGCGAGCGAGGGGAATGCGCCGGGACCGCTCCGGTCCGCCATCGCGCCTCGACCGCCGAAGATCAGTCTCCCTGCGCTGTCGACCCGATAATAGGTGGTGATCGCGCCCGCCTCGAAGACCGATTCCCCGCCCGCCGCGATGCACGCGCGCAGGGCCGGCGGCAAAGGCTTCGACGCAAGGATGGCGCTGTAGACCGGAAGCAGCGAACGGGCGAGCCGGGGCACCAGGGGTCCGGAGTATCCATTGGTGGCGATCATGACCGCCCGGGCGACGACGGTGCCCTGCGGCGTCGAAAGCGTCCAGCGACCGCCGCTCTCCCCGATACCGTGAACGGGGGTGTCGCAGTAGATCCGCGCGCCGGCACGCTCGGCTGCGGCAGCGATCCCGAGAACATATTTCAGCGGGTTGAGCTGGCCGCCCTTCGGATCGCGAAGCCCACCGGTGTAGCGCGTGCTTCCGGTCACGGCGGCGGCTTCCTCGCGCGAGAGCATCCGATAGTCCACGCCCTCTGCCCGCGCATCGCGCGCGAGAGCATGCAGATCGGCCAAAGTGCCCCGATCGACCGCCGCGCGAATCGTGCCGCCCCTGCGGATGTCGCAGGAAATGCCATGCTCTTCGACGAGTTCGAACACCGTATCCGCAGCGTTCTGCGACATCCGCATCGCGCGTTCGCCCAGATCCGCCCGCACTCTTGTCGGCGCATGCTTCAGCCCGGGATTGATCTGGCCTCCATTGCGGCCGGACGCACCCCACCCCGGCGCATTGGCTTCGAGCACCGCGCAGTCGATGCCCGTGCCGGCCAGAGCCAGGGCGGCCGACAGGCCCGTGAAGCCTGCACCGACGACGGCGACGTCGACCTGCAGATCGTCGTCCAGCGGGACTCGCGGCGGCGGGACCAGCTGATGGGCATAGAGGCTGTCCGGACAGGCCTGCCCGCCTCGCGTCCTGACGCGATCGATCAGCATGGCTAGACCATGTGGCGGGCGAGGAAGTCGCAGATGAACCTGAATTCGGCTGCCGCCTGCGCTCCCGTGAAACGTGCCCGCATGAAGCCATGGATCATCCCCCGCGCGGTCCGCACGGTGACGTCGTTTCCGGCAAGAACCAGTCTGGCGGCATAGGCCCGCCCCGCGTCGCGGATCGGGTCGTATTCCGCCATGTGGACCAGGGTGGGTGGAAGGCCCGTCAGATCGTCGGCCAGCACGGGGAAGGCGACGGGATCGTCGAGCCACGGGCCGCCTGGAAACAGAAGCTCGCCGAACTCCGTGGTGCGGGCTGCGGTCAGACCGAAACCCGTCGCGAAGTCCACCATCGATCCCGCATCGGGGATCGGCCCCGCATTGGCGTAGATCACGGCCTGGGCGCGGATCTTCGGACCGCCCGCGAGCTTCGCCTTCTGGCAGAGGGAGGCGGCGAAACGCCCGCCCGCACTGTCGCCCCCGACCACGAGGCGGTCGGGGTCGATGCCAATCGATGCTCCCTGTTCCGCCGCCCAGACCAGCACCGACCAGCAATCGTCGAAGCCGGCCGGCCAGGGGTGTTCGGGCGTCAGGCGATAGTCGACGCTGATCACCGTCGCGCCGGTCTCCACCGCGAAACCCCAGGCGATCGAATCCGAACTGTCGAGATCGCCGAGCATGTAGCCGCCTCCATGCAGGTAGATCATGCAGGGCGTCACTGCGGCTGCCGCTTTCGGGCGGTAGATGCGGACCGGCACGTCCCCCTCCATGCCCGGCACGGTGGAGTCCGTGACGTCGAGCGTGTCGGGATGTGGCTCGGCCAGTCGGGCCGCATAGGCATTCCAGCTTTCGCGCTGGGCCTGCACGCTCTGACCGGGCGGCGTCGGACGGCGCGCATTCACCAGAACCATCATGTCCGGATGAAGGGGGAATCTCCGATCGTCGTCACCGGCCATGCGGCATCTCCTGTGCGTGCACCCCGGAGGGAAGCAAGAACCCATACAAATCTTTTACTCCGATAAAATTACATATTGCAATCGAGTTTTTTTCGAACCCCGCGGCTCCCGAACGACCGGAAGCCGCCGTCGCGCGTCGGGTCGAGGCGATGGTGGCGCGGGGATGTTCGACGGCGGCTCTCCCTCGGAAAAATCGCCCGTCCATCGCGACGAGCAGGGTGGCGTCGGAGCGACGCGCAGGCCGGGCGGACCGGCGCGACCCGGATGCCCGACGATCGACCGCGCGATGGCGACCTCGCCGCGATCCGCCCTCGCGACGACGTCACCACGCGCTGCCGGCACCGGCCCGTCGCCGCCGACGGGGTGGCTGCGCGACCAGTCTTCCGCTGGACGGGCGGCGAGAACGGACCGTCGAGCGACCGGAAGAGCGTGCCGGCGTCGACGCGTCGCGCCGGCGAAGCTCGTCGACGCAAGGCTGCCGTGGTGCCGGGAAGCCGCCCCCGCTCGCGGGACAAGGCGTGGCCGCTCACACAGCCTCCGCCGGCCGTTCTGCGCTCCGGCTGAAGCCCCGGATCACCTCGACCAGCCGCTCCGTCCGCCCGACGTCGAACACCTGCTGCAGCCCTTCCGGAGCCTCGTCGATGAAGGGGCTCTCGCAGAGCAGGCCGGGTCCATGGTGTCCTTCTCGGTGAGGTGCTCGATCACCATCTGGCGACGCCCAAGGCTCCTTCGGGATCTGCGGGACGCGAGACAGCCCACGAGCAGAGTGGTCGGGGAGAGCGCAGACGGGCAAGCCTCGGCCCGTCGATTCTGGCCTGTTCCTCGCTGCGACTGGTCCGGCAGATTCAGGCGCCGGCGAGCACCGCGAGCACAGCACGAAGAACTCTCTGTTTCAGAAGCAGGGGAGGTTGGCTGGGGAACCTGGATTCGAACCAGGACTAACGGAGTCAGAGTCCGTGGGTCTACCGTTAACCTATTCCCCACCAGTGTGACGCTGCCGCACATGCGGCATGGGCGTGCGGACGGTAATCCGGGCGCCGCGCCAGCGCTGATGGGGCGCTACTTAACACATTGTCGGGCGCGATCAAGCCCGCAGCGGTGGAAAAACACGCAGGGGTGCCGGGCGTGTGGACGGCGGCGGCGGGCAGGCGCGCGCGACCGCGGCGGCCCATCCCGACAGGCTTCTTCCGGAACGGGCTCGCCGCGACCGCGCGCCCACCTGCGGCACGGCGCTCCCCGACACATCGTGCCCCAGGCATCGCGGCGTGCGGCTCGGGGCGAAGGCGCCGCCCCTGCCCGCGCCGCTGCGGCGCGCGGACGTCCTGCCCGAGGCCCTGCCTGCACGCCAAGGCCTCGCGGGGCGCCTGCCGGAAAAGCCCCCGCCGCCGTTGCCTTGCGCGGGGTGCATGTTGAAGCCCCGACAGCTTTCCGCGGAAGGCGGCGCACCTGCCCGACGCTCGCACGCCGGTCCATCCCCTGCCCGCGCCGATATGCCACCACGCCCGCCCTGCCCGACGCCCCGCCGGCACACCCGGCTTCGCAGAGCGCCGTCCCGGATACGCCCGTCCTCCTCCCCACCGCCGTTGCCTTGCGCGGCTTTCTTGCTTAAAGCCCCGGCCAGCACATCATGGGGGAAGGAATGTCCGGACCAGTCGTCCTGATCGCCGGCGGCGGCATCGGCGGGCTTGCGACCGCGCTGACGCTGCACCAGATCGGCGTGCGCTGCATCGTCTTCGAGAGCGTGAAGGCGCTGAAGCCGCTCGGTGTCGGCATCAACATCCAGCCCAACGCGGTGCGCGAACTGGAAGACCTCGGCATCGGCACGGCCGAACTCGACCGCGTCGGCCTGCCGGCGCGCGAATGGGCGCTGGTGGGGCTGAACGGCAACGACGTCTATTCCGAGCCGCGCGGTCTCGAGGCCGGCTATGCCTGGCCGCAATATGCCGTGCATCGCGGACGCCTGCAGATGCTGCTGTTCGAGACGGTGGTGGAACGCCTCGGCGCCGATGCGGTGCGGCTCGACAGCCGCGTCACCGGATATCGCAACGAGCCCGGCGGCGGGGTCACCGCCGTCGTTCAGCATTCGGACGGGTCGACGAACGAGGAGACCGGCGCGCTGCTCGTCGGCGCCGACGGCATCCACTCCGCGGTGCGCGCGCAGATGCATCCGGCCCAGCCGCCGATCCACTGGGGCGGCGCGGTGATGTGGCGTGGCACGAGCCTCGGCAAGCCGATCCGCTCCGGTGCCTCCTTCGTCGGCCTCGGCACGCACCGGCACCGCGTCGTCTTCTACCCGATCTCGCATCCCGACCCGAAGACCGGCCTGTCGGTGATCAACTGGATCGCCGAGGTGACACAGGACGCCTCGAAAGGCTGGCAGGGCGGCGACTGGAACAAGCGCGTGGCGCTCGAGGACTTCGTCCACCATTTCGACGGCTGGACCTGGGACTGGCTCGACGTGCCCGCAATGCTGTCGGGGGCGACCGACGTCTTCGAATATCCGATGATCGACCGCGACCCCGTGCCGACCTGGCGCGACGGCGCGGTGGCGCTGATGGGCGATGCCGCGCACGCCATGTATCCGACCGGCTCGAACGGCGCGAGCCAGGCGATCGTCGACGCGCGCGTGCTCGGTGCCTGCCTGGTCGAGCACGGCGTGACGGAAAGGGCGCTCGCCGCCTATGACGATAGGCTCTGCGGGCCGATCTCGGCCGTCATCCTGCGCAACCGCGGCGCCGGCCCCTTCGGCCTGCTCAACCTCGTCGACGAACGCTGCGGCGGCGCCTTCGACAACATCGACGACGTCATTCCCGCCGAGGAGCGCGCCGCCTTCATGGCCGGCTACAAGGCCGCCGCCGGCTTCGCCATCGAGAAGCTCAACGCCGCACCGCCCACCATCGCGCCCGGCGCGCGGGTGAAGGAGACGGCGTCGGCCTGAGAGGCTGCGGAAGAATGCCCGCTTCCCTGCAGCTCGAGCCAGAAATCGCCAGGATTTCAGCAGGCATTCTTTCGCATCCTCGATCGATTCACACAGTCTGAGCGGGCCGGCGCGAAGCCCTCAGGATCAGGCCGCGCCGCACGGCTCGGGAAGCCGCGGCAGCCACGAATCGTCCGGCAGGAAACCGAGCAGGCGGTCGAGCGCCGCGAGCGGGTCTCCCGACTGCACCGCGCCGCGGTGATGGCCTCCGGCGAGCGTCACCGTGCGGCCGTCCGGCAGGGCGACCGGCACCTCGACCGCGGTGCCCATGAGCGCCGGCGACACCCCCGCGAAATCCGGCACGGCGGCGTCGGGCGCGGCGAACAGCGACGGCGCATGGACGCAATCCGCCCCGAGCGGATAGCCCACCCGGCCGTAGACGTCGGGGAAGGAGGGGTCGTTGCCGACGTCGCCGAACATGCGGATGCCGAGTTCGCTCCAGCGCCGGGTGAATCGCGTCGCCTCGGCCGCCGCCTCGCCGATGGAGGACCGGGTCGAGACCGCGCCGTCCGGCCCGAACAGGCCGGCCTTGGCCTTCGGGCCGAAGGCGATCGCGTTGTTGGCGTGGATCAGCCGCCCCAGCGCGCCGCTGGCGAACACGCCCTTGCCGACCCCCATGAACCAGGAATTGTTGAGGACGTGGATCGGCCCCTCGTTGCGCTGCGCGCCGCCGAGCTTGAACAGCGTCGGGTTCATGCGCGGTTCGAACCGCGCGAGGTCCTCCGGCGACAGGTGCGTCGAGGGACGATGGGTGAAGGCCGCGGTGTTGCCGTAGACGTAGAACCAGCCGGCGCGGTCGAGTTCGAAGGAGAAGGGGCGGAAGCAGTTCCGCAGGCGGTTGCGGCGGATCACCCAGTTCCAGGCATGGCCCTCGGGTTCGAAGACGTTGTCGCGGATGCGGACGAAGTCGTTCTCCTCGATCAGGACGTTGGCGGAAGACTGCCGGCCGCCGTTGAAGGCGAGCCCGTCAGGCGCGACGCCGGGCGCCAGCCTGTCGTGGCTGTTGAAGACATGGATGGCATTGAAGGCGTCGCTGACGCGGTTCCTGCGGATGATGACGTTGCCCGAGACGTTCCAGGCGCGGAAGAAGTCGCCGTCGAAGCAGCGCCAGTCACCCGTGAGATCGACGGCGGCGTCCTTCTCGTTGTCGCTCGCGCCGTGGATGCGCGCCCAGGGGATGCGGTTCCACATGTCGTGGCCGTCGCTGGTGTCCTGCTGCCAGTCGCAGTGCTGGACGACGATGTCGTGCGTGTCGATGCCGTTGGCGCCGATCGCGATCGTGCCGCCGCGGAAGCGGACGTCGTGGATGACGACGTGCTGGCAATCGTCGAGATAGATCGCCGTCGGCCAGCAGTCCGTGAAGTCGAGGCCGTGGATGGCGACGTGGCGGCAGTTGCGCAGCGTCAGCATCGCGAAATCGCCCACCTGTCCGACGCTCGGATAATAGCCGGCCCGCTGGCGCCGGTCGGCGAGCGCGTTCGCCCATGACCGCGCTTCGTCCAGGGAGAGGCCGCTGGTGAAGACCGTTGCACCGCTCCGCGTGCCGCCGTCAGGCCCGATGACGATGGGCCGTGCCGGCGTGCCGGCGGCGCCCTGGATGACCAGCGGCACGTCGTATGTGCCGGACCGGAAGCCGATCGTATCGCCCGCGAAAAGCCGTGGCGGGATCGCGCCATAGGCGCGGGGAGCAACCACGATCGATACCATGCGGATGATCCTCCCGCCTGCCGGACTCATCCGGAACGTTCCTGAAGCGGGAGTATCGCGCCAGCGTCGAAAAAGATAAACCGTCGAAGCGACGATGCGCGCCGGCAGCAGTCTCGACCCCGGTCCGGCAAGCGCGGTCGAAACGTCACGCGCCCTGGCCTGCGCGAAGGTCTTGCGATCGGAGCGCGACGCGATTGCCTAAGACGAATGCGCCCGACTGTTCAAAAAAATGGCTGTTGCATCAGTCTTGGTCAAAGTCATGTCGATGACGGCCCATGGTTAGAAGCGAATGCGTCCTTCGCCTCCGCCCAAAGCTCTTGCAGCTTGATTCCAAAGCGAGAATTCGAATAAGTTGCTGCCATTGGGCCGGGCGGGCGATCATGAACTCCAATGCCGCGATCTTGGAACTGGGCAGCACCCCGCACCCTCGGACGAAGCTCTTTCTGATCGACGATCATCCGATCGTCGAAGCGGGCCTCAGCCTTCTCCTCAGGGGGCATCCGGACCTCCACCTGTCGGGCAGCTGCTCCAGTCCGGACAGCCTCGCCAGCGAGGGTCTCGACCGGATCGCCGACGTCTTCATCCTCGATCTGGTCTACCGGGGCACGATCAACGTCGATGCCATCCGCAGTATCCGCAAGCTCGCGCCCGACAGCGTCATCGTGGTCTATTCCTCGCTCCCCAACAGGCAGTACCGGACGGTCGTCGCCGCCGCCGGAGCGGACGAGTTCGTGAGCAAGGATTCGAGCCTCGCCACCCTGCTCTCGACCATCCGCGAGATCGTCGTCCGGCGCCGGACCCGGGACGTGTTTCCGGCCTTGCCTGCGAGGGACGCCGCCGGGCCGACCGGGACCGACACGATCGTGATCGGCGACGTTCACCTGACGCGCCGCGAACGGCTGGTGGCGGGCATGATCGGACGAGGGGTGTCGATCGCAGAGATCGCCCGCACGGTCGGGATCAGCAAGAAGACCGTCGCGGTGCACCGGGACAACATCCGGCGCAAGCTGAACTGCCGCGACAGCAACGAGCTGATCGCCCGTCTCTCGGCGCTCTCGCTGGCGCCCTGACGCCGGCGTCTCGCGGCGCACGGACGGCGGCCGGGATTCGCGCGGGGCCGGCGCAGTGCTCGGCGGACCGCGCCCCTTCACTTTCGTCATCCCGGGCGAAGCCGGAGCGAAACGGAGGCGCAGACCCGGGATTCATGCCTCGGCCGATATCGGAGAGCGGGACGACGTCGAAAAGAGTCGGCTTCCGGTGGATGTCCTCCACCGGATTGCGGTCAGGGGCGGCGAGGCATGGATCCCGGATACGCCGTCCTTCGCTCCGCTCGGACGCCGTTCCGGGATGACGAAAGTGGGGGCGGAACGCCGTGCGACGGCGAAGGCAGTCCCGGTGCCGGCCGCCCTGTCGCGCGTCATTCCGGAAGACGAAGCGCGCTGCGCGGCCGTCCGGCATGAGGGAGACGGCGAGGCCGGTCTCCGCAGCGGCGCGCTCTAGGCCTCGACCCCGTCGATCATCTGGCGCGCCATGTCGCGGATCGGCGCCGCGGCGACCGCCGCCAGGTTCTCGAGGATGTCCATGGCTTCAGCCTCCTCGCCCATGCCGCGCAGCGCCACGGCGAGGAAGAAATAGATCGCGTCGCTGGGCTCGGCGGCGTTGAGGATCGCGGCGGCACCGCGCGCGTCGCCCCGCGCCATCTTCACGAGCCCCTGCCCCAGCGGGCCGATCTCCGCCCCCGGCCGCGCCAGCGCGAGCGCGGCGAAGATGGCGTCCGCGCCTTCAAGCGTGCCGCGTGAGAGCCCCAGCATTCCGATCGACGCGAGAAGCCGCGTCTCGTCGCTCGTCAGCAGTTCCGCCACCGGTCATCCAGCTCCCTTGCGCCGCCGAAGCGGCAGGCCGTCCGGACCCTAGCGCCGCGGGCCGGCACGATGGTGTCAAAGGATACATCCGCTCCCCCGCCCGGAAGGCACAACGGGAGCGCCGCGCGGCCAGACGGCAGGAGGCCAGGAATCGTGTTCACCAGATTTTTGCGTGCGGCGTCGCAGCGCAACGACGTCATCCTCGCCTTCCTGCTGATCTGCATCGTCTTCATGATGATCCTGCCGCTGCCCACCTTCCTGGTGGACATCCTGATCGGCATCAACCTCACGCTCTCGGCCATCCTTCTGATGGTCGCGATCTATCTCTCCGACATCGTCGCCTTTTCCGCCTTTCCGGCGATCCTGCTCCTGACGACGCTGTTCCGGCTCGCTTTGTCGATCACCACCACGCGCCTGATCCTCCTCGACGCCGATGCGGGTCAGATCGTCGAGACCTTCGGCAAGTTCGTCGTCTCCGGCAATCTCGTCGTCGGCGCCGTCATCTTCCTGATCCTGACCATCGTCAACTTCATGGTCATCACCAAGGGGGCCGAGCGCGTCGCGGAAGTCTCGGCGCGGTTCTCGCTGGACGCGATGCCCGGCAAGCAGATGTCGATCGATTCCGACATGCGCGCCGGCCAGATCGACATGAACGAGGCCAAGAGCCGCCGCGGCAAGCTCGAGAAGGAATCGCAACTCTACGGCGCCATGGACGGCGCCATGAAGTTCGTGAAGGGCGACGCCATCGCCGGCCTGATCATCATCGCCGTCAACATCATCGGCGGTATCCTGATCGGCACCACCCAGCGCGGCATGGACATCGGCGAGGCGCTGAACCTCTATGCCATCCTCACGATCGGCGACGGGCTGGTGTCACAGATCCCGGCGCTGTTCATCTCCATCACCGCGGGCTTCATCGTCACCCGCGTCTCGTCGGAGAAGAACGAGAATCTCGGCTCCGACATCGCCGGACAGCTCATCAACGAACCCAAGGCGCTGCTGATCGCGGGCGGCATCTGCGTCGGCTTCGCCCTGATCCCCGGCTTCCCGACCATCACCTTCCTGCTGCTGGCCGCGCTGGTGGGCGGCGGCGGCTACATGATCATCCGCCGTCGCAAATCCGACACCCGCGAGCGAGAGGGAACCCGCATGCCGGCCCTGTCCGCGGCGGCCGGCCCGGTCGGACAGGCGCCGCGCTTCCCCGACGAGGAGGAGGACACCCGCCCCGTCGAGCCGGTCACCTTCGCCCTGACGGTGCCGCTGATGGTCGACATCGCCGCATCGGTGCGTTCGGCGATCAAGCCCGAGCGGCTCGACCGCGAGGTCGCCCGCGTGCGGCGGGCGCTCTATTTCGACCTCGGCGTGCCCTTTCCCGGCATCCACCTGCGGCTGAACGAGAACCTCGCCGCCGGCCACTACCGCATCATGGTCAACGAGATTCCGGTCGCCGCCGGTGCGGCACGGGCGGACCACTTCATCGTGCGCGAGAGCGAAGCCAACCTGAAGATGTTCGACATCCCCTATGAAAGGGGCGACGATTTCCTGCCGAACACGCCGAGCCTCTGGGTCCATACCCGCCATCTCGGCCTCGTCGACCAGTCGGGCATCCAGCGCATGACGCTGCCCAGCATGCTGACCTACCACCTCGCCCACGTTCTCAAGGACCATGCGGGGCAGTTCCTCGGCGTGCAGGAGGCGATGTTCCTCATGAACCAGATGGAGAAGAACTTCGCCGAGCTCGTGCGCGAGGCGACCCGCGCGCTGCCCATCATCACCATCACGGACGTCCTCAAGCGCCTCGTCGGCGAAGGCATCTCGATCCGCGACATGCGCACCATCCTGGAGGCGCTGGTGGAATGGGGCCAGCGCGAGAAGGACCCGATCCTGCTCTCCGAACATGTTCGCGGCGCGCTCTCCCGCTACATCACCTACAAGTACTCCGGCGGCCAGAACGTCATCCCGGCCTATCTGCTCGGCAAGGAAGTCGAGGACGAGGTCCGCGGCGCCGTGCGCCAGACCTCGGCGGCTTCCTACCTGGCGCTCTCGCCCGACTTCCACCGTCGCCTGATGGAGGCGCTGAAGGCCTCCATCGGCGACCTCAGCGGCCATGCGCTGACCCCGGTCCTGCTCGCGCCGATGGACATCCGCCGCTTCATGCGCAAGATCGTCGAGCGGGACTTCCCCGAACTCGCGATCCTGTCCTTCCAGGAGCTGGCGCCCGACGTCAGCATCCAGCCGCTCGACCGAATCCGCATCACCTGACGGCCGGAGGAGGACGTGACCTCGACGGCCGCGACGCCGGAACGAAGCACGCGGGAGGCCGCCCGCCTGCTCGGATTCCGCGCCGCCCTCTTCGCGCTCGTCGCGGCGATCGCCCAGGCGCTCGCGCTGGTCCTCCTCGCTCCGGCCTTCGACGGAGCGCCGAGGCTCGCGCTCGCCCTTCTCGTCGCCGCGGGTCCCCTGCTGGCGGCGTTCCTTCCGGTCGCGACGATCCTGCAGCCGCTCGCCTGGGCGGGCATCTTCTTCTCCGCCCTGTCGACGGCCGGAGTGGCGGTCTCCGCGCTGCCCACAGCAGACCCGGCCGGATGGACGGCGAGCGATCTGGCCGTCGCCTTCGCCGGCTTCGCCTACTGGCCGCTCGTCGCGAGCAGCCTTTCGGCAGGACGCGCGCTGGACGATCTGGCGCACCGGTCGGCGTTGATGGCATCGCTGCAGCGCCCTGGCCGGTCGGCCGCAACGGCCGTGGACGGCAGGCTCGCAGGGTCGGCAGGCGCTCTCGCGCTCTACGCCCTCGCTGCGGCAATCGTTCTCCTGTCGGCGCTCTTCCTCGCAGCGACGCTGATGCAGCGCCGAGCTTCCCTCGAATGGCTGATCTCGACCCCCGCCCACGTCGCGATCATCGTCCTGTTCTGCGCGATCTGCGTCCTCCTCACCCAGTCCTGGCGCGATCACCTGCGCGCCGCGATGCGCGCCGAATCCGCCGAGCCCGGTGCCGTGGAAGCCGCGAGGCGGCGCGCGGCGGCGCAGCGGCGGCTGCTGCGCACCCTGATCGGCCTCCTTCCGGTCCTCGGATTCCTCGGCACCGTCGTCGGCATCATTCAGGCGCTTGCCAGTCTGCCGGTCGCGCTCGCGGATCAGCCCGCCACGCAGGGCGCCGGACTGGCCGAAAGCCTCCGCGGCATCGCCACCGCCTTCGAGACGACGCTGCTCGGACTGGTCGGGTCGATCGCCGCGACGCTGGCGCTCGCCGCCGTCGAGCGCGCCGAGGCGATCGGCGAGGCCGACGCCGCCCCCAGAGCCCCGGAGCCGGAGCCGTGACGCCCGCCGCAAGCGAAGCGGAAGCGGGTGGCGCCGCCGCGATGGCCGACCTGATCCTGGGCACGACGGGCATCCTGCTGGTGCTGCTCGTGACGCTCGGCCCGGCCGTCCTGTCGCGCCAGGCATCCGCGACGGCGCGGGAGCCCCTGGCATTGCCGCCGGGCTTCTCGACCGAGGGCCATGCCGGGCCGATCCTGTTCGCCGGTGCCGGCGGGCTGGCCCTGGCCCCGGGCGGAACCGTGATCCCCGTTTCGGCCATCGCCACGAGTCCGCTGCCCGCGGGACCGGGAACCGCCCGCCCGCTCCTGATCGTCGCACCGGACGGAATCGAGGCTGCCTTCCATGCCAGCGCGCGCCTGGCGGCGCTGGGAGCGACTGCGATCGACCGCGTCCGCGTCGACCGCACCTGCGCCGAAATCCGCCGGATCGAACGTCGCGGAACAGGTCTCGTTCTCGTCTGCGGGGGCCGGTGACCGGCCGGCGGCCTTCGAGACGCGGACCGTCCGCGCCGCACGCCGGGGCGGAACCGCTGGCGGGCGTTTCCTTCCTGACGATCCTCCTCGACGTGTCGGCGAACCTGCTCTGCGTCGTGGTCCTGCTGCTGACGGTGTCCGCCGCCGGCCGGCCGCCGCGGCCGGCGTCCGCCGAGACAGGCTTCCCGATCCGGCCCGGCGAAGTCGTCGAACCGGCGGGCCTCGTCGAGGCGTTCCGGCTTCGCGCGGTGCGCGACGCATCCATCGCCACGGTGGACCTGCGGCGCGACCATGTCGAGGTGAAGCCGGCCGGGACGCCGCCGGCGGACGCCGTGCGCCTGTCCCTCGCAGCGCCCGCTCTCGCATCGGACCTGCGCGGACTGGTGTCGCCCGCCGCCGGAGGCATCCTCGTCTTCGTCTTCGCGCAGGACGGCCATCCGACGCTGCGCCGGGCGCTCGACGCCGTCGCCCTGCCCGTCACCGAGATCGACGTGCCGCTCGCGCTGCGGGCGCCCGGCCCGGATGCAGGCTGGTCGGACGCCTACCTTGCGCTCTTCGGCCGGATCAACGACCCGGCGGCTTTCCCGGAAAGGCTGGCACGCATCATCGCCGGGGGTGGCGGAACCGGGAGTCCGGCAGGCGAGCCCGCTTCCGCCTCCGCTCGCACGGACGGGGTCTCGACGACCCTCTGGGTCACCCTCGGTGCGGCGGGGCGCCTCTGTTTCCTCGCGCTGTCGGTCGGAGCGATCATGCTCGTCGGCCGCCTGCGGCCGCTCGCGGGCGGCGATCCCGCGTGAGCGGCGCGGGAGTTCGGAGTCTGTTCCGGAAAGCCGCGCGAGCCGCGGAGGTCCCGACGCTCCCTCAGGCCGCCGCGCGGCCGTGCCTCGTCTGCGGCATCCCGCCCGGCGCAGGGAACTCGAACTCGAATCTCGCGCCGCGCGGCGCCAGGTTCTGCGCCGTCAGCCGTCCGCCGAGCCAGTCCGTGTAGCGACGGGCGAGGCGCAGTCCGAGCCCCGCCCCTTCCTGGGACGCGCCGACACCGTCGCCGCTCATGATCCGGGCGAGGCGTTCAGGCGCGATGCCGGGGCCTTCGTCCGAAACGTCGACGACGATGCACGCGCCCTCCCGGCGGGCGCCGATCCGGATCGCACCGGCAGGCGGCGAATGACGGATCGCATTGTCGATGACGGTATCGAGGATGTGTTCGACCACCGCCGGCTCCGGCGTCCGCAGTCCATCGGGTATAGCCAGCTCCGTCGCGAGCGAGTGGTGGAGGAGAGGCAGCCGGTGCGCGACCAGGACACGCCGCACGATGGCCGCCAGTTCGTCCGTCGGGCCGGCGGTCGACGGCCGCTGATCGCCGTCCGGCGCGATGAGGCCGGCGATGCGCACCATCAGCGCCTTGCAGGTCTCGCGCATCATCGCGAGCGTGGAGGTCAGCGTGCTCGCATCGAGATCGCCGCGCGCAGCCGCCGTCTCCAGCGCTTCGATCGTGTTGCTCACACCCGCGAGCGGGCTCCTGAGATCATGCGCCACCAGCATCATCAGGGTCTCGCGCTGGTCGAGCAGCTGCTCGACGGTCCTCGTCCTGGCCAGCACGCGCTGCTCGAGTTCGGACTTGACGCGCTCGGCCTCGGCCACCGCGGCGGAGACGCAGAGCGTCACGATGGCGAGAACCGCCAGGTAGATCTGCAGGTAGACCAGCGAGCGCCACGGCAATTCGGACGGAAACACCACGAAGCCGTTGAGGGTCCCCAACGAGGCGCCGGCCGTGACCAGAGCGATCGCCGCCAGCGCTCCTCCGGCGCCGAAGCGGAAGGCCGCCCAGACGAGCAGCGGGGCGATCATGTAGGGTGTCGGCCACTCCGAAATGTGGTCGGTGAGATAAAGGCCGCAAAGGGCCTGGATCGCCAGGCACAGCGAGACCACCAGCGCGACGGCTTCCAGCGGCCGGCCGGGCACCGGGCTGCGGACGCGGTTCGACAGGGCGAGAACCGTGAGCCCGGTGAAGATCAGGATGCCGGCCGCGTTGGCGACGTACCAGGTCAGCGCCACCTCGAAGAGGCCGTCGCTCTGCGTTCCGACGAGGAACGAACTCGCGGTGACCCCGCAGACGACGCTGATCAGCGGCGGAAAGACCGGTGCGATGAGCAGGAAGCGGATGACGCCGCGGGTGTGGAAGAGGAACGACTGTCCATAGGCATGGCGTTCGATGAGGAAGGCGGTCAGCAGCGCCTCGCCCGTATTCGCCGCCGCGATGAGGATCGCCAGAAGGGCCGCGACCTCCAGCGGCAGGCCGACCCCGACGTTGATGGCGAGGTTGACCGCGAAGGACCCGGCGCTGACGCTCGGCCAGTAGGCCCTCCCCTTCGCCAGGATCAGGCCCGTCGCGAATCCGGACGGCACCCAGACGGCTGCCGCATTCCACTGCACCGAAGCGGTCGAAAGCGACAACGCGCCGACCAGCACGTACACCAAGGCATAGCCAAGGAGCCTGATTCCGTCCGCGCGCTCGTTCAAGTCCGCAAACCTCCCGCGCATTCGCGCCTGCCCGCGCTCGCAGAGCCGCGTAACGGCGGCCGACACGGCCTCTTCGCAGGCCTCGCTCGAACCGTCCGCGTCACCCCGGCCTTCACCCCTCGTCACGATACTGCCCGCACCCTGCCGCTTTCGCTATCCCCGGAAAGCCATGGCCCGCCGCTTTCGCACATTTCGTTCGTCCGCGGGGCAAGAAACGGCAAATCGGATGCTGCCCGAAGCGAATCTAGCGTTTTCCGTCCCTCTCAGCGCTGCCGGACCGTGATGTCCGGCACAGTGGCCGCGGGGGACCGTTGCTAACGTGCATCGGGTTCAGCCCGGCCATGCTGTCGTGCCGGGGAGAAATGACGATGAACCGACGGGAGGCACGTCTGGCGGTGCAAAGATCGGGTGGCGAATGGGGCGGAGAGCCCGGGGCGGCGCCCTTCCTCCCGTCCCGGCCGGTCGTCGCCGCGCGCTGGTCTCCGAGCCGCTCTCCCCGCGCCGCGAGCGCATCGGGAGCGGCCGGCCGACGGACGTGGGTCCGGCTTTCCTTTTGGCCGGCAGATCTTCCGGCACCCCTGGAGTGCCCGGCGACGGCGGACCCGAGGAGGCGGCCGGCGGCTGCGCCGTCCCCATCCTCCCATCCCGCGACGGCGGGCGCGACTGTCGTTCGACCATCATGGTGAACTCGATCAACAGCGGCAACGGCCCGCAGGTCCAGCCGCGCACAGGCGGCCCGGACAGGGGATCGCTCGCGGACGCCGTAACCTCCGCGCAGTCGCTCGCGCAGCTGCGCTTCAGCGCGGGCAACATGCGCGATGTTCCGCTTCAGGACGGCGCGCTCGGCGGCAGGACCGCGGAGTTCGTGCGTCTGCTCTCCCTCGGCATCGACGCGCTGTCCCCGGGCGAGACCCAGCAGGAAAAGGCGTCGGTGGGTGCGCGCCTTCGGCTCGAGGCGCTCGACCGGATCGCCCTGTCGAAGGAAGAAATGGCGATCCTCGACGAGATCGTGACCACGATCACCGGAAGAAGCGGCCGATGATGTCGCTGCTCGATCTACGGCGGGCGGTCCTCGATTCGCAGCCGGCCGCCGTCAACAGGCTCGCAAGGTCCCTTCTGGCGGCCTTTCAGCGCGAAGCCGGGCCAGGCGAAAACTGGCGCCCCGTGGCGCGCCGCCATCTCCACGCGATGGCTGCGCACGCGCTGCTGGAGGAACGCGCGCTCGGCGAGGAGCGCGCCATGGCCTTCGTGGCAAGCACGCTGGCGCCGCTCGCCCGCCTTGCGCCACTCTATCGCGGCGCCGGCGAAACCGATCTGGCCGGACTGGCCGGCCTCGTCGAGGGGATCGGATCGGAGCGGCTGGCGGACGAGGCGCGCCTGCATGCCCTGGGCCAAGCCGGCAACGTCCTGCGGGAGGCCGTCTCCCGCGCGCGGGAAAGAGGCGGCACCGCCTCGCCCGGCCCCGGTCCCGCGGACCGGGAGGTGAAGGCGGCGTTGCGCCGTCTGCTTTCCGTCGCGGCGCCGGCGCTGCGGTTCGAGCTGGCGCTCGACGCATCGCGCTTCATCGCGTCGCAGGCCGCGAGGCTGCCTCTGTCGACCCTCGCGCATACGCCCTACGAGGAGATGCTCGTCCGCGAGCTCGACCTCCTTCAAGGCCTCGTCGCGGCCTATCTGGACGAGCGCTGGTTCCGCAACGGTCGCTACGTGACCCTGTTCTCGACGATTCCGGCGGAGGTCCTTGCTCCAGTCGGACGCGCCGTTCGCGAGACCGGCGACGACCGCCTCTTGCGCGCCACCGCTTCGGCCATCCTGGTTCCGGCACTCGATCGGCTCGACCAGCTGGAGCGCGGCGACCTCGACGCGGACGCGTTCGCGACGGTCGCGGAGACGGGGCGCCGGCTCGCGGACTGGATCGAGAGGATGATCGCGGCGGATACGTCGCTCACGAGCCAGGATCCGCGCAGGATCGGTCTGGACCGGCTTCGGAGCAGCCATGGACCGTCCATGGACGCGCTTCTCCTCGATCTGCGCGGGAGGTGCTTCGATGCCGACCGTTCGGAATGAGCAGTCCAGCCATCGCGCCACCCCTCGGCCGGTGGTCGACCGGCGCACCTTCGTGGCCATGGTCCTCTCGGTCGCCGCGACGGGATGCGCGAGCGACGGCACCGATGGCGAACTGCTGGAGGTCGACTATGCGCGGCCGGTCTTCGACGAGGCGCATTTCGTTCCGGGTGTCCCCTCCGGAACCCTGCGCCGGAAGCACCGGCGGCAGGTCGTCGCCTATCTGACCGCCGAGCAGCCGGGGACGGTGGTGGTTGAGACCGGAGCGCGCTTCCTCTACCTCGTGCAGCCCGGCGGCCGCGCGATCCGCTACGGGATCGGCATCGGTCGCGAAGGCTTTCTGTGGAAGGGTCGGGCGACGGTGGGTGCGAAGCGCGCCTGGCCGACCTGGACGCCGCCCGCCGAGATGATCGCACGCGATCCGCGGCTGGGGGCCTTCGGCGGGGGAGCCGGAGGAATGAGCGGCGGCACCGACAATCCGCTCGGGGCGCGTGCCCTCTACCTCCACCGCGACGGTCGCGACACGCTCTACCGCATCCACGGCACGAACGACGCAGGGTCCCTCGGCTCGGAGGTCACCGCCGGCTGCGTCCGGATGCTGAACGTCGACGTGATCGATCTGTACGACCGCGTTCCGCAGGGTGCGACGGTCGTCGTCCTGTGACGGTCGTCCCCTGAGGCAGTTCTCCCGAAGGTGGGTACCGGTTTCGATCGGGAGACAGGTGCGGAGACAGGAACCTGAAGCGCGGAGCAAATCCGAAGGAGCGCACTGCGCTTTCGGGGCCGGTCATACTACTGGGCTTTACCTTCGACCCTCGCGCCGCCCCTCATCCGCCTGCCGGCACCTTCTCCCCGTAACACGGGGAGAAGAACGCTGTCACCGACGGCTTCGCCGGTCGCAAAGGTCGCCTACCTGGTGCCGATGTCGCGGCCGTGCCCCCTTCTCCCCGCTTGCGGGGAGAAGGTGCCGGCAGGCGGATGAGGGGCAGCGCCGTGGGTCAGTCGAAAAGACCGCTGGTATCAGATCTGGTAGCGCTGCCGGCGCGAGAGCCCCTTGCGGATCTGGTCGGCGACGTCCTGCGCCCATTCCGGCAGCTGCGTTCCCTTCCGCAGCAGATCCTCGACCGACTTCTCGATCTCGCGCAGGGCCGAGGTGAGCGCGAGCAGCCAGGCCATGAGTTTGACCGCTTCCTTCTTCTCCACGCGGGCGAACAGGTCCTGCAGCGCCTTGAGCAGGCGGGCATTGGCGCCGATCGAGGTGAGGTAGGCAATCATCTCCTCCGGCGTCAGCTTGAACTCCTCGGCACCCGCAGCCGCGAGCTGCCCGGACGCCCGGCGGGCATCGGCGGCATGCGCCGGGTTCTCGTATGCGCGCGGAAAGGGCCAGCCCGGTATCATCGCGGCGTTGAGGATCACGGCGGCCAGCATCTCGCGCGAGACAGCCTGATCCGGGCGGTTGCCCAGGGCCGCGATGGCGGAGAGGAACGCCTCTCTCGCGACGGCGGGCATGCTGCCGGCCGCGAGCGGTCCGGCGATCGCCGACGTGCGCATCGGATCGACACCCGCCCCGGAACCGGACGTCGCCGCGGCCGACAGGAGAGCCTCGGTCTCCGCGAGCGTCAGGATCCCCGGCGCCCGCTCCGGGCCGACCGTCGGCGGCGTCTGCTGCAGCCCGGCGCCTGCGCCCGCGAGGCTGCGCGGGGTCGCGACGTCCTCGGCCGCCCCGATCACCGGGGCCGCTCGTGCCGCGCCTGCGGAAGACGTGGCCGGGCTGGTGGCGCCGGCGCCCGGAAGCTCTGCCGCTCCCCGCGGGTCGGCGAGGAAGGCGGCGGCGCCCGGAAGGTGGGTGCCAACCGCCTGGCCGGACCTGCGCGGATCGGCGGCTACGGCACCGGGATCTGCGCCTGTGCCACGCGCCGTCGCATCTCCCGCCGCTCCGCCCGCGCCTGCGAGGCTCGCCGGTTGCAGGGCGGGCACTCGCGCGAGGTCTCGCGTCTGCGGTTGCCCGGGCGGTTCCGCGCTCCGCTGATCGGTGACGGCAGCCGCATTCGCCTGGACCGGCGAGGCGTCCGGCCTGTCGCCTGACGTGCCGTGCGGCCGGGTCAGTCCGGCGAGGGTGAGGGATGCGGCCGGTGTCATCCGCATGCGCTGGACCGTATCGGCCGGCGCAGCATCCGCGGGCCGTGCGTCCGCTGCAGCCCGCATGGCCGGCTCGAGCTGGTCGGGTACGACGTCGCTCGCGGAGCGGACCGGGGCAGCACCCGCCGCAGGAAAGGCGGAAAACGACGGAACCGGCCGCGGGACCGCGGCTTCGGCGGGCTGCGGACGTGCGGAGACTCCGCCCTCCGCCGGCCGCCGATCCGCAGCCCGCTCCGGCAAACCCGCCGCTGGCGCGTCCGGCGGGTTGCCGCCGCCGGTCGGAGCGGCTGCCGGCGCCGCATCGCCGAGAATGTCCTTGCTGAGCTGGGCAATCAGCGCGCCCTGCATCAGCCTGACATAGACGGCGCCGAAATCCCCGCCCACGCTCACCCCCCTCGCCGGACCTGGAGCGCGAGCTTGAAGCGCGCGGTCTCGTCCTGGATCGGCGCCGTGAGCTGCTCGATCCCCGCCTCGACGCGCGGCAGGAGTGCTGCCGCCGCCTCGAACTCGCCGCGCCGCATATGCGCCTCGAGGAGGTGGAAGAGCGGAACGGCCCAGTCGTCGCGCAAGCTGCTGGCGGTCGAGAACGCCACCATGGCGCTGTTGAAGTCCTCGCGGACCCGGGCGCAGATGCCGAGGCCCATCCAGTGGTCGGCGCGCTTGCCGTCGAGGGTGCACAGCGTCCGGAACAGCGCTTCCGACCGGTCGACGTGACCGGCATCGAAGAGCGCGAAGGCGCGTGCGTAGAGGTTCTCGATCAGCTGCGGCGAGAGGCCGAGGGCGGCGGCGGGCGCCGTGCCGGAGTCCAGCGCCTTCGCCAACCCTCCGAAGGCGCGTCCGCCGAGCGTATCGAACAGCGATTGCAGGACGCCGATGTCCTCGGGCCCGAGGCCGAACAGCCGCTGCAGCACGCCGGCCGATGCGTTGGCGGGTGGCGGGGGGCCATCCCCTGTTCCGTCGGGCGCCACGCCGGCCGCCTAGCCGCGACCGGACAGCGAGAGGATGCGCTCGGCACGCTCCCGCAGCCCGGCATCGTCGGGCAGGCGCGACAGCCGGATGGCGTCGGCGAGATCCTCGCGCGCCTCATCGGCCAGACCGAGCCCGAGACAGGCCCGGCCCGAGATGAAATAGCCCCGCGGATCCGTCGGCCGGCCCGCGATCACGGCCGCTCCTGCCTGCAGTGCCAGGTCGAAATGACCGAGCGCGATCGACGCGTCCGCCAGGCCGATCTGGAAGCCCGTATCGTCGGGCGAAAGCACCACGAGCAGGGAGTAGATCCGCTGCGCGCCGGCGAAATCACCCGCCATCATCTTCATGTGCCCGACATGCGCGAGCGCCCGCAGCTCGCTCGTCTGCAGCCCGTAGCTGTCGCGGAGCGCCTTTCCCAGCCGCTCCAGTTCCTTCGCCTCGCCGGTCGCCGCGTCCATGTGGTTCCTTCCTTTCCGTTATTCCGGCCACCGCCCTAGGGACGGAAGATGAATGCATCGGCCGCCGGAGCCGGCTGTCCGCGCAGGCCCGACGCCGTTCCGGCGAGGCCGGAACCGTCGAGATGCGCACCCTGCCACTCCATCTGTTCGATCATGTCCTCGATCGCCGATTTCAGCGCCACGCCGACCTGGCTGCGCGGCGCAGCGAGGCTGACGCGCGCCTGGAGGCGCAGCCGCAGGGCGTCCGGCTCGTCCGGGACCGCCTCGGCACCGGCACTCGTGCCGTTCGATGCCGCGAGCCCGAGCGCCGTGTGCAGCACGGCCGCGATCTGGCGCTCGCGCATCGCCGCGTCCGCGGCGAAACGCGGACCGTCGACGGTCTCGATCAGCACCGAGCGTCCGTTCGGCGAGACGCCGAGGCGCAGCCCGACCTGCCCCGCCCGCGTATCGACCGAGATCTCGTGGCGCCCGTCGGCGATCTCCTCGCGCAGCGGCGCAGGCTGGTCGAGGAGCACGTAGAGCGCGTCGAGCGCCTGCGCGAAGCTCGTTTCCATGACGGTTCCTCCGGCCCTTCGCCCGTCAGCCGCGCGTGATCGAGGACATGCGCTCGATCTCGGCGTTGCGGATCTCCTTCATGAACTGGATCACCGACTGGATGACCTGGGTCAGGTCCTCGGAGAACTTCTTCTCGATGTCCTGCTGGTTCAGCGAATCCTGCGAGCCCGCCTGCATTTCCTGGCTGTCGGCCTGAAGGTTGCTTGCGTCGGCCTGCTGCATCGCGCCGGCCTGCTGACCGCCGCTGCCGGCGATCGAACTGCCCGCGCCGGCGAAGGAGTTGATCGCCTGCTGCTGGGCCGTATGGATCGTGCTCGCCCTGTTCATCACGGCGTCGGATCCGAACTTCATGTTCGAGAACTTCGCCTGCATGCCGAGCGACATCGCCCCGCCCAGAATCTGCATGGCACCGCTGATGATACCGCCGACGAGCGAGGAGATCGCCGCGTCC
Source organism: Aquibium microcysteis (assembly GCF_014495845.1). Lineage (NCBI taxonomy): Bacteria > Pseudomonadati > Pseudomonadota > Alphaproteobacteria > Hyphomicrobiales > Phyllobacteriaceae > Aquibium > Aquibium microcysteis. The sequence goes on from NZ_CP061080.1 coordinate 2,970,071, forward strand.
TCCTGCTTGTCGGCCGCGTCGCGGCTCATCTGCGCGCCCTCGAGCATCTGGGTCTTCGCCGATTCCCGCGCGTTCGCGCGCTGCTCGACCGCGTTCTGGCGCTGCGAATTCATGAGCTCGATCAGCGCCGCGAACAGCGACGTGCGGTCGGAGGCCCCGGCGATGAAGTCCTTCAGCTTCGCTGCCAGCATCTCCGGCGTCACTCCCGGCGGCAGGGAGAAGCTCTCCGGACCGGTCACCGTCTTGCCGTTCGACTTGCCGTTGGTGCCGCCGATCAGCTCCTTCAGCATGTCCGGCGTGAACGTGATCCCCGTCATGCCGCCGGAGGTCGTCTTCGTGGTCTGCTTGGTCTCGCCGGTCTGGCCGGGGATGACGGTGGTCGTCGGCTGGCCGACATTCGTGGTGTTGATCGTGTTCATCGTTCGGTCCTGTCGGTTTGCCGCGCCTTCGTCCTCAGCCGGAGAAGCGCGTGCGCATGAGGCTGTCGGTGCGGTCGGTGATGCCCTGGATCGCGGAATCCAGGATCTGGTTCGAAATCTGGTTGGCGTTCATCAGCATCTCGAGCGCCTGGTCGATCAGGCTCTCCAGCGTCTTCTGGATGGCATCCATTTCCTGGCCCTCGGCCTCGAGGCGCTTGGCTTCGGCCTGCGCCTTCTGGCTGTCCGACACCAGCGTGGCCGTGACGATGCCGGTCGTCCCGCCGCCGATCTGGGAGACCGCATTGCCCACGGTCGAGACGGTCTTCATCGTGTTGATCGTCGAACTCGAGATCTGGGCCGTCCCCTGCAGCACCGAATTCATCGAACTCGCCTTGGAGCCGAGATTGATGGCGACGTGAGCCAGTGTGTTGCCGACGTTCGAAGCGGTCTGGCTTCCGGTGTTGATGGCGGTCGTCAGCGCCGCGCTGGCGATCTTGCCGATGGCCTTGGCCACCGCGCTCAGGAGAGCGGGGCCGAGCGTCACCGCGATCGTCGCCACCGACAGCGCGATCGTCAGGCCGGACATCACCTTGCCGAAGACCTCGTCGGCCTTGGCGATCTCCTCGTCGCTCTTGCCGAGCGACTTCGCCACCAGGCCCGCGATCCCGAGCCCTCCGCTCGCGTCCTTCGCAACGGAATCGGCGAACTGGATCGTCATCGCGATCGCGCCGGCGATGAGAAGGGCCGCGACGCCGACGCCCACGCCCGTCGCCATCATCACGCCGGCCGCGATGTAGGTGAAGAGCAGCGCGATCGCCTGGAAGATCTTGGCGAAGATCGCCGCGATACCCGACTTGCGGTCGTTGGCGACCGCTTCCTCGATCTTCTCCTTGCGTTCCTCCAGCTTCGACTGCTGCTCCTGCTGCGAGGTACGGATCTTCTCCTGGTTGGACTTCACGCTTTCCAGACTCGTGTCCTCCCGCGTGTCGCTGAGGGCCGCCGACACCTGGGCGAGGACCAGCTCGACGTCGCCCGACCGCTTCGGCGCGAAGCCGGACGAGGCGAAGATCGAGGCAAAACTCTGCTTCATCGTCTTCGAGACGGTATTCATGACGTCCGGCGTGAGGCCGTTGACGCCGCTCACGCCCAGTCCCGTCAGGATCGTCTCGACGTCCTTCATCAGGGACGTCGTGAAGGTATCGGGGGTGATCGTCGGCGGGACGCTGGTCCCCTTGGGTACCGTCAGATCGGCCATGGACTCGTCCTCTCCGCTGCCGTGCAGGGTTCGTCTGGAGTTGCGTCAGCCCTTCGCGGGCATGTTCTTCAGCGCCCGCACCTCCGCGAGCCGCTGGTCGGCCACCGCGGCAGAGCCGGGCGAACCGTGTCCGCGGCGGGCCTCCTCGCGCGCCAGGTCGAAGCAGCCCTCGGCATTGTCGAGTTCGCCGACTGCCATCAGGCATTCGCCCAGCCGCAGGTAGCCTTCGGGATTGGTCGCATCCATCGTGATGTAGTTGGTGTAGAGCTGGGCGGCCGTCTCGAAGCGGCCTTCCATCTGATAGCTCGCAGCCAGCGCGTAGGCGCCGCGCTCCTCGCTCGGATCGAGCGTCATCAGCGTCGTGAGAACGGCCCGCGCCCGTACCGTGTCGCCCACCTGCAGGAGGTCGTACCCCTTCTCGTACAGCGCCTCGGTGTGCTTCTTGTCGAGCCCGAGGGCGGCCGCTGGCGTCGCGCCGGCGCGGATCGCGCGGTAGACAGCGTTGTCCTGGAGGCCGAGCTCGCGCATCACGGTATCGATGATCTCAGGTCCCTTCGTCGCCAGCATCTCGGGGTCGAGATGGCGCAGCGGGTGGTCGTCGAGGATGGACATCATGTTGTTCCCGAATGACTGAGCCGGAAGCTAGACCGGCTTCCCGGCCGGTGCGGTGTCGAAAGGCACAGGGCTTCGCCGATCCGCCCTCACGCCGCCGCGGCGACGGCACGCAGGCGGTTCCAGACACCCATCAGGTCCGACAGTTCGAACCGCTCCGCGCCGAGCGCGGTCCAGATCACCGCCTTGCCCTTGCGCGACAGGCCGACATGGATGGTCCGGTCGAGCCCCGGATCGTAGCCCGCCTGGCGCAGCAATGCGGGCAGCGCGGCGTAGCGCGGCGACCGCAGCTCACGCGAGAGGCTCATCACCGCCGGTCCGGTTCCCCCGGCAGGCGGCGTGAACGAAAGGGTGCCGGTCGTCTCGAACTCGAAGATGTAGGACCCGTCGCGCGCCGGCGCAGCCACGAGATTCATCGATTCCGCGAAGCGCTGGACGGTGGCGAGAATGGAATTGGGGAGGCTTGCCATGGGTTTTCCTGCCGGTTCGTCGATCAGTGCGACTGGGAATCGAAATAGGCCTCTTCCCGCGCCACCAGCCGCGTGGAGAGATCGAGGATCGCCCTGCTCTGCTGCTCGCGCGCGATCATCGAGGGCATCACCGAATCGGGCAGCGTCGAGTGGGTGTTGCGGATCGTGTTCACCGCCGTCACCGAGGTCGCCGGATCGTCGGTGTTCAGCCCGCTGATCAGCCGCTCCACGTCGCCGACGGAGACCGACGGGTTCGCTGCGAAATGCAGGAGGCGGCTCGCCATCTCCTTGCCGTCGGGCAGATCGGGCCGCGACCGGAGCTCCGGGTGCACCCGCAGGATCGTCTGGACCGCGATCTCCGATTCCGACAGGACGGTCTTCAGGCGCTTGAGCTTGGAGAGTTCGTCGAGGAGGCCGCCCAGGATCTGCCGCGTCTCGCCCACGGTCACGACGTCCGAATCGCCAGGCAGCCCCTCGAGTTCGCGCGCCGCCACCCTGGTGAAGGATTCGATGATCTCGTCGTAGGAGCCGGCGAGGTTGAAACCCTTCAGCTGGTCGAAGATCTGGCCGAGATTGAGATTCTCGCGCACGATCGTGCGATAGGCGTCGCGGATGCTGGACGGGTCGGCATCGAACACCTCCGACATGTCGTGCGACACCTGGCCGACCGCGAAGCCGGCCGTCACGTCCCTTGCGGTCTGTCCCTGGTGGAAGCGGCCGCGCGCCTGGTCGAGCACCGACAGGAAGGCATCGCTCGCGCCGAGCTGGACCATCTGCTTGCGAAGCTGCTCCAGCGCGGCGAACTGGTGGCTGGGATCCTTGTCGTATTTCGCCAGCGCCTTCAGGATGTCCTCGGCGGTCGGCCGGTTGGAGCCGCTGCCGCCACGGTCCGTCAGGCGCTGGAACTCGTCCATGCGGTCCTTGAGGTCGCGCAGGCGCTGGTCGCGCGGCTGGTCGGGCAGCTTGTCCTGATACTGGGCGATGCGGGACATTGCGTCGAGGCTGGTGCCGGCGCCCTTGCGCAGCTTGGTCTGCTCGAGCTTCGGCTTTTCCCGATGCGCCACCGCGCCGCCGAGTTCCTCCATCGCGTCCGAGATGTCGGACTGGTCGACGCCGCCCATGGACACGCGTTCCTGGGTGACCGACGACTGGCCGAGCATCCTCGTGCCGATCTCGGAAGCGGCGTTGTGCGTGGCGATCTGCGTGCGAACCATCTCGAGCGGGGCACGGGACGAGTTGATGTCCGACATGTTACCTCCTTGAAGACCAGGACCGTATGGGCGCAGCAGCGCCGTGGACCGGCTGCCGCACCGCGGCCGAACCGCGCCCGTCTGATCGTCCTGCACGAAGCTTCCACTGCCTGAAGGGTGACCCTTGTGTCTTTCGGCACACACGTGCGCGCCGCGGCAGGTCAAAAGTCGACGGGACGGAAAAAGGCGGCAGGGGACGGCGGGGAAGACCGGCGACGGTCGAGCGGGCGGCAGAAGGGGTCGTGGCTCCGTGGCCATGCCCCGTCAGCAGCGGATTTTCGGCTTAGCGCGGGACGCCCCGGCGGCGTTTCTAGGTCATGGACCTATGGAAGGCGGAACCGGGTTCGTTAAGTCTTCGTGAAGCGAAGGACTGCGCCCCCTGGCGGCGGAGACGTCGGTACGTCCGCCTTCTTGGCTGGAGGCGAACCGCAATCCGGGAAGCGGGCCTGCGGCACCTCGAGGGCGCGAGCAGGCGCCGGGTCCGGTGCTCGATGATGAGGAGTATGTCCTGTGGTCGACAACAGTCTTCCCGTGTCGGTTCCCCGACCCTCGACCGAGTTGCAGAACCTCGGCCGGACCGATCAGCCTCAGAACCAGTCCGGCGTCCAGGACGTCGAGGTCAACGTCCGCAGGGGCGTCGACAACCGCCAGAACGACGCCACGAACTTCGAGCAGTACCTGAATTCCAGCCAGACCATAACGGTGCTGACGAACCAGAAGAACGACAAACCGATCTTCGACCCCGTCCAGGACATCACGAACAATTCGGTCCTGCAGGGTTATGGCAACCCGGGCGAGAGTCAGCCGACCTAGCATGTCCGCGCCCTTCGCCATGCAGGATACCTACCCTGCCGTCGAGATGCCGCCCAGTCCCGCGGTGCTCGAGACGCATTTTCCAGGTGACGACCGGAAACCCTTCCCCCTGCCGCGCGCCGTGGAGGGGCTCAGCGAGGAGGCGCGCATCGTGCTGCGCGGCCACATGCGCCGCCGCAGCCTGGCCGCCAACACCATCGTCTACTTCCAGGACGACCCGGCCTCCACCTTCTACTTCATCGAGCGCGGCCATGTGCGCCTGACCCACATCATCGAGGACGGCTCGGTCGCGCTCTATGCCATCATTCCGGCCGGCGCGTCGTTCGGCGAGGCAGGGTCCTTCGATCCCGCCGGCTACTGCGACACCGCCACAACGATCGACGCGGCCGACCTGCTCGTCGTCGATATGAACTGGATCGACCGCGAAGGCCGCGTCTACGACGAGCTGCGCCGGCTGCTCACGCGCCTGATCTCCGCCCGCCACCGTGCCCACATCGAGGTCACGCGGGCCCTCTATCTCCCCAACCTGACCTCGCGGCTCGCGCTGGCGATCCTGCGGCTGCTCGATACGCTCGGCAACAGCCTGCGCTATCAGAACCGGATCGTGCCCGTGCTCGGGCCGGTGGTCACCCAGCGCGATCTGGGCGCCATGGCCCGCGGAACGCGTGAGAACGTGAACAAGATCCTGCGCGTGTGGATTTCGGAAGGAATCGTCGTCGTGGAGGATCGCCACATCATCCTCACCAACCGCGCCAAGCTGGAAAGCATCGCCTTCAAGGGCTAGGGTGATCCGCCCGACCGCAACGGAGTGAGCCTGCCGATGAGCCAAACGACACACCCCGCTGCCTCCGGCGGGGATACAGAGTCGAGCCGGGGACTCGAGTTCCTCGGCTTCACCGACCTCGAAGCCGAGCTTCTCGGCCCCGACGGACGCCGCACGGCGGAGGAAACCATTCGCGCGCTGGTCGTCCTGGAAGGCAGACTTGGAGAACTTCAGGCGGCTGGCCTGACGGCGGAGGACTTTCAGGCCGTCGTCGCCCTCAGGAAAGCCGTGAAGGCCGCGGGCCAGATCGTAGCTGCGCCGCGCGACACCCGGACCCGTTGAACCGAAGAGGACCCGCCCCATGGCCATCACCGCCGCAAACGGCATCGAGACCGCCACCGCCCAGAGCGCGACGCAGACCGGCGTGAGCATCGACAACACCGCCTATCGCCGGACGCAGGGCTTCGACCTCGCCTATTTCCAGGCGCAGCTGCAGGGCCAGGGCCAGAAGCTCGAAGACCAGCTCCGCGCCGTGCAGGCGAACGAGAACCTCTCGGACACCGAGCGCATGTTCGAGATGCAGATGCTGATGAACACCTGGTCGACCATCACCAACCTGCGCACCAACATGATGAAGTCGATCTCCGACACGCTGAAGACCGTCGTCCGCAACGTCGCCTGATCGCCGCCACGGCCCGCGCTCCGGCTGCCCGGAGCGCTGGCGGGCTTGGTATTCCTCGCCGGAGCGGGCCGCTTCGGCGCAGGGTCGTCTCGTCCGCCACGTGTTCCCCGCCGAAACGCCGCCGGACCTCCGGACGATGGACCGTTCGCGGCAGTCGTTGCTCGGTGCGGCAGTCGGCGGCCGGCGTCCCGGAGTCGGGCGCCGCGGCGCATTGTATTGCCCCAGGACATGTCTTCATCCTGCAGCGCGCGGAAGCGGTTGCGCCGACGCGACGGCGCGCCCGAGAACACGCCAGCGGTCGCGATCCGGGGCCGGCGTGTGCGGACGGAGGCGGTCGGGATCATGCCCCGTGCGGAGACCGGCCCGCGCCGGATCGCGCTCACGCTCCGGCGACGGCATCTCTGCGTCACCTTCTCTTCCGCAGACCGATCCGCGACGCGCGCACCGTCCCCGGTGCCATCGCCGTCGTTGGACATCCCGCGGCCAGCGCCGCGCGCCTCATACTACTGGGCTTTGCCTTCGACCCTCGCGCCGCCCCTCATCCGCCTGCCGGCACCTTCTCCCCGTAACACGGGGAGAAGAACGCCGTCACCGACGGCTTCGCCGGTCGCAAAGGTTGCCTACCTGGTGCCGATGTCGCGGCCGTGCCCCCTTCTCCCCGCTCGCGGGGAGAAGGTGCCGGCAGGCGGATGAGGGGCAGCGCCGAGGGTCAATCGAAAAGACCGCTGGTATCACTCGTCCCCGCTGCTCCCCGATGGCCGCTCCTGATGGCGGATGTAGAGATCGACGGTGGCGGCGGCGTCGTCGCCGAGCTCGTGCAGCGAGCGGGCGCGCAGGTAGGAACGCATGCGCTGGCGCTCGCTCAGCGTATTGCGGGCATAGCGCTCGATGGGGTCGATCCGGTCGAGCCGGGCGAGCACCTCCAGCGTCCGTTCGTAGTCCTTCCGCATGAAGGCGAGGATCGCCTGCGCCAGCACCACCTCGCGGCTGCCGTCTCCCGCCTCCGCCATCGCTTCGACCAGGATCTGCGCCCGATCGTTCATCTGGTGCTGCAGATAGATGTAGATCACGAGCAGGAGGAAATCGCGCTCGTCGCCTTCGACCGGCGAGACCCAGCGATTGGCGACCTGGTCGCTTCGGCGCGCCAGCGCTTTCTGGCCCGTGGCGCCGTCGGAAGGAGCGCTCTGACGCCCCCCGCCGGCGTCGGAAGTACTGGGGCTGTCGGAGCGGTCGGACATCGGCGCCGGTCAGCCCCGCAGCAGCAGCGCGAGGGCGGTGCGCACCTCGTCGTCGAGGACGATGTCCTCCTCGAGCACCGTCGCTGCGGCGGCGAAGGCCGTGCGGCGCACCTCGCCGGCGGCCGACTGCTCCAGGTCGCGAAACCGCTGCGCAAGGCTGCGCCGGATGTCGCTGACGCGCGCCGGCCGCAGCAGGTCCGGATCGAGCCGCTCCGGCTTCAGAAGATTTGGCAGCCGTTCGTCGAGCGACGGTCGGTGCAGGATCTCGTCGAGCGCCCGCGTCTCCGGCAGGAACACCGGCGGCGCCTTCTTGTCCTTCGGCAGGTGCTGCTCGTCGTCGACGCGCCAGCGCGCGATCGTCTCGACGCCGACGTCGAGCGCCTGGATCCTCGGATGCCGGGGGACAGGCCCGGCACCGGGGCGGGCGGCCTTCATGATCGGGTTTCCTTCATGGCGCTCAGTTGATGCCCGCCGAGATTTCCGAGACGATCGACGTCATCTTCTGCATGACCTCCGTCGCCATGTCGAAATGCCGGTTGCGCTCGCGGCTGATGGCGTTGACCTGATCGGACAGGCTCTGCACGTCGCGGTCGAGCACGCGCACGGCCCCCGACAGCACGGTGCCGAACGTATCCCACTCCCCCTTCGTCAGCGACGTCTCGCTCAAAGGCGGACGTGTGACGCCGAGCTGCAGCTCCGAGGGATGCGGCGCCGCCGTCACGGAGGAATTGCTCAGGAACATCGACAGCACCTTCTCCTCCAGCGCCCGGGTGGCGCTGTCCGTATCGTAGACGAGCCCACCCTCCGGCGGATCGACGACACCGTCATCGGCCTTCGGCGGCGCCGGAATGGCCGCCGACGTCCGGTTCACGAGCTGCTGCATCACCGAATAATTGGCGAGAAGCGCATTGCGTACGCGGATCTCCTCGGTCCGCGCCTGCATCTCCGCCTCGCCTTGGTAGTTCGCCAGCACCTGGAACGTGAAGGTCATCCCGGCCACGTCCAGGATCTTGCCGTTGAAGCGCCCCGTCGAAACCACTTCGGCGGTCGCGCGGGCCACGTCGAGCATCCGCGCCGACGACTGGACGAAGATTTCATAGGCACCGCGCAGCCCTGCCCTGTTGTCGGTGCTCATGAAGCCCGTGGTCGCGGTTTCCGGCGCCGTGAAGCCGCGCAGAGCGGCGCCATATCGTTCCAGGCGTTCGTATTGCGCCGCGAGCTGGGCCCGAAGGTCTTCGATCGTCGCCGGATTGAACACGCCCATCCGGTCGAGATTGGCGAGCGCGAGATCGATCTGGTCGAGGATCAGCTGCGCCGGATTCGTCGGCTGCTCGGGATCGTCGGAAGGCGGGAGCGCGGGCGAGTTCGTGATCAGGTCGCGCAGCGCCTGCAGCGTCGCCGACATCGCGGCACGCGCCTGCGTCACCGTCTCCCCGACCGAGGGCCGCAGTCCGAAGGGGCCGGCCAGCAGGCCGCCGAACGCGGGATGCGAGGCGACGAGCCGCTGGTCGTCGAGCGACATGCGCTGCAGCCGGTCGGGCAGGAGATCGTTGAGGATCGTCACGCCGAGCTTCTCGCCGGGGACGGCTCCGTTCAGTCCCGACGTCAGCAGCACGTGCATCGTCTCGCCGCCGTCCGAGCCGTAGGGCAGAGAGACGGCGAGCGTCGAGATGCTGTTGCCGCCATCCGTCACCGAGAGCGTGCTGGCCCCCGCCCCCTGATAGGCCTTCAGCCATTCGAGCTGGTGCGCCGTGTGCCAGTATCGGAAACCGGACGGGAGGTGGGTCGCGGTGGCGGGGTCGCCGAAGTCGTTCGGCCGTCCGGTGAGGAGCTTCGTTACCCCGTCGAAGGGCGAACTCGCCGAAAGCGTGCTCGCTTCCTCGCGCATGGCATCGTTGAGGATGCGACCGTCGATGTCGGGCGTCCTCAGATAGAGCGGGGTACCGGAGATCGCGGTCATACGACACCGCGCGCGATCGTGCCCAGGATGTCGTTCAGCCGCCGCAGCGTGTTGTTGACGAGATCGAAATGGCGGCCGGCCTGGCTGGTCGTCTGGCTGATGGCGTTCTGGCGGATCTGGTTCGACTGGTTGATGTTGGTGATGGCGTTGGTCAGCTGCGTGCCGAAATTGTCCCAGTCCACCTTGCGCTTCAGCGCGTCGTAGGTGTTCGGATTGTTGGCGAGATAGACGAAGGTGATACCGACGTTCTTGGCGTCGTTGTTCTCGAAATAGTTCTTCTCGACCCATTCGGGGAAGAAGTTCTGCGTTGCGTTCCAGTCGTCGTCGTTCTTGTCGCTCTTTTCGAGCCATCGCATGTATGTCTGGCTGAACATCCATTCGACGTTGAAGTTGTAGCGGTCATTGACCTCGCCGTTCCAATAGGACTGGAGCGCACCGAACTCGCTCTGATTGAAGACGCCTTCGGTGACGCCGAGGACCCCGCCGTGGAACGCGGCACGCTCCTCGTTGCTCGCGTTCTTGTCGGTGGCCGTCACGCGGGCATCGATCCAGGCGTTGATCTGGTTGACGATCGCCTGCCCTTCACCGGTATAGTCGTCCGGATCGACACGCTGGATCTGGTTGTATCTGTTGGCGAGAAACCGGAGGTAGTTGTTGATGGCCACCTGCCCGCCCTCGCCATAGGTCTCGATCAGGTCGTCCAGTTGCGAGATGCTCCTGAACCCGGGCGGGACGTTGGGATCGGTCGTCGACGGTTCGGTGATCCCGAAAGTCCCGAGGATGATGTCGTAGTAGAAGGAATAGGCGATCTGCTGGCCGTCGCCCGCCGGATTCTCGGTGAAGTTCAGGTCGAGCGTCTGGGTGTATTGCGACGGGCGCGTGGTGTTCGTCAGCACCTCGATCGGATGCGGCACGATCCCCACGCGTTTCTCGAACATGTTCGACACCCGCGGATCGATGTCGTCGTCCTGGATCTTGATCGCCGTCTTCTGGTCCGTGTCGGGGAAGCTTGCCGCGGTCTTCGAGATGATGCGCTGATATTCGGTGTAGTCCGACAGCATCGCGTTCTGCTGCTTGATCTCGGCCGTGTCCGAGTCCGCCCGGGCCCGGGCGCTGATCTCGTAGAGCGTCTGCGCTTCCACGATCATCCGCGGCATGTCCATGGTCGGGATGCCGAGCTTCGCCAGGCGCGCCAGCCGCGTGATCCTGTTGTCGTTGACCATGATGCGCCGTTCCTCGCGCATGAAGTCGTCATAGCCTTCCTTCAGCTTCTCCCAGTCCAGTCCCACCTTGTAGGCTTCGGCGACCCGCTGCGAATCGCTGCCGAGGCTGGCATAGCGGCTGAGCACGTCGTTGAACGCCTTCACCCGGTTCATCCGCGCCTGGATGGTCGACAGAGCGGTCTGCAGCGCCGCCGGCGAGAAGATCGAACTGGCGTTCAGCCGCTCGACGATGTTGTCGAGCTGGCTCGTGAAGACGCTGGCATCGTCGCCCGGCAGGGCCGGAACCTCGCTGCGCAGCGCGGCCACCAGCGACAGCAGGCTCGACTTGTCGGTGCTGAGCCCGAGCGCGGCGGCGACCTGAACATAGGCATCGGTCTGCGCCAGGAAGCGCTGGTCGAGCTGGGACAGCTTCGAGATGTCGCCGAGCGACAGCGTTGCGACGGTGACGACGCTCATGCCGTCGGCCGAAACCATGTAGCTCAGCCTGTCGACGCCGACGAGGAGTTCGAGCACCTTCGTCGTCCGCGGGGCGCCGCTGTCGGGATCGGTCGCGGTCAGGGCCTCGCCATTGGCCTTGATGTACTCCAGCTGGTGCGCGGAATGGGCCGTCAGGAAGGTCGACAGGAAGGCCGCGTCGGTGGTCGCCAGGCCGGTCAGCGGATTATCGGGCAGCTTCCGCGTGTCGCCGTCGAGGAACATCAGCTCGTAGAGCTCGCCCGCCTCCCGGGTCCGGATCAGTTCTCCCGGCGCGTCGTTGACCGTGTCGTAGGGATCGCGCGCATTCGCATTGCGCAGATAGGGCTGAAGCTGTGGCACCGTCACATAGCGGTCGACCGCACGGATCCGGCCCCGCTGGGCCGGCGTCAGGGCGTCGAACTGCGCGGAGCTCAGCGCGCTCGCTTCCCGGACAGCCCCGCCGGACTCCACGATGAACACGGCCGGCGTGCCGCTGCCGTCGGGAACCGCAAGTCCGTAGATGGGCAGGCCGGCTTCGTCGATCCCGAGCGTCACCTGGAACGTCTTGACGAGGTTGGTATCGGCGCGAAGCTGCGCGGCGGTCGGCCATCCGGTGAACACGCCGCTCGCGAAGACGCGGTCACGATCGGCCTGCAGCATGGAGGTCGCGCTGATCTGCGACAGCGACAGCGCCAGGATGTCGATCGCCCCGGTTCCGGCCGCGCTGGATATGTAGAAGCTGCGCGAGATGCCGTCGGAAATCTCGATCCCCCGCACCGCCGAACCGTCGGACAGGGTGCCGACGACGTTGCCGGCGACCTCGATGTGGCGCGCCTTCACCGAGGACGGCGCCGCCACGAATTCCGCCAGCGTCGGCCTCGGCACATAGCCGCCCGATGCGAGCACGAGCGACTGGGCCGTCTCCGACAGCTGGTAGAAGCTCGCGAAGGTGAGCGCCCCCGTGTCGATGATTCCGGTGTTGCTGACATTGGCGATCAGCAGCCGGTCGACCGTGCCGTCCGTGACGATGAGCCCGCTTCGCGTCGTGCCATCGGGCGCGACGAAACGCAGGGTGCCGGCGGTCGCAACGAACAGAAGCTTGTCGGCAAGCCCGAGCGCATTGAAGTCGGCGAGACTCGGCCGGTAGGTGCCGGTCGCCACCACCAGGGCCTGGTCGATCGCCGAGAGCGCCAGGAAACCGGAGGGCGTGAGCGTGTCGAAGGCGATGAGGCTCGTGCCGCTCGCCGACAGGAGGGTGGTGACCCTCGTCCCGTCGGCGTCCGGCAGGACGACGCCGATCGCCTTGCGACCGTCCGGCAGCGTCGCGAGCGTCTGCCCGTTGGCCGCCAGCCAGTCGAGACGCACCTGGAGCGGCACCGCGGGGTCCGACAGTTCGCCGGCCCTGACGGGATCGGGAACGCCGCCCGCCAGTACCCGGATCGCCGCCCGCTCGTCCGACGTCAGGTCGGGCACGCCGAGCGTCACCGCGTGATATGCGCTGAACGTCACCTTCGCCGGATCGAGCAGGCGGTCGAGCGCAGACAGGATGTAGGTCTTCGCTCCGCGCGGACTTCCGAACGTCAAGCCCTCCACCGCGCCGGTCCCCCCGGCGGGAATTCCGAGCGACAGCGCGTTCGCCCGCAGAAACGCCAGTTGCTCCGCCGGCGACCAGCCGGCGAAGGCCTCGGCGCTGGGCAGGAAGGGCAGCGCGCCGCTCGCCATCGCGAGAGCCGCATCCCCGGCAGGCAGTGCCTGGAAAGCCGCCGCAGTAGGGGCGGCGCCGCTGACGTCGAGGACCCCGGTCGCAGTCCGAACGAAGCCGCTGGACGTGCCGCCGTCGCGCAGCAGCAGGCCGATGACGTCCGAGCCGTCGAGCGTCCTGCCCAGGACCACGCCGAACAGGTCGAGATGGCGCGCCTGCGCCTCCGGCGTCAGGGCACGGAACTCCGCCGCGGAGGGATTGAGCTTCAGAAGGCCGGTCGCCAGGACGCGCGCCCGGTCGTCGGCACTCAGCGCATGGAAGCTGCCGGTCCGCAGCGCCCCGACGTCGATGACGCCGCCCGCGGCACTTTCGATGAAGGCGGTCTGCCCTCCGTCCGGAACGAGTACGCCACGCACCGGCACGCCGCCCGCCGAGCCGAGCGTCGACCCGAAATCGCGCACGTACTCGATCTGCTGCGCCGTCGTCAGCCCGCGCATCTCGTAGGCGGTCGGCCGGAGCAGCAGCCCGCCCGACGCGCGGGCGAGCGCGCGGTCGTTTGCCGACAGGGCGAAGTAGCCGGCCACCGTCAGGCGGCCGAGGTCGATGGTGCGCGTCGACGCCGTGTCGAGGATGAAGATCCGCTGGCCGCCCGATTCGGCGAAGATCAGGCCCTGTGGCGCCGGAACCGAACTGCCGATCGGTCCGCCGTTCGCCAGCAGATAGGCTACCCGGAACGCGTCCGTCTGCGCGGCAAAGTCGTCGGCGAAGGGCAGAACCGAAGCGGCGCCCGTGGAAAGCGCAAGCTGGCGGTCGCTTCCGCCGAGCCGCTCGTAGGCGGTCTGCGTCAGCTGGTCGACGGCCAGAACCGTCCGGTTGTCGGTGGCGAGGATGAAGGTGCGGGTGGCGCCCCCGTCGGCGAACTGCCGCCCGTAGGCGCCGCGGCCGTCGGCGGTGGTACCCAGCTGGACGCCCGCAGCCCGGAGATACTCGGCCTGGAAATCGGCGCTCGCGGCCAGAAACTGCGACAGCGAGACCACCGCGAGCGGCGTCGGCGGGGCACCCGAAAACAGCGGATTGAGAGGGGACGGAACGAAGCTTCCGCCGATTGCACCGGCCACTGCGGTCGTCACGACATCGTCTCCCTTCTGGCGTCCGGCATTCCGGATCGCGTCGTCATCTTCCGGCGCCTCAGAGGTTCAGCCGCATCCGCGAGCCGGCCGGCCGCGGTGGGGTGTCGCCGCCACGGTCCGCGACCGGGGCCGAAGGAGGGAGCGGAGCGGCCGCACGCAGAGCCGCTTCGGCACCCGCCCCTCCGGGGATCTGCGCCCGCGTCGCCGGCTGGCTCTGCGGGTGCCCCGCGTGCGCGCCACCCGCGGCCACCACGGCGAGCCTCGCCTCGATGTGCCGCGACGCGACGTCGAACCTGTGGACGAAATCGTCCATGTCGACGCAGTACAGAAGGTTCTCGATGCGGCCGAGGGTCTCGGCATCCTCGCGGATGAACGGATGCGCCAGCAGGTCCCGCAGCGCCTGCTCCATCTGGCGATAGGCGTCGTTCATCCGGGCCGTCTCGAAATCGGAGCCGCGTTCGAGCCGCTCGGCGGGTCCCTCGTTCGATGTGCGGGCGTCCGCGCGCGGCACAGGGCGGCCGAGCACCCGGCGCATCACCGCGGGATCGAAAGGCGAGAAGCTCATGCGGTGCCGCCGATCGCGAACCGGACGCGACCCTTCGACTTGTCCTGCCCTCCGGTCGAGGCCTCTATACCGTTGGCGAGGTTGTTCAGCGCCTCCTGCAGGGAGGTGAAGATCGCGGAGAAGGCGAGGCTCACCTTGGTCTTGCGGACCTCGCCGAGATCATTCGTCTCGTTGCGGATCGCGTTCTTGATGGCGCTGTCGGCGATGAGCGCGTCCCGTGCCTTGTCGAGAAGGTCCGAAAGCTGCCGGATGGTGCCGAGATTTCCTTCCTTGAGAGCGAGGAGCTCGGCCGCGAGCCCCCCTTCGAGACTGCCGGACCCGGTCGAGAGGCGTGCGATGAAGACGCCGATCACCGCCAGCGACGCGTTGAAATTGCCGAGCGCGACCTCGAGCTGCCCGGGTATCGACTTTTCGTAGCTGTCGGCCGCGTCGTAGCGGCCCTTCATCACCGTTTCGACGTCGACCGCATCCTGAAGGATGCGTTCCAGCCGCGCCTTCTCCGGCGCGACCACGGTCCTGAGCGTCTCCTCCCAGGTAGCGATGTTGCCCTTGTTCGTCTCGATCGTCGTGGACTTGGAGGAAGCCTCGGATTCCAATGCGGCGATGGCCTCGACCGCGTCGTCGATGATCCCGATCTTCTCTCTCTCGAGACCTTCCAGCCGGCCAATCTCGGTCAGGACGCCGGCATAGTTGTTCTGCGTCCTGATGGCCTGCTTCTTGGCGGCATCGGGTTCGGCGTTGACGAGGGCCTCGATGCGGGTCTTCTCGTTGCGCTGGGTCGCAAGGTCGTAGCGGATCGTCCCCGGCGCCGGATTGATCGCCGATCCGAGCTGCGTCTCGGCCGCGATCTTCTTCTGGCGCTCCTCCGGCAGGAGCGTGGTGTTGATCGTGTCCACGCGCTGCTGCAGCGTCACGTTCTCCGCTTTGGTGTCGGTGATCTGCTTGACCAGCGGATCGTGGACGTCGTTCAGGTACGTGTTGAGCTGGCCTCTCGCCGCCCCGGTCACGAGGCTCGCCTGGTCGTAGTTCTGCTTGGCCGCCTCCGTGCGGGCCTTCGCCGGCTCCGTGTCCGCTTCCAGGAAGACCGCGCGCGCGAGGTTCTCCTCGAGCGACTTCAGCACGGCGAGCGCGTCTCCGAGCGCGGTGGTGCGGCGCTCGGCATTGGCGAAGAGCTCGTTCGTCTTCAGATCGCTGCGCAGGTCGTCGAGCAATTGGCGGACGAGAACCAGATCCGCCTCCGTCACGCCGCTGCCGCGCGGTCGGGTGAGCCCGAGCGTCGCCGCCGAGAGGCCGCGGCTGCCGGTCGTGGTCGACTGGTCCGCCACGATCTGCTGCAGGCCGACGATGCCGGACGACGGGGTCTGCGTCCCCTGCACGGGCGTGCCCGTAGGGGTGGGCGGCACTTCCTGATAAAGAAGCGACTGGATGGAAACGGGCGCGTTGACGATCTCGGTCATGGCCTTGCTCCTCTCGGTCGAAGCGCACGGTGCCCATGGCGTTCATGCTTCGGGAACCGCGCGGCCGCGTCGACTGCACGCCGGGACTGTCCCGGTTCACCCGGACACTAGGATGGGGCTGCGGCCTCCGTCTGTATCAGGCGGCACGTTTTCGCGGAGCCGGCGGCGCTTCAGACCCTGACGAGGACGACGTCGTTCCAGCGGTCCGGGGCCATGGCCGGCATCCGCGCGTTCTCCCGCAGCGCCTCCAGATCGTCGGTCCCCACCGTCTGCCAGTAGGCGGCATGGTTCATGAAGTCGATGACCCGTCCGACGAGAGAGACCTCGTCGAGCGGCTTCACGGCGAGCGTCATGAGGAGAACCGGCCGGTCGTCCTCGGCATCGAGCGCCAGCCGTGCCGCGCCGGTCGCCTGGCCGTAGGCGTTGGCCTTCAGCATCTCCGTCATGATGTCGCGGCTCAGCCGGACCGAGACGTCGTGCAGCGGGGCGCGCAGGAGCAGCCGATCGTCGTCGACGACGCTGAACCGGACCTGCACGACATGTTCGATCTCGATGTCCACGGCATTCGCACGGGCCGAACCGGAATCCTGGCCGGTCCTGCGTCGAATGACCTCGAGCGCTTCAGCGCAACTCTCCAACGGATCACCCCTGCCCTGACGTCCACGGCCCCGCGTGCGATGGCCAGAAGGAGAATAGGCGGAGAGCCTCGCCGTTACAACTCGTAACGACCGCCACATTCAGCATCTGTTTACCACGCGGTTCCTTGCGGCAGAGCCCCGTGTGCGTCCCGCGTCATGGCTTGGGGGACGTGTGGGGACGGATGGAGCTCTGCCAGCGCAGTTGCTCGGTCAGCTGCTCGAGCTGGCCCGACCGGCGCGCGACGCGCGGCGTGATCAGCACGACGAGCTCCGACCGCTGCGTCGTGCCGTCGCGCTGCCGGAAGAGGTTTCCGACGACGGGGATCTTCCGCAGCACGGGGACGCCGTTCTCGACCAGGCTCGCGCGTTCCTGGATCAGGCCGCCGAGCAGCGCCGTCGCACCCGAATCGACGACGATCTGCGAATTGATCGACCGCTGGGAAATGACCGGATTGACGCCCTTGTCTGCGCCCGTGGCGACCGCGCGCGCGGCAGAAACCTCCTGCGAGATCAACAGCGAGACCGAATTGTCGGGCCGGATCTGCGGCGTGACCTCGAGAATCACGCCCGTGTCGCGCGTCTCCACCTCCTGCGTCACCGTGACGGACCCGCCCGAATTGGAGGTCTGCGACGCCTTCGTGAACGGAATCTGGTCGCCGACCGACAACCGTGCCGTCTGGTTGTTGGCCACTGTCAGATAGGGGGACGAGACGATCTTGACGTTCGTCACCGACTGCAGCGCCTCGAGGACGACTTCCACCTGGACGTTGCCCACCGCCCGGCTGAACACGCCCGTGAAGCCGGCACCGCCCGGATCGACCGCGCCGAGGAGTTCGGACGACCGCGCCGAGATGCCGGCGCCTTCGAGGAAGAACTGGACACCGAGCTTGAGCCGGTCGTTGATGTCGACCTCGAGGATCGTCGCCTCGATGACGACCTGTCCCTCGGGAATGTCGAGAGCCGCGACGACGTCCTTGATCCGCTTGAACTGCTTGTAGCTCGAGCGAATCAGCAGCGAGTTCGAGCGGGCGTTGGCCGTGATGGAGAGTGCCTCCGACCCCGGAACGAGGAGGGAGGCACCGTCCTGCGCGGACTGTCCCTCGGCTGCCTCGCTGCCTTCCGCACCGTCTGCGGCCACGGCACCTTCGGCGCTCGCATCGACGCCGGCGTTGGCGCGGTCCCTGGCTGCCGCCAGGATGTTGGACGTCGTCTGCGCCGTCTGCGCCGCCTCGGTGCTCGGGGCCTCTCCGCCGAACACCTTGACGAGCTGATCGGCCATTTCCTCGGCCTTGAGATGCGTCAGCTGGATGATCCGCAGCTCGGCGCGCTCGGTCAGGTCCGTGTCGAGCTCGCGGACCAGCCGCTTCACCTCGTCCATCGTCCGGACGCTGGCGGTGGAGACGAGGACGGCCTGGCGGTTGTCCAGCGGCACGATGCTCACGGCTGGCAGGCCCGGCGCCGAATAGGCCGCGAGAACCTGGGCCGCGACCTGCTCCGGCGGCGCCTCGTTCAGCGGGACGATGGCGATCCGCTGGTCGGTCATTCCGGTCGCCACGAGGGTGTCGAGGAGGCCCATGACCGAGCCGAAGTCGGCGGACCGGCCGCGGACGACGAGCGAGTTGGAGCTCTCGATCGCCGATACCGACGTTCCGGCGGGTACGAGCGCGGACAACACGCGCGCGAACTCCACCGCATTGCCGCGCTGCAGCTTGATGATTCGGGTCGTCGGATCGTCGAGCCGGCTCGCCTCGCTGTTGGCCTCGAGCAGTTCCAGCTCGTCGGGAGTGCCGATCTGGTAGACGTCGTTGATGCGGCGGATCGCGAGGTTGTAGCGCGCGAGGATGTCGCGCAGCACGAGGAGCACCTGGTCGACCGGGATCGGGCGTTCCGTCCTGAAGGTGACGTTGCCCGTGAGCCCGGGCGGGATGACGTAGTTGACGCGCAGCACGCCGCCGAGAACCTGGCGGATGACGCTCGGTAGCGGCTCGTCGTCGAACCGGAGCGTCACGCGCTCGCCTGCCGCAAACTGGCGGCCGCCCGGAGCGCCGCTAGCCCCCGGGAAGCCGGCGCCACCATCCCCGCGCGAGTCCCAGCCGCGCTCGTCTCCGCCCAGGACGGTCGGATCGCCGCCGAAGGATGCGCGGCCGTCATAAGGCGCATTGCGCCGCTCCCTCGCGGCCCGGTCCGTCGAGTTCACCGCGGACGTGTCGACGTAGCCGTCCTCGCCGCGGCGCGGCCCGACGAGCCGCGGGCCGTTCGCATTGCTGAACACGGTTTCTCGCTGGAAATCCTTGGACAGGAACTCGCCGGCGCTTTCGGGCTGACGTTCGTCGACGCCCTCGAAGATGCTCATGCAGCCGGAGAGGCAGGCGAGCAGAAGGAGGAGGATGCCGGTCCTGGCGATGCAACTCGTCCTCACGGCGAGGTCAGGACAGTGCATCTCGTTCCGCATTTCAATCCTGCCGCAATCGAACAATCCCAGCGTCGGCGTCCTCGGAGCCGACGCGAGAATACGAGAAGCTCTCAGACCAATCCCGTCATCGAGTGAATCCCCTGAATCGCTCTGCGTCGAGATATGCGCGTCGCCGCCGGACCCGCACTGTGTCGTCCGACACTCCATGCAGGGCGAAGGAACGTTTCACCCATGCCGTACGGATGCTGCAGACGTTCCCGTGTGCTTTCGGTCACAGTGCGAAGCCCACGGAGCCCTATGATCGTCGGTGGACACCGGAGAGACTGTCGGGCTTCCGCCGGGCGGCTGCGCCGGTATCGCCCGCGCCAGCCGTTCGGGCATCGTGGACTTGGTCGATGAGCAATCACGGACAGATCGTCATCCTGAAGATCCTGAACGGCGTGCAGAACGGCGTCGAGGTCGCGCTCGAAGATGGCGAGTACGTCATCGGGTCGGGAGCGGACGACGATCTGCAGATCACGGACGTCGCCCTCAAGCCCGCGCATGCCAGGCTGCGAATCGCCGGGGGCACGATCTCGATCGCGGCGGCCGCCGGCGCCGTGACGACCTCGACCGGTCTGGCGATCGACGCCGGCAGCGCGACCTGGCACGACATCGACCAGCTCGAGGTGGTCACGGTCGCGACGACACGGTTCGCCGTCGCCAAGGCCAGCGCGAACTGGAACCAGCTCCTGTCGTCCGCATCCGTGGACAAGCCCGCTGCCGCGGCGCCGCGGACCCCCGGAAAGGCAGAGAAAGGCGCCATCCGCTACGGCGTTCCGGTCGCCGTGCTCGTGCTGCTCCTCGTCTTCGGCGCGGTCGCGCTGTCGGGCGGCGGTTCGACGCTGTCGGGCCTCGTCTCGAAGTCCGGGCCGCCGGATGTCGAGGTGGTGCGCGCAGCGGTCGACCGTTTCCCCTTCGCCGCAGACGTCGTCGTGGAGGAAGAGGTCGACGGGACGATCAATGCGCGTGGCTACGTGGACACGCTCGTGGAGCGTCGGGCGATCAGCGAAGCCGTGCGCGAGACGGATGTTCCCGTCAGGCTTCGTCTCTGGGCGCGCGACGTCCTCGAGAACGAACTCTCGGCGCTGGTCGCCGCACGCGGCCTGCCCCTGACCGTGGCGATCGAGCGCGACGGCACCGTCATCCTGAAGGGCACGGTGCTCGAAAAGGAGAAGGTCGACGAGGTGTCGACGCTGATCGCCGAGCAGGTTGTGGGGGTCTCCGCCGTCCGCTCCGAGGTCCGCACCGCAGAGACTTTCCTCGAGGAAACGCTCGCGCTGGCGGCGCGGTCCAAGATCCTCGACGGCGTCCTGTTCCGGCTGACCTCCGCGCCCGGCGGAGGCCAGCTCATCGAGGCGACCGGCGCCGTCCGCAACGATCAGGTGGATGCCTGGCTCGGTTTCCTGAAGTCCTACGCGGCAGGAATCGCCCGATCGATGGCGCTGCGGTCCTACGTGGGGATCGAAGGCCGCACGGTCGTGATCGACGGCAGCGCGCCGCAGGAGCAGGCAGCCGCCGGCCCGGCCGACCGGACGCCGATCATTCTTGCGAGCGACGAACTCGCGGCCGGGACGCCTGGCCGGTCCATCCCGCTCGACCTCCTGCTCAGCAACCAGACCAGCTACGAGACGCTCGTCGACGCGGTCGCTCCGGGCGCCCGTGCCGAGCCGGAGACCGCCGACGCCGGGCAGGCGACGACGCCCGGGGGCGAGGCCGCGGCCCAGGACCCGCCTGGCGGGACGGCGGGAGAACAGGACGCTTCCGCTGCGGGAGCTCCGCCAACGACGCCCGACGCCTCCGCGGCGGCAGATGCCGCAGCCGGTCCCGACGACGGCGCCAGGCCGTCGCCCGGCGGCGAAGTCGGTGCCGCGGACGACCGGCCCGCCGCCGATACGCTCTCGCTCGACGTCGCCCTCAGGCGGGCAGGCGACCTGCGGCAGGTCGCGAGCGCGGCGCCGTCGGTTTCCATCCTCCCTGCCCCGGAACCGGTCGTGCGCGTGCCGGACGTGCTCGTCGACGGAGCCGATGCGGACGCACCGGCCGTATCCGCGGCCGATGCGACGCCACGCGACGACGCGCCGGTGACGACGCATTTCGATCAGGGTGAAACGCAGCAGGCGTTCCGGGAACTCAACGAGGCCACCGGCGCGATGCTCGAGATGAAGGACGAGGACCGCCTGAAGGAGGCGCTCGGCGATGAACGCGGCGCCGATCTCGAACAGGCGTTCCGCCGCATCAACATCCGTGTCTCCGAGGCCGCCGCCGCCCCGCTTCCAGCCGAACGTTCGATCGAGCTCGGCGACAAGGCCTGCTGGCCCGGCTCCCGTCTCTCCATCGAGATGCTGCCGACGCTGGTGTTCTGGCTCGACCTGCTCAGCGTCTCGAACCAGATCGCGATGAAGGATCTGGTCGATGCCAAGCGCGGGCTGGTGCTGGAGGCCGGACTTTCGCCGACGCGCGTGCGTGACTGCCTGATGCGCACCGGCAGCCCGGCGATGATGGCGCTCGCCGAGGACTCGATCTATCTCAACGAGGCGCGCCGAAACCCGAAGTTCATCCAGTTCCTGCTGCGCGAGGATGAAAGCTACGATCTCGCGATCGTGGGTGCCAAGACCAGCGGCGAGCGTTATCTGCAGGTCGAAGGCGGCGAGACGCTCGAGGAAGGCGCCTCGCCCTCCATCGAGAGCCGCATCTCGAGCATTGGCGAACTGGGCGTGCTGGTTCGCGTCCCGAAGGGCTACATGGCCCGCGTTTATCCCGATGGCATGCCATGGCACTTGAAGTAACCGGCGCAGGAAACGACACCGGCGAGCCCCCCGACGGGGACCTGTCCCGGGCGCGGCAGTCACCACAACCGAGGAACGGAATTCACATGCTTGCAGTCGTGGAGCCGATATCGAGGTCGCGGCTTGAGGACGGCGCGGGCGTGTGGGAGCGTGGCGCCCTGCCGCTTCGCGATAGCGACATCGAGCGAATCGGCCGTGCCGCGCTGACGAGCTTCTTCTGGACGCCGCTCGGTACCTGCGCGGCACCGATGGCCGACCTGATCGCCTCCCTGCAGCCGGAGGGTGGGGCAGGGTTCGGCCTGCCGATCGATCCGCTCGACGGTGATCAGCCGTCGACCGAACACATCTACGCCGGCGCATGCCGGCATTTCGGCCTCGGTCTTCGTCCCGCCGCAGCCTTCGGTTTCCTCACGTGCTACAGCGGCGGCAAGGCGCGACCGCCCGAACGGCCGCATCTGCCCTCGGTCTTCGGCCTCGCGGTCATCGCGGCGCACGAGAACCGGCCGGAGCTCGCGATCGAGCTCGGCTACTGGCTCATCGACCAGGGCTTCGACCACCCGCGCGTCTCGCTGCTGATCGGCACCTGCGCACTGAATGGCGGCGAGATCGCCGAAGCCCGCCGCGCCCTGACCACGGTGGCGAGGCGGGCGCGCGGCAATCCGAACTACCGGGAGGACCAGCACACCGCGCAGCGGCTCCTGATCGGCATCCAGTTCGGCGTCACGCCGAACGCGCCGGAACGCGAGTGACGGTTTCCGTGCAGAGAACGGGGTTCCGCACCGATCGCCACCGGGTCCGCGCTTCGACGGCCCTCGTCGCAGGAGCCCACCCGGCGTCCGCGCTGATCGCGCCGGCCCCGGGGCCGACCGAGCGGATGCGGCGGCCATGAGGGACGTTCGGCAGGCACTGGAGACGCTGAAGGATCTCACGGGCCTCCAGCAGCTGGCGTTCGACGCCGGAGGCCGGGCGGAGATCGTCGTCCAGGATTCCCTGTCCGTCTATCTGGTGAGGATCTCAGAGACGGTCATGGAAATCGCCGCGCATGTCGCAACCGACCGGCGACAGCCGACGGATGGCGGGCTGCGCGACCTTCTGCGCGCCAATGCGGATGCCGGCCTCGCGGACGCAAGATTCGCGCTGGACTCCGCGGGCGTCCCATTCCTCTGCCAGCGCGTCGACGTGGCGGCCCTGGAGCCAGACGATCTCGACCGAATCCTTCTCGACTTCATCAGACGGGTGACGCGGCTGCGCCAGGGAGGACCGGGCAAGGCTTCCTGACAATACGGTCGACCGTGCCGGCAGGCGCTGCTTCCGGCTATGGCGCGCGGTGGTCGCCCGCTTCCATGTCGATGACCCCGTGCGACAGCGGTCCGCGGTAGAGCACGTCGCGGTTGCTGGCCACCCAGGCCAGAATCTCGGCAACCACCTCGAAGGTCTCGTCGGGAATGTACTGGCCGGGCTCCGTGTCGGCGAAGAGATTGCGCGCGAGCGGCACGTTGCGGAAGATCGGAACGCCTTCTTCCTCCGCCGCGGCGCGGATAGCCACCGCATTGAGGTCGCGGCCCTTGGCCACCACCATCGGCAGGGGCATCGTGTCTTCGGAGAAGCGGATCGCCACCGCGAGATGCGTCGGGTTGATGACGACGGCCGTCGACTTGCGCGCCTGCCCGACCTGGTCGGACATGATCAGCTCGAAGGCGAACTGCTTGCGCTGCCCCTTCACGACGGGGTCGCCCTCGCTCTCCTTGTATTCCCGCTTGACCTCCTCCTTCGTCATCATCAGCCCCTTGATGAAGCTGTGCCTCTGGTAGGCGAAATCGGCCACCGCCACGATCACGAAGGCGAGGCCGCTCAGCGCGAAGGTCAGCATCAGCATGCTCACCGTCACCTGCAGCAGGCAGTTCATGCCGCAATAGACAGAGGTGATGAACGCGCCGATCGCCCGTTCCATGACGATGTAGAGAAGAATGCTCAGGAAGACGATCTTGATGATCGACTTGAGGATCTCGACGAGCTGCTTCATCGAGAAGATGCGCTTGAAGCCGCTGGCCGGCGAGACCTTGTCCAGCTTCGGCATCAGGTTCTCCAGCGAGAACACGGTGCCGAACTGGATGTAGTTGGCCGCGATGCCCATCAGGATGCAGACCCCGAGCACCGGCAGGTGGATGCCCGCGCCGATGTCGTAGATCACCGCCATCGAGGAGATCAGCGCCGTCTTGTCGCCGGAACCGGTCTGGGCTGCGAACATCGCGGCGAGGTCGAGCATCTGCACCAGACTGGCGTAGATCCACGATCCGAGCATCCATATGACGGCGATCACGCCGAACAGCGACAGCGTGGTGACCAGTTCCTGCGAACGTGCCACCTGGCCCTTCTGCCGCGCGTCGCGAAGCTTCTTGAGCGTCGGCTGTTCGGTCTTTTCGCCGGACGACTGGCTCACGGCCGCGGCTCCCCGTCCGAAGGTGGCGGCAGGCGGTCGACCGCGTCCGAGCCGAATTCCAGCATGGCGTAGAAGCGGTCGAGCAGCGACCGGAAGCTCTCCGATTCGCGGCCCGCCACGTCGAACATGGTCGAGAAGTAGAAGATCAGGATCAGGATCGCGATCGCGCTCTTGATCGGCATCGCCAGGATGAAGACCTGGATCTGCGGGGCGAAGCGGCTGACGATCGCCAGGCCGAACTCCGCCAGGAACATCAGGGCGATGATCGGTGCGGCGAGAACGAACATCAGCCGCATGCCGCTGTCCATCACCCCGAGGAAGAACGACGGCACCGCTTCCGAGACGATCGGCAGCCCGCGCGTCACCGGCCAGACCTGGAACGACGAATAGAGCAGGTCCACGACCAGCAGGAAGCCGCCGATGGCGAAGAAATAGGTCAGGAAGGCCTGGCTGAAGAGGTTGCCAAGCGGCGACGTCTCATGCCCCTGCAGCGGGTCGATCGAGGAGGCGATCGCCGCGCCGCGCTGGTTGTCGATGAAGGCGCCCGCCGCCTGCACCGCCCAGAACAGCCAGGCGATCAGGAAGCCGATCAGGAAGCCGACCGCGTACTCCTTGGCAAAGAGCGCCGCGAAGGTCGCCACGCCCGGGTCGAACCCCTGCGCGAAGGCCGCGTTCAGCGGCACGAGCGGCGCCACCAGCACCAGCACGGCCGCCGTCCGCGCCAGCCGCGGCACGGCCGAGGGCGACAGGATCTGCGAGGCCGCCAGGAAGGCGTAGGTCCGTCCCATGCTGAGCAGCAGCGACAGGAGCAGCGGCTTGTACTGCCCCAGAAGCTCCATGAGGACGGCCGTGTTCATGGCGGCTCAGCGCACCAGCTTGGGAAAGTCGTTGAAGATGCCTTCCGTGTAGTTCAGCATCTCCGAGCCCAGGATCCCGGCCATGGCCGAGATCGTGATCGCCACCGCGATGAGCTTGATGGCGAAAGGCAGCGTCTGCTCCTGGATCTGCGTCAGCGCCTGCAGCAGCGACACGACGATGCCGACGATCGACGCGACGATGATCGGCGGCATCGAGAGCAGCATGACGAGCATCATGCTCTGCGTCACGTAGTGAAGGGTGTCTTCAGCGCTCATGGCCGCGCCTCCCTGCTTGCCGGACGGACCCGGACCGAACCGCGTTCATGCATAGGACCCCACCAGGCCGAGGATCAGGCGCGACCAGCCGTCGACCATCACGAAGAGGAAGAGCTTGAAGGGCAGCGAGATGGTCAGCGGTGACACCATCATCATGCCCATGGCGAGCAGGATGTTCGAGACGATCAGGTCGATGGCGATGAAGGGCAGGTAGAGCAGGAACCCGATCTCGAACGCCTCGCGCAGCTGGCTGACGGTGAAGGCCGGCAGCACCACCGCCAGCGAGTCCGGCGTCAGGGTCGCGCGCACCTCCGGGGGCCAGAGCTGCGAGGCCGCCTCCAGGAAGAACGTCTTCTCGCGCATGTCGGCATGCTTGTTCAGGAACTCGATCAGCGGCCCCTTGGCGGCGTTGAAGGTGGTGGTGATGTTCGCCACCGAATCGAACCGGTAGTCGCCGTTCGAGAGGATCTGCAGGGTTTCGTAGAAGACCGGCGTCATGATGTAGCCGGACAGGATGATGGCGAGCGCGTTGAGCGCCGAGTTCGGTGGAATCTGCTGCACGCCGAGCGCGTTGCGCAAAAGCAGGAAGACCACCGACAGCTTGATGTAGGCGGTGGCCACGATCGCGATGAACGGAACCAGCGCCGCGATCGCGAGGATCAGGATGAGATTGAGCGGATCGATCATCTTCGGACCGGGTCAGTTTGCGCGGCTCCGCCGCCCTTTTCGGGAGCGCGGGTGCCTGGCGGCACCCCGCGCCTCGCTCTCGTCAGCTGCCGTCGCCACCGGCGTTCGACCAGGGTCCGATCGCCGAGAGCCGTACGGCGAACCGGTCGTCGATCCGCACGAGATCGCCGCGGGCCATCTGCCGGCCGCCGATCCGGACGGTCACCGGCAGGCCGGCCGCGACGTCGGCGAGACCGATGTCCACCAGCGCACCAGGGGTCCATGTGGCCAGCTGCCCGATCGGAACCTCCGACGTGGCGAGTTCGAAAGCCACCGCGACCGGCAGCCCGGCCGGATCCGGCATGGCCGTTTCGCCCGCCCGGCCGCCCGCGCCGCTCATTCCGTCCCTTGCACCCGAAGGGTTCTGGTCGCCGTCCATCCCGATCTCCGTGATCATCCAGCCGTCCTGCATGCGTTCGATGTGGAAGCGGCGGCGCATGGCGCAGAGCATGAGGCTCCGCCGAGGCGATCCGTCGAGCAGGATCGCGTCGCCTATCTCCAGGCTCGCGACCTCGCCGGCCGACAGCACCGCCTCGGCGAGCCGCACGGAGAACGGCACCCGCACCGCTTCCGCCAGCGGCGAGACCCGCGCCAGCGCCAGGATGCCATCGATCCCGCCCAGGCTCGCCAGTGCGCCGGGCGCACCGCAGAGCCGCAGCGCCACCTCCCCCGCGAACAAGCCGCCGATCCGGACCACGACGTCGATCGCACCGGCCGGCGGGACGTCCGTTGCGGCTTCGATCGCGGGTGGCTTCATTCCGGTCTTCGCCAGCCTGTCGGCCACAATCGCCAGCGCGCTTGCCTCGAGCGCCGTGCCGAGATGGGCGGGCAGGTCGTCGAGGTTTTCGGCCCGCAGGTCGGCCCCGTGACTTTCGAGGAACGGGAACGTCTGCAGCGATACGAGGACCGTGCGTCCACTGGTCGCGTCGAGCCATTTCAGCGCGTGGCGGAAGCGGCGGCCCGACGACGCAGGCTGGCGGCGGAACGCCACCGTCAGCCCGGCGACCCTCAGCTCGGTCCCCTCGGCAGAAACGAGCGCGTTCCACGTCTCGATCTGGCTTGCACGCAACGCCAGGCGCGGCAGGGCCGCCGCCGCCGGTGCGGCCGGCGCCTGGCCGGCGCCGATGCCGGTCCTCTGGGCACTTCCGGCGATGGTGGCGAGGTCGTTCATCGTCTTGAAAACAGCGCGCTGAGGCCGGTCGGCGCGGCGGCATCGGCCATCGTTTCGGACTCGTCTTCCCCGCCCGAGCCGACGGGAAGCCCCGACACTTCGATCGTCCGGCGCGGAAAGCGCGTCGCGAGCGTCGTCGCGAGCTGCCCGGCGAGCGTCGCGAGCGTCTCGCGATCCAGCATGTCCTCGGCGAAACGGAGATTGACGGACAGCACGTCGCCGTCGCCCTGCACGACGATCGATTTCAGCGCGAGCGCGGGATCGTCGAGCGTCACCGACAGGCGGAAGCCGCCGTCGCCCGAGCCGATCAGGTTCACCCGCAGCTGCGCGTCGATCTGGTCGCCGATCCTGCGCGCCAGGCTCTCGATGCGCTGGGCGAGATCCGCGGACGGCGACTGTGCCAGATCGGCGCTGCGGCCGCCGGACGCGGCACTCTCGGGACCGGCGCGCGCGAGCAGCACCGGCAGGCCGGCCTCTTCCTCGGCATTGCCGCGGTCGGATCGTCCGTTCCGCCGGCCCGCGTCGGTGATCGCGGCGCGTCCCTCGGAAGGGGCCTCTCCCGCTCCCGGCCGGGCGTCAGGCGCGCTGCGTGCCTCGTTCGCCCGCAGTGCCTGCGCAAAGGCCTTCTCGCGGCTCTGCAGATGGTCCCGCCCCTTCGCCGATCCCTCGCGGAAGGGCGTTCCGCCCGTGCCGAATCGGCCCGACAGATCGCGTCCCTTGCGGTTGTCCTCCCGTGCAGGCTCGTGGTCCGAAGGCCGGCCCTGCCGGTTCGGCGGCATCGGGTCGGTGCGTTCAATGCCTGCCATCGCGTTTCTCCTCTGCGACGATGCGGCTGCGGGGACGGGCGAACAGATCCTCGACTTCGGCTTCCTCCTTCGTGGTCGCCGCGAGCAGGATCTCGCGCGACAGGTCGGCGAGCAGGCCGTCATACTTCTCGCGGTCCATCTGCGCCGCGCGATAGGCCTCGGCGGCCTCGCGCGTCTGCTTGCGCAGCGCGACCAGCGCGTGCTCCGCACGGGCCTTGCGGTCGGCGATCTTCTGGTGGTCGGCCTCCAGCAGCTTGGCCCGGTGCTTGACCAGATCGATCTCGACGAGATCGATGGTCTTGCCGATCACCGCGCGATAGAGCGCGTCGATGCGGTCCGGCAGGGTCGCGGCACTTTCGGCCAGCTCCCGCGTCAGCCGCTCCACCTTCTGCTCGCCCTCCAGTTCGGCGCGGCGCGCCTTCTGCAGGTCTTCGAGCGCCTTCTGCTCCCGCAGCGACTTGACCTTCGCCAGCGTCCTGTATTGCCGCAGCGCGCTCATGAGGCCACCTTGCGCAGCCGCGCAACGGTCTCGGCGAAGGGCGTGCGCTCCGTCGTGCGCTGGCGCAGGAACTGCCGGATCTCCTCGACCTTGGCGATGGCGCGGTCGGCGCGCGGGTCGGAGCCGGGCTTGTACTCGCCGATCTTCACCAGAAGCTCCACCTCGTTGTAGGTGGCCATCAGCTCGTTGATCGCGCCGGCCGCCTGCAGGTGTTCGGGCGAGGTGACCTTGGTCATGACGCGGCTCTTGGAGGCGAGCACGTCGATGGCCGGATAATGGTT